>CALXRG010000017.1 GCA_944390825.1 uncultured Akkermansia sp.
CACCGCCCGGGTCGTGGATGGCTTCGTCACCACGCAGACCGACCACAGCGGCATCACCAGCTCCTTCACCCGAGCCTTTACCGCCACGGGCATTACTACGCAGACCGCCAACCGCCACGGACGGCCGTGGCAACACCACGACCACGCACACCGGCTTCGCCGGGCGCACCATGAGTGATTCAGTAGCGCCGCCGCGGGGAACGCCACCGCCATGGCGATGGTAGGCGGGAGAGGGGTGGTGAAGTTTATGAACAAAGCTCGTTTTCATTACAGGGATGCAGGTGGGCGGAGAAGAGTCCGTATAGAAGAACATTGATGGAGTATTCAACTTGTACATATGACGTGATGCTGTGTGTGAACGTGGAAGAGCGGGAATCGTAACGGAGAGTCGTATCGGTGGGAATATAGATGCGATGCGCCGCAGGCATTATGGGAAAGTCGGGGGATTGGGATATTTTCTCGTGCTTTGAATCCAATAGGCGCTGCATTTCGCTTGACAGATTCTCTCTTTTCCTGTTTAATATGGCAACGGCGTTCGCTAGATGCCAGCTTGGCGGAATTGGTAGACGCGCTCGACTCAAAATCGAGTTCTACGGAGTGTGGGTTCGAGTCCCACAGCTGGTACTCAAAAACGTGTAAGAAGGCGCAGGGAGCAGGTCCTTGCGCCTTACTGTTTTGGAGTTGCATGCAGAGTCCTTGGCGGTCTTTTCACGGGGGGAGAAATGACCTCTGCCATTCTGCAGGCGGCATGCAAACTAATCAACATGGTTCTTGAGGTTGTCCGAATGTTTCGGATTGCGCTTGACGGTAATACCGAAACGCGATATAAGGCGGCAGGGCAGCACCCACTTTTTGAGTACGGGCCAATTCATTGAGTGCGTAGGGCTGTGTGCCGGCGTTGGGAGCCGCAGTTTCGTCTGTCCTTTTTGTGGTTCGGGGTGACGAGTTTCCCGGAAGGGAGAGCGGAGTGTTTTCCTCGATTGCTGGTATAGGGCGAGGGCGTTTGAATTGTCATGTGTTCCAGTGTTTTATGGGATGCGCGTTCTGGTCTGACTTAAGGACATAAGCCGGGGTTACTGTGGGAGGCATGGGCGGTAAGGGCGGCGTTGTTGTTTGCGATGGATTCAACAAGCCTGCCTGCGGTTCGATCAACCGTAAAAGAACGGAAGCTTTTGGGCGTTCCGGTGTATCCCCCCCCCCCCGCCACACTCACTTGAATGAAAAAAGGGTTACAACTTTCGTTGCAACCCTTTGTGAGTGGAGCATAGCGGGTTCGAACCGCTGACCTCCTCAATGCCATTGAGGCGCTCTACCAACTGAGCTAATACCCCGAGGATTCTGAGTTTTGTGTTCCTTGTGGGAACGGGCGAATTATAGGTGGAGAGAGCCAGGAAGTCAAGACAAAAAGTGGATGAGACTGTGATTTTTTTGTCTGAGTTGTGGTAAAGGCTGCGTTGCGGCCTGGGAAAGGCTTCGTATGGCGGTGAGCGGTGCGATGTTGTGTGTGCCGGCGTTGGTTTTTTCTGCCTGGCTTTCGGGTAGGGGTGGTTTCCTGGGGTGGAACAGTGTCGCTGCGATGTGGCTGGGGGTTCTTGATGTCTTGTCCCGGTGGATAGAGGACGGTTTGTGAGTGGGACTGTGGTGAGGGTGTTCCCCGCTGCTGTTTGTTTGTGTGGGGCAATCTGTGGGGCCGGAATGCATTTGACGGGATTCTAGATCTTGACAATTCGGTTGGGCTGTGTATAGTGGGGACGTGAGTTCGAAGAATATACCGCAGCTGACTCTGCCGACAGATAATTTTGAGGAGATGATGCACATGAGCGCAGGTCGCTTGGTAACGCTTTTGCGTTCGGCTGTGTTGTCGCCTGAGCGTATGGGGCGCTTTCACCCAAGTCCTCCGGTGGAGCATGATGCGTACCGCGTACAGATGAGCCCGAACCGCATTCAGATTCGTTTGCTGGCGCAGGGGACGATTGTGTTCAGTGTTTCGTTTGTGCCCAGCGAGCGTTGAGGTGAAGATGGTGGATTAAGCCTTGCTTCGGTGGGGCGTGAGTGGTACACTGGGGTATGGATTTATCGGCTTTCAGAGAAGAGTACCTCAAGGATACGTTGCACCGGGAGAACCTGGCGGATACTCCTTTTGAGCAGTTCGACATCTGGTTCAAGCAGGCTCTTAAGGCGGGTATCCCCGAGCCCAATGCGATGAGTATCGCGACGTCCACTCCGGATGGCAGGCCGTCGTTGCGCACGGTGCTGCTGAAGTACTATGATGACCGCGGGTACGTGTTTTTTACGAATTATACCAGCCGCAAGGCGCGTGAAATCGCGTCGAATCCGGAGATGTGCATGCTGCTGCCTTGGGTGACGCTGGAACGCCAGATCATTGTGTATGGCCGCGCGGAGAAGATCACCCGGGCGGAGACGCTGAAGTATTTCCTGACCCGCCCGCGCGAGTCTCAGCTTGGTGCCTGGGTGTCTCACCAGAGCCAGGTGATTTCGACGCGCAAGCTTCTGATGATGAAACTCGCTGAGCTGAGGCACAAGTTTGCCGAGGGCGAGGTGCCTCTGCCTGATTTCTGGGGTGGTTTCCGTATTGTTCCGCACCATATGGAGTTTTGGCAGGGAGGACCCGGTCGCGTGCATGACCGCTTTATGTACACGCTTCAGCCGGATGGGGCATGGGATATTCAGCGCCTTCAGCCGTGAGGTGTTGGTTCTGTTCTGTTTTTTGAAGGGGCCTGTTCCGCTTGCGGAGCAGGCTTGTTTTGCTTTTGGTACGGGTTTGGTTGGGCTTCTGCCCTGGGCCGGCGTGCTAAGCTGTGCTTCGGGTCGGTGTGCTGAGCTGTGCTTCGGGTCGGTGTGGTTCGCTGAAGCCCGGGCAGGCGCGGTGCTGAGGCGCGGACGGCAGGAGACGGGCGGAGGGTGATTCAGATGCCGCTCCTCATGGACTCCAGAAGACGGAGCAGGGTCTGTTCCTTGGTCTGATCGCGGGACTCGTGAAGGATGGTGTTTCTGCGTGAGTCGCTCAGTCGGACTTGATGGACTTGGATGACTTTTCCTTTTTCCCGTCTTTCGGTGGTCATGCCCAGAGAAAGGCGGGTGGTCCCGTCGTTGGCAAAAGTCTGCTTCCTCCAGCGCCAGAAAAAGACGTGCCGCCGGATGATGAGGTGCTCCCTGTCTGCCGTGACAACGGTTCTCCCAAACCGGGGAACGACTGCAAAAATGAAGGTGCACGCGGTCCACACGACTGGCCATATGATTCCGAACAAAACGCCGATGCCCAATGCCGGGATCCACGCGTTGCCGGTTTGGTTTGGAATGGAGAGAAGAGCATTGAATCCGAGCAACAGTGTCATGGGTACTCCCAGAAGGAAGCTAAACAGCAACATGAGCCGGGGGAAAAGAGGCAGGGCGCTTTCGCGGTGGGTGATCACAACGGAATTCCCGATGACGTTCATAAGCTGAAGGCGGTAAGCAAATCCTGCGACTGTGAATGCACCCGTTATTCGGTGCCGGGATCCAGCAGGTCAAACATGTCAAGCTGTGCGACGTCTGCTTCCTGGGCGGCAGGCAGGCCGGTGGCTTTGGCGCGTTTGCGGCGGGCTGCTTTCGGTTCGCGGGCCGTCGCTGTCATTTCCAGATGGGTCAGAATCTGCTTGGCGCGTTCGATAATCGGTGCCGGCAAACCCGCCAGCCGGGCTACCTGGATGCCGTATGATTTATCGGCTGGTCCGGGAAGGACTTTGCGCAGGAAGACGATTTCGTCCTGCCATTCGCGCACTTCGACGTGCCAGTTGCTGACTGCCGGGTGTGTGTGCTGCAGGTCGACCATTTCATGGTAGTGCGTGGCAAAGAGTGTGCGGGCCCCGATGATGTCGTGCAGGTGCTCGGCTACGGCCCAGGCGATTGAGAGGCCATCGAAGGTGGCTGTGCCGCGTCCGATTTCATCCAGAATGACGAGGGAGCGGGCGGTGGCGTTGTTGAGGATGAGGGCCGTTTCGCTCATCTCCACCATGAAGGTGGATTGGCCGCGGGCGATGTCGTCGCTGGCGCCGACGCGGCAGAAAATCCTGTCCACCAGGCCAATGCGTGCACTTTCGGCCGGGACGTAGGAGCCGATTTGTGCCATGAGGGTGATGAGGGCTACTTGCCGGATGTAGGTGCTTTTGCCGGCCATGTTCGGTCCGGTGAGGATGAGCACGCGGTCGGAGTCCTCGCCCATTACGGTGTCGTTCGGGACAAAGGAGGTGTCGGTTTGCACCTGCTCGATGACAGGGTGGCGTCCGTTGGTGATTTCGAGGCGGCGGGATTCATCCAGTTCCGGACGGCAGTAGCGGTGGCGTTGGGCGGTCTCGGCGAGTGACAGCAGGACGTCTACTTCCGCCAGGGCCCGGGCGCTGCTTTGGATCGGGTCGATGTGGCTGCGCACGTCCTCCCGCAGGGTACAGAAGAGTTCGTATTCCAGCTGGCGGGCCCGTTCATCTGCGCCGAGAATGGAGCTTTCGAGTTTTTTGAGTTCGTCGGTGACAAACCGCTCGGCGTTGGCCAGGGTTTGTTTGCGTACGTAGTGCTGCGGCACCTTGGCGTAGTTGGCTTTGGTGACTTCGATGTAATAGCCGAAGACGTTGTTGTAGCGGATTTTGAGTGAGTCGATTCCGGTGGAGGCCCGCTCCCGGGTTTCCATGTCGCTCAGCCAGTCCTTGCCTTCGCGGGATGCTTGGCGCAGCTCGTCGAGCTGGGTGTCGTAGCCGTCGCGGAACATGCCGCCTTCCTTCACGGACACGGGCGGTTCATCCACAACGGCTCGCAGAAGCTTGTCGGAGAGCTCGGCAAAGTCACCGAGACGATCCCGGAGAGCGCTGAGTGCTACCTCGGAAAGGGCGATGGCTGAGAGATCCCCGGTGATGTCCGGCAGGCTTGCCAGCGAGGTGGCGAGTGCGAGCAGGTCGCGGGCGTTGCCGGCGCCCTGGGCGAGGCGTGAGGTCAGGCGCTCCATGTCGCGCACGCGGCGCAGGGAGTCGCGCAGTTTGCTCATCAGAAATGGCTCACGCTGAAACGCCGCGATGATATTCTGGCGGCGTGTCAGCTCGGGCAGTTCACAGATCGGGTGCAGAATCCACTCGCGCAGCAGGCGTGCGCCCATGGGGGTGCTGGTGGTATCGAGTGTGCCCAGCAGGGTGTTTTTGATGCCGCCCCGGGCTTCGACCAGATCGAGATTGCGACGGCTGGCTGCATCAATGAGTACGGTGCCTTCGGTGCGCCGCAGAGCGAGGGTGCGCAGGTGATCGGTGCTGCGGCGCAGCTGGTGTTTCAGGTAGTGCAGGATGGCGGCGGCGGCTCCCAGGGCTGCGACGAGATGTGCACAGCCGAAGCCGTCCAGTGAGTGTACGCGGAAGTGGCTTTCCAGGGTCGGACGGGCGATGCCGGGCAGGAAGGTGTAGGCGTCGTAGTACAGGGTGACCGGCAGGCCGGCGAAGTCTTCCCGCTGGTCGTCACTGACCAGCATTTCGCGCGGCTGAATGCGGCCGAGCTCGTCGCGAAGTGCTTCTGGCGAGTCGTAATCGGCGACGGTGAACTCGCCGGTGGTGTGGTCGGCACAGGCTAGCCCCCATGTGTTTTTTTCGCGGTAGCAGGCGACGATGTAGTTGTTTTGCCCTTCGTTGAGCAGGGAGAGGTCGGCCAGGGTGCCGGCGGAGACGATGCGGGTGATTTCGCGTTCGACCAGTTTGCCGGGGACGGGGACGGTCATCTGGTCCGCGATGGCGACCCGCTTGCCCAGTTGCACGATCTGGCCGATGTAGCTTTCTGCGGCATGGTGGGGGACGCCGCACATCGGGATGGTTTGGCGCTTTGTCAGGGTGAGTCCGAGGGCTTGGGCGCAGTTGATGGCGTCCTCAAAGAACATCTCGTAGAAATCCCCGATGCGGAAGAACAGCCACACGTCGTCGGGCAGTGACTGCTTCATGCGCAGGTACTGCTCCATCATCGGACTGAGGCTGGTGGGGGCGGCCATGGTTTCGGTGGGGTGATTATAGCGCGAATCTCGCGAAATTCAAGGATTTTTGGCGTCTGCGCCGGTGCGGCGGGCTTTGCACTTGCATCTTGCAGGGCAATGGAGTAGGCTTGTCGGCATGGAGATTTTGGTGCTGGCTGCGGCGAAACCTACGCTGTCATATGCCCGGGATGGTGTGCATTTTTTTGAGCAGAGGTTGCGCCCGCTGGGCAGGGTGGAGCTGCGTTATGTGAAGGCGGGCAGCCCGGTGGAGGTTTCCCGCCGGCTGCTGGATGCCAGTGAGGGGTGCCTGCGCATCGCGATGGATGAGCGCGGGGCGAATTGGAGCACGCGCGAGTTTGAGCAGCACGTGCGCAACTGGCAGATGCAGGCGGTGAAGCGGGTGGCTTTTCTCATCGGCGCAGCGGATGGGCATACGCCGGAGTTGAGGCAGGCTTGCGGGCATGTGTTGTCGCTGGGGCGGCACACGATGCAGCACGAGCTGGCGCTGGTGGTGCTGCTGGAGCAGATTTACCGCGTGCATACGCTGCTGGCGGGGTCGCCGTATCACCGGGATTGAGCGTTGCTGTCTGGAGTGCGTTGGGGGCTGGCGGGGTCACAGTTCCCAGTCGCTGTCGGTGACGAGGGAATCCCGGGAGATGTAGGGTACGGTGCGGAGGGTGGCGGCGGGGAGGGCTTCGGTGAAGGCGGGGGGGAGGTTGTCCTCCGTGACGAGAAGTGCCGGGGTGAGCTCTGTGCTGAAGCGGGCCCGCGGGTGCGGGGTGTTGTTTTCCGCCAGGGCGGCTGAGGGGACGGCGATGAGGCAGGGAATCCCCAGCCGGGTGGCGGTGCGCGCCCAGTCTGCCCGGAGCCGGTGGGGGTAGCTGATGCTGTGGGGGGTTACGGCCGGGGGGGTGAAGAGGGCGAGATCCAGCTGGAGGCGGCGGAGGGTTGCTTCGGGATCGGCGGAGCGGAGCAGTCCGCTGGCTTTGTCGAGGGCTCCGCCGGTGCATTCGGCGTGGTGCGGCAGGGCGTGCGGCGCCAGTTGCAGGAGGAGTTCGGGTGCGGGGGTGATGAAGGTGCAGGGGCGTTGCAACAGGCAGGCGGCCAGTGCCGGGATGAGCGGTGCGTCGGTCACCAGAATGCGGGAGCCTGCGGGGATGCTTTCTGCAATCAGCTGCGCCAGCTGAACGTCGAGACGGACGGTGTCTTTAGCGTGCAGCCGGTGGGCCGGCGGGGTGTAGACGGCGCCGCCGTGGACGCGGCGCAACAGGCCCTCGGCTTGGAGTTGGACGAGGTCTGTGCGGATGGTTTCATCAGTGACCCGGAGTTCGCGTGCGAGTGCCGCGGAGCGCAGGCTGCCGCGTGCTTCCAGCAGCCGCAGGATGTAGGCTCGGCGCTCGTGTGCCAGGTACATGGAGGCGGGACGGGGAGGTTCAGGAGCGGCGGAGGCCGCCGAGCATTTCTCCCAGTCCGGCGATCAGGGTCTGAGCGGCGGTGTCCAGCTCGGTCCGGACGTCTTCCGGGAGGTCTTTGCCGAGGTCGGCGAGGTCGGCTACGCGCATTTCCAGGACGCGGATGCGGGTGGCGGCGATGTCGTGGTTGAAGGTATCCTGCTGGGTGAGCAGGATGGTGGCCAGGATGTGTGAGATGATGCCGGCGTAGCTGGTGACGTAGGCTCCGGCGTGTTTTACGACGGATGAGGGGGAGGCGGGGTCGCGCATCAGGTGCCGCTGGACGGTGGCGGTCATGCGCGAGGCTTTCAGGAAGAGCTCGTGGTGCATGGCGCGGCGCAGCAGAGGTACGTGCTCGGCTGGCATGAAGTCCAGGACTTCAAAGTCTGCAACCGGTGTCTCGGGGGCGGGGGCTGTGCGGCTTTCTTCTTCAGCGGCGAGTTCGCCGAGGCGATTGGGGCGGTCCATCACGTAGGCGACGCAGGCGGCGCCGCCCGGCTCGCCTGCGTATTTATCGCGTACGGAGGGGTAGATGGCCATGCAGGCTTCGGCCCGGTTGAGGCGGTAGTCCCAGTCGCAGAGGGGGAACTGGGGTGAGGCGGAGGTGAGACCGGGGCCGCGGTAGCGCTCGATGTTGTAGGCGACGTGGTTGCGCAGGGCGTCCATGTTGAGGAGGCGCTGGGCGTTGTCCTGTTCCCAGCTCATGTGCCACTGGGGCAGTGAGAGGGTGAAGGTGAAGGCTGAGCTGACGATGAGGATGCGCACGTTGCAGCCAAGGAAGAATTCGATGGCGAGGCTGTTGTTGAGTTCGCGGCGGTTGTTGTGCCCGGGGCTGCGAAGGGAGAGGGTGATGTCACCCGCGATGGCGTCCCCGGAGGAATCGCGCAGGGCTTGCAGGACGCTGAGTTCGCGTTCCTGCGGGGTGCTGGTGGTGGCGTTGTGGTTTTCAAACTCGACCCGGCAGCCGGCTATGTCCTGCAGGCAGTTGCCGCGCATCCGGCAGTGGAACGGCTCTTTGCCGTCGACGCACCAGAGGCGCAGGTCAATGAGGCCTTCCAGCGTGTTGTCGATGACGCCGCGCTGAATGAGGGGTGAGATGATAGCCAGCATGGGATGGGAAGGTATGGTTTGTCGCAGGGTGGGGTGACAGAGCGATGAGTGGGATGGTACCGGGGCGCGGGCGGCTCCGGGAGGTGGCCACCCCAGGGGATTGGCCCGGGGTGGCTGCGCCCGGTCAGCTCAGGGAGGGGGCTGGTAGGCTTGCTGCCAGTTTGGCAACGGTTTCCGGGGCGTTCATGAGCTCGACGACGGCGTCCCAGCGCCCGCGGATGAGGGCTTCGCGGAAGTTGGCCTGCATCGTGATGGGGTAGCTCGCTTTCGCACAGCTCAGGGTCAGGTTCTCGAGGTTGACGGTCCACTGTGTGTCGGGTTCGCGGCGGGTGAGCTCGATGGCGGCTTCCAGGTCGGTATGCGCGGCGCAGACACAGGGCAGGCCGATGCCGGAGCTGTTGCCGATGAAGATCTCGGCAAAGGATTCTGCGACGATGGCTTGGATGCCGGAGCGCTTGATGGCCTGAGGTGCATGCTCACGCGAGGAGCCGCAGCCGAAGTTCTCGCCGCCGAAGATGATGCAGGCGCCTGCGTGCGCCGGGTCGTCAATCGGGTGGTGCTTCGTGCTGCCGTCGGTGTTGAAGCGTTCGTCGTAGAACATGGTGCCGGCGAGCTCGTCGAAGGTGATGCACTTCAGGAAGCGCGAGGGGATGATGCGGTCGGTATCCATGTCTGCTCCCGGAACCGGGACGGCTTTGCCGGTGATGGTGATGATGGTGTTGAGGGGCATGGCTAAAGGAGGGGTTAGGCGTTGATGTCAAAGACCTCGCGGGCGTCCGAGACTTGGCCGGTTACGGCTGCGGCTGCCGCCATGATGGGGCTCATCAGCAGGGTGCGTCCCGTCGGGCTGCCCTGGCGGCCTTTGAAGTTGCGGTTGCTGGTGCTGGCGCAGACCTGATCCCCGACGAGTTTGTCCGGGTTCATGGCCAGGCACATCGAGCAGCCTGCCAGCCGCCATTCAAAGCCTGCGGCGCGGAAGATGTCGGCAATGCCTTCTTCTTCGCACTGGCGGGCGGTCATCTGCGAGCCGGGGACGGCCAGGGCTTTGATGCCTGGCGCGACTTTCCGGCCCTTCAGCAGGGGAGCGACTGCGCGAAAATCGCTGATGCGGCCGTTGGTGCAGGAGCCGATGAAGACGACGTCTACCGGCAGTCCTTTGATGGGGGTGCCGGGGGTCAGTTTCATGTACTCCAGGGCGGTGGTGCGTGCTTTGCGGGTTTCGGCGTCAGGGGCGTCGTCCGGGTTCGGGACGGTGCCGCTGATGCCGATGCTCATGTCGGGCGAGATGCCCCAGGTGACGGTGGGCTCAATCTCGTCTGCCGGGATGATTACGACGTCGTCATAGACGGCATCCGGATCGCTCGCAAAGGATTTCCAGCGCGCGACGGCGGCATCCCATGCTGCGCCTTTCGGGGCGTAGGGGCGGCCTTTCAGGTAGGTGAAGGTTTTTTCGTCCGGGTTGATGTAGCCGCAGCGGGCCGCGCCTTCGATGGCGAGGTTGCAGACGGTGAGGCGGCCATCCATGTCCATGCTGTCGATGACTGAGCCGGCAAATTCGTAGGCGTAGCCGAGGCCACCGTCTGCCCCGAGGCGGTGGATGATGTGCAGCGCGACGTCTTTGGCGGTGACGCCGGGGCGCAGGGTGCCTTCGACGCGCACTTGCCGGACTTTGAGCGGTGACATGGCGAGCGTCTGGGTCGCCAGGACGTCGCGCACCTGTGTCGTACCGATGCCCATGGCAATCGAGCCGACTGCGCCGTGGGTGGCGGTGTGCGAGTCGCCGCAGACGATGGTCATGCCGGGCTGGGTGATGCCGAGCTCGGGGCCGACCATGTGGACGATGCCTTGCTGTCCGGAGGGAAGGTCAAAGAGCCGGATGCCGTTTTCCGCGCAGTTGCGGCGCAGGGCTTCGAGCATGGTGACGGCCCGGGGGTCGGCAAAGGGCTCGTGCTGGTCATCTGTCGGGATGATGTGATCCGGTGTGGCGAAGATGCGCTCGGGGTGCAGTACCGGCAGCCCGAGCTCGCGGAGCATCGAGAAGGCTTGCGGTGAGGTGACCTCGTGGAGGTACATGGTGGCGATGAAGAGCTGCGTGCGCCCGTCCGGCAGGGTTCCTACCGTGTGCGCGTCCCATACTTTCTGGTATAATGTCTTGCCCATAGTCTTGTCAGGGTGTAGCTGAATGTAGCATGCCGGAGGGGTGGCGTCAAGGCTCATGACGGCGTTCTCTGTGCTGCTGACGTGCTTTCTCTCCGGTGTGGATGCAATGTGCGGTGTTGTGCTGAAGTCGGATGGCTGTGGTGCTGGCGAGGTGGGGAGCTGTGATGTTTGGCTGGCTTTTTTCCGGAGGCCTTATGCGGGGTTCCGGTGGTTTTTCTGGCCGGATAAAAAGAGCCGGTCTTTTGCAAGACCGGCTCGGAATGGGAAGGTGGTTCTGTCCGTTTCGTATCAGAGCAGGTCCTTGATGTCTGCGCGCTCGGCGAGGAGTTCCTGGCATGTGGCGTCAATCTTGGCGCGGGAGAACTCATCGATGGGCAGCCCTTCGACGATGGTGTGGGTGCCATCGGCGTTCGTGCGGGTCGGCTGGGAGCAGATGATGCCGGCGGGCAGGCCGTACTTGGTGCCGTCGGTGATGCTGCTCACGGAGAACCAGTCACCTTCGGGGGTGGGGGTGACGAGGTTCTTGATGGTCATGAGGGCGGCGTTGGCAGCGGAGGCGGCGGAGGAGGCGCCGCGGGCCTGGATGATGGCGGCGCCGCGCTGCTGGACGGTCTTGATGAAGTCGCCCTTGAGCCACTCGATGTCGCTGATGACGTCGGTCACGGGTTTGCCGTTGATCTTGGCGTTGGTGAAGTCCGGGTACTGCGTGGAGGAGTGATTGCCCCAGATGACCATGTTGGTTACCGCGGCGACGGGAACTCCGGCTTTGGCTGCGAGCTGGCTCTTGGCGCGGTACTCGTCGAGCTGCGTCATGGCGAAGAAGTTTTCCTTGGGCATGCCGGTGGCGTTGTGGAGGGCGATGAGGCAGTTGGTGTTGCAGGGGTTGCCTACCACGAAGACTTTGCAGTCGGGGGCGGCGTTTTCGGCGATGGCTTTGCCTTGTCCCACGAATACTTTGCCGTTGATGCCGAGCAGATCTTTGCGTTCCATGCCGGCTTTGCGGGGCACTGAGCCGACGAGCATGCACCAGTTGGCGTCTTTGAAGGCTACGGCGGGGTCATCCGTGGCGACGATTTCCTGCACCAGGGGGAAGGCGCAGTCTTCCAGCTCCATCACGACACCCTTCAGCTTATCCAGGCAGGGGGTGATTTCCAGGAGCTTGAGCACGATGGGCTGGTCGGCACCCAGCATCTCACCGGCTGCGATGCGGAACAGAAGGGAATATGAGATGTTGCCGGCGGCGCCGGTCACGGTCACGGTTACAGGTGTCTTCATAACGCCGTTTATTATGCTCTGCCGGCGCGTGGAGTCAACCACAAAGTGCGGCATTGTCTTCTGAGTTGAAGTTTTTTCGTTTGGATGGATTTTTTGTGTTGACGAGTTTGCCGTGGCCTGCTACAATCGCCCCCACACAGCAGATGGAGCGGTGGCTGAGAGGCTGAAAGCAACCGTTTGCTAAATGGTCGTACGGCGTTAAACCGTACCGGGGGTTCGAATCCCCCCCGCTCCGTAAGAAAGCCCGGTGTCCTTTGGGATGCCGGGCTTTTGTGCGCTGGGTGGGGGCGGTGAGTGATTCCGGGGCAGGTGCAATGCGCGGGGCCTTGGGCGCAATGCGCGGGGCCTTGGGTGAATGGAGGGTGGCTTGCCGGTGGGGAGGCGGGGTGATTGTATTCTGACAGCGGGGGATTTAGGCCTTGAATTCGGGGGGCTCTCCTGATACACTCAGCTCCACGATGCAGGAGTCAGTGTCACCATATGTGCACCCGGACTGGCCGAGGGCGGTTTGGGATGTGTCCGGGGCCTTCGCGGATGACCGGGAGTTGGTGTCGTTTTTTGATTACTGTAAGGAGGTTCTGGGGTTCGAGCCGTTCCATATTGTGCATGGTGCGCCGCTGTGTGAGTGGAACAGTGGACGGGTGATGAGGCATTTCACACGCTCTACAGAGGATGTGCGGGAGGCTGGTTTGGCTTACGCGGGGCGTGGCATTGCGGTTTACCTGACGTTTACGAATTTGTTCCTGGAGGAGAGTCATTTAAAGGAATCTTTCGGGAATGCGTTGTGCAAGTTTTTTGAGCACCATAACCCGACGGGACGTAATGCGGTGATTGTGGCGAATGATTTGCTGCGTGACTACATCCGGCGGGAGTATCCGGGACTCCGGCTTGTTTCTTCGATTTTGAAGATCACGCAGGAGTTCGGCAGGGGCAGGCTTGATGTCTACCGGCGCCTCGGCGAGGAATACGATGAGGTAATGGTGCATCCGGACGATGTGCTGCATCCCGAGTTCCTGGCCCAGTTGGAGAATAAGGAGAAGTATATCCTGCTGATCAATGAGTACTGCATTCGTCACTGCCCGATCCGCCATTTGCACTACCGTGACCTCTCTGAGGCGTCTCTGCATTTTTTGTCGCATGATGCCCGTCCGTTCGAGGAGCGGCAGTCGAAGAATGGTTGCCAGGATCTGCTGAGGATGCTGACGAATGAGCGCTATGGCGTGCTGGCATTGAATGTGCCGGAGATGAAGGCGCTTTACGACCTGGGGTTCCGTCATTTTAAGATTCAGGGGCGCGGTCACACCAATGCGATGCCCCTGCTGGCAGATATGCTGCGCTTGATTCTGAAGCCTGACGCTGATGATGAGAATGCAATGCATGCGACTTCTGTCCGTTTTTGGGAATCTCTTATGCCAGTCACAACGCCATGAGTGAGACACCTCCACCGCTTTCAGCACCGACGGAATCTGAAGCGCAGCAGTCGCTGCGTTATCTGGTGGCTGATTATCTGCCGGATTCGTATTGGATTCTGGAGGGGGCGTTCCGTTTTGATGCGGCGGTGCGCGAGTTGAGGAGAAATACGACGCTGGGACTTGGTTTCCGGGGGGTGGGACAGGTGGCGGGTGCGCCGCCTTGCTTGTGGAGTTTGGATTGGGGGGGGCAGCGGCGGGTGTTTTCCCAGAATGAGATCAGAGCCTTGCTGAAGGAGTATGAGGAGGAACACGTCGGCGTAACGCTTGTTTTTGACAACCCGTGTGTGGCAGAGACGGAGCTGGATGATACGTACGGTCATATGCTGGTGACGGAGCTTCAGAATCACAATGCGGAGGGCAGGCATGCGCTTTGTGTGGCTCACGATGCTTTGGCTGAGAGCCTGCGTCAGCGTTACCCGAAGCTGCCGGTTATTTGCCATTACAATCGCCTGGTGGCAGAGCGGGGCCGCCGTACGCCTGCGTTGTATGAGTCGCTGTGCAAGCGCTATCACCGTGTGATGCTCCACCCGGCGGATGCGACACGGCCTTCGCTGTACCGTGCCCTGAGGCAACCCGAACGCTTCGATGTCGTGGTCAATGATTCCTGCCTGCGTACGTGCCCGGTGCGGCGCGAGCATATGTTCCTCCTGGGGCAGCAGCGCAGAGCTCCTTACCAATCCGACCTGATGGTGCAGGCTCAGTTGCTGGTCGAGCGCGTGGATTGCCGGAGGGCGGTCGCGCCGGTGCCCGGGGTGAAAGCGCGTGGCTTCCTGACGCGCAAGGAGGCTCAGGAGTTGTATGCGGCGGGGTTCCGTGCTTTTTTTGTCCAGGGGGCTCAGTACCGCAATGAGATGACGCTGCTGTGGGATTACCTGCGTTGCGCGCTGGACTGGCAGCCCGCTCTGAGCAACAGAACATCCCATATTGCCGTGTCGGCTTTGGCTGCACTCAAACGACACACGCCTGCCCTGACCAGCGGTCTGCGGTCTTTCGATTTTCAACAATAATACACAAGACATGAAACACCTCCATATCTTCACGTCTGAGTCCGTCGGTGAAGGCCATCCCGACAAGGTGGCTGACCTGATCTCGGACTCGATTCTCGATGCTTGCCTCGCACAGGATCCTGATAGCCGGGTCGCCTGTGAAACGCTGGTAAAGGATAATCACGTGGTGCTCGCCGGAGAGATCACGACAAAGGCCCAGCTGGATTATGAAGCAATCGTGCGTGATACCATCCGCGCGATCGGTTACCGCACCGAAAAGGATGACCCCGTTTTCAATGCGGAGAGTGTGGATATCACGAATTATTTGTCGACGCAGAGCCCGGATATTGCGCAGGGCGTGGATGCACGCGAGGCGGAGGGCAAGGAGGGCTCTGAGCAGGGGGCTGGGGATCAGGGAATTATGTTCGGCTACGCGGCGAACGAGACGCCTGAGCTGATGCCTGCTCCTGTGATGTTTTCCCACCGCATCATGATTGAGCTGGCTCGCGTGCGGCACAGCGGGGAAGTGTCCTGGCTGCGCCCGGACAGTAAGAGTCAGGTGGCTGTGGAGTACGGCCCCGATGGTAAGCCCGCACGTATCCTGAATGTGGTGCTTAGCACACAGCATACAGAGGAGGTGGACATCGAGACGATCCGCAGGTTCGGCCGTGAGTTGATTTGCCGGGTGCTGCCGGCGGAGCTGATCACGCCGGAGACGGAGTTTTTCATCAATCCCACCGGGCGTTTTGTGATCGGAGGGCCGCATGGTGATTCCGGGCTGACGGGGCGCAAGATTATTGTGGATACATACGGTGGCATGGGGCGCCACGGCGGCGGGGCGTTCTCGGGCAAGGATTGCTCAAAGGTCGACCGCTCGGGTGCCTACATGTGCCGCTGGGTCGCCAAGCACGTGGTGGCCGCCGGTCTGGCGGACCGCTGCGAGCTTCAGGTGGCCTATGCGATTGGGCGGGCTGTCCCGCTGTCGATTATGCTTGACGTGGAGACCTACGGTACGGCCCGGCTCAGCGAGGAGGAAATTGTCGCGCGTATTCGCAAGGCTTTCTCGTTCAAGCCCGCGGATATGGTGAGTGTGCTCGGGCTCAAGCGGCCGATTTTCAGACACTCGACCAACTACGGCCATTTCACCAAGGCGGATTTGCCTTGGGAGCAGCTCGATGAGCAGCGGCTTGCTATCCTCCGCGAGGGGTGAGAAGCCAAAGTTTCCCGCGCCGTGCCTTGTACGCCGGCGCGGCGGGGTGGCTGATGCGGGGCCGCACCTCTGTATAAGCCGAGAGGTGCTGCTCTGCCCCGTTTGTTCAAGCGAACGCTGAGCGGTTAATTTTAATCCGCTTACGTTTCTTGCCATGGTGCAGGTGCCTTTTCGCTTCCCGAGCTATAATCTGCTTGCGTTGTGCCGCCTAATAGGGTAGGGTGTATGCGGGAGCCGCGAGGAATGCTCTCTTTCGTAGTAAGCACTCAACCAAAACCATTGTAGGCAGGCGTGCGAAAATAGAGGCCTATGTTTACATTGCCTCAAAACACCATTGCTTACCTGCTCAAGGAACCCATCGACATGCGCTATGGCATGTTCCGCCTTCAGGGAGTCATTGCTCAGCTCATGCAGCAACCCATGCCCCGGGGTGCTTTCTACTTTTTCATTAACAAAGGGCACAGCCTGCTCAAGGCCGTCTGGTTTGACGGCACCGGGCTGTGCCTCTTTTGCAAAAGGCTGGAAAAAGGCACCTTTACCTGGCCTCAACCGGCCTCCATCAGTGAGGAAAAATGGATGCAAATCACCCCCTCGGCCCGTAAGCACTCAACGAGCTCGCCCCTCCATCAGGGAGGTGAGCTCGTTGAGTGCTTACGCATCATCCGCAAGGCGGGCGAAAGCTACACCTTTACGCCGACAGCTCCATCCAAGTGATGGAGAGTACTCAGGCCGAGTGAAGGATAGCACCCGAGCAGGGGAGGGGCAGACGCTTCTCCCCTGCAGTGCGGTGTGCCGGAGCTCCAGGACAGCGGCGCATCAGAGTCCCAGATCAAGCTGTTGCTCAGTGACGGGCGGGGCGGGCGTCGGTTGGGGGTGTGCGTCCGGGGGGGCCTGCAACGCCGGGGTGGACCCGGACGGGTTGCTGCTGCCGGGTGCAGACAGCGTCCCTTGGGTTGCCGGGATGTTGCCTTCGCTGCCGGGGCCCGGGCCGGCTTGCTGAGAAGCCGAACCTGCCGCTTGTCCTGTTGCTTGTCCTGCTGCTTCCGGGGTGATGGAGGCAGATGGCTGCTCCTCCTCATCAGCGGTATTTGCCACGGGCATGATACGGGCGATGCGCTCGACCTGGTTTTTCGTCACGATGTTGCCCAGCACCGCGCGACCCTTGATGCGCAGGCGAGAAAAATCGAACGGGATGGGACGGCGCAGGCGCCTGAGCTGGTTTTTCAGGTAGACGTTCACCGAGATGGCAGCACTTTCCTCATCGGTGCGGTGCACAGAGAAGAAGAAAATGCGGGAACCTTTTGTGCCCTGTGTGAGCTGGTATTCTTTGTCGCGTGTAAACCCGCCCAGCCGGAATCGTTTCGCATACGTGATGCCATCCTTGCCGTCGCGATAAATCAGGTTGAACACCCAGTCATCACCCGGGCGCAGTACCCGTATATCCAGCAGTTTTTTGCCGGCATAGAACTTGTCCTGGATGCGGCGAACCATCAGGATGCCCAGGTTGTCCACCGTAAGCACATCGCTGAGAGTGGAGCATTTATCAATGCTTTCTCCCTTGCGGACGGCGTACCCCGCGAAGCCCTCATCATCCAGGTAAAGTGTTTCATTCTCCACGGCGGCCTCAGCGCGTGACACCGCCTCGAACTCCGTCAGCTCGGTGCGGCGCGGCCAGGCTGCGCCGTATTTTTTGCGCAGCGACTCGAACCAGCGGATCGTGTAGCGGGTGAGCTGTGCCAGATTGCGGCGGCAGGCGTCAATATCCCTGTCCAGCGCGGCAATGTGCTCCTCCGCTTCGTGGATTTCGTACTTCGCTATCTTCCGGATGCGGATTTCCGTCAGGCGGATGATGTCGTCGCGCGTGACGGGGCGGATAAAATCCACCACAAAAGGGGCCAGCCGCTCCGCAATCTCAGCGAGCGATTGTTCCCAGCTCTCGCTTTCCTCGAGTACTTTGTAGATGCGCTGCTCGATGAAAATCTTCTCCAGACTCGCCTGAATCCAGGACTCCTGCAAATCCGCCAGCTGGTATTCAAGCTCCGCACGCAGCGTTTCCCGGGTGTGATCCACGTTGTGCCTCAGAATCTCACTCACTCCCATGAACACAGGCTTGCGATCCATGATCACGACCGCCTTGGGGGAAATACTCACCTGACACTCCGTAAACGCATACAGGGCATTCGCCGTTTTTTCCACGTCGGCCCCCGCCGGAAGGTACACCAGAATATCCGCCGTCGCCGCCGTATTATCCTCAATTTTGGCAATCTTGAGCTTGCCCTTTTCCATCGCTGATTCAATGCTTTGGATGACTGACTCCGTCGTTGTCCCGTACGGAATCTCCGTGATGCGGATCAGCTTTTTGTTGGATGTATCGAGCCGGGCCCGGCAGCGCAGACGGCTGTTGCCCGTGCCGTCATTGTAACCACTGACATCAAGCAACCCTCCCGTCGGGAAATCCGGGAACAGCGCAAACGGCTCATCGCGCAGGTAATGAATCGCCGCATCGATCAGTTCGTTAAAATTGTGCGGCAAAATCAGGCAATTCATCCCCACCGCGATTCCCAGTGCCCCCTGCGCCAGCAGCAGTGGGAACTTCACCGGCAGAGAAACAGGCTCCTTGTTGCGGCCGTCGTAGCTGAGCTTCCACTCCGTCACTTTCGGGCTGAAGACCACCTCCTTCGCAAACGCTGACAAGCGAGCCTCGATATAACGGGGTGCTGCCGCCGAATCTCCGGTCAGGATGTTACCCCAGTTCCCCTGTGTTTCGATCAGCAGCCCTTTTTGTCCCAGTGTCACCAGCGCACTGCCAATCGACGCATCTCCGTGCGGGTGGTACTTCATCGTATCGCCCACGATGTTTGCGACCTTGTTGAACCGGCCGTCATCCATGCGCTCCATGGCATGCAGCAGTCGGCGCTGTACCGGTTTCAGACCATCGACGACATGCGGTACGGCTCGCTCCAGGATCACATACGAGGCATATTCCAAGTAGTAATCGCCGAACATGCTCTGAATCTGGCTTGGGCTTTCCTGCAAGGAAGGGGGTAATGACTGATCGCTCATCGTTATGGGCTATCATAGCATGAGCCGGACGCGAGTTCAAGCCCCGCGCTGCCGTCTCCGGGCATTCTGGTCTTGCCAGTTCCGGATATTGTTGAGCCCTACAGACAGAAAAAGCTTGCATTCGCGTGCGGTGTAGGCTAGAATCGCCTCGCGCTTGGCGCCTGATGGATGGGTGGCAGAGCGGTTGAATGCAGCGGTCTTGAAAACCGCCGAAGGGCAACCTTCCGTGGGTTCGAATCCCACCCCATCCGTATAAAAATAATGTTTGAGGGTGTAGGTTGAGGAGCCTGCACCCTTCATCGTATCGGGGGGGGCTGCGTTTTTGTGTTGGCGGGCGTTGTGTCGCTTTGGGAATAAATGCCGGACGTTTTGCCGGACCGGTCAGGCTTGTTTGCAGAATGAGAAAAAGCTTGCATCGCGTGGCAGGTATGCTATTGTCTTCCCGCCGGAGGGGATTGTGAGGGAAGCTCGCCCTGACAAGGCTCTTTGGATGGTGCGGGTGTATTCGTGAAGGGATTAAATGACAATAGCAGTATGGTTTCCATGAGTTCCGCAGAAAAGGAAGGGGCGTGCCTTCGGTGGTGTTGATGATGCTATGGAATTGACTGAAAGGACCGGGGAGACGGTGGAACTTGGGTGAGCCTTGCGTCAGAAGTGTTTTCGTGAAGATCTGTTTATTTGGAATGAAGAGGGGCAAGCAGACTGTAGGGGTGCTGACACATCCGCTCCGGGGTAATTATGGGGGGATGTTGCAGGCTTATGCGTTGTGCCGGACGGTAGAGAGGTTGGGTTGCAAAGCGTATCTGGTGGGGGTGAAGCCTGACAATGACAGGGACGCAGAGGATGAGGGGGTGGATGGTCTTTGGTCTACCGCTGTGCGTTTGGTAAAGGATGTCGCGGGGTACGTTCTCATTCGTGCGGGGGTGGCTAAGTCGGGGTTTTCTATTATCCGGCGTATGGTGAGGATGCAGGCGAGGTGGTTTCAGAGAAGATTTCTGCCGGCGGAGATCGATTTCACAGATAAGAGGATCGGGAGGCTTTCCCGATTTGTTGTCGGGAGCGATCAGGTGTGGCGCGCGAGCTATATTAGGCCCATGACGGAGTTGGGTGTCTTTTTCCTGGATTTTGCGGATGAACGTCAGCGTAGGGGCAGTATCTCCTACGCGGCTTCTTTCGGTACGGGGGTGTGGGAAGGTACGCCGGAGGAAACCCGTTATTGCAAAGGCCTGGTGCGTGAGCTGAAGGCTGTGTCTGTGCGGGAGGATTCTGGTGTCCGCATTTGCCGGGATGTGTTTGACGTGGAGGCTGTGGCGATGCCCGACCCTACTTTTTTGGTTCCGACGGGTGATTATGAGCGTATCATTCATGCAGGGAGGACGCACTTGAGGCCAGACCCGTATTTTGTGTCTTATATTCTGGATGGGTCGGAGGAGGTCGAGGCTATGCTCGATGACTTGGCGTCAGGCTTGTCCCTGCGCCGCCAGGGAGTTCGGCCTTGTGTGGGGTCTCCTTTTTACTGGGAGCGTTTCAGTTGCTCTGTGGCTCAGTGGTTGCGTTATATGAGGGACGCTGAGGCTGTGGTGACGGATTCGTTTCACGGATGCGTGTTTGCCATCATCTATCACAAGCCCTTTGTCTGCCTGGGTAATGAGTCCCGTGGTTCGACGCGGTTTGAATCGTTGCTGAGGACTTATGGGCTGGAGGATAGGCGGGTGGCCCGGGTGGAGGCGCGAGAGGTGCAGCGCGTGCTGCAGATGCCGATTGATTGGGTCTGCGTGGATTCGGTGCTCGATGCCGAACGCAGACGCGGATTTGACTTTTTGCGTCAGAACCTTTACGATGAGACCTGATGAGCGCGTCAAGACATAGACATAAGAAGAAACATATCTCTGCCCCTGCAGATTGTACGGGATGCGCTTTGTGTGCGAATGTGTGCGGACACGGGGCAATTTCCATGGAGTGGAGTGCAGAGGGGTTTCTGCTTCCTGTTGTCGATGTGGAGGCATGTGTGGGTTGTGGCCTTTGTGTGGCGCGCTGTCCTGCGTTACAGCCGTCTTCGGCTGGCGGGGAAGTGGCGTTTGAATCGGTGGTTGCTTACGGTGCCTGGAATCGGGATCCGGAGATACTGCGGAATAGTTCGAGCGGGGGCCTTTTCTACGCTCTGGCGGAGTGGGTGATCCGTGAGGGCGGCTGCGTGTTTGGGGTCGTGTGGCAGGATCGTATGACGGCGGGCTTTGTGAAGGCTGAGACCCTCGAGGAGGTGCGCCCTATGTGTGGGTCAAAATACATTATGGCTGCGCCCCACTTGGTGTATCGCGATGTGAGGGCTGAGCTGAGGCGGGGAAGAAGGGTGCTGTTCGCCGGGACGTCTTGCCAGGTGCATGCGCTGCGCCGTTATTTGCAGAGGGATGATGAAAAGCTGCTTACGGTGGATATCATATGCCATGGTGTCCCCAGCCGCCGACTCTGGGAGAAGTATGTGCTGGAGATGGAGAGCCGTAAGGGGGCTCCGGTTCGCCATGTTGAGTTCCGAAATAAGGATGAGTCATGGGAGAGGTTCCGTTTGAAAGTCTTCTTCGGGGACGGAACCCAGGAGTCTTGTGTTCATTGGGATAGTTTGTTTATCAAGTTTTTCAAGTCAGATGTGGCCTTGAACCGGTGCTGTTATGCGTGCCGTTACACGAGGCTTCCCCGACAGGGCGATCTGACGGTAGGGGATTTCTGGGAGGCCGGGCAGAGCCATCCCGACTGGCCCCTGAGGGATGGCATAACTGCTCTGCTGGTCAATTCTGCCGCCGGACAGGCAGCTGTGCGCGCGGTGTCGGGGCAGATGGAGTTCCGGCGGGTCGATTTCCGGGAGATTTATGATGGACAGGATATGCTGCACGATAAGGAACCTCGCCAGCCCTATCCCTACCGTGCGAGGTTGTTTTCGGAGATGGACAGGTGGCAGCTGGAGCAACTTTACAGGCGTTTTGTGGGTACGACTCTGGTGGGGCCTTTCGTGCTCAGGCATGATGGGTTGATTTGGCGTGTGCTGTGCCGTTTTCGGTGGTTGCTCGGTCTGATTCTGGGCTGTGCAGGGAGGAGAAAGAACGGATAAATGAGATGATGATGGGATTGTGCGTATGGAGGGAAACGAACTGAAGGCGGGCGTTTGCATCAATTATATTTCGATTGCGGTACGGCTTTCAACCGCTTTTTTCCTGACTCCGTTCGTGATTGCCAAGCTCGGCGTAGAGGAGTATGGTTTGTTTATGCTGAGCAATAGTGTGATTGCTTGGCTGACTCTTACGGATTTCGGGTTGGGTGCCACGGTAAACAAGTATATCACGTCTTTCCGGGCAAGAAGGAAAGATGAGGAACAGTCGTATTTCCTGGGGCAGGCTATTGTGTTGTATTCTGTATTGGGGCTAATCGCATTGGGGGTTGGATTTGCCTGTTATTGTCAGTTGGAGAGCCTGTTCCCCAATTTGCAGGAGGCCCAATATGAAACGCTTAAGATCATTTTCCTCCTGACACTAAGCAACGTGGTGCTTTCCATTCCCCTGAGGCCGCTGGGGAGTATCCCTTGGGCATACATGAAGTTTATAGTGCCCGGCGTTATCAACCTGGGAGGCTCTCTTTTAAACATGACCCTGACGGTTATTCTTCTCCTGATGGGGTACAAAGCGATTGGGTTGACAGTTCTGGGGGTTGCCATCGGTGTGCTGAGCCTGTTGCTGGGGGCGATATATGTGTTTAAATATTTGGATGTTAAGGTGTTGTTCCGCAGACCGGATATGGCACTGTACAGGGAGATGTTCCGGTTTTCGTTTTGGGTGTTTTTGGGGCAGATGATGGATTTGTTTTATTGGCAGGCCGGCACCCCGGTTGTGGCACGTCTGTGTGGCGCAGCTTATGTTCCGTTATTTACGCTGGGGGTCTCATTTGCCAATTATTTTATGATGGCGTCTACGGCTATTGCTAATGTCGTAGCACCCAAGCTGATGCAGATGGTGTCCGTAGAGACATCTGGCAGTGAGTTGGCGAAGGCATTTATACGCACGGGTCGTATACAGTTAGCGCTGATGGCACTTATGATGTTGGGCTTTGTTGTGTTCGGTAGCCAATTCCTCAAGCTTTGGGTAGGTGCGTCGATAGGTGAAGGAGTGAGTACGGTATGGCTCGGTGCGGTCATTGTGTTGCTTCCGCTGGTATTGCCGTTGACGCAGAGTGTAGGAATTGGAATCCTGCAAGCGATGTGTATTCACAAGGGCCGTTCCATTATCCTCTTTTTCACCTCTCTGACCTGCGTCGTAATGGGCTACCTTTTAACACTGTGCTGGGGAGCTATCGGAATGTTTATTGGCACAGGTGTGTCGCTGTTCTTCGGCCAGGGGATTGCGATGAATTTGTACTATCATTACCGGGCGCGGCTTGATATGGTACGTTTTTTCAGGGAGACGTACTGGCCTGCTATCATGCCGGTTGTCACATTGTTGGTGATGGGGTTGGCTGTGGTAAGAATTTTTCCTGCTGATTCCTGGAGTTCTTTTGCCGTATTGGCGTCTCTGTATGGTTTGGTATGCGCTTGTACTCTTTTCCTGTGTTATTTGAGAGATGATGAGAGGGGGATGATTCTGAAGCCATTACGGCACCTGTTTCGCATCTGACGTGAACAAAGTACAGTGATTTCCCTGAGGGCCAGAGTAAAGAGCGGACGACGTGCGGGCCAGGCCTTTTTCTGCTTGGCCTTTTTCTGCCTGCAAAAGAGGCGTGTACCCCGCTTCTTCGATTAGTCCACAGGCGAGAGCACCCTTGCTGCTTCCCCGACGCACTGGCAATTGCACGTTTCCTCTCGAATGTGGATCCCCCCTCCCGCGCACACTGCTGGTGAACCTGCGTCATGAGGCCTTTTGAGCTTGATTGAAGAGGGCTTTTTCCTTACATTGAGACGGAGAGGTGATGCTTGGCGACGGCCGCCCGGATGAAGGAGGTCCTTGTCGCGCTGTCCCGGTATCTGCCGTTTTTCCGACTGTCATCCTGATGAGCTGTCCCCCTGCTTCTTCCGTCCTTCCGCCGCGTCTCCCCGTCCTCCCGGAGCGTTTGAATGAGGTGCTGCATACCTTTGGCAGGGATGCGTTGCGACCCGGTCAGGCTGAATTGATCGTCCGGGCGTGTGCCGGTGTGCCTTGCCTGGGGGTGCTGCCGACAGGACACGGTAAGAGTCTGTGCTATCAGGCGGCGGCCGAGTTGCTGGGAGGCTTGTCTCTCGTGGTGTCGCCGCTCATCGCGCTGATGCGAGATCAGATCCGGGCTCTCGAGGCTGTCGGAGTCAGCGCAGCCCGCTTTGATTCGACGCTCGGTGATGCGGAGCGGGAGGCCGTGCTGGCCGGGGTGGCGGATGAGTCGCTGCGCCTGCTGTTCGTTGCTCCGGAGTCGTTGGAGGTGCCTGCGCTGGTTGCGGCCCTGGAGAAGGCGCGGTTGTCTCTTTTCGTGGTTGATGAAGCGCATTGTGTTTCGGAGTGGGGACACAGCTTCCGGCCGGATTACCTGAAGCTGCCGTCGTGGTGCCGTCGGTTCCCGTTTCACAGTGTGATGGCCCTCACGGCTACGGCTACGCCGCGCGTGCGGGTTGATTTGTGCGGTGCGTTCGGTATCGCCCTGCAGGACGTTGTTTGTTTATCTCCGTTTCGTCCGAATATTGAGCGTTGCGTGCAGGTCGTTTCCGGCGCGGGAGAGCATGATGCGCAGGTCGGCAGGATGGTCAGTGCTTTCCTGAGTCAGCCCGGACATTTGCCGGCAATTGTTTACTCCCGCACTCGCAAAGGTACCGAGTCCCTGGCCGCAGAGCTGAGCCGTTGCGGGTTTGCCTGCGTGGCTTATCACGCTGGTCAACCCGCAGATTTGCGCGAGCGGCTTCAGGATGACTTCCTGCACAATCGCCTGCAGGTGCTGGTGGCCACTATCGCGTTCGGTATGGGTATCGACAAGCCGGATGTGCGTGCAGTCGTGCACGCCAGCATGCCAACTTCGCCGGAGGCGTATCTCCAGGAGTCGGGACGCGCCGGCCGCGATGGCGCACCTTGTGTGAGTCTGGTGCTGCTGAGCACGGCAGACGTTACGGATGCCCGCAACCGCATCGAGGCGTCGCAGCCGGATGCCGAGGGGGTGCTGCGCTGTGTCCGCTGGCTGCTGCCGGCCGTGCGCCGGGTTGTGTCGCTCTGGGAGTTGGGGACGACTTGCGATGTGGCGGAGGATGTGCCGCTGCGGGCCTTGGCACTGCTGCAGCAGAAGGGGGCAGTCGAGCAGGAGAGCCGGGGTATGCGTTTTTATAAGGTGAGGCCTTTGTTCCCGCTGGAGGTGATTCTCGACGGCCGGACGGAGGAGGAAGCTGCCCGCCTTCGCTGGCTGGACCGGCACCGGGAGGGAGAGGTGGCCGAGGCGGCAGATGCCTGGAACTGCAGTTTCGCGGAGGCGATGGAACAGCTGCGTGAATGTGAAGCTGCCGGCGAATGGAAGTTGAGCTTCCGGCAACAGGCCATTTGCATGCATACGATCGGCGCAGCCGATGCCCGTGCTGTGGCTGAGGAGCTTTCGGCTGCGTTTGCTGCGCGGAGGGAGGCTGATTTGGCGCGGCTTGAGCAGTTGCTGGGCATCCTGTGCAGTCCGTCCTGTATCAACAGTGCCCTGGAGTTGTATTTCATGGGGAGGGAGTTGGAATCTCCCTGCGGAACTTGCCGCGCTTGCCGTAGCGGGACTCCTCTCGCTTTGCCCCGGGAGTCCTCCTCTTCCCCGGCCGGGGTACCGGCAGATGCCGAGCTGCCCCGGTTTGACCGTGACAGTCAGCGCCGTCGTTTTCTGCTGGGTATCAGTTCGCCGGGTTTGATGGCTCGCCGTTTGTGGGCACATCCGCTCTACGGCTCCTGCGCGGGTACCCCGTGGCAGGATTTGGGATAAATGGCGACACCGAGGCAGTGCCTCGAATAAAAAAATGTGCCCAGATGTGATTTTGTGCTTGCCAAGGGGGCAGATGGTGTGTAAAATGCGCCCGTACGCTAGTACACCGCTGATGTCTGGATCGTCTAGTCGGCCTAGGACACCCGCCTTTCACGCGGGCAACACGGGTTCGAATCCCGTTCCAGATGCTCGAAAAGCTGCTTCTTCACGGAAGCAGCTTTTTTTGCCCCATGGTGGGGAAAGCGTGGATGAGCCCATCAGTCATACTCCAAGAAGATGAGCGCAAATCAAGGAAGGGTGAAGTTGGACGGAGCGGAGCTGCGGAGGCTGCTTGCGCTGATGCTGCCGCTGTATGTGGCTAACCTCATGTATGTGGGCATGGGGGTTATTGATACAATTGTGGCGGGGCGCGCCGGGGATGTGGATCTGGCCGGCGTGGCACTGGGCTCGGCGACGGCCATGCCGATGATTATCGCGCTGGGAGCGGTGCTGACGATTGTGGGGCCGATGGTGTCGCGTTTCCGCGGGGCGGGGCAGTTCCAGAACATCGGTCTGGTGCTTAATAACGCAAAGATTCTGGCTTGCTTTCTGATCGCTGCGGCTCTGGTGTGTATTTGGGCAGCAAGTTTTATCTTCCCGTTCATCACGGATGACCCGGCTCTGGCTGGTGTGGCGCGTGATTACATGTATATGCTGATGCTGGGTGTGCCGGCACAGATTATGGTGCGCGTGGTGCAGGGGCATTTCGAGGGGTTCGGTCAGACGCGGCCGGCCTTGGTGCTCTCGGTGCTGTCGCTGCTGTGCAATATTCCGCTCAATTATCTGTTTGCGTTTGGCTGGGGGCCAATCCCGGCGATGGGAGGTGCCGGTTGCGGGTTGGCGACAGCGGTGATTCAGTGGTTGAATTTTTCGGGGTTGCTGGGGATGATGCGTTTTTCATCTACGCACGCCCGCTACTGCCGCCAGCTGCTCGCCATGCGGGCTCCGGTGGGTGCGTTGTGCCGCCGGATTTTTTCGCTGGGCTTGCCGATGGGGATTGCGACGCTGTGCGAGATGAGTTTCTTCACGGTGGTGACACTGGTCATTGCACCGCTCGGGACGGTGGCTGTGAGTTCTCAGCAGGTGGCCATCAATGTGTCGGGGTTGATTTTTATGTTCCCGTTCAGTATGGGGATTGCGGCGTCCATCCGCGGGGCGTTTCACATCGGGGCTCGCAACCGAAAGGCTTTCGATGCGATGGTGCGCACGGTTTATGTGTTTATGTTTTCGATTGTGCTGGTGATTATGCTTGGCACGATTTTCCTGCGGGAGCCGATTGTGAGCCTGTATACGGATAGTGAGGAAAT
This sequence comes from uncultured Akkermansia sp., assembly GCA_944390825.1. Classification (GTDB taxonomy): domain Bacteria; phylum Verrucomicrobiota; class Verrucomicrobiia; order Verrucomicrobiales; family Akkermansiaceae; genus Akkermansia. The sequence continues at coordinate 27,011 of CALXRG010000017.1, forward strand.
CGTGGCTCTGGCGTCCACGCTGCTGGTGTATTGCGCGGCCTACCAGATCCCGGATGCCCAGCAGGCGCTGGTCGGCGGTTTGCTGCGCGGCTGCCATGATACAAAGATCATTACCTGGGTGAACCTGATCAATTATTGGCTTGTTGGTTTCCCTCTGGCCTGCATCCTGATTCGGACGGATTGGATTGTGCCGGCGATGGGGCCCGCCGGGGCGTGGGTGTGTTTTATCATCACGCTGACGCTGACGGCAGTGGCGCTTTCCTGGCGTTTCTCGCGGACGCGCGTGCGCGTTTTCTGCCGTTGAGGACGCCCGCCCCGCAAAAAAATTAGCAGAAAGTGCGCTTCCGATGTCATTTTGCTTGACGAGCGCCCCGAAAGAGTATAGACTGACCGCCCCGCGCCACAGGTGTGGTGTCGGGATGAACCATAAGCAACAACACACACGATGAAGACCCACGTGAGGAAAGGTGACACCGTCGAGGTAATCACCGGCAAGAGCAAGGGCAAGCGTGGTGTCGTTACGTCTCTGAACGCTGCGAAGCAGACCGTGATCGTGGAGGGTGCCCGCATCCTCAAGAAGGCTACCAAGCCCAGCGAGAACGATCCTGAGGGCGGCATCAAGGAGATTGACGGCCCCATCCACATCTCCAATGTGAAGAAAGTGAGCTGATGCCGCAAGGCTGATACTCCGCGCTTAAGCCAATCATCAACCTAAACCATTAACAGAGCTGACCCGCTACAGATTATGAGCACACCAACCATGCTTACATACTACAAGGAGAAGGTCGTCCCGGCCCTCCAGGCGAAGCACAACTATGCCAACGTGCATCAGATCCCCCGACTGGAAAAGATCGTGGTGACCACGTGCATGGGCAAGCACCCTGACCGCAAGCAGGCTGTCGAGGATGCTGTCGCTGAAATCGCCAAAATCACCGGCCAGAAGCCGGCTGTCACCTACGCCCGCAAGAGCGTTGCCAACTTCAAACTGCGCGAGGGCGAAGTCCTCGGTGCCCGCGTGACGCTTCGCGGCGCCACGATGTGGGAGTTCCTTGATCGTTTCATCAACATCACGGCCCCGAACATCCGCGACTTCCGTGGCCTGCCCACCAAGTCCTTCGATGGCCGCGGCAACTACGCCATTGGTATCCCTGATCAGTCCATCTTCCCCGAGATCGAGCTTGATCAGATCAAGCGCAACATCGGTTTCGACATCATCTTCGTGACCTCCGCACCGACGGATGAAGAGGGTCGTGACCTGCTTGCCGAACTGGGTATTCCCTTCCGCAAGCCGAATGCCAAGAAGACTGAAGAAAAAGCCTAACGAACACACGACCATGGCAGTATTAAGTGATCCTATCGCAGATTTCCTGACGCGTGTGAAGAACGCCGGTATCGCCCGTGACGAGGTCTTCACCGCTCCCCATTCCAACATCAAGGCCGAGATCGCCCGCATCCTTGCCGAGGAGGGCTACATCTGGGGCTATGAAGTCAAGGGTGAGGGCAAAGACAAGGTCATCCAGGTGAAACCCAAGTACACCCGCGATGGCAAGTCCATCATCACGAACGTGAAGCGCTGCTCCAAGCCGGGCCGCCGCCAGTACGTGACGTCCGCCGAGATTCCCACCGTGATGAACGGCCTGGGTATCTCCATCGTTTCCACTTCCCAAGGTATGATGACCGGTGCCAAAGCCCGCAAGCTTAAGATTGGCGGCGAGCTGGTGGCGATTGTCTGGTAATGTAGAACCCTCAAGCTTAATAGAACGTTATGTCTCGAGTAGGTAAGAAAGCAATCTCCATTCCCGCCGGTGTTACCGTGACCATCAAGGACAGCACGGTGACGGTCAAAGGGGGCAAGGGTGAACTGAGCTGGGTGATGCCGGACGGCATCAGTGCCGCCGTCGAGGGCGACACCCTGTGCGTTACCCGTGCCGATGATTCCCGCAAGCTCCGTGCGCTGCACGGCACTAACCGTTCCCTCCTCGCCAACATGGTGGAGGGCGTCTCCAAGGGCTTCGTCAAGGAGCTCGAAATCGTGGGCGTGGGCTTCAAGGCAGCCGTGAAGGGCAAAGACCTGGATCTCTCGCTGGGCAAGTCCCACCCGATCCTGCACCCGATTCCCGCCGGTCTGACCGTGACGGTGACCGAGAACACAAAGGTGAAGGTCGAGGGCATCGACAAGCAGGTCGTCGGTCAGTTCGCCGCCGAAGTGCGCGGTTACTACCCGCCGGAGCCCTACAAGGGCAAGGGTGTCCGCTACGTCGGTGAGCAGGTACGCCGCAAGGAAGGCAAGAGCGTTGGCAAGTAATCATTAACCCCTTAGAAAGTTCCAAGAAATATGAGCACTATCAATCGCAAGGCCATCCGCAACCGCGTTCATACCCGCATCCGCAAGAAGCTTGCCGGTACGGCTGAGCGCCCCCGCCTGGCTGTGAGTTTCTCCAACCAGCATGTGTATGCCCAGGTCATCGATGACACCAAGGGTGTGACGCTCTGCGCCGCCTGCACCAAGAACCTGGATCTCAAGAAGGCCAATCAGGAGACCGCCGCGAAGGTGGGCACCCTGGTGGCAGAGCGTGCCCTGGCTGCCGGCATCACAGAGGTCGTGTTCGACCGCGGTGGTTTCCTGTACCACGGGAAGGTCAAGTCCCTGGCTGACGCTGCCCGCGAAGCCGGTCTCAAATTCTAATGAAGAAAGGTCACACGAATGAACACTGAAGAAACAAAAGCTCCGGAAGCCGCCGCAGAGGCAACGCCCGCCGCTGTGGAGACGACTCCCGCCGCCGCTGCTCCCCAGCAGCGCGGTGGCCGCGGACCCCGCCGTGATGGCAACCGCCCCGGCCGTGGCAATCGCCGCGAGGGTGGCCGCCGTTCAGAAGCCGCCGCTGAGGAAGGTCCCCAGCTGGTGGAGAAGGTGGTGTACGTCAACCGCTGCGCCAAGGTCGTGAAGGGTGGCCGCCGCTTCTCCTTCTCCGCCCTCATCGTAGTGGGCGACCAGCAGGGCAAGGTCGGCTACGGCTTCGGCAAGGCCAATGAAGTCAGCGACGCTATCCGCAAGGGTACCGATGCTGCCAAGCGCGCCATGAAAAACGTCGTCGTGGTCAACGAGACCATCCCGCACGAGGTCTACACCGAGTTCGGCGGCGCCAAGATCGTCCTCAAGCCGGCAGCTCCCGGTACTGGGCTTGTCGCCGGCAACAAGGTGCGTGCCGTGCTGGAAGCCGCTGGCGTCAACAACATCATCGCCAAGTCCCTGGGCTCCTCCAACGCCGCCAACGTGGTCAAAGCCACGATACAGGCGATGCTGGACATGCGTACTGCCGATCAGATTCTTTCCGCCCGCGGCAAGAAGAAGAAGGAAGACGCAGCCGTCTGAGCCATTAACCCCCAACCCAGATTTACATAACTATGTTGACACTTGATACACTGAAGCCGAATCCCGGTGCCAAGCATCGCAAGAAGCGCCTTGGCAACGGCGAGAGCTCCGGCCTGGGCAAGACCTGTGGCAAGGGCAACAAGGGTCAGAAGGCCCGCTCCGGCGGCACCATCCGCCCCGGCTTTGAAGGTGGCCAGATGCCCCTGCATCGCCGCCTGCCCAAGAAGGGTTTCAACAACGCCCGATTCCAGTCCAACATCGCCATCGTCAACCTCTGCCAGCTTGAAGCCTTCTTCGAGGCCGGCGCCACGGTGACCGAGAACGAGCTGCGCGCAGCCGGTCTCGTCAAGGGCGATTGCGACGGCGTGAAGCTGCTCGGCAACGGAAACCTTTCCAAGGCCCTCAACATCACCGTTGACTTCGCCAGCAGCAGCGTTGCTGCCAAGGTTGAAGCTGCCGGTGGCACGCTCTGCGTGCTCAGCGCTCAGGCCTAAGCCCGAGTCAGGCGCCGGACTCCAGGCCGTTAAGCCTGCGGCGCCTTCTACACCACACATCACAGAGCCGGGCAGCGCAGCGCTGCCCGGCGTATGCGTGAGGAAAGGTTCCTTCCCATCGCGCCTGTTTCCTCCGCGCCCCGCCGAAGCGGATGACCTGAGGCCCGGCGACGACCTGAGTCCAGGTGACGACCAGAGGCCAGGCGGAAAGGCCCCAGCTGGCGAAGCAACCCGCACCTCCAAACACATGCAGAGCCGATTTCTCGCGGTCAGCGTGCCGGAAGAACCGCATGGCCTGCATCCCCAACGCTGCACAACAGATTTTCAACAGAACGGAAGAAGAACATGTTAAGCGCTTTCGCCAACTCGATGAAGGTACCGGAGCTCCGGAGACGCATTCTTTTCACCCTGCTCATGATCGTCATCGTACGACTGGGCGTGCACATCCCCCTGCCGGGCGTAGACGTGCAGGCCGTCTCTAGCTACCTGAGCACGGCCATGACCCAGGGTGACAGCCCGCTGGGAGCCCTCGGCTCCGTGCTGACCATCTTCTCCGGTGGCGGCCTCCAGCAGATGGGCATCTTCGCACTCGGCATCATGCCCTACATTTCCGCCTCCATTATGACACAGCTCATGGGCGCGGTGCTGCCGAGTTGGCAGAAAATGCTGCGCGAAGAAGGCGGCCGCCAGAAGATGACCAAGTACACCCGCATCCTGGCCATCATCATCGCCGTCGTCCAAGGCTACATGCTCACCACCACCCTGCGCAACCCCGAAGCCATCGGGCTGAGCGGCCTCGGTGACGTCGTGCTCCATCCGGGAGCCGTCTTCACCATCACCACCGTTTTCATCATCGTCACCGGCACCATGTTCCTCATGTGGATCGGTGACCAGATCACCGAGCGCGGCGTTGGCAACGGCGTGTCGCTCATCATCTCGGTGAACATCATCCATGCGCTTCCCGGCGCCTTCAGCGTCGCATGGAAGACCTGTGTCATGAACGGCCTGGAAGTCAACCCCCTCGGAGCACTTGGCATGGTCGCACTCATCCTCTTCATGGTGATCGTGGTGGCCCTCGTCGTCATCGTCAACCAGGCACAGCGCCGCATCCCCGTACAGTATGCCAAGCGAGTCGTCGGCAACGGCAAGATGACCCAGGGCGGCACCCAGTACCTGCCGCTGAAGTTGAACTACTCCGGCGTGATGCCCGTCATCTTCGCCACCGCCATCCTGGCCCTGCCGAACTTCGTCCTTACCCAGCTCTTCTCCGTCGACAGCTCCGTCTACGGCATCGTCCAGATGCTTCTCTCCCCGAGTGACTTCTGGTACTACTTCATCTCCTCCGTCATGATCTTCTTCTTCTCCTACTTCTGGGTGGCCACCATGTTCCACCCGCAGCAGATCTCGGAAGATCTCAAGCGCAGCGGCGGCTACATCCCCGGCGTGCGTCCCGGCCCCCCCACGGCCCAGTACCTGGACACCACCATGACCCGCCTCACCTTTGCCGGCTCGCTCTTCCTGACCCTCATCTACTTCCTGCCGAGCCTGCTGCACCTCTGGGGCGGCCTGGACTACATGGTCACCCAGTTCTTCGGCGGTACCTCGCTGCTGATTCTCGTCGGCGTGCTGCTTGACATGATGCGCCAGGTCGAAGCCACGCTGCTGCAGAAGAATTACGACGGCTTCATGAAGAAATCCAAACTGCGCGGCAAGTACTCCCACCTCCAGGGCACCGGCCGGGCGGCTGAGACAGGCGTAGGCTCCGTCATCCTCTGGATAGTCATCGCCCTCTTCGTGCTGGCTGCAGCCATCCTCATGGCTCAGTAATCCGACGCGGCCTCACACCCGTTTCCCTGACTTTCAAAGCCGGGCATCCGAAAGGAGCCCGGCTTCATCGCTTCCTCGCCGCGATAAGGAAAGCGCAGGAACAGAATGACTTTACAACGCTGAATACAGTTGACAAGGCAAGCCCGGTGCGGTAGAGTGGCAGCGTTATGAGTTTACGTCTTGCCGTGCTGGGTTCGGGATCCGGCAGTAATTGTCAGTCCATTTTCAATGCTATCGACGACGGACGTCTGGATGCCGAAGTCGTCCTGGTGCTTTCCGACCACGAAGATGCGTACATCCTCGAGCGTGCACGCCAGCGCGGTGTGCCCGCTGAGTACATGGACTGCGGCGGCTTCCGCAACAAGTTTCCGCTGGAGGTACAGGAGGCCGTAGCTGCCCGCCTGCAGGAACTCCAGGTCGATCTGGTGTGCCTGGCCGGCTTCATGCGCCTCGTGAAAGAGCCGCTGCTGAAAGCCTTCCCCCGCCGCATCCTCAACATCCATCCCGCCCTGCTGCCGAACTTCCCCGGCGTCGAAGCGTGGAAGCAGGCACTCGACGCAGGTGCAAAGCAGACCGGCTGCACGGTGCACTACGTCGATGCCGGCATGGACACCGGCGAAATCCTGATGCAGGCCTACGTCCCCGTGCTGTCCGGTGACACGCCTGAGAGCCTGCACGCACGTATCCAGGTGCAGGAGCATATCCTTTACCCCGCGGCGATCCTCTCGGCCATCTCGAGGCTGTGAGGTGGAGTCTTTGACCATTGTTTGGCATTACTTATCGGGCACATGGAAGAAAAGACTATCGGATTATGTCTTTGTTGACAAAAATTTCAATTCAGGGGTTCAGGTCGATTTGCTCTATGCAGGATTTCCCCCTGCACCGGCTTAATGTCGTTGTAGGGGGAAATGGATCCGGCAAGAGCAACTTCATTTCGGCCTTGCGGATGGTTAAAGGTCTGATTTCGGGTTATCTGAACACGGGCGTCGTTCCGTGGATGGGTGGAGTCAGCGACATGTTGTATAGGGGGCTGACTCATACGGATCAGATTCGGGTGGAAATGACTTGGTCGAGTCACGCTTCCTACTACGCAAAACTTCAGGCAACGGCGTCCAATTCTTTCGTGTTGGCGGGTGAGGGATATGCCATGCTTGATTCTTGGAAGGAGTTGGGATTTAACAATCTGGGAGAGTCTAATCTGAGCGCGAACGCTAAGAATGAAAACGAAACCGATGCTGTCTGTCGTGAGGTTTACAGCAACATCCGTTCGTGGAATTTCTACCATTTCTCCGACTCCGGAGTTACCTCGGGTATGAGGCGGGAGCAAATCATCGAGGACGAAGAACGCTTGAGAGTCGACGGCTCCAATATTGCCCCATTCCTGTATGGAATGAAAAGGAGGTTTCCGGATGCGTATAAAGAGGTGGTCAACACCGTGCGGGTTGCATTGCCCTTTTTCGATGATTTCCTGCTCAAACCGATCACAACGACTCAGCATCCCAAGACAACGGTCAAACTATGCTGGACTCAAAAAGGCTCCGACTATCCGATGCAGCCGTATCACTTATCCGACGGAGCCATCCGGTTTATTTGCCTGGTGGCGGCTTTGTGTCAGCCCGAGTTGCCAAGTCTGATTGTCATCGATGAGCCTGAATTGGGTCTGCACCCTGGAGCGCTGGCCATTGTCGCTGAATTGATGCATGTGGCAGCAACCAAAACGCAATTGATTGTGGCGACGCAATCACCGTCACTATTGAATTATTTCTCCCCGGAGGACATTATCGTGGCAAGTCAGCAGGGAGGAGAATCTGCCTTTCAGCGTTATGAGGCAAGCGTCCTGGATGCATGGCTGGCTCATTATTCCATGGGCGAGCTTTTTGAGAAGAACATCATCGAGGGGGGATGTTGAGATGCCGGGGGAAGAACACGTGCTGGTTATCGTCGAGGGGCGGACAGAGATCCTCTTTGTCAAGGAGGTGCTGGCTCCCTACTGCGCCGCCAGGGGATTGTATCTTGTCCCGATGCAGGCGAGCAAACCCGGTAAGCCCGGCGGAGATGTCAGGTTCTCGCGCGTGAGGCTCGATGTGCAGACCGGCTTGAAGCAAGGCTGGCGGCATGTTTGTACCTTCGTGGATTACTACGGACTGTCAGAATGGCCGGGAATGGAGAACTTGCCTTCGAATGCAACCCCCAAACAGATTTCGGATTCCCTTAATCAGGCGGCTATCGGCGAGCTGGACCGGGAACTGGACGGGCAGTTGCGTGTGCAGGGGCGGTATGTTCCATTCCTCGCGGTTCATGAGTTTGAGGCGCTTTTATTTAGTGACCCCGGAATCCTGGCTGAGGAGCTTGGCGTGGCGAGGGCGGAGATTGAGGCTGCGATGATGGGGTGTGCTTCTCCCGAGTACGTGAATAATAGCCGGGTGACGGCTCCTTCCAAGCGGCTCACTCGTTGGAAGCAAAATTACAAGAAAACAGTGACAGGCATTACAATTGCCAAGCGTATAGGAGTCGAAACGATGCGTGCCAAGTGCCCGTTATTTCATGAGTGGCTCTGCAAGCTGGGAGTGTAAAGGCCCCACCACTTGAGCGCGTCGTGGGGGCTTGGTGTTGCCGGGGGGGGCTCAGGCAACGCTTCGTGTTCACGCGTTGTTGTGCTTACGCATTGCGGACGCGGGAGCGCGGGGAGAGGATGATGGGGATGCCGGCGGCTTTGACGCGGGTGCGGATGGTGTTGCGCAGGTACTGGGCGTAGCTGTCGGTGAGCAGGCGCTTGTCGTTGACGAAGAGGACGTAGGTCGGTACCGGGATGGTGGTGTACTTTTCGTTGACGGCGGTGGTGGCGTAGTAGAGCTTGAGCCGTTTGTGCAGGACCCGGTGCTGGCCGGGCGGGTTCATTTCCATGGCGCGTTGCAGCAGGCGGTTGAGTTCGCCGGTGCCGGGCATGTTCAGCGCGTCCTTGCGGACGCGGGCGATGGATTTGAAGATGGCGTCGAGTCCTTGCGCCTGCTTGGCGGAGATGATGGCAACGGGGGCGTAGTCCAGAAAGAAGAGGTTTTCTTTGATGTGTTCTTTGACGGCGTCTTTGCGGGCGCTTAGTGGGGCGTCAGGGCAGTAGAGGTCGAATTTGTTGACGATGATGATGCAGGGTTTTTTCTCTTGGGCGATGATGGAGCCGATGCGGCGATCCTGCTGGGTGACGCCGGCGGCCATGTCGATGACGAGCAGGCAGATGTCGCTGCGCCGGATGGCTTTTTCGCTGCGCATGGCGGAGAAGACTTCTACCGAGGTGTCGCGCTTGGAGCGTGGCCGCATGCCGGCTGTGTCGATGAGGGTGTAGGCTTGGCCGTCGCGGGTGTAGGGGATGTCGATGGCGTCGCGCGTGGTGCCGGCGACGTCGGAGACGATGGTGCGCGTGTCCTGGAGGATGGCGTTGACGAGGGAGGATTTGCCGGCGTTGGGCTTCCCGACGATGGCGACGCGGATGGGGGAGTCGGCTTGGACTTCTACCTGGTCCGGTTCGTCTTCCGGGGTGTCGGTGGGGGCGGCTTCCGCTTGGCGCGGGGTGGCCCCCATGGCTTTGAGCTGGGTGTTGAGTTTGGTGGCGAGTTCGGGGAATCCCCGTCCGTGCGCGGCGGAGGTGAAGACGTAGTCGCTGAAGCCGAGCTCGGCGAATTCACCGAGGTTGAGCTCCTGTTTGTCGGTGTCGGCTTTGTTCAGGAGGAGCAGGACGGGAACTTGGCTTTTGTGCAGTTGGGCGGCGATGCTTTTGTCGATGGGGGTGAGGTGGTCCCGGCAGTCGCAGACGAAGAGGATGAGGTCGGCTGTGTTTAGTGCAATGTCGGCTTCGCGGGCGACCTGCGCGGCAAAGCCGTCGTCCAGGGTGGAGCCGATGCCGCCGGTGTCGACCACGGTGGCGTCGTAGTCGGTGATGCGTACGGGGGCGCTGAGGCGGTCGCGGGTGACGCCGGGTTGGTCGTGGACAATGGCGAGGCGCCGGCCGACCATGCGGTTGAAGATGGCGGATTTGCCGACGTTGGGCCGACCGACGATGGCGATGGTGGGGGTGCTCATGCTGTCAGATGTGGTGCGTGAGGTTAGAAGGGGACATCGGAGGCGTTGTGGACGTCTTCCTGCTGCGGGGTGGGCTTGACGTAGGGCCTCAGTCCGACGGGGACGATTTTGCTGCCCGAGCGCATGAGGTCGACGGGGCCGCCGGAGCGTTGCAGCAGCTGGAGGGAGACGCGCTTGCCCTGGTTGTTCATGATGGAGTAGGTGAAGATTTCCGGGGAGGATTGGCAGAGGACGTGCAGGTTTTGCGCGGAGTCAAGGTAGATGCGCGGTTCCATGAAGTGGAGGAACTTGCCCAGGTAGCAGGCTCCGATGGGGGTGCGGGAGTTGTAGCCGGCGACTTGCCCGAAGAGGCAGTTGCGGCCGTCGGCCTGCAGTTGCTTGACGTGGATTTGCAGGGGGCGTCCTTTGCTTTGGATGTTGAAGGTTTTGAGGGTGGAGCCGCTGCCCATGGTGAAGCGGGCCGGGCTGGAGGCAAAGGCTTCTTTGCCGCCGGGCATTTGGACGATGGCGACGACTCTGTAGCTGCCGTCGAGGTTGAAGTCGTAGCTGGCTTTCAGGTCGAGTTTGTAGCTTTGCTGCTGGCCGGGGCCGATGGTGAGGCGGGGAAACTTGGCCAGGGCTTTGGGGGAGATGGGGAAGGGGCTGGCGGAGCAGGTGACCCGGAAGCGCAGCCAGGGGTTGCCGGGGACGTTTTTGAAGTCGAGGGTCCGGTCGGTGTGGTTGATGATGGTGAAGGTGATGGGGACGTTTTCGCCGATGAGGAATTCTTTCCGATCGGTGCTCAGGCGTATTTCGAGTTGGGCGAGGGCTTGGTTGAGCAGGAGAAGGCAGCAGCTAAGCAGGACGAGGAGGTGTGTGATGTGTTTCATGTCGGGGGAAAAGAGGTGGTGGTGTTTTGGGGAGGTGAGGGTTATTTATTTGCCTGGTGAGGGGGCGGACCCGGTGCGCATGAGGCGAAAGGTGCGGTCGGGTTTCCTGTGGCCGGGGTTGTATTCGGCCTGTGGAAGGTTTTCCCGGGTGCTGAGGACGACGGTGCAGTCTCCTACGACGGCATCGCCGTTGATGTGCGAGCCTGTCCATTCTTCCGCGGCGGGGGAGGGTGCGAGTTGGTTCGCTTGTTGCAGGAGGTTGGCGGGGGGAAGGTCGGCGCCGGCGTGGCGTGCGTAGGCGAGGGCATCCCAGTAGGAGACGCCGATTACCGGTGATTGCAGCGTGAGTTCGCGGCCGTTCCAGGTCCAGCCTTGCAGGGCGGATTGGTACATGTTGTCCCAGTCGTCGGGGGTGTGGTCGCGTGCGGATTCGGGGATGCCGGTGTCGAGCTGCTGCTTGTTTTCTGCGCTCATGCTCTGAAGGCGCGAGAGGAATTGCGCGTATTCGTTGATGGTGACGGGATGGCGCATGAGCAGCACGGTGTCTCCGTTTTGCCGGGCAAGGATGCCGGCGGGGGTTTGGGGGGAGAGTTCGGTGGGCTCATCCGTGACAAACAGTCGCCCCAGCTGGCTCATGATGGCGATGATGAGCAGGCAGGCCGCGGAGAGAAGCAGACTGCGGGTCATGCGCCGACGGTACCGGTTCTGCTTGCGCAGGTCGCTGTTCGCGTCGTGAAGTTTGACGTTTTCCCTGAGGTCGGCTGCCTGAGCGGTGGGGTTGAGCTGTTTCAGAATGGTTTTGGCGGTGTCGGCGATGACTTCCCAGCTGAGCAGTTGACCTTCGTAGCCCCGGTAGAGCCAGTCGAGCAGGGTGCAGAGGCGGGTGTGGCCGGGTACGCCTTCGGGGACGTAGGGCGAAAGCACGAGGGAGAGTTGCTGCATGCTGTTGATTTGCATGTCTGCTGTGTAGGCTTCGCCTTCGGTGACTGGGCTGAGGAAGTGGTTGCCTTTGAGGCGGGAGAGGTAGATGCTGTCGGCCGTGAGGGGGGTGACGGCGAGGTTGGCTTGCTGGGCTCCGATGTAGAGCTCAGAGGCGTCTCGGATGATTTCGCAGAGCAGTTCGATGGTGGGCGGCTCGGTCGCGGCCCGGTCGGGCAGGGAGGAGCCCGGCGGCAGTTCCTGGGTGATGTACCAGATGCCGTCCGATACCATGGATTCCAGGACTTTCGCGGTGTGGGGAAGTGGGTTGGTGACGCGCTGCCTGGCGGTGGCGACAAAGCGGGCGGCTTCTTCTTCCCCGGCGTCGGGGCGCAGGACTTCGATGATGACGCGGCGCTCAACGTGGGTTTGCTTGGCGAGGTAGAGTTCGCTGCGCTCTTGCACACCAAGGCGTTTGGTGAGATTGTAGACGCCGAGCTGAACCGGCAGTTCCGAGAAAATGGGCGGGGCATCCATGGGTCAGTAGAGGAAGTTGTCGGTGAAGTCTGAGACGGGCTCGGCCTCCTCGTAGGCGGGAGCCAGGCCGTCATCCGGCAGCAGGCCGCCTGCGGGTGCGGCGCTGCGCCTGCTGTTGAGGATTTGCTCGTGCAGGATGAGTGCCGAGGGGGAGCTGATGCAGTCCAGTGGTTCGCCTTTGTAGTAGAGTTTGGCGGTGAAGCCGTAGTAGCGGACTTCGCCGTAGACGTCGATTTGCTCCTGAGTCAGGGCAGGGATGTGGTAGGTGATGAAGAGGTTTTCTTCGTGATTGTCGAAGTCCTGGGTTTCGTGTTCCCATGCCCAGGTGGGGGAGGCGAGGCGGTTGAATTCGATTTTGCGGCCGTTGAGCAGGTCAAAGACCTGGACGTCGATCTTGAGGTCTTCTGCCCGTACTTCTTCGCCGGGGGCGAGCAGAATGGGCAGCAGGATGTGCACGGTTTCGCCGTTTTGGACGTCGTACTCATGCTGCATTTGGAAGGGGCCGAAGGCGAGTTTGCCGCGCATGTCGGAGGGCATGGCCAGGCCATAGGTGAGGCGGCGGGATGCGCGTTGGAAGAAGGGACCGGCTTTTTCGCGCATTTGGAAGACGCGGGTGTAGTATTCGCGGGCTTTGTTGGGGTTGAGGAGTTTGTCGTAGGCCATGCCGAGGTAGTAGAGCAGGGCGGGGTGATCCGGGAAGATGGCGTAGGCGGCTTCAAACTTGAGGATGCAGAGGCGCATGTCGCCTTCGATCATGGCGGTTACGCCTGCGCGGATGTGGGTGTCGAGTTCGCGGATTTGGTCTTCGCTCAGTTTGGTGTTTTCGATGATGAGCGGGGTGTCCTGTGGCGTTTGCAGCAGGGGGAAGGCGGTGGGCGCGGCGGGGTTGCCGGGGGTTGCGCTGGCGGGGGCGGCATCTGGTGCGGGATGCCCGCTGTTGGTGTTGCTGCCGCTGGTGTCGCCGGTGGAGGTTGTATTACTGTCTGTGGGGATGGGGCTGTAGCCGGTTTCCGCCATCAGGATGGCTTCGACGGGGCGCGGCTTGAGAGGGGGCGGGGTGTCCGCCGCTTCGTCGCGGGGGGCTGATTGGGCGGAGGCGGTGATCTGGGTGCCGTGGGTGGAGAGCGCTTTGGCGAATTCGCGGGCTTCGATGGCGGCCATGTTGAGTTTGGCGACGTCGAGGGCGGCGCGGTGGCTTTGCTCGAGTTTGCCGGTGACGCCTATGCCGAGGATGACGATTTGGAAGGCCAGCAGGGCGACGCAGAGAGTGACGGCAAAGCGTGTGCTGAATAGTCCGCAGACCGCGGAGACGCAGAACCGTCCTGCCTTCGGGGCCAGGCGGTAGATGAATAGGGACAGTGCCGCAAGGAGTCTGTCAGTCGTCTTTCTGGTTGCTCTGCTCATAGTCGATGATGTCGCCGTGGTATTGGGACAGCACCCCTTGCATGAAGGTTTCCGCCGGTTGGCCGTTCTTTCGGCTGAAGCCGCCGTAGGTCATGCCGTCGACGCGGAGTTTTTTGCCGTTGACGGTGAAGTAGGCTACGCCCTTGAATCCCACCCCCCACTGCCGGAGGTCGATGCAGGTGATGTCGCTGATCGGGAAGGTGGTGCTGCCCACGGTGACTTGGTCGCCGTGCAGGGCGAGTTTGCGGCGTGAGAGGCGCAGCACCAGGGCGACCAGGAGGACCGAGATGCCCATGCAGACCCAGCCGGCGATGCGCTGCTCGAAGATGTTGAGGTCGTTGTAGAGGTGTTCGGCGGGCTTGATGGGATAGCCCATGCGCTGGGTGTAGTCTTGCCAGCACTGATTCCAGCTGGTTTGCATGGCGGCAAGGTCATGGGTTTCAGGCGGGCAGCTTTGGGCGGCCGGGCAGTCCGGGGGGAGGGGGGTAAGGAGTTTTTGTCCGGCGGCGCACAGGATGCCGTCCTGCCGGCGTCTGGCTGCGATGAGCGGGGTGGTTTCGCGTTGCTGTTTCCAGGTTTGGGCGGCTTCGGGGCTGGTGGTGCTGAGGGCTGTGGCTTGTGCTCCCAGGTTGGCAAAAGCACGGTGGCTGAGGTAGATCTCGTTGGCCTTGGGGTAGCCGATGGCGGCGTCGTAGAAGAAGTACAGGCCAAACCCGAACACGGCCGCCAGAACGATGCCCAGCCGGACAAAGGTGTCGAGCGTTGGCTTGCAGGTGATGTCGTGGGGGGCTTCCATGTGCGGGAACTATAGCACAAAATAGACAGAATGGACAGCATAAAATGCGGCAGGATACCACCGCAAGCGACTCTCTGACAGAATAAAGGCTTGTATTGTGGGCGGGATGTGGTACCTTGGTGGGTGATGACGTCCTGTTGCAAACTTCTGGTTGTGGCGCTGCTGCCGTTTCTTGTGTCCGCAGTGTCGTGGGCCGGGTTGGCGGACGCTATTGATCCTGAGCCTGTTGCGGTGAATCCTATCCAGCGTGAGCAGGCTCCGTCACAGCCGCTGGCGGATTCTCGGGGTACGAATTCGCCGTCTGATTCGTTTTACATGCGGCGCTGTTCGCCGGAGCAGAGTTTGCCTGTGCCGCATGATCAGACTCGAGTGGCTGTGCTCGGGTACCACAATTTCAGCAAGACGGCGCCGGTGACGGAGATGCTGATGCGTACTCAGGAGTTCCGCGAGCAGATGGAGTACATCCGCAGCAGTGGTTTGACGGTGATTAGTATGCAGGAGTTTTTGGAGTGGCGCTTTGGCTCGCGTGAGTTGCCGGAGCGTTGTGTGCTCATTACGCTGGATGATGGCTGGCGCAGTGTGTATACGGAGGCTTTTCCCATCCTGAAGGAATACGGTTTCCCGTTTACTCTTTTCCTTTACCCCACCTATCTGACCGGGCGCGGGGAGAGTATGAATCCCGAGATGATTCGCGAGATGCAGCAATTTGGAGCTACGATCGGGAGCCATTCGCTGACGCACCCGTATCCTTCCCAGTGGAAGGCGGAGGCCGCTAAGGGAGAGGCGGCTTACAATGCCTACATGGACAAGGAGATGGGACAATCCCGCGAGAAGCTTGTCGAGCTGTTTGGCCCGGTGACGACCTTCTGTTACCCGGGCGGTTTCAACACGGAGCCGATGCGTGAACGTCTGCCGGGTTATGGGTATGTGGCGGCTTTTACGGTGATTCCGGGGAAGGTGACGGAGGATGAACCCCCGCTGCAGATTCACCGCTACATGATTTTTGGTACGGATCCGAGTATTTTCCGCAACGCGATGGATTTCCGCGTGGCTCAGCTCGGCAAGATGGTGTCGACGGGGGCTCAGCCCGGTACGCTGCCGCCGACGACGCCGTTGCCTCCTTTCCCCGTGTCGCCCCAGCCGAAGTCGGTCGTCCCCCATGATATACCGGCGATTACGGCGCATCTCAGCGGCGTGAGCGGAGTGAATTTTGCAACCGTTCGCATGAGTGTGAGCGGTTTTGGCAGGGTGCCTGCCCAGGTGGATGCGACAAATCGCACCATCAGCTGGACTCCGCCCTGCCGCATTTACATGCCTGACATCTCCGTGCACGTCACTTGGAATACGACCGATGGAACCAGCCATAAGGCTGAATGGTCTTTCCAGGTGGATCAGAGTGTCACGGTGCAACAATGATACGATAAAGACATGGAACAAGACGAGACCACGAAGCCCGTTGAGACGGCTGAGATGCCGGCTGCCAAACCCGCCCGCAGAACCCGCAAGGTCGCTGCCCGGAGCGGAGAGAGCGCTGCCCCAGCTGCCGACGCTGCTTCCGAGACCCCGAAAAAGTCCGCTGCCCGTACCCGCAGGGCGGTCAAGGCGGAGCAGGCCGATGCCCCCGTCGGCGAAAAGCCCGTAACTGAAAAGAAGCCCCGCTCCCGCAAGGCGGCTTCTGCCGGCAAAGGTGCCGCTTCCGCAGCGGCGGCTACTGCTGCTGCTGTTGCTTCTTCTGCGGCAGATGTGACGGTGAACGCTGCTGCGCCGGTTCCCGCCGCAGTGCCAGCTCCCGCTGCACCAGCTCCTGCTGCACCAGCTCCTGCTGCTGCGCCTGCACCTTCTGCACCTTCTGCGCCTTCCCCCGTGGCCGCAGCTGTGGAGCCGGCTTCTGCTGCGGATGCCACGCAGCACGTTTCCCGCGAGGCGTCCGGCACCGCTCAGAAGGTGGTACCTGTTGCTGGCCGGGAGGATCAGGCCTCCGGGACTCAGGCGGCTGCCCGGGAGCCGCAGTCCGGACCGGAGCACCAGCTCCGCCAGGAGCTCCAGGGGCGCCCCCAGCAGCAGGGCCCCCGAAACTCACAGCAGCAGAACAACCGTCCCCAGCAGGGTGGTGGCCGCCAGGATGGCCCGCAGCGCGACAGCGACTTCCGCGACCGTGAGCCTGTGCCCGGTTTTGCTCAGCCGGAGACGGTGGGTGGCAACGAGGGCGGGGGTAATGGGCGACGCAAGCGCCGCCGCCGCAACCGCCGCGAAGGCAATGCGCCCCAGCAGTTGCAGGGGGGCAGCTTTATCGAGGTTGATCCCGAAGAGCTTCGCCAGCGCGCTTGGAAAATCTTCCTGGGTGAGGTGACGGAGGAGGGCTTGGCGCTGATGGATGACCGCACGGCTGCGGAGGCTTCGCGCCGCGCTTTCCGCGTCGCGGAGATTTTCCTGCAGGAGTCGGCCCGACGTGATCGCGCGGCTTCGCCTTATGCCGGCGGCGCGTTCGCTCCGATGGATGACGACACGGATGAGGCGGAGGAGTAAGTCCGTGCCCTGATGGTTTTCGCTCCCTTCCCCAGCGCGGGGAGGGGACGCTTTGACAGGAAGCCCCCGCTGCCTGATGGTTGGCGGGGGCTTTCGCGTCGGGGTGTGCCCGGTGAGCTTGGCATGCCTGGTGCGCTTGGCATGCCTGGTGCGCTTGGCATGCCTGGTGCGCTTGGCATGCCTGGTGCGCCTGGTGTGCTTGGTGCGCGCGGCGGATTCTGCGGAGTGTGCGGCTTTTGCGGCTCCTGAGGCTTCGGGGCTCCTGCCAGGGGCTGGGGAAGTTGGCGGAGTAGGCACGCTTGGGGCTGGCTGGTGTGAGGGCGTGCCGGCCTGTGTTAGCGGTTGTTGAGCAGGATGGAGTCTGCGATGTCCCGCACGGCGGTTTCCAGAATATTGGAGAGGTGACTGCCCGGGGTGTAGTCTGCCGGGGCGAAGAAGTCCACGCGGTGCTGGTCGGACTTGAGGTTATAGCAGGTGCGGAAACTTTGGCGCGTGACGTCGTCTTTATCGTACACGGCTATCGTCATACCGCCCTGCTGGCGCATGACCGTGAAGCAGGGGACGTCTGTGGGGCCGTCGCCGATGTAGATCATGTGCTCAAAGGGGATGGGGCGGAGGTGGGCATCCATGTGGTCGTTCACGTCCTCGGTGTAGTCGAGCATTCCCTTGTTGATGCGGAAGAGAAATTGTGTCTTCATCGTGTGGGAAATCACGCGCTTCGGGAAGTCGATGTGACCGTCACGTTCGCTGAACTCGCAGGCGAACACTTTTTTCATGTATGGGCGGATGGCGGAGCCATCCAGCAGACTTTTGATGCCGCTGGAGATGATGTAGTATTCCACCTTGATTCCCAGGGCCAGGTGCTCGGCGGTGAGTGTGCGGCGTGCGAATTGCTCAAAGAAGGTGGGGATGCCCGGGAAGTAGGTCAGTTTTGCCCCGAGTTTCTCCAGATCACGGTTGCCGACGCCGTCGATACTCAGCTCATCCAGCAGTTCTTTGAGGTAGCTCAATTCACCATCCCAGCCGTCCAGCCGGCTGCGTTCGTTGCATTTTTTCCAAAAACTTTCCGCATCGATGCCAAACTCGGGGAAGATGGTTTCTTCCTGCATGTTGTGCGGGCTGAGCGTATGGTCAAAATCAAAGATGAGAGCGATGGTGGTTTGGGGGGCTGGCATGCCTTGCTTATAGCTTTTTCCCGTGCAAGAGGCAAGAAAAATCAGCAGGCGGCACGCAATGCAAAGCCGCGCGGAATCAGGTGATTCCGCGCGGCTGGGGGTGTTGAGCGTTGACTGGGTTCCGTGGAGCAATCAGCAGCCTTGCTGGTGGCTTTGCTGCCAGGAAGTTCAGGTGCTCACCGTTGAGACGCGCTCAGAATGCGTAGCGCACGCCGGCGTTGATGGATTGGGCTGTCTGCCCGCTGCGGACTTCCAGGTTGTAGGCGGCGCTGGCGCTCCACTGGTCGCTGATCAGCCAGGTTGCCCCGGCGTTGAGCAGGAAAGCGTTGCGGCCGATATTGCTGCCTTTGGCGCGTTCCTGCATGCCGAGGGTTTCGGTGTCGACGTGCGGGTTGGTGCGGCTGATGTCGCCCACGTAGGCGAGGCTGATGGCGGGCAGGAGGTACTGGGAGCCGCCCAGGCTGTATTCACCCTTCCAGGTGATGCCGATGGGCATGCGCCAGACCTGCATGGCGCCGTCGCTCACGTTGCGGTAGAGGCCTGCATCGTAGAGCTCGGTGAAGCTGCCCATGGAGCCGTAGAGGTAGTCCAGCCCGATGAAGGCACCGATGGAGGCGCGATCGCTGTAGCGGTAGGCCATCTCACCCTTCAGTCCCCAGGTGGCCGTGTCGGAATCCCAGTCGCCACGGCCGGTGGCGATGCCTCCCAGACTGGTACGGCTGTCGTTGTCCGTCGTACCGTAGGCAGCGTAGCCGGTGATCTGGTAGTCGAGCTTATCGGAGCTGCCGGAGTAGCCGCCGTAGAGGCCGACCATGGTGCTGTCCTGGTCGACTTGGGTGCCGCGGGCGTCGCTCTTGAAGGTGCCCCACTGCTGGCCAAAGGCAATGCCGCCGCGCAGGTTGCCGTTGAGTGTGCCGTCTACGCCGACGGCATAGCCGCCGCCGCTGTAGGTGAAGCCATCCGCTCCGCTGACGTTGGTGAAGTCACCGAGGCCTGCTCCCCAGACTGCCATGCCGTCCTTCTGCTCCCCGGTGGAGAGGCGGCGGGCGGGGCTGATCTGGGCGCTGGCCTGGCGGGCAAAGCTGTTGACGACCATGGTGCTGCTCCAGAGGGTGTTGGCGAGATCGCGGGCGCTGCCTCCCATGCCGACGATGACGGCGGCGGCGTTGAGATCGGCGACCAGGGCTCCGGAGCTGGCATCCAGCGTGATGAAGTTGGCCAGATCGCCGCCGACGCTGTAGGTGATGCCGGCGGTGGTGGTGGCATCGGCGGGGTTATGCTATAGGAATCGGGGGAAAATATGGGGTAAAAAGGAAAGCAAAGCCGTGTATCGGGGTAGCGCAAGTGAGAAAAATCCGCAGGTAAATGGGAAAGGCGGCCCTGGGGGGCTGGGATGGGCAGGTGGTGGGGCAGGCTTGACGGAAGGCAAGGACGCTCGGCACGAGGAGACCTGCCGTGAGAGCGGCCTACAACAGGAGGGCTGAGCTGTTGGGTAAATTGTGTTTGACAAAAAAAGTCCAATGGTATTGAATAGGCTCATGAAGTGCCACTTTTCCATAGCAATGTTGGGTTTGTTGGTGACAGCGTGTTCTTCTGCACCGGATACCCGCTTGCTGAGTGTGGCGGATTTGCCCCTGAAGTCGACGACGCTGCCTTCGTTTTCGATTGAGCAGGCGCCTTTGCGGGCTAATGCCCGCTATATCACCTACGATGCGAAGACTGGTAAGGAACGCAAGCTGAAGGTGGGCGACTACTATTACGTGCGCTGGTATGATGCTCACCCGGAGGAGCCGGTGCGCGTGGTGATGCACTATACGCAGGCGGCGAGTGGTGCGACGCCTCAGATGCGGGAGCTGCGGCTGGATGAGCCCCGCGAGGCTCGGAAGATCATGGTGACGCCGTTTTTTTTCACGGGGGAGGACCGTGCCAGGAAGGGTGATGTGATGACGTGGAAGGTGGAGCTGTACTGCGGCGGTCAACTGAAGGATGTGCACCGCTCCTATATGTGGCGCGATACGCCTAAGACTCCCGTGGCTCCGGAGTCTGTGGAGAAGGAGGCTGTACAGGACGAGGTGACGGCGGCAGCCGATGCCGTGACGCCGCTTCCCATTACGGTGGAGCTTCCCGCTGCGAGGTCCCATTCCCCGGCGGCCGCCGTTCCGGCTGCTCCCGCCGGTGCTTCCTCTCCCGCTGGTTCTTCCGGTGCTTCCGGTGCTTCCGGCTCGTCTGCTTCAAGTGCTCCCGTGGCTCCTTTGCCCGCCCCGGTGGAGTAGGCTGCTGCCTTTTCGGAGGGCGAAAGATGGGGACCGTTCACAGGCTGGTGTTCTGCGTGTGTCTGCTTGAGTCCGGTGTGCCGAAAAATGTGTGATCCGGGGCAAATTTAGTCTTGATACTCAGGGGGTGAGCCGCTATAATGCGCGACCGCTTTCCGCCCGGTGGTGCACAGGCGCCCTGATAGCTACCGGTGTAAGGGCCCAGAGGAAACGCGGCAACATTAACTTAACATATTAACAATGAGTAATTCCGAACTGGAGGCTTTGATTGATTCCAAGCTTCCGACTTTCCGTAAGGGTGATATCGTTAACGGTACTATCCTTGAGATTCGCCCGCAGGTCGTCCTCGTGGACATTGGCTACAAATCCGAGGGTGTTATTTCCATCTCCGAGTTTGAGGATGAGGAGATTGAGGTGGGCGACCAGATCGAGGTGCTCCTGGAGAGCCTCGAAAACGACGAGGGTCTCGTCGTCCTTTCCAAAGAGAAGGCTGCCCACAAGCAGAACTGGGATAAGATCGTGGCTGTCTACAAGGAAGGCGGCCTCGTGAAGGGCAAGGTCAAGAGCGTCGTCAAGGGCGGCCTCATGGTCAATGTGGGCGTGGAGGCCTTCCTGCCCGGCTCTCAGGTGGACATCATCCCGCCGAAGGATCTCAATGAGTTCGTGGGCAATGTCTATGAGTTCAAGATCGTCAAGGTTAACGATGACCGCAAGAACATCGTTCTTTCCCGCCGCGAGGTGATCGAGGCTGAGCGCAGCGAGCAGCGCCAGCGCTTCCTCGAGACCGTCCAGGTAGGCGATCGCGTGAAGGGAACGGTGAAGAATATCACCGACTTCGGCGCCTTCGTCGATCTCTCCGGCATGGATGGCCTGCTGCACATCACCGACATGAGCTGGGGCCGCGTCAATCACCCCTCCGAGGTGCTGCACATCGGTCAGGAAATCGAGGTGCTTATCCTCGAGGTGGATCGCGACAAGGAGCGTGTCTCCCTGGGTCTCAAGCAGCTCTCCGAGAACCCCTGGGCCGATATCGAGTCCAAGTACCCGATCGGTTCCCGAGTCAAGGGCCGCGTGACCAAGCTGCTCGCCTACGGCGCCTTCGTGGAGCTGGAGAAGGGCGTGGAGGGTCTGGTGCACGTCTCCGAGCTCTCCTGGACCAAGCGCATTACCCGCCCCAGCGATGTGCTCTCCCTCGACCAGGAGATCGAGGCCGTTGTGCTCAACATCTCTGTGGACGAGCAGAAGATTTCCCTCGGCGTGCGCCAGCTCGACGAGAACCCCTGGGACGCCATCGAGGCCCGTTTCCCCGTGGGTGCGGTTATCTCCGGTGCTGTGCGTAACCTCACACCCTACGGTGCCTTCGTGGCGCTGGAGGAAGGTATCGACGGCATGATTCACGTGTCTGACATGAGCTGGACGCGCAAGATCAACCACCCCTCCGAGGTGCTCAAGAAGGGCGATGTGGTCGAAGCCCGCGTGCTCAATATCGACAAGGAGAACCAGCGTGTGTCTCTCGGTATCAAGCAGCTTGAGGCTGACCCCTGGGAGACGATCGATACGCGCTTCAAGGTCGGTGACCTCGTCACCGGTCAGGTGGCCAAGATCGCTTCCTTCGGCGCCTTCGTCAACCTCGATGGCGATATCGACGGCCTTATCCACATCTCCCAGCTGTCTGAGGAGCATGTCGAGCGCGTCAAGGACGTCATCAAGGTGGGCGACGAGATCAAGGCCCGCGTCATCAAGGTCGACAAGGTGGAGCGCCGTATCGGCCTTTCCATCAAGGCGGTCAACTACGATCCCGAGCAGCTGCGCCGCGAGACCGCTGCCTTCGAGACCGTGCGCGCCGGCGACATGGTGGGTCTGGAGCAGGCCTTCAACCTGGCTGCCCTGCAGACCGAGGAGTGGAGCCCCTCCGGTGACCAGAAGTAAGACTTCGGCCTTTTTCATAAACACTGGCTTTTCAGCCCGCTTGCAGTTTAGCCTGCAAGCGGGCTTTGCTGTGCGGTGTTTCGGCCCTTTTGCAGGCAACAACAGCGTTGTTGGGGCCGGGGGGAGACAACGCGATGCTTGCCTGCCTGGGGAGGCGCCTGTTTCCAGGCGCTGCATCGTGCCGTTTCAGCTAGGGAGAGGCGGCCATCAATGGCGGAAAATCCCCGCCTTTGCGAGCGCAGAGACCCTTTTCCATAAAATGTACAATATCTCGTAACCGATATAACGTAAATGCCTTGCGTAATTATTTATCGAATCCTATTTTTTTTTTTTTTTGAATTTTTTGCGTGACAGCGATGCGAGATATGTGTTATAACGCTGATGCTTCGAGACGCCTCGCATGCAATACCATTTCCCCGAAAGCTCTCCAAGCGAACGCGTGCGGCACACGCGCGAAGAGTGTTCCGCAGAGCGGGGAAGTGGTTGTCGTTGCTTCGAAAATCCGGCGGTGATCGCAGCATGCTAACGATACACTAGATTTTATGAAAAAGACGTTGACAATAATGGCTCTGCTGGCAGCACTGGGTGCCGTCCCGCAGGGGGTGGCGCAGCAGGAGATGACGCTTACGTCCGGGAATCAGGAGCATATCTCCATTTTGGAATCGACAGATATTTACATTTCGGGTGAGGTGACGTTCCGGGATAATGTACGCGACATCAATTCTCCGAGCGGAGCAGCTATATCGCTGGGCCCTTCCAGTGGGAGGCCCTCAGAGGCTATTACCCTCACGATCAAAGGGTCGGATGATCAACGGTCAGGTGAGCTGAATTTTATCAACAATGTGCAGGATTTTAATGGTAACAAACAACACTATGGTGGTGCAATTGGGTCTCTCGACCTAGGGTATGATATCGAGTTAAAGTTTGCGAATTTGTTGACGCTGAACTTTGATAACAACCGGCAACACTGTACGGTTCCTTTCGTTGCCAATATTCCCTCAGTAGGAGGTGGCAGCCTTGGCGTCGCTATGATTGATTTTTCCAACATAGGCACGGTTTCGTTCACTGGCAGTTTTGACTGGACCGAGTACGAGGGAGGTGAGATTGATGAGAGCCAAAAGAATGCCAGCAAAGGTGGTGCTATAAGATGTAGAAGTTTGATAGTCGATCATGTTGATGTCTTTTCAATAAAAAATACATTAACGTACGGGAACAGCTCGGGTAGTGGTGCTATTTCTTCGGGGTGGAATTCTGGTAATATGCCTACGAAGTTTAGCCATTGCGGGCTGGTGGACATTTCCTACAATACGTTGGTAGGAAATCCGAATAGCGACGGATCGACAGGCAGCGCCATTTACGTCAACCGCCAGAATCTCATCTTCGCGGGAAATGATAATGTTCAAATCTCATCAAATTACAGCAATAACTACGCGACGATCTTTATTTATGATGGCAATGAACGCAATCGCGGTAATTTTGATTGCTATTTGAACCGGGAGGTGAGAATTGAAAATAACCGGTCCGGGGGCTCTCATGCTGGGGTTCAGATGTACCTAGTGGATGCGGAGAATTCTGATGGTCGGGCACTCCTTTCTGCTGATCTGGGGGATATTATTTTCCGGAACAACATAGGAGGGCAGAATAGACCTGGGTCTGATTATGCGACAGCACTCAAGTTTTTCGGTGGTATTCGGAGCACGCGTGACTGTGTAGGAGAATTCCGCGCGATGTCTTCGGTGGACGCTCAAGGAAATAAGACTCCCAATTATGTGCGATTTTATGATCCTATCCGTGTGGAATTATATACTGCGGATGACGGATCTCCCTATATGTATTACTGGCCAAATGCAGATACGAAGGTGGCTAAACTCCAATTTAATATGCCTTCTGATCCCGATGCACTAAGAGATGAGTCTGTAATTCAGGCTTATGAGGAATATTTTGGAATAGGAGAAATACCAGCTTTCGATGGGACAATTCAGTTTTCTGGCGAATATTACCGCGAGGTAGGCCGTACGGCGGATTCCTATCTGCAACAGAGAGATGACGAAGATGGTGAGGCCTTTTCCATTCGCCTGTTGTTGTCCCGCTGGTCGACGGTGCAAGCTGAGTCGACATTGGGAGATGGTGAGTTGCTGATAGAGAATGGAGCTGTTTATGGTGACGAATTATTCAATTATAATCTTGAATACAAGCAAGTAACGGTAGATGGAGGGGGGAGTCAGCAGAGCGGACAGGAATTGTCAATAGCGATGGATCCATATGATGGGGACGGTGATATTGACGATGCCTGGCGGTTTGAACTGGACACTTCGCTGGACATCCAGAAGGGGGCGCTGGCGATCCGGACGGATGGTATAGTGATTGCGAAGAATATTTCGTTCTCCGGGCACGATGCCATGCTGCGGATGGATGATACGGCCCGCATCATCGCTGATCGGGTAGATTTGACGAAGGGCGTAAGCGTGGACTTCAACCATGCGCTTGAGCACGGAGTGAAGATTGCGACGCTCAGTGATGCCGGGACGAAGTCGCACCAGCTTGTGCATGCCAAGCTGACGGTGACGGCTAATTCGCTGGATATGGGCACGACGTTTACGCTGGGTGTGCCGGATCACACGACGGCGACGCCGGGAGAGTTCTACAGTGGTGAGGCGTGGAAGGGGGATTTGACGTTCGCGGTGTTGGATGTCAGCCATGTGCTGGATAAGGGGGGTGTGGCGTCAGGGGATAATCTTTCGATCGTGTCGGTGGCTTCGGTATCAGCCGATACGGGAGAGGGAACAAACCTTGTCGCCTATGAGGGTGGCAGCCAGGGCGAGTGGAGTATCCACTGGGGCGAGGGGGATGATGACCAGTATGTGCTCTATGCTGAGTGGAAAAATACTGACCCTGATGAGCCGGATGAGCCGGATGAGCCCGGTACAGATGAGCCCGGTACGGGTGATACGGATGACCCCGGTACGGATGAGCCGGATGACCCCGGTACGGATGAGCCGGATGACCCCGGTACGGATGAGCCGGATGAGCCCGGTACGGGTGATACGGATGAGCCCGGCGATGGTGGCAGCACTCCGGCGGTGGATCCTGGACGCGTGGGGGTTGCTGTGGAGAATTCCCTGTG
>CALXRG010000018.1 GCA_944390825.1 uncultured Akkermansia sp.
AAGCAACCATAAAAATGCCTTGGCAGCATTTCTCTCCCGAGAGATCCTTCGGTGCGTTTTATTTTGACGCAATGCGCGAATCCATGTTCGGCCAGCCGGTGAGCGTACAGGCCGGCGGACTGCTCTTTGACGCTGCCAGCCGGGTGCACGCAGATGACGCTGGGGTAGGTTTTTGCCGGGTCAAAATCCTTGGGAAGAAAGAGGTTGCCGATGAGAACGATCTGATTGCTGCGCAGGAAGGAGACCTTGCGCACGCTCACGCCGGTATCCGATTCAACCGGGGTTACCGTGACTTGCTCCGTGGCAGGTACGCCGGGGAGTTCGAGGTGAGGGGAATTGACAGGCTCGGCGTGGAGGGGGTAAGCGAGTGTCGCTGATAGAAGGTAAAGGGGTAGGAGTCTCATGGGGCGATGGAAAAGGGGTTTATTATTTCCAGGAGTCGCGGAAGATTGTGAGGATGTCTTCATCACTCATGGGGATGCGGTCGCTGGTGAACATGATGCCCATGACGTCGCGCGCATTGCGGACGAAGGTGCCGAATTCACAGGGGCAGATGCCGTAGTCGGCCATTTTGAGTTCGGCGACGCCGCAGGCTTCCTGAAGGCGCTGGAGGGCGGTGAGGAAGTCTTCGGGCTTGGTTGCCTCGGGCATGCCGAGGGCTTGGGCGAGGCGGATGAAGCGGTCGTCGCAGGCGTGGTGCTCGATGAAGTAGCGGTAGTAGGCGAGGCTGATGATGATGAGGCCGGCGCCGTGGGGAAGGTTCGGGTGGTAGGCGGAGAGGGCGTGCTCCATGCCGTGCTCGCTGGTGATGAGGGTGAGGCACATGACGAGGCCGGAGAGGGTGTTGGCAAAGGCGACGCGGGTGCGGGCTTCGAGGTCGTTGCCGTTCCGGACGGCGCGGGGGAGGTGGGTGGCGAGTTGCTCGATGGCGGTGAGGGCACACAGGTCGCTCATGAGGTTGGCGCCGCGGGCGATGTAGCCTTCGATGCTGTGGAAGAGGGCGTCGAAGCCTTGGAAGGCGGTGAAGTGCGGGGGGACGCTGAGCATGAGCTCGGGGTCGACGATGGCCAGGCAGGGGAAGAGACTGGGGTGGCTGATGAAGGCTTTTTCAAAGGTGTCGGTCTTGGTGATGACGCCGGAGCAGTCGGTTTCCGAGCCGGTGCCGGCGGTGGTGGTGATGGCGATGAGGGGCAGGGGTTTGGTGCGGGGGGCTTGGGCTTTGCCGGTGCCGATGGGGACGTAGTCCCAGAGTTCGCCGGGGTTGGTGGCCATGAGGGCGATGCCTTTGGCGGCGTCCATGACGCTGCCGCCGCCGAGCGCGATGATGAAGTCGCACTGGTGTTGCCTGGCTGCGGCGGCGCCGGCATTGACGTTGTCGACGGTGGGATTGGGTTCGATGCCGTCGTAGACTTCGCTGGTGATGCCGGCGCGGGTGAGTTGTTCCTGGGTGCGGCTCAGGTAGCCGTTGGCGCGGGTGGAGGTGCCGTTGGAGATGACGATGAGGGCTTTGCTGCCGGGCATGGGCTGGTCGCCCAGGGTGTTGAGTTTACCGGGGCCAAACAGGATGTGCGTGGGGATGAATTGGTCGTATGCGAGGGTTGTGTTCATGGTGGTGTGTATAGGGAGTGTAGGAGGTTTGTATTGTGGTTTGAATGATGGTTCGTGTGTTTAAGGTGCTGTGTATAAGTTGCTTGGATGTTATCGTGGGGCGGGTGCGTGGGGACAGAGGGGGTGTGCTGCGCTGCGGTTGGCGGCGCATGGCGGTGGGGGGATGGATGGGTGCGTGGGCGGGTGGTAAGGCAGTCCTTAGCGGGAGCGCTGGAGGAATGCGCAGGTGGTGGCCTTGTGTTTCGTCACGGGCGTTGTGTTGTCAGCGCTTGGGAACGGGTGCCAGCCGGAGGCTGTCGAGCCACTGCCGGAGAGCCCGGTCGCTTTCACGCCCGCTGAAGCGCTTGCCCGGTTTCCAGATGGCGCGGGGGGCGAGGGGGTGCAGGTGGGTGTCGCTGGCGCCTAGGGGGCTGGAGCCGGAGGTGCAGAAGGGGACGATGGTTTTGCCGGCGAGGTTGTGCTGTGCGAGGAAGGTGGAGATGACCCGCGGGGCTTCGCCCCACCAGATCGGGTAGCCAAGGAAGATGATGGAGCTTGCGGCGATGGCGGGACAGTTGCCGGTGATGGCGGGGCGGGACGCGGGATCCTGCTGTTCGCGGTTGGCGCGGGAGTTGGCGACTTCGTAGTCGAGATCAGCCGCGGTGTAGGGCTCGGTGGGTTCGATGCGCCAGGTGGTGGCGCCTGTGGCAGCGGCGATGCGCTCGGCGAGGGCCTGGGTGGTGCCGGTGCAGGAGAAGTAGACGACCACAGCTTGCCCACCGCCAGGGGCGGTGGGGGCTGATGCCGAGGCTGCTGCGTCTTCGGGACCGGCGGCGGCACTCATGCAGGTCATGCCGAGGCAGAGGATGGAGGTTCTGAGGAGGTTCATCGGATGTGATGGGAGTGCTGTTGATGATTCAACGGGAGTGCTTTTGATTATTGGAAGGCTTTCCGGAAGAAGGCGTTGATGCGCTCGAAGGGGATTTTGTCCATGTTGTCGTAGAGGTCGGTGTGGTTCGCGCCGGGGACGATGAGCAGTTCTTTGTTGTCGCCGCGGAGTTTGCTGAAGGCCGTTTCGCCAAAGTAGCGCGAATGGGCTTTTTCACCGTGGACGATGAGAACGGGCGTGGTGATTTCCCCGGCGTAGTCCAGGAGGGTGGTGTTGATGAAGGCTTGGGTCGAGGTGGTGTTCCAGCCTTGGTTGGAGTTGAGTGAGCGCTTGTGGTAGCCGCGCGGGGTTTTATAGTAGGCGTAGTAGTCTTTGACAAACTGCGGGGCGTCGTCCGGCAGGGGGTCGATGACGCCGCCTGCCCGCTGATAGCTGCCGGCTGCGGCATCCTTGAGCCGCTGGTCGGCGAGACTCTGACGCAGGGCTGCGCGCTGCTCGGGGGTGGTGGTGTCGTTGTAGCCAAAGGTGTTGACGCGGCACATGTCGTACATGGTGGAGGCGACCGTTGCTTTGATGCGGGGATCGAGAGCGGCGGCGTTGATGGCAAAGCCACCCCAGCCGCAGATGCCCACGATGCCGATGTGCCCGGCCTCGGCGTAGGGGAGGAGGGAAAGGAAATCTACGGCGGCGCAGAAGTCTTCCGTGTTGATGTCCGGCGAGGCGACGTAGCGCGGCTCTCCGCTGCTTTCACCGGTGAAGGAGGGATCGAATGCCAGAGCAATGTAGCCCATGGAGGCCAGTTGCTGGGCGTAGAGCCCGGAGGCTTGCTCTTTGACGGCGCCAAAGGGGCCGGAGACGGCGATGGCGGGGTAGGTCTTGCTTTCATCGAAGTTCGCCGGGAGGTAAAGATGGCCGGCGAGCGTGATGCCGAAGCGGTTCGGGAAGGTGACGCTGAGCGTTTGAATGGCAGGGTTGACGGCGAAGACTCGGGAGTTCTCTGTGATGGGGGTCATGGTGGTGTGGGGTTGCTTGGAGCTTGATTGGGCAAATGCGGGGGAGAGCAGGCCACAGAGGGCGAGCAGCAGGATGGAGGTCGTTTTCATATACGTGTTTTTGGCGTTTGGTGGGTTTGGGTGGTGGAATGGGTCAGTTGGCGGGGGCGAGCTGGTCATACTCCGCATCGGTGACGGGTTCAAGCCATTCGTTGGAGCAGTCCTGCCCGCTGACTTCAACAGCCAGGTGCGCAAACCAGCTGTCGGCAGCAGCGCCGTGCCAGTGCTTCACGCCGGCAGGAATGTGGATGACGGTGCCGGGCAAAATGGCCACGGCTGGTTTACCTTCTTCCTGGTACCAGCCGCGGCCGGCCACGCCGATGAGCATTTGGCCGCCGCCGCTGGTGGCATGGTGGATGTGCCAGTTGTTGCGGCAGCGGGGTTCAAAGGTGACGTTGGAAATGGTGACCTGCTCCCGGGAGATGGGGGCGAGGTAGCTGTTGCCGGTGAAGTAGCGGGCGTAGGCGGTGTTCGGTTCGCCAATGGGGAAAATCATCTCGCTCTGGAAGGCGGCTTTGGCGTCGGTAGGCGTCGCCCCTGCCGGGTCGGCCCAGACGTCTTTGGCCAGGCGGAAGGCCGCCCAGGCTTTCGGCCAGCCGGCGTAGAAACCGATGTGGGTGAGAATCTCGGCAATTTCTGTGCGGGTGATGCCGTTCTTTTTCGCTTCCTTCAAGTGGTAGGAGAGCGAGGTGTCGGTGATGCCCATGCTGATGAGAGCCGTAATCGTTACAAGACTGCGGTCGCGCAGGCCGAGTTTGTCCGTACGGCTCCAGACTTCGCCGAAGAGGACGTCGTCATTCAAAGCTGCGAATTGGGGTGCGAAGTCACCGAGCTGGTCGCGCCCGGCGGTTTGTTTGATGGTTGGTTGTGCCATAAGGGTGGAGGTGCTGAGGGTGAGTGCGATGAGGGCGATGGATGTTGTGTTCATGTGAGATGTGGGGGGTGGTTTGTTCTGATTGCCTATCCGGATTGACTGCGGTGGTGATGCGATGTTCACCGTTGGCTGATATCTGTATTTTACAGAGAAACACGCCGGATGCAAATACTTGCTCGGCATACGGAGTCATGCCTAAAAGGCATGAGAGGGTTCGTCTATGCCTGGTAAAAAGGGTGCACAATTCTGGCACCGGGCCAGAGCGTGCCCGGTGGCATGGCGATAGCTTGGCAAAACGGGCCACCAGCGGGAAGAGGGGGGATGAGCGTGCCAATGGGGCCGAAAGGCCCTGGTAGCCCTGATAGACCGGATGGATCTGATGAACCGGATGAACTTGATGCACCGGGTGGACTTGATGCACCGGGTGGACCGGGTGAGATGCCCGGCGCGTTATCCCTTGTTACCTGGGGAATCGAGTGCGGCTTCCAGCTTGCGCACGTGCTGGTACAGCGTCAGGTAAAATACCTGGGCTGCCGGGTTGAAAAAGCGGACCTTTTTCCAGATGAGGTAGGCCTGAGAAGTGAGTTGCGGGGAGAAGGGGACGAAACGGAAGGGAGAATCGGGCGCGGTCGATACAAGGTCTTCCAGCGTTATGGCGCAGCCCTGGCCGGATTTCACAAAGAGAGTGGCATTGTAGATGAGATTGTAGCGAGCCCGAATGTCGCAGGTGTTCAGGTCTTTGCCCAGCCACCCCGAAAGAAAGGAAATCACCGGCGGCCGGTAGGGAATCAGCAGCGGCTGCGCGGCAACTTGTTCCGGCGTGACCGCTGCTTGGCCGGCCAGAGGATGATCCCGATGGAGCAGAATCCCCCAGACGTCGCGGTGAGGCAAACGCTGCGAGTCGAAGCGAACGATGTCGACGGGTTCGAGGATGAACCCAAAATCGATCAGCCCGCTTTCCAGCTGCTCCGCGATGGTGGTCGCATGGGCGGTTTGCATGCTCAGGCGGACGCCGGGAAAGCGTTTGTGCAGTTTCCGGGCGACGTCTGCGATGATCTGCATGCCGGAGGATTCTGCGCAGCCGAGGTAGACTTCGCCGCTGATGTCGGTTTGCTTGGAGGAAAATTCCTTGACGGTCCGGTCGGTAAGAGAGATGATTTCTTCCGCCCGCTGGACGAAACGCAGTCCTGCTTCCGTGAGTTGGAGCCGATTGTTGTCGCGTTGGAAAAGCGGGGTGCTGAGTTCTTCTTCCAACTCTGCAATCTGCCTCGAAAGGGTGGGCTGGGTGATGTGCAGAGCAGTGGCGGCACGGGTGATGGAGTGTTCCCTCGCAACGGCAAGAAAATAGCGCAAGACTCGGAGTTCCATAATTTGGCAGTCAACCATAAAAAGGATGGCGAGTCAAGGAGGAATGAAACTGCACTGAGTCATCGGGTGTTTATACCAGGGGGATGAGTGTCGCTGGTGTTAGGAAAAGGAGGCATCGAGGCCAGGAGTACCTCGCGTCGTGAGGACGGTTACCATGTCGCTCCCATATCAGATCCGTTCCGGGAGGAACTTCAGAAGCTCAAGGTGAAGAGGAAAGAGGTAAGCACTCAACAGCCAGCAAACCGCCGCATACCATTAATGGCATGTACGGCGGTTTGTGGGGTGGGAAAAAGGCTCCCTGGGTGATTCGTGTGCGGGGAATGCGGGGTGGTGTTAGTTCCAGCTGATGCGGTTTTCTTCTTTCCAGATTTTTTCCAGGCCGTAGAAGTCGCGTACTTCGCTGGACATGACGTGCAGCATGACGTCGATGTAGTCCAGCACGGACCACATGGCGTTGGGGGTGCGCTCGGCGTAGACGGGTTCGATTTCGTGTTTTTCCCACAGTTCTTTGTCGACGTCGCGCAGGACGGCGCGCAGGTGGGGGGTGGAGGTGGCGGTGCACACGACGGCGAAATCTGTGAGGTTGGATTGGCCGCGGAGATCGTAGACGGCGATGTCGGTGGCTTTGGCGTCATCGGCTGCGCGGGCGCAGGCTATGGCTAATTCCTGGCTGGTCATGTTTCTGTTGGCGTATGGTGTGAGGGAATCAAGGTCCCGGGTGGCCGCCCGGCCTGGGGGTAGGCCGGGAAGGTGTCAGCTTTCTTTGCGGGAGTTGGCGTCCTGCTGGGATTCATCCGGCTGGTCGCTGGGGGACGGGGGTTGGTCGTCCGGTGTCTGGAGGTCAGTCGGTGCATCGGGGGCTTCCGGGAGGGGCGGGGGTAATTCGCGCACGGGCGGGTTGCTCATGTAGCCGTGCTCCAGCAGTTCTTCGATTTGCTTGCCGTTGAGGGTTTCAAATTCTATGAGTTTGTCTGCGATGAGTTGGAGACGCTCTTTGTTGTCGGCGAGGATTTGCTGGGCGCGGCGGTAGTTCTCTGTGACGATGCGCTGGATTTCTTCGTCGATGATTTGAGCGGTGTGCTCGGAGAAGTTGCGCGTGGTTTGCGAGATGTCGCGCGCCAGGAAGATTTCGCCGTGGTTGGTGCCGTATTCGACCGGGCCGAGGCGTTCGCTCATGCCGTAGACGCAGACCATTTTGCGGGCGATGTCGGTCGCCTGGTGGATGTCCATGCGTGCACCGCCGG
This sequence comes from uncultured Akkermansia sp., assembly GCA_944390825.1. Classification (GTDB taxonomy): domain Bacteria; phylum Verrucomicrobiota; class Verrucomicrobiia; order Verrucomicrobiales; family Akkermansiaceae; genus Akkermansia. The sequence continues at coordinate 7,015 of CALXRG010000018.1, forward strand.
AGACGTCGCCGAAGATGACTTCTTCAGCGCAGCGGCCGCCCATGGCCATGACGATGTAGTCGAGCAGTTCTTTTTTGTGCTCGCTGACTTTGTCTTCTTCCGGCAGCATCATGGTGACGCCCAGTGCGGGGCCGCGCGGGATGATGGTGACCTTGTGCAGGGGCAGGGTTTTCTTGAGTTCTGTTTTCAGGAGGCAGATGGCATGGCCGGCTTCGTGGACGGCGGTCATGTATTTTTCGTCGTCGGAGACTTCCAGGGAGCGGCGTTCGCGTCCCCAGCGTACTTTTTCGCGGGCTTCTTCCAGGTCTGCCTGGGTGACGACTTGCTGGTTCTTGCGGGCTGCGATGAGGGCGGCTTCGTTGACGATGTTGGCGAGTTCGGCGCCGGAGAAGCCGGTGGTGGCCCGGGCAATGGGGTTGAGGTCGGCTGCCGGGTCGAGTTTGATTTTGCGGGCATGGACGCGCAGGATTTGCTCGCGCCCGGCGGCGTCGGGCAGGTTGACGGTTACTTGGCGGTCGAAGCGTCCGGGGCGCAGGAGTGCCGGATCGAGGACGTCGACGCGGTTGGTCGCGGCGATGACGATGACGTTTTCGTTGGCGGTGAAGCCGTCCATTTCGACGAGGAGGGCGTTGAGTGTTTGTTCCCGCTCGTCGTGGCCGCCGCCTACGCCGTGGCCTCGGTGGCGGCCCACGGCGTCGATTTCATCGATGAAGATGAGGCAGGGGGAGTGTTTTTTCGCTTCGGCGAACATGTCGCGTACGCGGCTGGCGCCGACGCCGACGAACATTTCCACAAAGTCGGAGCCCGAGATGGTGTAGAAGGGGACGCCGGCTTCTCCTGCAATGGCGCGAGCCAGCAGGGTTTTGCCGGTGCCGGGTGGTCCTACCATGAGCACGCCTTTGGGAATTACGCCTCCGAGGTTGCGGAACTTGCGCGGGTTGCGCAGGAATTCGACTATTTCCCAGACTTCTTCTTTGGCTTCGGAGATGCCGGCGACGTCTTTGAAGGTGACGTTGTTTTTGCTGGGATCAACAAGCCGGGCTCGGCTGCTGGCGAATTTGCGGGCTCCGCCCGGACCGCCGCTTTGCATGCGGAAGATGAAGATGAGGAAGAGAATGAGGATGATGACGGGCAGGATGTTGATGAGCAGCGTTGTCCAGGAGCTGTTGTCTACCCGGTAGACGGCGCGGTCGCCCAGCAGGTCGCGCACTTCATCGCCTTGGAAGGTGCGGTTGAAGTCTGTGACGACCAGTTCGGTGTCTTGGCGGGTGGCTTTTTCGGTGGGGTTTTTGCGGTAGGAGCCGTAGATGTAGCTTTGGCCGTCTGCTGTGGTGACGAGGCGGGGCTGCTTGCCCTGATCCATTACAAGCCGGCCTTCCTCGCCGAGCTTGATGAGGTCTTTGCTGGACCAGATGCGCTCCGCTCCGGCTGTGGGGATGCCGGATGTATCCGCTACTTTGCCGCCGTCGATGATGCCGTAGCGATTGCAGATGTCGCGCATTTCTTCGTTGTTGGCGACGGGCATGAAGAAGCGGCCTTCTTCACATTGGGGGACTTTTCTGTATTTGTAGGCGACGATGGTTGCTTCGCTGGAGCCGTCGGAGGTGGTGACTTCGATGGGGAAGTCTTTGGGGTTGTTTTGGACGATGAGGCCCTGGCGGAATGCTTGCTTGAATTCGTCAAATTTGAGGCGCTGGGCACCGCTGCTTCCATCAAAGTTGAAGGCGAGCATCAGGATGGCGGCTATCACGGCCATGAGTATCCACATGCCCCAGTTGCTTTGGTTGCCGGGGGTGGGGGTAGTGGGCGGAGGTGTGTTGTTGTTCTGATGGGAATCAGGCATGTGTCAATGTGTCGGTTGCGCGGATTGTAGCGTATGAAGCGGTTGTTGGAAACAAGTTTCCGAGACATACAGTCTAATAGGCTGTCATTCGCGCGTGGTGGAGGGTGGTGGTGAATCTGGAGGGGTGGAGAGTGGTGGTGAGTTTTTTGGGGGGGGATGATGTGTGGGGTCGCGGGTGGGGGCTCGGGGCTAAGGCGCTGATGTGGGGCTGTGTGCTGCTGCGCTGGGATGCCGGGGGCCGTGCGGTTCCTGGTTGGAGTGGGTCAGAGGAGGTGGCCCATGCGGTCGCGTTTGGTTTCCATGTAGCGGCGGTTGTCGTCGTTGGCTGGGATGCTGATGGGGACTTGCTCGACGATGTCGAGCCCGTGCCCGGAAAGTCCGACGATTTTGCGCGGGTTGTTGGTGAGCAGTCTCAGGTGGCGTACACCAAGGTCGCGCAGGATCTGGGCGCCGATGCCGTAGTCGCGCAGGTCGGGGGAGAATCCGAGTTTGATGTTGGCGTCGACGGTGTCCAGCCCTTGTTCCTGGAGTTTGTAGGCGTGCAGCTTGGCGGATAGCCCGATGCCGCGTCCTTCCTGGCGCAGGTAGAGAATGACGCCTCCTTCCTGGGCGATGCGGCGCATGGCGGCGTGCAGCTGGCTGCCGCAGTCGCAGCGGCGGCTGGCAAAGACGTCGCCGGTGAGGCATTCGCTGTGCACTCGGCAGAGTACGGGTTTGTCCGGGTCGATGTCGCCATGCACGAGGGCCAGGTGGGTTTGGCCGTCTACCTTGGAGTGGTAGGCGTGACAGACGAATTCGCCGAAGTCAGTCGGCAGTTTGACGGTTTCTTCCCGTTCGACGAGGGTTTCGGTGTGCTGGCGGTATTCGATGATTTGGGCCAGGGAGCAGGCTTTGAGGTCGTACTGCTTTTGGAAGCTGCCAAGCTCGCCGAGACGGGCCATGGTGCCGTCTTCTTTCATGATTTCGCAGCAGACGCCGACAGGTTCCATGCCGGCAATGCGCAGCAGGTCGACTGTGGCTTCGGTGTGTCCGGCACGGCGCAGGACGCCGCCTTCCCGGGCTCGGAGGGGAAAACAGTGGCCGGGTTGGACAAAGTCGTCGAGTGTTGCTTTGGGATCGGCCAGTTTGATGGTGGTGATGGAACGCTCGAAGGCGCTGATGCCGGTGGTGGTGCCTTCTTTGGCGTCAACGCTGACGGTGAAGGCGGTGTGGTGTTTTTCTGTGTTGTGCTGGGCTTGCATGGGCAGGCCGAGGCTGTCAACGCGCTCCGGGGCCATGGGGACGCAGATGAGGCCGCGGGCGTGCGTGGCCATGAAGTTGATGTTTTGGGGGGTGGCAAACTGGCCTGCGCAGATGAGGTCGGCTTCGTTTTCGCGGCTGGGGTCGTCGGTGACGAGGATGAGTTTGCCCATGCGCAGATCTTCGATGACGGCTTCCAGGGCTGAGTAGGTGATGGGATCCGGACCGTCTGCTACGGGAACGGAGCTGCCGCCTTTTACGATGGGTGCCTGGCGGGTGGTGGCTGTGTTTTCCCGTGGGGTGGCCGGGGGTGTTGTGGCTTGGGGTGTCAGTTCCATGCCGCTGACGGCGGCGTCGCAGGAGCTGATGAAGTCGTTGATGTCAAAGACTCCGTTTTTTTGCTGAAATTCGACGTGTTTCATTCGGAAGGGGGAACGCGCCGCGCGGTTGGTGGCGTGTGGGGTGGGGGGATTGAGACGCCCCGCGCGGCGACGAAGCTTATTTGTTGATTTTTGCCCAGGAGTCGCGCAGTCCGACTGATCGGTTGAAGACGGGGTGCTCGGGGCTGTGGTCGTAGCGGTCGGCTACAAAGTAGCCGGTGCGTTCAAATTGGCAGAGGAATTCGTTCGGGGCGGCGGCCAGTGCCGGTTCAACCATGGCGTCTTTGAGCACGGTGAGTGATTCGGCGTTGAGTGAGGCCAGGAAGCCGTCGGGATTTGCGTCCGGCGCTTCGTCTTTGAACAGCCGGTCGTAGAGGCGCACTTCGGCCCGTACGCCGTACTTGGCGGAGACCCAGTGGATGGCGCCTTTGCATTTGATGCCTTCGGGCGGGTTGGCTCCTACTGTGCCGGGGATGATTTCCGCCCGCACTTCCGTGACGTCGCCGGTGCTGTTGAGTTCGTGACCGGTGGCGATGATGCAGTAGCCTCCGCGCAGACGTACGCAGACGCCGGGGGAGAGGCGTTTGTATTTCTTCGGGGGTTCGACCATGAAGTCGTCTTTGTCAATCCAGACCTCGCGGGTCAGGGTGACTTTGCGGGTGCCCAGTTCGGGTTTTTCGGGGTTGATGACGACGTCTACTTCTTCCTCAAAGTCGTCGGGTACGTTGGTGAGGATGAGTTTGAGGGGCTTCAGGACGGCCATGCGGCGCTCGGCGTGTTCGTTGAGTTCGCTGCGGACGGCGTTTTCCAGGCGGGCGACGTCGGTGTTGCCGTTGAATTTGGTAATGCCGACGCCTTCGCAGAAGTCTACAATGGCTTTGGCGGGGTAGCCGCGGCGGCGCATGCCGCAGATGGTGGGCATGCGGGGATCATCCCAGCCGGCAACGTAGCCTTCTTCTACCATTTGGCGCAGCTTGCGCTTGCTCATGACGGTGTAGGTGATGTTGAGACGGGAGAACTCGCGCTGCTTCGGGCGGGAGGGGACGGGGCAGTTGTCGATGACCCAGTCGTAGAGCGGACGGTGGTTTTCAAACTCCAGGGTGCACAGGGAGTGGGTGATGTGTTCCCAGGCGTCTTCCAGTGGGTGCGCGAAGTCGTACATCGGGTAGATGCACCAGCTGGTGCCGGTGTTGTGGTGGCTGTCGTAGGAGATGCGGTAGATGACGGGGTCGCGCATGTTCATGTTGCTGCTGGCCAGGTCGATTTTGGCTCGCAGGACGGCGGCGCCTTCGGGGTATTTGCCGGCTTTCATGGCCTCGAACTTGGCGAGGTTTTCTTCTGCGGAGCTGTCGCGGAAGGGGGAGGGGGTGCCGGGGGTGTGCAGGTCGCCGCGCTGTTTGCGCATGGTTTCGCGATCCTGTTCGTCGACGTAGGCCAGTCCTTTCCTGATGAGGTGGACGGCGCAGTCGTAGTAGAAGTCAAAGATGTTGGAGGCCCAGTAGAGGTGCTCGCCCCAGTCGAAACCAAGCCAGCGGATGTCTTCCTGGATGGAGTTGACGAATTCGATGTCTTCCTTGCAGGGGTTGGTGTCGTCGAAGCGCAGGTGGCATACGGCTCCCAGATGGGCGTATTCTTTCGCTATGCCGAAGTCCAGGCAGATGGCCTTGGCATGGCCAATGTGCAGGTAGCCGTTCGGTTCCGGAGGAAAGCGGGTGATGGGCGCTTTGCAGACGCCTTCTGCCAGGTCTTTGGCGACAATCTCTCGAATAAAGTCTAGTTTCTCCTCGTTTGCCATGCGCGGAATTGTACTCTGCTTTCCGCGCTAAATCAAGCGAATTCACGGGGATGACGAACTTTGGGTGGGTGGGTTTTTGCGGTGTTTGGCGTTGCTGAGTCGGGTGCGGAGTTCTTCGACGACGGCATGGGCCTTTAAGCGGTCGATGGCGGTGGTGGGTGTTGGGGGGACGCAGACTTTCAGGGTGTGGGGCAGTTTGGTGATGAGGACTTCCTGCCCGGGGAGGATGGTGCCGGCGTAGTCGCCGTCGAGTTGGTAGGCCAGGTTCTCTTCGGCCCGGATGATGCCGGTGTTGAGTTGGCGGAATTGGGCTCCTTCGGTGCTGTTGCGGTTGGTGCCGCCCTGTTGCAGCATGCTGGAGAGGACTTCCATGAGGATGCCGGTGCTGCCCTGCTGGAACATGACGGCGTCCAGCAGGCCGTCGTCCGGTTCGGCGTTGGCAAAGAGCATGGCTTCTCCTCCGTAGCGTTTGCCGTTGCCCAGGATGAGTTGGGTGCCGGTGAGTTCTTCGCTTCCGGGCAGGGTGAGGGTGATGACGGCGTGGCGCTCGGTGGCAGCCTGCATGGCGGTGATGACGTGGGCGGCGGCGCCCAGGGTGCGTTTCAGGCGTGGCGTGATGAGTTGGATGATGCGGGCATCCGGGCCGAAGCCGGCCATTTGCAGGAAGGGTTTGCCATCGATGGTGAAGATGTCTATTTGCCGGTAGCTGTGACTGAGCATGGCTTGCAGTGCTATGGCGTAGCAGCGGGAGCCGATGCCCAGTTCCCGAGCGAAGACGTTCATGGTGCCGCTGGGCAGGATGCCCAGGGCGGTCTCGGTGCCGATGAGGCTTTGGGCTGCGGTCATCAGGGTGCCGTCGCCTCCAGCAACGGCTACGATGGGGGTACAGGTATCCGCGAGGCGGCGGGCTTGCTGCTGCATGTCCGCCGGTGTGTCGCAGGGGATGGGGCGGAAGCTGTTTTCTTGGGCCCGTAGCCAACGGTTGAGGAGGGCGCGGAAGTGGCGCCCTGCTTTCATGTTGATTAGCAGGGGGATGGGTTGCTCCGGCTGTTGAAGGGGTGCTGCTGCTTTGCTGGCGGGGGTGCGGGGGGGCATGGTGTGCGGTCTTCGGTCAGCCTGGTGGGGAGAGCCCTGGGGAGCGAGACCCCGGGAGGAGCGGCACGGCGGGGCAGGGCGGGTTCCGTTGCTTCCTCTTTTGCTTCTGTGCTGCTTTTGCTTTTTGCTGCTTTTTGCTGCTTTTTGCTGCTTAGAGGCTTGCCAGGGGAATGATGGCAAGCAGGCAGAAGTAGAAGGAAAGGGTGAAGGAGGGGGAGTCAATGAGATCGAAGATGCCGCCGATGCCGGGAAGCAGTGAGCCGCTGTCTTTGACGGCGAGTCCGCGCTTGATCATCGAGCCTGCCAGGTCTCCCCAGACGGCCAGAACAAAGAGGACGGGGGTGATGCTCAGGGAGAAGACGGCCGGGCTGAGTCCCAGGAGGGCTTCGGAGCCGGGCAGAAGCCAGATTGCCAGGGGGTAGGCGCAGAGGTTGGTGATGATGAAGGAGCCGAGGATGCCTTCCCAGGTTTTCTTGGGTGATACGGTGGGGCTGAACTTGCGCGAGATGAATTTGCCTCCCATCAGGATGCCGGAGACGTAGGCCCAGATGTCGCTCATTTTGGTGACGAGGACGAGCCACAGGACCAGATAGATTTCATCCATGGTGATGCCCAGGAAGGCGAAGCTCATGAGCCAGACCGGGTAGACGAAGGCCAGGAGGGTTTGGGCTGTGCCGCTGAGGGCTGTCGCGCCATCCCGCCCGCCGTAGTCCATGCGGAAGAGCTGGCGGATGAAGGCCAGCAGGGTGAAGGCGACGAGGTAGGTCACCATGAAGGAGAGCAGGGTGCTGCTGCTCAGTTTCCCGCACATTCCTGCTGTGAGGAGGAGGGGATAGAGCCAGCCGCCAAGCAGGATGAGGGGGCGATCCGCCTGTTGCTTTTTTTCGGCGAGCATGCGGAACCATTCCCAGGTGGTCAGGAGGCACAGGAGGGTGATGAGCAGGGCGTAGCCGATGGGCTCGTTCCAGGCGATGGTGCCGCCGAGGATGCCCAGCAGGATAACGGTGCTCAGGGTGCGCTCCAGAAAGGTTTTTGTTTTCGGTGTCATATGCGCGGGGGGTGCTTGGTGGGTGGTGGAAAGGAATGGGGGATGGGCTGAGGCAAAGCGGCGGAGCCTGGGATAGGCTCCGCCGCTGGTCTGAAGCCGGATCAGTGGCTGCTGCAGAGGGCGCATCCCCAGCCGGCGCGGATGTCGGCGAAGAAGTCATGCCCCTTGTCGTCCACGAGGATGTAGGCGGGGAAGTCCTTGACGGTGATCTTCCAGATGGCTTCCATGCCAAGCTCGGGATACTCCACGCACTCGATGGAGGTGATGCAGTTCCTGGCGAGGTCGGCTGCGACACCGCCGATGGAGCCGAGGTAGAAGCCGCCGTATTTCTGGCAGGCGTCGGTGACGCATTGGGCGCGGTTGCCTTTGGCGATCATGATCATGCTGCCGCCGTGGCTTTGGAAGAGGTCAACGTAGGAGTCCATGCGGCCGGCGGTGGTGGGGCCAAAGGAGCCGGAGGGGTAGCCTGCGGGTGTTTTGGCGGGGCCTGCGTAGTAGATGGGATGGTCCTTGATGTACTGGGGCAGGTCTTTGCCGGCGTCAAGGAGTTCTTTGAGCTTGGCGTGGGCGATGTCGCGCCCGACGATGATGGTGCCGGTGAGTGAGAGCCGGGTCTTGACGGGGTACTGGCTGAGCTCGGCGAGTACTTCTTTCATCGGCCGGTCCAGATTGATGGGTACGCCCGCACTCTTGGTTTCCCGCAGCTCGGCCGGGATGTATTTGCCCGGGTCGTATTCCAGTTCTTCGATGAAGATGCCTTCCGGGGTGATTTTGGCCTTGGCGTTGCGGTCAGCGGAGCAGGAGACGCCCAGGGCTACCGGGCAGGAGGCGCCGTGGCGCGGCAGGCGTACAACCCGTACGTCCAGTGCAAACCATTTGCCGCCGAATTGGGCTCCCAGGCCGAGTTTCTCGGCTTCTTTCTTGAGTTCGGCTTCGAGCTCGAGGTCGCGGAAGGCGCGGCCATGTTCGTTGCCGGAGGTGGGCAGGCTGTCGTAGTATTTGGTCGAGGCGAGTTTGACGGTTTTGAGGCAGAGCTCAGCACTTGTGCCGCCTACGACGAAGGCGACGTGGTAGGGCGGGCAGGCCGCGGTGCCCAGTGTGCTCATCTTTTCGACCATGAACTTCTTGAGCGAGGCCGGGTTGAGCAGGGCTTTGGTCTCCTGATAGAGGTAGGTCTTGTTGGCCGAGCCGCCGCCTTTTGCGATGAAGAGGAAGCTGTACTCCATGCCGTGATCAGTGGCGAAGAGGTCGATCTGGGCGGGGAGGTTCGTGCCGGTGTTGATCTCTTTGTACATGTCCAGCGCGACGTTTTGGGAGTAGCGCAGGTTGTTTTTGGTGTAGCAGTCATAGGCGCCGCGGGAGATTTGCTCGGCGTCGTTGAAGCCGGTCCAGACTTGCTGGCCTTTCTTGCCGACGCAGATGGCGGTGCCGGTGTCCTGGCAGAGGGGCAGCACGCCCATGGCGGCGACTTCGGCGTTGCGCAGCATGGTCAGAGCGACGCTTTTGTCGTTTTCCGAGGCTTCGGGGTCGCTCAGGATGCTTTGTACTTGCCTGAGGTGCTCGGGGCGCAGGAAGAAGGCGACGTCGTGCCAGGCGGTTTCTGCCAGCAGGCGCAGGCCCTCGGGCTCGATTTTGAGTATTGGTTTGCCTTCAAACTCCCCTACGCTCACGTAGTCTTTGGTGAGCAGGCGGTATTTGGTGGTGTCTTCCCCCATGGGGAACATTTCCTGATAGACAAAAGGAGGTGTTGCCATAACGCTGTCCTATTTACCATGTTCAGTGCCAAAAAGCGAGCACAAAATGTGCTCGCTTCCGGTATGGCCAGATTCGGGCGGATAAGCCCGGGAAACGGGCAGGTGCGGTGGCTGCCCGGTGGTTCAGGTGCAGCTCATGGGGCGACGGCCGCCCGCAGGATGGCTTCTGCTTCCCGGGCGTTGAAGGGGTAGATGCCCAGGAGGGTGTTGCCGGGGCCGCCGCTGCGCTGGCAGGCGCTTTCGGCCATGCGGGTGAAGTTGGCGTCGGCCGGGATGCCAAGCTCTTGCATGGTCTGGGGCAGGCCGATGGCCCGGTACCAGGAGCGCAGGCGCGCGATGCCTTCGCGAATGACGGCTTCGGTGTTGCGGCTCGGGGTGACGCCCATCACGTTGGTGGCCCATTGGTAGAAGATGCCGGGGTTGTGCGGCCAGGTGGCTTCCATGTACGGCGGCACGATGACGGCGAGGCCTGCTCCGTGCGGTACGTCGTAGACGGCGCTCAGCTCGTGCTCCAGCATGTGGCAGGCCCAGCTTTGCTCGCGGCCGATGCCGAGCAGGTCGTTGTGCGCGATGGTGCCGCTGAGTCCGAGCTGCCCCCAGGCGTTGAGGTCGGTGGGGTTGGCTGCGAGGACCAGTGCCTGCTGCATGATGGTGCGCATGGTGGCTTCGCTCAGGGCGTCGCTCAGCTGGGTGTCCCCGGTGTTGGTGAAGTAGCGCTCAAAGATGTGGCAGAGCATGTCGCTGGCTCCGTTGGCCATTTGGTTGGGCGGCAGGGTGAGGAAGAGTTCGGGATTGACAATGCTGAGCAGGGGGCGCAGCTTGCTGTGGCCATAGCCGAGTTTGAGCTCATGCTCTTCGTCGGTGAGGACGGTGTTGGGGCTGTTTTCACTGCCGGCTGCGGGCAGGGTCAGGATGGTGGCGACGGGAAGTACGTCATGCCGGATGTCGTCGATGCAGTCGGTGTAGTATTGCCAGACGTCGATGGGGGCGTGTACGCCCAGGGCGATGCCTTTGGCGGAGTCAATGACGCTGCCGCCACCGACGGCCAGAACGAGGTCGACCTGCTCACGCCGGCAGAGGTCGATGCCTTTGCGTACGAGGCTGAGGCTGGGATTGGGCTTGACGCCGCTCAGTTCGATGAAGTCGATGCCGGCGGCTTCCAGCGATGCAACGACGGCGTTGTAGAGTCCGGTGCGTTTGACGCTGCCGCCGCCGTAGTGCAGCAGGACTTTGCTGGCAAAGGGTTTCAGCAGGGCTCCGATGCGATGATGCTCGCCCGGACCGTAGACGTAGCGGGTGGGGTTGTGGTACTGAAAGTTGAGCATGCAGGTATGATATCGCACGGAGGGTGCTGGTTGCAAGCGGCTTTTACGCCATATCGTGGCTGAGGGGATGATTTGTTGTGCTTGGGTGGGGGCTTTTGGTGGTATGGGAAAATGCGGCAAGGACCGGGGTAGGTATGCCGGGGCGGGGAGTTGTGCCGTCCGGATGTGTGACGTCCGGATCTTTGCTGAGTATGCGGGTAAGTGGGTATTAGCCCAGCGTGAGGGAGGTGAGGAAGAGGATCATGTGCAATGAGGCGAGGCCCAGCAGGATGTTCATCTGTTTGTTGGCAGGGGTGGTGCGCAGTTTGACCAGTATTACGCCACCGACCAGGAAGGTCGCCAGCCAGCAAAGATTCCAGTCGACGCCCGGGATGAGGAGGTGGGCGCGGCTGAGGCTGGCATATGGGGCGACAAGGAAGGCCATGGCCAGGCCGCGTGCGCGGCTGTCGCCCCAGCGGACGGCCAGTGTGCGCTTGCCGGTTTTGGTGTCCTCCTCCCGGTCACGGATGTTGTTGACTTCGATGAGCAGGCAGGAGAGCAGACCGCAGATGATGCCCATGGTGATGGCTGAATAGTAGACGATTTCGTACTGTGGTTGCCAGCCGATCTGGACAAAGACTGTGCCGGTGACGGCGACCAGACCGAAGAAGAGCATGACGAAAAGCTCCCCAAGCCCGTGGTAGGCCAGTGGCCAGGGGCCGCCGGTGTAGCCGTAGGCAAAAAACATGCTCGGGATGCCGATGGCGAGGATGGGCCAGCCCTGCGCCTGAATGAGCGGTAGGGCCAGGAGGGCCGCGGCTGCCAGGAAGGCGCAGCCCCAGAGTTTCACGGCGCGGGCGCTCATGGCTCCGCTGGCGGTCATGCGTCGCGGGCCCTGTCTTTGGTCGGTGTCAGCGTGGTTGGTGGCGTCGATGGAGTCGTTGAAGAAGTTGCAGGCGATTTGGATGCACATGCAGCTCAGGGCTGTGTAGAGGGCGAGGCTCCAGTTGAGGCGGACGCCCAGTTCCGGGACGAGTTGCTGGTATTTCCAGATGATAAGGCAGCCGGCCCAGACGGCGACGAGCCCGGCGGGAAGGGTTTTCGGGCGTGCGGCGAGGATGAGGGAGAGGAGTGTTTTCATGTTGAGGTGCAGGGGGGAACCCGGAGAAACGGTAGGGGAGGGGTCTTATTTGGCTCGGGGGAAGTGCCGGCGCCCGCCGTTGGCTTGGCGGAAGGGGGTGAAGAGCGAATCCAGTCCGCTGTTTTTGATGAGGAGTGTTTGCTCCATGAGGCGGCCGAGTTTGCCTTTCGGCCAGCCTCGCTGCCAGAACCAGTCGAGGTATTCCGTGGGCAGATCCATCAGGGGGCAGCCCTCCGGGGGATAGTTTTTCGGGCCGTACATGCCGTAGGGCATGTGGGTGGCAGCGATGTCGGCCAGCAGGGCCTTGAGTTCGTCAGCGCCGGGGATGGGTAGCTCCTGCATGGAAAATCGTGTGTCGCGGTGGGGGGATGATAAGCTGCGCCGGTGTGTGGACCTGGGGCCTGAGTCTGATGTCTCAGCGGACGATTGACCAGGGGAGGGTTGCTCCTGCGTACATCGGAACGACCTCGCAGCCGTAGCTGCGGTAGCAGGATGGTACGGGGAGGGAGGACGGTTCATCGCGCAGGGTGATGGTTCTGTCTGTTGCGCGGATGCCGTAGAGAGCTCGCGCGTTGTCCGAGACGAAGGCTTGCAGCTTGTCCAGCGCGCCATGGCGGGCGAAGAGCGAGGCAAGCACCGGCAGGGCGACGGGAGCGGTGAAGACGCCCGCCGCGCAGCCGCAGGCTTCTTTTTTGCTGCGGGGGTGCGGAGCGGAGTCGCTGCCGAACATGAGGCGCGGGTGACCGTCCAGTGCGGCTTGCAGCAGGGCATCACGATCCTCCGGGCGTTTGGCGATGGGCTTGCAGAACAGGTGGGGCTGGAGCAGTCCGCCTGCGACATCGTCGAGCGTGATGAGCAGATGCTGGAGGGTGACGGTCGCGCAGAGATTTTCAAACTCATCCAGCAGCGACACGGCTGCGGCGGTGGTGATGTGTTCCATGCTGATGCGCAGCTTGGGATAGCGCATGGCAAGTTGGCGGTAGGTGTTCAGGAACTCCGTTTCGCGGTCCAGGACGAAGCCGTGGCTTTCACCGTGGACGAGCAGGGGGATTCCCATTTCTTCCATGAGTTTGAGTGTGCGCTCGGCTTCGGCGAGGTTGCTGATGCCTCCTTCGCTGTTGGTGGTGATGCCGGCGGGGTAGAGTTTCATGCCGAAGAAGCCGGGTGTGGACAGGGCGTGCTCGAGTTCTTTCTCTCCCAGCGGGGTAAAAAAGAGGGTCATGAGGGGAGTGAACGGGCAGCTCTGCATGGCCTGCAGCACGCGCCCGCGGTAGGCTTCCAAGGCGGCGACTGTCGTGACCGGGGGGACGAGGTTGGGCATCACGACGGCGCCGGCAAAATCGGAGGAGAGCGGGGCGACGAGTTTCATCATGTCGCCATCGCGCAGGTGCAGGTGCATGTCCAGTGGGCTTTGCAGGGTGATCTCCATGGACGGCATTATAGCACTGTTGCCCCCTGAGCTCAAGCCTAACTCCGGGCTGTCAGAGAGCGGCTTCGGATGCAGCTCCCCGGGACGGACAGGGGCTGCCTGGGGCTGCCGGGGACGGCCTGGGGGCAGTCGTTCCGGCCGGGCGCTCTTTCACATGTTTCCTGATGGCGTTGCTGTGAGGTTCCCAAGGGAGATGGTGGAAAAAGTACCTTTTTGGGCCTATGGGGCAGGGGAGACGGTTGCCAGCCTGGGATGGTTCCTCCTTAGGAGAAGGGTGTCTCTACTCAGGAACCCGGCGCTGCCGCAGAAGATACAGGATCCCTGCCAATTCACGCAATTTACGTGACCGGGAGAATGAGGTTGACTTCGCTGCCGTTATCAGGTTAAATAGCGAGATGAACAGTTCGTCTGTCTTCGATTATTTTGTGCCGACCCACACGCTGTTTGGCGCCGGCTGTCTCAATCAGCTGCATGAGCAGTCTCTGCCCGGGCAGAAGGCGCTTGTGGTGATTTCCAACGGTAAGTCGACTCGTGTCAATGGTTACTTGGATCGTACGCTCCAGGAGCTGAAGCTTGCGGGCGCGACTTGGGAAATCTATGATGGTATCGAGGCTAATCCGCTCAAGGATAGTGTGATGGCTGGTGCCCGCGCCGGGCGTGAGGCCGGGTGCGATTTCATCGTGGCGCTGGGTGGCGGCAGCGTGATGGATGCTGCGAAGGCGATTGCGGTGATGATGACCAATGAGGGTGATTTGTGGGATTATATCGCTTTTGGTACAGGAAAGGGTAAGCCCATCAGTGTGAAGCCTTTGCCGATTGTGGCGATTACGACGACGGCGGGCACCGGTTCGGAGACGGATAGCGGCGGCGTGATTACGAATCCCGAGACGCATGAGAAGACGGCGATTTTCGGCGATGGTATTTTCCCGAAGCTGGCGATTGTGGATCCGGAGCTGATGCTTTCTGTCCCGCCGAAGTTTACGGCGTTCCAGGGGTTTGATGCGTTGTTCCACAGTACGGAGGGGTACATTTCCTCCAAGGCGAATTTCATGAGTGATGTGGTGGCGCTGGCGGCGATTGAGCACGTCGGGCGTCATTTGGCGGAGACCGTGAGGAACGGTCAGAATCTGGCGGCTCGTGAGCATGTGGCTTTTGGCAATTGGCTCTCAGGGATCCAGATGTGTGTTGGTACGTGCACGAGCGAACATTCGCTCGAGCATGCTTTGTCCGCTTACCACCAGGAGCTTCCTCATGGGGCGGGGCTGATTATGCTCAGCCGTGCGTATTATACGCATTTTATACAGAATGGGGCCTGTCCCGAGCGTTTTGTGCGTATGGCCCAGGCTCTCGGAAAAACAGATGCCCGCGAGCCGATGGATTTTATTGCGGCTTTGGTTGAGCTGCAGCAGGCTTGCGGTGTGGCAGATCTGAAGATGAGCGACTACGGGATCCAACCCGGTGAGTTCGAGGCGATGGCCAGGAATGCCATGGATTCGATGGGCTTTCTTTTTGCCGCTGATCCCCTGCCTCTTGACTTTGATGATTGCGTTGCCATTTACATGGCTTCTTACAAATAAGATTCCCAATAAACCCACAATAACACACAATAAACAACAAATACAGACATGAATAAACTGCACATGCTGGCTCTTCTGGCCGCTGGGTGGTGTTCCTTGACGGCCTGTGCCGCAGAAGAAAATAAGGCGCCGAATGTCGTCGTCATTCTGGCGGATGATCTCGGGTATGGCGATATGGGATGTACCGGCTCCCGGCAGGTGCCGACGCCGAATATTGACCGTTTGGCGGAGCAGGGGTGTTATTGTGAACGCGCCTATGTGGCGGCTCCCATGTGTGCGCCTTCGCGTATGGCGCTGATGACGGGACGCCAACCGAAGCGCTACGGTATTACGGCTAACCCCAACTGGAAGGATCCCGCTATTGATGAATCGCAGTATGGGCTTCCCGGCGAGGAAAAACTGATACCTCAGTATTTGTCGCCTCTGGGCTACAAGAGTGCCGCTGTGGGTAAGTGGCACTTGGGCCATACGGCCGGACAGCGTCCCGCCGAACGCGGTTTTGATGTGTGGTGGGGATTCCTCGGAGGCTCCCGCAATTACTTCCCCATGGCACGAGAGGAGGGTGGCCTCAACCCCAGCAAGATTCTTTCTACGTATGACCAGAATCCGAAGGTGACGTATCTGACGGATGACATCACGAGGGAGGCCGTCCGCTTCATTCGTGATCAGAAGAAGGGCAGCCCCTTCTTCCTTTACGTTGCCTACAACGCCCCCCACTGGCCCCTGGAGTCTCTGCCCCAGGATCGTGAGGCTGTCAAGAAGCACGTGAAGGGCGAGAAGCTCGGAGCTAACCGCATGCATTACTGTGCCATGGTGTACGCGATGGACCGCGGCATCGGCGAGATCATGAAGGCTCTGCAGGAGCAGGGACTGGATGATAACACGTGGATTTTCTTCGCTTCTGATAACGGTGGTGAGCCCAAGCCGTATGTGTGCAATGCTCCGTGGCGTGGCCATAAGCGCCTGCACTACGATGGCGGTGTGCATGTGCCCCTGATTGTGTCCCGTCCGGGAGATGCCAAGAAGCCTGGGCAGCGTTGCAATGCAGTGGTGTCTCTGATGGACATCCTGCCGACAATCCTGGAACTCAATGGACAGAAGGCTCCGGACAATCTGGATGGCCGCAGTATGCTTGGCGCGTTGAATGGCGAGCCGGCGCAGCCGCGCACCTTGCATTGGTGCACGGATCGCACCTCCGCGATTCTGAAGGATGATTGGAAGCTGTTGTGCGCGGATGGGTTTGAGCCCCGTCTCTTTGACCTCGGGAAGGATTCGACGGAGTCGTCGAACTGCTCCGGGAACGATAAGGCGCGCACCCGTGCGATGCAGAAGGAACTCGACAACTATCTGAAGAGCACGCCGGGTCCCCGTTATCTGGATAATGAGGCCTGGAGTAAGAATCTGCTCCGCGAGCACAAGAAGGCTGAAATGTCACTCAGCCCTGAACGCTGCCCCGGCTGCAAATGATGGGGTGCGCGCAGCCGCTCTGAATTCTGAACATCATACAAGACGATGATGACTTGCATCTTTCGCTCTGTAATGTTGCTGGTCTGGTTCACCTGCTTGGCCTTGGCCGAGCAGGTGACGATCCTCGGCATTAATGATCTGCATGCGAACATGCAACGGCTGCCTCGCATGGCGACAATCGTCAGGGAGCAGCGGCTCGCGCACCCCGACCTGCTGCTCCTCTCCGCCGGCGATCACAACACGGGTGATCCCGTCAGTGACCTCAGCCCTGTTTTCCGGGGCTGGCCCATGATTGATGTCATGAATCGCCTCGGGGTGGATGTTTCCTGCATCGGTAACCACGAGTTTGACGGCGGGCCCGAGGCCCTGCGCCTCTCGATGGAAGCGGCCCGCTTCCCCTTCGTATGTGCGAATATGCACGCACCGGAGTCGCTTGGCCTGACGCAGCAGCCATACGTGATTCTGGAGCGTCAGGGAATCAGGATCGGCGTGCTCGGCGTTGTGACGGTCTCGGCCAGTGGTTGCCCTTCGCTGGATCCGGCTAATATGGCAGGCATGAGTTTTGACGATCCTCTCGCGGAGGCTGCCAAGTACAAGTGGTTGCGCGATGAGTGCGATGTCCTGGTGCTGCTGACCCACATCGGGTATGCTCAGGATAGGGAACTGGCAGAGCGCTTCCCGGATGCTGATGTCATTATAGGCGGGCATACGGGGACGCTGCTGAAGGATGGCGTGACGGAGCATGGCGTGCTGATCACCCAGGCCGGTGACCGGGCGGAGGCTGTGACTAAAATCGTCCTGGATGTCGAGGATGGCCGGGTTGTTTCCAGCCGCGCCGTCAGCTGCCTGGTGGACGAGGCCAAGCCCGATGCAGAAATGGCCGGTGTGATCAGCGAGTTCTCGAAGGTGCCGGCCCTGCAGGAGACTCTGGCCGAGAATCTGACGGAGCTCAATGCGTTGGCTGCCGGCAGTCTGATAGGCGAGGCTCTGCGTGAGGGTACAGGCGCGGATGTCGCGGTGATAAACGGTGGCGGTATCCGCTTGCGCCGCTTGCCGAAAGGTCCCATCACCGTGGCGGATGTTTACCGCTTGGATCCGTTTTGCAATGGGACAGTTACCGCCAGGGTGACCGGGCGGGAGTTGGAGGAGCTGATTCAGAAGGTGATCGACAGGGATCACGGACGTCCGGCCTGCGTGGCGGGGGTGCAATATGACATCATGAGCGAGGCCGGGCGCGGTCTCCGGGTGGCTAATGTCCGGCTGAGTGATGGCCGTCCGCTTGAACCGGACCGGCAGTACATGCTCGTGACGCACGAATACGTGAGTCGGACCGTACTTAAGACTTTAGCCTTGGAGAACATCAACACTCTCAAGGAAGACAACACTCTCACGGAGGAGTATCTCATACGTTACCTCCGGAAGCATGGACAGATCGATTTCGGCGCCCGCCAGAACGTTACCTTGCCGCCGGAGCTGCAGGAGAGGCTTTGAGCTTGCTCCCGAAACTTGACTTTTGCGTGGCTTCTGGCAGAATACGGGAGAGATGAGTACTTACGGATTTTACCGTTTTGCCGCAGTCACGCCGCGCGTGCGGGTGGCAGACGTCAGCTATAACGTCGCGGAGCTGGCTGCCGGGATGAAGGACGCCGTGCAGGAGGGAGCCCAAGTGGTGGTGTTCCCGGAGCTGTGCCTCACCGGTTACACGTGTGGGGATTTATTTTATCAGCCCTGTTTGCAGCAGGCCGCTTTGCGGGGATTGCAGCAATTCGCCGCGCAGACGTCCCCCTTGGGTTCCCCGATTGCCGTTGTATCGCTGCCGCTGGTTGTCAATGATGGACTCTACAATGTAGCCGCAGTGGTCCAGGCCGGCAGGGTGATGGGGCTCGTGCCCAAAACCGTGTTGCCGAACTACCGCGAATTCTACGAGAAAAGACAGTTCCGCGCAGCAGGCGATCTCCCGGTGCGTGAGGTGGAGCTGCCGGGCATCGGTACGGTGCCGATCGGGACAGATCTCCTCTTCGGGGATGGAGAAGAGCTGGTGCTTGGTATCGAAATCTGCGAAGATCTTTGGAGCGTGATTCCGCCCAGCAGCCGGCTCTGTCTACAGGGTGCCCGGGTTATCCTTAACCCCAGCGCGAGCAACGAACTGGCCGGCAAGGCTGCTTACCGGCGGAGTCTCGTGGCGCAACAGAGCGGCCGCTGCTTGGCCGGTTACGTCTTTTCCTCGGTCGGGGTCGGGGAAAGCACTCAGGATGTCGTGTACAGCGGTCATGCGCTCATCGCAGACAATGGACGACTCGTGGCGGAGAACCAGCGCTTCGGCCGTGAGCGCAGCATGATCATGGCCGATTTGGATCTCGCACGCCTTGGTAATGCCCGCATGAGCGAGAGTTCCTACCACGAAAACGCCCTCCCCACAGAGTGGAAGCCCTGCCGCCACGTGCGTTTAAGCCCTCTGCCTGATACCTGCGATCTGAGGCATGCCCTCATTCCGGCCCGGCCGTTCCTGCCGCAAAAGGCGGTGCGCAGTGCCCGCTGCGAGGATATTCTTAATATCCAGGCCAGCGGACTGGCCAGGCGCATGGAGCACACAGCCGCCAAGACGCTGGTCATTGGTGTTTCCGGCGGGCTGGACAGTTCGCTGGCTTTGCTGGTGTGCGCCCGCGCCTGCAAAATCCTGGGCAAAGGACCCGAGTGTATCCTTGCGATCACCATGCCGGGTTTTGGTACCACGGGACGCACCTATTCCAACGCAGTGGATATGATCCGCCACATCGGTGCCACCTTCAAGGAAGTGAACATCCGCGAAGCCTGCCTGCTGCATTTCAAAGATTTGGGCTTCAATCCCGAGCTGCGTACGACCACCTACGAGAATGTCCAAGCCCGGGAGCGTACCAAAATCCTGATGAATCACGCCAACATGACCGGGGGCCTCGTCGTCGGGACAGGCGACCTCTCCGAGATCGCGCTGGGCTGGTCCACCTACAACGGCGACCATATGAGCATGTACGCCGTCAACTGTTCCATCCCGAAAACCCTGATCCGCTGTCTGATTTCGCACGTTGCGGCACAGAGCAGCCCCGAATTGGCTGCAACCTTGCAGGACATCATCGACACACCGGTCAGCCCGGAGCTCCTGCCGCCCGCTGACGATGGCTCGATGGAACAGAAAACAGAGGATATCCTCGGGCCCTATGACATCCACGATTTTTTCCTCTACCACTTCATCAAGTACGGCGCCCCGCCGGAGAAACTGAGAGCGCTGGCTCTCAAGGCCTTTGCCGGCGAGTACGACGAGGAATTGATCAATCGTACGCTGCACACCTTTATCCGCCGCTTCTTCACTCAGCAGTTTAAGCGCAGCTGCATCCCGGATGGCCCGAAGGTCGGCACCATCGCACTGTCCCCGCGCGGCGACTGGCGCATGCCAAGTGATGCATGGGCGACGGAGTGGATGCGTGGAATCTGACCCGCCTACCCCCGGAATGAGCTTGCCAAAAGAACAACGTTACGGTATGATGTCCTCGGCACCGGGCAGAGAAGCGAGGTGCATTCATCGTTCTTCATCAGCCTATGATCCAGACTAAGGAACTGTACCGACCGAACGCCGCCATCATTTACCAGCGCAGCGACGGCTCCGTGCTGATCTGCGAGCGCGTGAAACCCGAGGGAGCCTGGCAGTTTCCCCAGGGCGGCATGAAGAAGGGCGAAGCCCCTGTTGATGCCGCCTGCCGTGAGGGTATGGAGGAAACGGGATTCCGCCCGAACGAATACGACGTAGTTGCCGGCCATGGCCCCTACCGGTATGATTACCCGCCCAAGGAGCGCGAGCGCGTGCTAAAGAAGCGCGGCATTCCCTACGCCGGTCAGGAACAGCATTACTTCCTCTGCCGCATGCACAGCGATGAGGCAGAACCCTGGCTTGACAACAAGGAGTTCCGGGACTACCGCTGGATTCAGCCCTCCGAGTTTGACCTCAACTCACTTCCGGCGTTCAAGCGCGGCGTCTATGAGAAGGTCCTGCACGACTTCTTCAATATCTGATCGGGAGAAAACAAACCGGTATGGAGCCCATCGCGCACCTGCGTTCCCCCTATGCGGAAAAGTTCGGCGTGCCGCGACAGGGGAATCTGGCGCCTCATGTGCAGAGTGAGATAGTACTGGAACCGCCCTACCGCTCGGAGGAATGCGTGCGCGGGCTGGCGGAGTTTTCCCACATCTGGCTCATCTGGGGATTCCACCGGAACAGCGGGGAGTGGCACCCGACCGTCCGGCCCCCCCGGCTTGGAGGCAATACGCGGCTCGGGGTGTTTGCTACACGCTCCCCCTTTCGTCCCAACGGCCTGGGTCTTTCCGTCGTGCGTCTGCTCTCGGTCGGGCCGGGGCCGGTGCTGCGGGTATCCGGCGCTGATATGGTGGATGGTACGCCGATCTACGATATCAAGCCCTACATCCCCTATGCCGATGCCATCCCGGATGCCACGGGCGGCTTCACCGAAACGGCCTGGAAGCGCTTGAGCGTGACGTTGCCGGCTGTCCTGCCACCGGGCGCCACTCCTGATTGGTGTGAAGCGCTGCGCGAGACGCTGGCCCAGGATCCGCGCCCCGCTTACCAGCAGGACGCCAGGCGCGTGTACCACCTCGTCCTGAAACCGTTTGAGATCGATTTCCGGGTCGAGGGTACCACGGCCATTGTTGATAGACTCAAGCCCCTGCCATCATGACAGCATCCCTGAATACCCCGGGTTCATTTTCCTCGCTTGCCGCAGTCTTTGACCGTAATTTTACGGAGGGGCGAGAGTACGGGGCTGCGGTGAGTATCTGGCACGAGGGTCAGGAAGTGGCCCACTTCTGTGCCGGACTGGCTGATGAGCAGCGCCCATGGCAGCCTGATACCCTGGTGCCTATCTACTCCGCGACCAAGACCGCGTCAGCAGCCTGTCTGCTGCTGGCCCTTTACGACTGCTGCCAGGGGCCGGACCTGGCCGTCGGGGACCTCTGGCCCGCTTTTCCCGCGCCAGACCTGACGATAGGGGAACTGCTCGCACACCAATCCGGACTCGCTGCCCTGGATGAACCAGCCTCTATTTTTGACCTTGACGCCTGCCGGCATGCCATCGAGCACAGCCATCCCGCCTGGGGCCCCCCCACTCACGGATACCACCCGCACACCATCGGGCCCATGGTCGATATACTCATGCGGGAGCTGACCGGCATGCGGGTCGGAGCCTTCTGGGAGCAGCGCGTCCGGCAGCCATTGGGGTTGGATTACTACATCGGCCTGCCTGTCAGCGAGAGAGGGCGCGTCGCGATGCTGCGCACAGCACGCCTTCATGGCTCGATGCCCCATACGCCATTTTATGCGGCTCTGTTCAACAGAACAACTGAAATCCACCGCTCTTTCCACAGCATCCTGGGACTCGCATCGGCCAGGGAAATGAATACCCCGGCTGCATGGGAATGCGCTTCACCAGCCAAAGGAGGCGTGGCTTCCGCCCGGGGGCTTGCCGCCTTCTACCAGGCACTGCTGGGAAATCTGCCCGGCAGTCCGTTCCCCCCGGAAATCCTTGAATGGATGAGCACCCCGCAAAGCCAGGGGATGGATCGCATCCTGCTGCGGCCGACCACATTTGGTTGCGGTGCCATGATCGAGCCGGCCGAGCTGTTCGGAAGGGGGGGATTGGGGCACGCCGGCGCGGGGGGATGTCATGCCTTTGCAGAGCCTGATACGGGCTATTCGTTCGCTTACACCATGAATGCCATGGAGCTGGGAATCCTCCCCGGAGAGAGGGTCCTGAGCCTCATCGACGCCTTCCTGAGCGACACGGCCATCTGAATTACGGCCTGGAGCCCGGTGTGCCGGGTGTCCGGCGGGCTTCAACATGCGCTGGCGTGAAACAGGCGGACGATCGGCAGAGGTTAACGGAACGCCCGCTAAACGACAACTGGACGACACTGAACGGAACGCCTGCCGGAAGAGAGCCCTGCGTTTACCTGGCAGCCCCGGGACAGCCGGTGCGCGTTTCACCGGGCATTGAGGAAGGTCACAATCCCTTCTCCGATTGCCTGGGCGTACCGTATGGCATTCTTCTTCTTGCTGAGGAACTTAGCATGCTCCGGGTTAGAGAGGAATGCTACCTCAGTGATGACGGCTGGCACGTAAGATTCTTCGCATGCGTTCAGCCAGTCGCCGCCTCCGCGTCGCCCGTCAGTGCGGATGATGATGCGGCACGGCTCGCCTCCGTTGGGCATGCCCTTGTCGAGGATGCGCTCGTTCATGACAGTCGCCATCTTCGTTGCCATGGTTTCACCCTCCCTGTTGCTGTAGAAGGCGCCCTTATTCCAGATCTCCCAGGTGTCGGAGTGGCTGTTGTGGTGCAGAAAGACGACGCAGGCGGGATTTTGATCAAGCGCGTAGTTGACGCTGAGCATGCCGACCGCCATGCGCTTGGGATGCTGTTTGGAGCGGTAGACTGCGCCCACCTCCGGGGTGTTGATTTGCTTGACTCCCAGTTTTTCCGCCTGCGCAGCCAGCTTCGGGTCTGCTGGTGTCGCACCGCGATTGGTGATGATGCAGGTATAGCCAGCCTGCTCGATGACGTCCTTGACGTACCCCGCATACATATACCAGAACTCGCATTCCTCGATGGATCCGTATTTCGCACTGGGTGTACGGGCACCCTGACCGCCGCGCTCGGGGTGGTAATAATGGCCGATATCCAGTACAACGGTTTTGGATTCCCTCACTTTTGCCCGCATGCGCCAAGCCGTGCAGCTGTCCAGGCCGGCGATGCACAGCAGACTGCACAAAAACAGCAGCAGAATGCGTTTGCCTTCTTGTTTCATGAGATGTAGCGTTATTGTAATGGGTGTAACGAAGAAGCAGAAAAGAGATGTCAATTCAGATCGAGCTCCGGCTGGCCACCGCAACCGGGCATGGCACCGACCTTGCGGTATGCGGCAGGCATGGCCTCACGGCCCCGTGGCGTGCGCTTGATATAGCCTTGCATGATCAGGAACGGTTCGTGCACGTCCTCAATGGTGGATTCGTCCTCCCCAACCGCCACCGCAAGGGAGGCAAGCCCCACCGGGCCGCCGCCAAACTTGTAGATCATGGTCTCCAGCAAACGCTTATCCATTTCATCCAGCCCGTCGTCGTCGATGTCAAGCATACCAAGTGCAGCATGGGCCACCGCATCCGTGATATGACCGTCTGCCCGCACCTGCGCGTAATCGCGTACCCAGCGCAGCAGCGCATTGGCTACGCGGGGGGTACCACGCGAGCGGCGTGCAATCGCCAGTGCCCCCTCGGGAGAGATATCGATATCCAGCAGCGCCGCCGAACGGTGGAGAATTTGGCAAAGCTCCTGAGCCGAGTAATAATCCAACCGGTTTACCAGACCAAAACGCGAGCGCAAAGGCCCGGTGAGCATGCCTGCACGCGTCGTAGCCCCCACCAGGGTGAACTTGGGCAGGTTGAGCTGGATGGAGCGGGCATTCGGCCCCTGGTCGATGATGATGTCCAGCCGGTAGTCTTCCATCGCGGGATAGAGGTACTCCTCGATGGCCGGATGCAGGCGGTGGATCTCATCGATGAAGAGCACATCGCCGCGCTCGACGTTGGTCAGGATACCGGCCAGATCGCCCGCCTTCTCAATTTGGGGGCCGGAGGTCGTATGCAACTTATGGCCCACCGCGTTGGCGATAATGTTGGCCAATGTCGTTTTCCCCAGGCCTGGAGGACCACTCAGCAGGACATGATCCAGCACATCTCCACGTAATTTCGCGGCCTCGACCATGAGCAGCAGTCGCTCCTTCACTTTCTCCTGACCGCAGAACTCGCTAAATACAGGCGGGCGCAGCGACAAATCGTAGCTGGAAGGGGGCGTCTCCGCCATGCGGGTATAAAGCGACTCGGCCATACCCGCCGACTGTACCATACTCCTCCTGCTGAGTCAAGCCGATCAGCCTTTGCAAACACGTTGAAACCGTCCCGGATTTGCCGGAGTAAAACAAATACCCGAGGCTGTAGGCGGAGAGTTGCCGGAAGCTGTCCGCGCTGCCGCCGTAATTTGACCCGGCGCGCGGTGGTTGGATGGCGGTGTGAGCTTGACACTTCCATGCAGCTTTGCTACCATGCTTGCCATGAAATCCCGCATGGATGAGTTTGCTGAATGGGGCACCGAAGTGGTGTTTGGGCGAGCTCATGGGTTTCGTGCGTGGATGATGCGTTGTGTGCTGAGGTTCGCGTCGTTTTTCTTTTTCCTGCTGGTCAAGATCCGCCTGTTTTTGTTTAAAAAACGGATTAAAACGGTGCACTACCTGGGCACTTTCGTCATCAGTGTGGGCAATATCACGGCAGGTGGGACAGGAAAAACGCCCGTCGTGGAGTTGCTGGCTCATACGCTGACAGCGAGGGGTCGCAAGTGTGCCATCCTCACCCGTGGCTATAAGAGTGCGGATCTGGAAAAACCCCAGGTGTGGCTGGATGAGCGGGGGCATAAGGTAAAGCGCTTGCCCAAGATTGCTAGCGATGGCAAGACGCGCTATCTCGGCCCGCTCCATGCCGGCGATGAGCCGTTTATGCTGGCCCGCAATCTGGATGGTGTGGCTGTGCTGGTGGACAAGGATCGCGTCAAGTCGGGCATTTTTGCCATTGAGCAGCTGGGCAGCAACACCCTGATCCTCGATGACGGTATGCAGTACATGAAGCTGCGTCATGAGCTGGATATCGTGCTGGTGGACTGCGGCTTCCCCTTCGGTACCGGAGCGTTGCTGCCACGCGGTACTATGCGGGAGCCCCGCAGCAGCCTGAAACGCGCCAGCTACATCATTCTCACCAAGAGTGGCGGCAAGCCCCAGGGTGATCTCATTTCGACGATCCGGCGTTACAACAATGTGGCGGACATCATCGTGACTGACCACCGACCGGCTTACCTGGAAAATATTTTCACCGGGGAACGGCGCCCCCTGAGTTTCCTGAAGGATAAGTATGTGGCGTGTCTCAGCGGTATTGCCCGGCCGGAGAGCTTTGAGTGTCTGGTGGAGGAGCTGGGCGCCCGCATTGAGATTCGTCGCCGCTACCCGGATCATTACTGGTTTGATCAGGAGGATTTGGAGAAGTTCGTGGAGCGCTGTGCGGACCGGGCGATGGATCTTATCGTGACGACGGAGAAAGATGCGGTGCGTTTCCTGAAGCCGGATGAGATGGATGTGCCGATCTATTTCCTGCGAATCCGTATATCGATCGAGCAGGGACAGGAAAACTGGGACCGCATGATCGATCGCATCTGTGATTTGTCTGAGCCCCAGCCGATGCCGGAGTGGGGCGATGTGCTTTAGGCCTTGAGCGGTGGGAAGTCTCCGACTATGCGCGAATGTACGTGCTGGTCGCGCTGTTTTCTCATGAGCGGAGGCTGCTTGTGATGAGAAAAAGGGTGGGGAGTGGGGTGGAAGTCTTTACCCCGTGCGGCGGCGCAGGACGATATAGGCGGTGCCAAGGGTGCCCAGGCCGATGGCTCCCAGGGATGCGAGGTGGGGCAGGATTTCGGCCAGCCCGTCGCCTTTCAGGAAGATGCCGCGCGCAATGAGTACCATGTAATAGAGGGGATCGAGTCGCGAGGCCGGCTGGAGAAACTCCGGCATGTTTTCGACTGGCGCGACGAAGCCGGAGAGCAGGATGCAGGGGATGATGAAGCAGAACATGCAGACGTATGCTTGCTGTTGCGTGGCACAGAAGGCGGAGATGAAGAAGCCGATGCCTGTCAGGGTGAGGGAGTACACGATGATGCCTGCCACAAGCGCACCGGGGGAGCCCAGAAAGGGGACGCCGTAGGCCCAGATGGCCATGCCCCAGATGATGCTGCTCTGCCCCAGGACGATGACGGTAGCAGGGATGGTTTTGCCGAGCAGGATTTCGATGGGGCTCAGGGGGGTGACGCAGAGTTGTTCGTAGGTGCCTTCCTCGCGCTCGCGGGCCAGGGCCATGGCGGAGATATTCAGGCTGGTGATCATGCCGATGAGCCCGAAAAGGCAGGGCATGATGAACCAGGTGTAGCTGAGTTCCTGGTTGAAGAGATGGCGCACGAGTGCTTCGCCGCGGTCGGTTGCTTCGGGGTGGTGTACGGGTAGTCCGTTGATTTCTGCGCTGAGTCTCTGTGCGATGCGGCTGATGTAGCCGGCGGCAATCTGGGAGCTGTTGGAGCGACGTCCGTCACAGATGACTTGGAGCGGGGCGTTACGCCCGCTGCCGATGCTTTCGCTGAAGTGGGGCGGGATGTGTACGGCGATCATCGCTTGCCGGGCATCCAGTATGCGGTGGAGTTCTTTCTGGCTGGTTACGTGCTCGACGTGGCTGATGTAGGGGGTGGCAGCGATGCGTTGCCGGAGTTCGGCAGCGTGGGGCCCTCCGTCTTCGTCCAGGAGGACGACGTCGCAGTGGGTGACGTCCAGTGTGACGACAAAGGGGAAAATGAGTGTTTGCAGCAGGACTGGCATCACCAGCATCATCACGCTGCGCGGGGTGCGGAACTGCAGGTGCAGTTCTTTGATGATGAGTGCAATCAGGCGGTGGATGCAGGCTTTCATGCTGGGTGGGCGTCAGGTGCTGTTCTCTTGGGGAGGGGGAATGAGCGCGTGGGCAGGGGCTAGGGGTCGAGGCGTTTGGGGGTGGACAGGTAGACGAGACCCAGCCAGAAGATGGCAGAGATGATGAGTAGCAGGACGTTGAGCAGGAGTGCTGCCCACTCTGCTCCCGCGAGAAAGAGGGTGCTGAGGCTGGGGGCAAAGTAGCGTGCGGGAATGAGGTAGCTGATGGCTTGTACCCAGCCGGGGGTGCTGCTGAGCTCGAAGATGAAGCCGCTGAGCATGATGGTGGGCAGGACGGAGACGTTCAGTGATACGAGGGAGGCGGAGTACTGGTTGCGCAGGAGGGTGGAGATGAGCAGCCCCAGTGCCAGGACGCTTAGCAGAAAGATGGCGGTGATGCCAAAGAGCAGCCAGACGGGTGCGCGCAGCGGTACGCCGAAGATGAGGGTGGCTGCCAGGGTGCAGACTCCCATCGCGCCCAGTCCCAGCAGAAAGTAGGGGATGAGTTTGGAGAGGATGAACTCAAAACGGGTCATGGGTGAGGCGAGCAGCAGTTCCATGGTCCCGCGTTCCCACTCGCGTGCGACGACCATGGCGGTGAGAAAGGTGCCGACAAAGGAGATGACGACGGCAATGGAGCCCGGCAGGATGTAGCGCCGGCTGATGGCTGCGCTGTTGAAGCGGTAGAGCGGTACGACTTCGATGGCTGCGGTGCCGGCGGCGGTACTGGTGCTGATTTGCTTTTGCAGCCAGGTGGCGCAGATGGATTGCAGGTAGAGGGAGGTGAATTGGGCGGTGTTGGGGGTACTGCCGTCGGTGACCAGCAGTAGGCGGGTTTCGCCGCGCGCTTCCACGGTGCGGGAGAAGTCGGAGGGGATGATGAGGGCTGCATGGATGGTGCCGCGGCGCAGTTGCTCTATGGCGGTGCTTTCATCGGCAACGCGGTTGACGCGAAAGTAGGGTGAGCCCTGGAGTTGCTCCAGAAAGCGGTGGGCCGTGGGGGCTTCATCTTCTGTCACCAGTGCCAGTTTGGTGACGGAGGTGTCGTAGTTGACGCAGAGGCCGAATAGCGCCAGCATGAGGATGGGCAGGACAAAGGCGAGCAGGATGCTCGACGAGTCGCGGCGCACCTGGCGGAATTCTTTGAGGATGAGGGCCAGCAGGCGCATCAGGGTTTACCTCCTTGTTCGACGTAGTGGATGAAGGCTTCTTCCATGGTGGGTTGGGGGTGGCTTTGGGTTGCGGCGGCGGCTTTGAGGTCTTCCGGGTGCCCTTGGGCGATGACTTTTCCGTGGTTCATGATGACGAGGCGGTGCAGGTACTGAGCTTCGTCCATGAAGTGAGTGGTCACGATGATGGTAACTCCCTTGGCTGCCATGGCGTTGATTTCCTGCCAGAAGGCCCGGCGGGCGAAGGGGTCGACCCCGGAGGTGGGTTCGTCCAGAAACAGAAGGGCCGGGTCGTGCAGTACGGCGCAGGCCATGGAGAGTCGCTGGCGCAGACCGAGGGGCAGTGCTGCGGCGTTGCGGTGCAGCCAGGGGCCCAGACCGTAGCGTTCGGCAAGTTCCCGGATGCGGTGGCCGGCTTCTGATGGCTTTAATCCGTAGACGGAGGCAAAGAAGCGGAGGTTTTGCAGGACGCTCAGGTTGCGGTAGAGGGAGAATTGTTGCGCCATGTATCCCAGGTGGGCGCGTGCCCGGCGCGCATCGCGGGCAAGGTCGATTCCGAGGATTTCTGCTTTTCCGCTGCTGGGGCGCAGTAGGCCGCACATCATGCGGAAGGCTGTGGTTTTGCCGGCTCCGTTGGCGCCGAGAAGCCCAAAGATCTCGCCGCGGTGCACGGCGAGATCGAGGTGGTCGGTGGCGACAAAGGAGCCGAAGTTCCGGGTGAGTCCTTCGGTGCGGATGACGATTTCCGCTGTCGGTTCGGCGGCTGCTTCCAGACTGGCGACGGAAGGGGCAGTGGCGCGATGCTGGTCGCCCATGAGGTCGATGAAGGCTTCTTCAAAGTTGGGCTCGGCGGGGTGGAGTTTATAGGGCAGGGGCAGTTCTGAGGCTGTTGCGTTGCGGCGCAGCAGTATCCGCAGGCGGGGGCCTTCCAGCATGGCGTCCTGGACGCCGGGTATGCCTTGCACTTGCCTCAGCAGGGCGACGCGTGCAGCAGCGGGTGGTTCTAGGGTAAAGACCCTGCCGCGGAGCGGTGCCAGCAGTGCGTCCGGTGCGCCCAGATAGTGGAGCCTGCCCCGGTGCAGGATGCAGACGCGGTCACAGCGGGCGGCTTCGTCGAGGTAGGCGGTGGACCACAGGATGCTCCGTCCCTCACTTCGGGCGCGATGGACCAGTGTCCAGAGTTCCCTGCGGGAGAGAGGGTCGACGCCTACGCCTGGTTCATCGAGCAGGAGCAGGGGCGGCTGGCCAAGCAGGGTGCTGATGAGTGCCAGTTTCTGCTTCATGCCACCGGAGAGTTTGCCCGCCAGCCTGGTGCGGAAGGACGCGAGCCCTGCGGCTTCCAGCAGCCGGGCTTCCTGCCCGAGCGTTTCGTGACGCGGTAGAGCACGCAACCGGGCGCAGAGCCGCATGTTTTCCTGGACGGTCAGATCTTCGTAGAGGCTGAAGCGCTGTGGCATGTAGCCCACTTGGCGGCTTAGGCGGGAGTGATCCCGGATTGGGTCAAGCCCGAGAAGTTCCAGACTGCCTTCTACGGGCTTGAGGAGCCCTGCCAGCAGCCTCAGCAGGGTGGTTTTGCCGGCTCCGTCAGGTCCGATGAGCCCCATGATTTCGCCAGCCCTGAGGTCAAGGGTAAGCTCCTGGAGTGCCCATGCTGCGCCGTCTGCGGTGTTCGTTGGTTCATCGGCATAGCGGTAGCTGAGTTGAGAGACGCGCACCAGTTGTTGGGGGGACTGCGGGTTCATTTGCGGCGGAGGAGGCGGCGGTGCCGGTGGCAGAGGAGGGGGGCAGAGGAGGGGGGCAGGGGAGGATGGCAGGGAAGGGTGAGCTGAGGAAGGGTGAGCTGAGGAAGGGCGGGGGGTGGAGCGGCTCACGGGCAGAGACTGGCGCCGGAGCCGGGGTGTCAGTCGTCGAGATGGACTGTAACGGGGGCTCCCTGGTTCAGCCCCTCGCAGGGTTCATCCACGATAATGCGCAGGCGGTATACCAGGGTTGTCCGGATTTCTGCGCTTTCAACGGTTTTTGGGGTGAACTCGGCTTGCGGGCTGACAAAGCCAATCGTACCGGAGAAGCTCTTCCCTCCGTCGGTTTGTATCCGTACGCGCTTGCCGGGGAAGACGCGGTCGAGCAGAGGTTCGTCGATGTAGGCCCTCACCCAGACTGGGTGGCGCAGAGAGAGAGTCAGGACTCCGGAGCCTGCGGCCAGCATCGTGCCGGGTTCGACCGTGCGCGTCATCACGATGGCATCAGAGGGGGCGCTCAGGATGGTGTCAGAGAGATTGAGTTCGGCTTGGGCAAGAGCTGCCCTGGCTTGCTCAACCTGGGCTTCGGCCTGTCGGACTGCTGCGGCTGCCGCAGCAGCTTCGGCTTCAGCCTGGCTGATTTCTTCGCTGCGGTAGCCTGCTTTCAATTCGGCAAGGCGGGCTTCCTGGGCTTCGACTTCGGCAGCTTGGGAGCGGTAGCGTCTTTCCGCAGCTTCATACTCCTGTTGGGAGACCACGCTTTGACTGACCAGGCTCTGGTAGCGTTCGAACTCCCGTTTTTCGTTGTCTCGCGCGACCAGCAGGGAAGCCAGCGTTGCGCGCGCTGCGTCGATCTGTTCGCTGCGGTACCCGGCCTGCCGGAGAGCCAACACGGCATCCGCGGCTTTCCGGGCTTGCCGGGCCTGCTCAACCGAAACTTCCGCACTGTGCAGCGACGCCTGAGCCTGGTCGCGTGCCAAACGGTAGGGTTCGGCATCCAGCCTGGCGAGTTCCTCGCCCGCTTTGACGGCTGCGCCTTCATCCACACGGAGTGAAGCCAGTCTCCCCGGGACCCGGAAGGATACCTGTACGCTGCGGATATCTACGTGTCCATTGAGTGCCAGCTCCCTGTTTTTCCCTTCCCCGCCGGAAAGGTACCAGGCCAGGACTCCCCCGCACACAGCTGCTGCCAGCAACATGATCAATGCTTTCTTCACACCTCGCTCCTCCTTTGTCTCATTGTAGCGGTTCGTGGAGATGGCGTCAAGATTCCCGTGCATAACTGTTGCATAAACGTGGCTCCGTGTCACATAAACCTGGCTCCTCTTTTTCGTTTTCCGGGGCTGTTGCAGGTGCGTTTTCCGATTTTCCTCCGGCTTTCTGGTTCTCCGGCTTTCTGGTTCTGAGTGTTCCGGGAAGCTTGCACGATTGTACTGGGACTGCGCCAGCTGCTTCGGCTCTCTGGTTGAGATGGGGGTGCGGTTCCGCTGCGCATGCACTGTGTATTTTCCCGGTCTGCTGTGCGTTATCCGGGACGGTTGGTGTGATGCGTTTTGCGCGAGCCATAGCTGAGGAGAGCCTCTGCACGTGCAAAACCTTGTCAGCGGAGACTCCCTGTGTTAGAATGGGCCGCATGAGTAAACTGCCTGGTTTGAGAGAGTTTGCCCTTGGCCTGTTGTGTTTGGCGACGGTGCAGTGTGCGCACCAGCAGCATCCCGGTGTGCGCCCGGGGTGCCTGCCGCCAGAGCTTTGCTTTGTGGATACGGTGGCGCCGACTGTCCGCACGGACTTGAAATACAGCGGGACAGATAATTTTGTCGGTCGGCCGATTGATGGGTACGGCCAGGCAAAGAGAGCAGTTTTGCGCCGCGATGTCGCCCAGGCATTGCGCAGCGCGGCAGACAGCCTGGCAGCGCAGGGTCTTGGGCTGTTGATCTGGGACGCATACCGCCCCAAGCGAGCTCTGCGGGATTTCCGTGCGTGGTCGCGCACTCCCGATGACCGGCAACGCCGGGAGTTTTACCCCAACCTCACCAAACAGGGGATATACGATGGTCAATACATCGGTGATACGTCGGAGCACTGCTGGGGTATCGCCGTGGATATTACGCTTGTGGATCTCGCCTCCGGTGAGCCTCTCGACATGGGGGGAAGGCATGATCTCCTGGATCCACGCTCCGCTACGGTCTACGCCGGGCTGACTCCGAAGCAGCAGTCTAACCGTCTCACCCTCAAGCGGGCGATGGAAAATGCCGGATTCCGCAATTACAGTAAGGAGTGGTGGCACTACTTCTACTCGGGCCTCCGGGAGGTGTATGAGTATGATTTCGCTCTCGACGATTCTCTCCATCAGGAATAGCCGGCGCGGTCCACGCTCATATGCCGGGCATGAGCGGAGCTTCCTCTTGTGCACCCGCTGCGCAAAAAAACGCCTGCAGACACCCATCACGCTTGAAAAGTATCCTGCTTTACGGTAGAATGCCCTCAGATTTATGTCAGTCAACCTAACAGCAACGTTCTTTAGCACCCTCGCGCAGGCCGGGGAGTCGTGGAGTATGGTCGATCTTTTCCAGAAGGGTGGCTCGCTGATGTGGGCTCTTTTGGTACTCTCGGTCGTGGCCGTCATGGTGATGTTTGTGTGCTTGTGGACGACCCGCGGAGGTGCGATTCTGCCCCAGCGTATGGTGATGGACGTGGAGTCATACCTGCGCCGCAAGGACTACGTAGGCTTACTCAACCTGTGTGAGAAGGATGACTCGTGTTTTGGCCGCACGGTGCACGTGATCATCCTGTTTATGCAGCGCAATCCGCGTGCCACGATAGAAGAAGTGCGCGAGGTGGCTGAAGCGGAGGCAACCCGCCAGAGCAACATCCTGAGCCGGCAGATCAGCTGGCTGGCCGATATCGGTGGCTTGGCTCCCATGATTGGTCTGCTGGGTACGGTCTGGGGCATGATGCAGACATTCAAGGAAATGGCGGACGGCAATTTCGAGGGCGTCAAGCAGATGCAGATGGCCAGCGGCATTTATGAGGCCATGATTACAACAGCCGGCGGTCTGGTGCTCGCCATCCCGAGTATGTTTGCCTATGTGTTCTTCCGCAATCGTATTCAGAAGCACGTCACCAATATGGAAGTCGCAGTGACGCACATTCTCTCCTTCATTGCGATGCAGATGGATCGTGAGCAGAGACTGGGTAAGTCGATGCACCGCTCTGCTTCCGGTGAGAAGCTTTATGATGAGGAGGATTGATTTTACACGGCATGAAGCTCAAGACCAAAGCCCCGGAACCGATCGGTTTCCAGCTCGCACCGATGCTGGATGTGGTGTTCCTGTTGCTCATTTTCTTTGTCGTGACACAGCGCATTATCCTCAATGAGCAGGATCTCAAGGTCAAGGTGCCGACGGCTCCGTCCAATGATGAAGAGGTGTCACGCGCGATTGATGAGATCATCGTTAATGCCCGGGAGGAGAATGGTGAGCTGATTATCACGGTCGACCGCGAGGTCTTCACCCGCGAGAAGCTCTACAACATGCTGCGCAATATGGTTCAGACCAATCCAAGTGTGCCTGTGCGCATCCGCGGTGATGCGGACATGAAGTGGCAGCGCGTGGTCGACGTCATCGTCACCTGCACGCAGGCCGGTGTCTACAACGTGTCTTTCCCGTCGCGCCTTCCTCAGGAGGGAGAGCAGTAGGAATCCAGGGCTGTATGCGTAACCGCCAACGTTCATATAACGGCCAACGTTCCGCCTGGCGTCCTTCCTGCTTCCGTGCTCTTTTCCCATTCCGTTTTTTTCTTCCTCAGACTCAGGTTACTTTTCCCGTCCGGTTCATTTTGCAATTTCCTTTTCCCATAGCGTTGGGGATCTTCTCCTCCGGCTCAGTCCTCCACCCGATATCAACCCCTTACCGAATTTCAAAGACATGAAGAGATTAGCAAGCTGCGCATTGGCCTTAGCCGGCATGACATTGCCGCTGCACGCCCAGGGAACACAGGGCGGCACCTTGGTCAGTAACCAGGAGTCCGATGCCTTCGACATCGCGGATCAGCTGTATGCCCAAACCCGAGTGACCAACATGGACCCGGCGGCGCGGGCGCAGCTTTGCATCAGGGCTGCGCAACTTTACGGTGATTTTGTCAGGCGGTTCCCCAACTCCAGCCGAAAGAACAAAGCGCTTTATCTGCAGGCGGTATGCTACGAGGAGGCCGGTGAGCATACAGCGGCTCAGTCGTGCATGGAATCCCTGGCAACCCGATCGCAGGGTGAGTACGCAGCCGCTGCGGCGTACAAGCTTGCCACGGCGGCTTCTTCACGCAAGGATTGGTCGCGGGCCGACCGTTATTACGGTATTGCCGCTTCACAGACGAGAAGGTCAGACCTGCGCAATGACGCACTGTATCGCCAGGGGCGTGCGCTGATGCTTTCCGGTCAGCGCCAGCGGGCTGATGCGATTTTTACGGATTTGACGGTGCGCCAGCGGGAGGTGAAGCCGAATATTTGGCAGGCGTCGATGCTTTCTCTGGCTCAGATGAAGATCGAAGATGGCGATGACCACAATGCCTACGGTCTGTTTCGACGCCTCCTCGAACAGCCGAATCTGGACCAGAACATAGCCGGCATGGCGACCCTGCAGGCAGCCCGTCTCGGTGCTCGCCTGGGGTTCACTCAGGAATCCCAGGAGCTTTATAACAAGCTGGCCGGCATGCCGGGGATGGAGAAGTACTCCGGGGAGGCCCAGATGGAGACCCTGCTGCAAATGTACAGGAGCAAGGATTACCAGGGAGTGATCAATCTCGTGCAGAACAACCTCGCCCAGATGGATGAGCCGCTCAAGGATGGTCAGCGCGCGCTGATCGTGGGCCAGTCCTACATGGAGCTGAAACGCTATGACCGTGCGGCGGAATGGTTTGCCTATGCGCAGGAGGTCGGCGGCAATTCGTCCATGGGTGCGGATGCTGCGTACCGGCGCATAGTTTGTGTCCAGCAGCAGGGCAGTCCTTCGTTTTACGAGCTCTCAGAAAAATACCTCAACACCTACGCCGTCCAAGGAAGGGATACGGCTAATCTTCCGTGCACGAATCTGGTGCGTCTCATGTATGCGGATCGTCTCATGCTGACGCAGGTGGATGCCTCTGCCAGGCAGTTCGATGCACTCAATATCGACAAACTACCGGAATCCGTGCAGGCAGATGCCCTCTACAAGCGCGCGTGGACTGCCGCTCAGGGGGATGTCTTTGATCCCGTACCGCCGCTCAATGAGTTTATCGAGAAATACCGGGAAGACCAGCGTATGCCCGAAGCACTGACCCTGCGCGGCAAGAGTCTGGTGAAGCAGGGCAAGATTGACCAGGGGTTGCAGGATTTTGACCGCGTCATCAGGGAATATCCGAAAGCATCGGTAGTGCCCGTATGCTGGCAGCAGGCGGCCCAGGCCTGTGTAAAGAAAAACGACCGCGACCGCATGGCCAAGTATTATCAGGGACTGATTGACTGTGGCGGTCAGGTTTCACCTGCGGCCATCGCCGAAGCCCATTACAACATAGCCAGCCTGCTGCTCGAAAAGGACGCAGCCAAAGCTGTGGAGCATTTCCAGGAAGCAAGCCGACAGTATCCGGATCACTACGGCCCCCTGGTGGATCATTACCTGGTGTGGTGCTATTTCAAGATGCAGCGTGCGGATTTGCTGCTGCAGGGGTTGCGTACGTTGGAGAGCCGCAATGCCGCCACGTACCAGGCACTGCCTGCCTCAATCCCCCTGTGGTGTGGCTGGATGTGTTTCCAGAGCGGGAACTTCGCCGATGCGGACAAGTACCTCTCTGACGCCGTCGCCCGCTCACCGAAGGAAACTTACACCAAAGCGGATGGCACGAAGGGCGAGCGCAACCGCGTCGAGCCCCTCGTATGGAAGACACTGGCGAAAGCCCGGCTTGAGCTGGGCCGCTACCCCTCCGGGCTGGAAGCGGCCGAGCATTACGTGTCCATGGAGAAGCGCCCCTATCCGCGAGCCGAGGGTATGCGGGATGAGGCGATGCTGCTCATCGGTCTTGGCCGCACGGCAGATGCCCGCAAGGTGTGCGAAGAAGCCATCACGATGGGGGTCGACGGCCCGATCAAATCAACTCTCTTCATTGCGCTGGGGGATGCCTACTACGCCGACCGGAATTACACCGATGCCGCCAAGTACTATGGCCGCACCGCCAATGTCGTGAGCGATAAGGATCTCAAGCCCCTCTCCCTCTACAAAATCACCTGTGCTCTCAAGAAGTGCGGCAAAGTCGCGGAAGCCAACCAGTACGAGGACATGCTCAAAAAGGATTTCCCCGATTGGAAACCCTCGGAATCCGTGCTTAAAATGATGGGCGAAGCGTCCCCCGCCTCCCGAAACTGATGTCCTGATCGCCCTGCATGTTCTACAGCCAGCAATTAAACCGCCGCAAGCGATGGTACAGCTTGCTGACCATCAGCCAGAAGAAGCTTCTGGCCCTCGCGGGGCTTGTGGTGATCTTGCTGCTTGTGCTGCTGGGAGGTATGGCATATTATTCCATCCGGGCGCAGCGCTATGACCTGACGCAAGTCGCGTTGATGACCGGTGAAAATCAGCTTTTCGACTCGGAGAACAGGCCCATCGCCCCACTCGATGGGGACGATGCCCGCTACGTGCCCTGGGAGCATCTGCCCCAGCACCTCATCAATGCCTTTGTGGCGAGGGAGGACGAGTCGTTTTTTTCACACGACGGGGTAGAGCTGTCGTCCGTTCTGCGTTCGCTGCTCAGCAACATCATCTCGATGCGCTACCGGCAGGGAGCCTCGACCATCACGATGCAACTGACGCGCAACGTTTTCGAGCTCCAGGGCAAGTCCATGGACCGCAAGCTTCTCGAGACGGTGCTGGCCCAGCGCATCGAGCGCAAATATTCCAAGCAGCTGATCCTCACCCAATACCTCAACCGCATCTATTACGGTCAGAACTGCTACGGCATCGGTGTTGCAGCCCGGCATTATTTCGGCAAGCCGGTGTCAGAGCTTAATCTCGTGGAAAGTGCAACGCTTGCCGGTTTGGTGCGGGCACCCTCTCTTTGTAATCCCGAGGTGAATATGGAAAACGCCATGGGAGTCAAGCGCGAGACCCTGGCCCGCATGCTGGAGCTCGAGTTTATTTCGCAGGAGGAGTATGACCGGGCCGTGGCCGCCCCCATCGTGCTGAGCAGCGGCGAGCGCCAGCCCACCCCATCCTACACAACGATGGAAGCCCGCTCCGAACTCGATGCCCTCAGCCCCCGACTGGGCGACACCGGCAGCGGTCTGCTCGTCGGCAGTTCTCTCAACCTCAGAATACAGCAGTACGTCGAGCTGGCCGCGGAACGGGCACTGGCGGCCATTGAATCACGCAACAACTTCCCAACCGCATGGCATGCCCTTTTTGGTGACGATACGGCCGCCGCCGGTTCCGCAGCCAAGGCTTTCGCGTCGATTAGCCGGCCGAAGGAACTGCGCAAGAGAGGCATCGGCAACGACCTCACGGGCCTGCTCCAGTGCTGCGTGCTGGTTGTGGACGCGCGCCGCGGAACCAAAGGTCAGATACTGGCCATTTCGGGCGGCCGTTGTGCTGTCGACAACCGCAACCGCTGGGATGAAACCATCAAACCGGGTCGTGCGCTGGCACCGCTTGTCTTCTGCTGTGCCTGCCTTCCCGGCGGCGAAGACCGCCACATCGTGGCTCGCGATGCTGTTGTGACAGGCCGAAGCATCGGGTATGATGTGGTTGGCAGCTTCTTTGAGTCACTGAAACTGGACACCCAACTGCCCGACCGGGAGCACGCAGATAAGCTGTATGGAGGTGAGTTTGAACTAACCCGACGGGAACTGGCCAACCTTCTGTTCAGCATCCAGAACGAGGGCAGGGGGTATGATCTGCATCTGATCCGCTACATCTGGTCACGCAGCGGCAAACTCATCTTCAATCAGGAGCAGGTCAAAGCTCCCGAGTACATCCGCCGGGAAAGCGCAGTTGCCGTCTCGCGGCTCTCTCCCTTTGTCTGTGAGGAGGGTAAACCCATCATCCTCTCCGAGCCGCTGCCGGATGGCGACGGGCACTGGACGATGGTCAGCAATGACCGGGGCGTCTGCGTCTTTGTCTGGATGGGATTTGACGACAGCAGTACTTCCCTGGCTGCCAACCCAAACATCCGCAACCTGCTGCGCCTCGCCTCCCTCTACCTGGCCAAAGAAGTGCATACAGAAGCACGGCGCCTCGTGCGCGAACAAATGGCCGCCCAGAAGGAAAAGGAGTAACACTCCCCGGAACATAAAGCAGCACCCCTTGGAACAGGAAGCATCACCCCCGGAACAGAATCAGACATCGGAAAGGAGAGAAACCATGAGCCCGTATCAACGCTATCTTGACGCCGCGGCCGCAGCAGCCGCACACGCCGGAGCCTTCCTGAGAGAAACCTTCGGCCGCTGCGACAAAGCGGTAGATGAAGCCTCGGCCCATGACATCAAGCTGCATTTGGACAAAGAAACACAGGAACTGATCGTCCGGGAACTCAACAAAGCCTTTCCCGACGTAGCCGTACTGGGAGAAGAAGGCAGCAGCGGGGCAGCGGATGCCAAGGCCCGCTGGATCATTGATCCCATCGATGGCACGGTGAACTACTACTACGGCATCCCGATCTTTTGCGTGTGCATTGCATTGGAACTGGAAGGGGAACTGGTGATGGGCTGCGTATACGACCCGATGCAGGATGAATGCTTCAGCGCCCTCAAGGGCGGCCCAGCGCACTGCAACGGCAGGGAGATTCGCGTATCATCGCGCAGCAACATGGCCGAGGCTGTGATCTTTGCCGGGCACGGCACCCACGACCAGTCAGGAGAAGCCGGGTTGCGCCGCTTTGCCTACCTCTCTGCCCGCGTACGCAAAATGCGCATTTTAGGCTCCGCGGCGCTCTCCCTGTGTTACATTGCCGCCGGGCGTTTTGACGCTTACATCGAAAGCAGCATCAACCTCTGGGACTTCGCGGCCGCCCGCGTGATCCTGGAAGCCGCCGGCGGTGTGCTGGAGTTCACCCCAACAGAGCCTTCCGGGATCAGGGGATCAGTCATCGCCTGGAATGGTCGCCTGCCGCTGAAAGAAACACTCAACGCCCTCCATCAAGCCTGAGATGAGCCGCCCCCCGCGAAGCCCAGCACAACCGGAGCATCCCTCCATCACCCGTCCCGCCCGCGACTCCCGCTCCGCAAGCGGCACTCCAGCGCCCGGCAGCAAAGCCATCCCCGGCCACACGGAGCGGGAGCCGAGGCAGCACCCCGGAGCATCCGCTTCACCCAGACACCCCTCGAAACCGGGCCCTCATTCCTCGAAACCGGGCCCCCGACAGCTTGCCTGGAAAATCCTGCTGCGTTGGGAACAGGGAGGCGTTTTCGCAGAAACTCTCGTCGCTCAACAAGCCGGGCACTGCGGACTCAGCCGCCCGGACCGGGCAATGCTCCAAGCCATGGTCTACGACACCCTGCGCAACCGCAGCTGGCTTGAGCACCTCTGCGAGAACCTGCGCCAAGGCCCACTGGAGAAGGATCTGCGCTGGCTGCTGATGCTGGGCCTTTGCCAACTGCTCATCCTGCACTACGCCGAGCACGCCGCTGTGTCGGAGACCGTCTCACTGGCACCCAAACGTGCCAGAGGCCTTATCAATGCCGTGTTGCGCAACGCAATACGCCGCCGCAGCGAGCTGGAAACAGAGCGAACCGCCCTGCCGCTGCACCTGCGCTACTCCACCCCCGAATGGCTTGTCAACCGCTGGCTTACCGAGTTCGGCCCCGAAGAAACACAAGCCATGCTGGAGTGGAACCTGCAGACCCCACCTCTGTACGCCCGGCTCAACCCCATGCATCCCATGCGCGTACCGGATGAGTGGGAAGCCTTGCCCGGTATACCGCTTTGGTACCGTATCCACGGAGCCTTGCCCGCTGAAGCACTCGATGCGGGACAGCTCTACGTAGCTGACCCCTCCACGCGTCACTGCATACGGCTGCTGGACCCGAAACCGGGAGAGCGATTACTCGACGCCTGCGCAGCCCCCGGAGGCAAAGCCGTCGCGATGATTGGAGCTACGGGCGGAGACCTGCATCTGCTTGCCACCGATCTCCATCAGCACCGGCTCCCCCAGCTCCGCGACAACCTCATGCGAGCCGGAGGCCGAGATATTCAGGTTGCTCGGCACGACTGGTCCAAGCCCTGCCCGGAAGCATGGCTCGAACACTTCGACGCCGTACTGCTCGACGTCCCCTGCTCCAACAGCGGCGTTCTGCAGCGGCGCGTTGACGTCCGTTGGCGGCTGACCGAAGAAGAAATCAGCCGCCTGGCAGCCCTGCAGCGACTCATCCTGGCGCACGGCGCAGACGCCGTACGTCCCGGCGGGCGCTTGGTATACTCCACCTGCTCGATTGATCGGGAGGAAGACCGCAGCATTATCGACGACTTTTTGAGGCATCACCCGCAATTTGAACTTCTGGCAGACCATTTAGCCTTGCCTCACCGCGAAAAAGCAGATGGCGCCTACGCCGCACTCCTGCAAAAACTGACACGCTAATTTCGGCGCTGCCTAAAAAAATGCTCGCATTAATCGGCCTGATCGGTATAATGATAAGCGAACATCAGCCTAATCTCAACAAACCATGACCACGAAGCAACTCACAGTCTTGAACAAACTCGGAATCCACGCACGCCCCGCCGCACAATTTGTGCGCGTAGCGGGCAGGTTCCAGTCGGACGTGACGGTGGAGAAGGACGATGAATCCGTGGATGGCAAGAGCATTATGGGACTCATGATGCTCGCTGTGGGCTGCGGCGCCGTCATCAAAGTGACCGCAGACGGCCCGGACGAAGAGGAGACGCTTCAAGCACTCCAGGAATTGGTGGAAAGCAAGTTCGGCGAGGATTGACCCGGCCGGGGGTTCCCGGCGCCGGATATGCCCCGGCACGCCTGAAAAACCATGAATGAAGGATCCGAACGACGACTGAAAGGGCTGCCTGTCTCACCGGGTATAGCCATGGGGACCATTCGCGTGGATGCTCGTGGGCATGCCTCTCCTGCGACGCGCAGCATCCGGCCGGAGGACATGGAGCAGGAGTGGCAACGCTTTGACGCAGCGATAGGCCGCACCGAGGAAGAACTCAAATCCCTCAAAGCCCGGGTAGAAAAAATATCCGGAGCCGATGAGGCTGCCATTTTCGACGCCCATCTTCTATTCCTGCGCGACAGCTCCGTACTCGGCAAGCTGCGCAAAGAACTTCCCCGGCGTCTGCAAAATATCGAAGCCGTCTATTATGCGGTGGTGCAAAACTTCATGGAGATCATGCGCCACCTGGACGACCCCTACTTGCGCTCGAGAGTGGCAGACATCGAAGACGTACTGCACCGCGTGCTCAAGAACATGGAGCCGGCCAAACTCCCGGAGACCGCCGAGGAATCAAAGGAACCGATGCTCCTCGCAGCGCACGACCTGACCCCCAGCGACACCGCAGACCTCGATACCTCAACCGTGCAGGGCTTTGTCACCGAAGTTGGAAGCGCCGTATCACACACCGCCATCCTGGCCCGCTCCCTTGGCCTGCCCGCCGTCGTAGCAGTGCCCCAGCTACTCCTGGAGGTGCGCGTGGGACAGCCCGCCATACTGGATGGCTACAATGGCCTGCTCATCATCAACCCAACCCCAGAGACCACCGAGTACTACCAGGCACTGCGCGTACGCAAAGAAAAAGCCTACCAGAGTCTGGTGGAGCAGCGGGACTTGCCCTCAGTCACACTCGACGGCCGTGCCATACGCCTCGCAGCCAACGTCGAATATGCCCATGAGTACAGCGTAATCAAAGGCTATGGGGCAGAAGGCGTCGGCCTGTTCCGCTCGGAATTCTTCCTGCTGGGAAGCGGCAACGGCGGCATGCCCAACGAGGAACAGCAATACGAGCACTACCGGAAACTCGTCGAAAGCTGTAGCCCGCATGAAGTCGTCTTCCGCACACTCGACTCCGGAGGCGACAAACTGCCCTGCGAGGAAATGACCGAGAAAGAGAACAACCCCTTCCTGGGCTGGCGTGGCATACGCGTCTCACTCACACGTGTAGAAATGTTCAAAGACCAGCTGCGGGCGATTCTCCGAGCCTCGGCACACGGCAAAGCCGCAGTAATGTTCCCGATGGTATCAGGCATCACCGAAGTACGCGACACACTGGCCCTCGTTGAGGAATGCAAAGAAGAACTCCGGGAGCGGGGCCAAGCCTTTGATGAATCCATGCGGGTAGGCATCATGATCGAAGTACCAAGCGCCGCCGTCATGGCAGACGTCCTGGCACCCTACGTAGACTTCTTCTCCATCGGCACCAACGACCTGACGCAGTACACCATCGCGGTCGATCGCGTAAACTTCCGCGTCGCCAGCATGTTCCGCCCGACACATCCCGGCGTCATCCGCCTGATGTCGCAGACCATCCAAGCGGGCATTCCCACGGCCATATGCGGAGAGATGGGCGGAGACATAACACTCGTACCGCTGCTGATAGGACTGGGGGCCACAGAACTCTCCATGAGCATGCACCTGTTGCCCCTCGTGCGCTATGCAGTCCGGCACCTCAACTTCAAGGAATGCCAGAAGCTCGCGCAGGCAGCACTGCACGCCGAAGACAGCCGCACCATCCGCAACCTCTCGCGTCAGCTGGCGGAGAAACGCTACCCGGACCTTTTTGCAGAGGTCTGACCACTGATGACGGGCTAGGGCCTGGAGTGCTTGGTGGCGGTTGATTTTGTTCACCTTGGAGCGTGGTCGTCGCGTAAGCACTCAACCAAAACCATTGTAGGCAGGCGTGCGAAAATAGAGGCCTATGTTTACATTGCCTCAAAACACC
>CALXRG010000019.1 GCA_944390825.1 uncultured Akkermansia sp.
TCATTGCCTCATTGCCTCATTGCCTCATTGCCTCATTGCCTCATTGCCTCATTGCCTCATTGCCTCATTGCCTCATTGCCTCATTCATCTGCGGAAGCCCCCCTTCCCCCAAAACATCAGCATCCTTCAGAAAGAATCCTCCGGATATCGGAAAGCATCCCCGGGATATTGGCTTCACAAAGAGCCACTCACATCCTGCGGCGCCGATTCTTCACTAACTGTTTCAGTATAAGTCATCTAGTTTCTTGACTACCTTTTGAGTCCTGCTACATTGAAAGGACTATGAACACACAACATACCCTGATTCTGTTGGCCGCAAGCGTCGGTTCGTTTTGCATAGCTCAAACGCCCCCGGCACCCGCTCCATCACCGTCGAGCCCGCCGGCTGCCGCAACTTCTGCGGCGCAGCCATCCCCCCTGTTAAACCTGATAGCGGAGCTGAATACCCCGGAGCAGGCGTCGGTCCTGACACCGGAGCAGCGTATCGCAGTACTGCCGGACCTGGCACTGATGCCTCAGGAAGTGGATAGTTTTGTCGTCCTGCCGGATGTTGGAGCTCTGCAGGCACGTTTCTGTCCGGAGGGGAAGAAAAGCCCGGTCAAAAGCCTGGCGGTGGGGTACTCGAAAGGAGCCGAGGAAATGGCCGGCACGATGGGAGAACTCGTGGCTCTGTTTCTGAACGCCCGCATGCTTCTGCGCTCAGAGGTGGAATGGGAAGCCGCAGCCGGCACGCCTGAAATCCAGAGAATGATGCATGAGAGCATGGTGGCCTACCGCAAAGCAACAATGCAACGCCTCCACCGGGAATTATGTTCGCAGGGCAACGGCCCGATATATGCCGTGGCCACGCTGACACCCGAAACACGCATAGAATTGATGGGGCTCAAGCCCATGCTGTTGGGAATATGTGCCGCCCACCCGAAGGAGTTCCAGTACATTGAGCAGGGGAAACTTTTCGGCATCCGTCACACACCCGAGACGAACATCGGACCGGTGCCTCAGGCGATTGCGGGCGCAGCCCCCGAGCTGAAGGAGGCGAAAGAAAGACTGGAGAAGGATATGAAGGCGTTGCCGATGACCGTGATGTTCTTCCATGCAGGAAACCAACTGTTGTTGGCTGCGTGCAGTAACCCGGAGGAAGTGCGCATTGCAGGATCGGTTGCTGATTCGTTGCTGAATACGGATAAAGTGGCGGCACTGGACAGCAAACTGAACAGGGGACTGGTGCTTGGTGCGCATTTCAGTCCGACGATGCAGCAGGCCCTCAGCAGGATGGGCTCTGCGGGGACTCAATACGTGCTGGGAATGGCCCAGGCGGTGTTCTCCCGGTTGGGCGAACAGCCCGGGGATTTCCAAAAGGTATATCAACAAGCCGCACAGGGGACCGGGACACTGCGCCCGCTGACCCGCTGGGGCCTGCCGAAAGACTTCCGCAACGCAGCGGATCTCTCCATCTGGATGGACACTAATCTGCATCTGGAATTAACACACGATGCGGATGAACTGGTCTTTGAGTCCGGAGCTCTAAGTCTGGTTGGAGTAGGCAGTATGCAAGAGCAGGCAATGTATTTCGAAAGCACACCATCCCATGCCAAAGAAACCCCTGCCTGGCGGCAGAATCTTCATGCGTTTCGCGACATAATGCGTGGGTATGTCTGCACGGGATCCCCGGGGCAGGCAGTATTCACACTCTCGCTCTGTGATACGCTGGGCAAACACCTCGAACCAGTGACTCAGGCTCTGAGCGAAATGAAAGACAGTCTCAGCACCAATTTCTCCATGCTGGTAAGCAGCGGCAGCACCCCGGAGTCACTTCAGCCGCTGATGGGCCCCGTGATGCCAATTGTTGCTTACCGAGCAGGAGTCAAAAACCGGGGACAACTGCAGCAGGCATGGGACAAAGCCCTGGCGGGCACCCATGACATCCTGGGCGAAATGCTGCCGCCGGGAACGACAATGCTGCCCCGGTTTATCGAAGCAAAATGCCCGGCCGGAGGCACAAGCCTCACACTGGACATGCCGGGAATGAACAGCACCTTCTCACCCGGCTTGGTACTGACAGATCATTGTGTTGTTCTGGGCAGCTCCGGAGCCATGAACTGTCTGGTCTCGCAGAATCAGGACGGAGCCCCGATGTTCTCTGGCATGGTGTTCGCTCTGCATTTCCAACCCATGGCCCGTATGGCACAAAGCATCGCCGGACAAATGGAACAGAACCTGCGACACCGCTTTCCCGTACCTCCGCAGCCAGTCAAACTGACCCAGGTCACCGTCATCGAAGCGGAGTCAGACCCCGCCCCGGCAGCCGGGGATGCGCCATCACCAGG
Source organism: uncultured Akkermansia sp. (assembly GCA_944390825.1). Classification (GTDB taxonomy): domain Bacteria; phylum Verrucomicrobiota; class Verrucomicrobiia; order Verrucomicrobiales; family Akkermansiaceae; genus Akkermansia. Next base: position 2,328 of record CALXRG010000019.1, read on the forward strand.
TTCCGCTCAGCAGACATCCGCTGACGGCCCTCAAACCACAGCTCAGGATCAGACACCGGCAAGCGACAATACTCCGGCAACCGCAAATACACCGGCAGCAGATACCCCGGACGCCACCTCCGCCGAGATTCTTCTGGTGGAGCAAAGCGACAACGCCGCAATACTGAAACGCTACCATCGTGATTTGCGTCGTCTCGAAACCGTACGCCGACAAGCAGCAACACTGGAAAACCTGTCACGCTACTGCCACGGCATCTACGCAGCCGACCGCGTGCATGACGGCAAAGCCACGCTTCGGGTGGACGCCCTGATGCAACAACCGTAACAAGGCGCACCATTAAAAGCGCAAGGGAGCCCCCCCCCACAGCAGTCACCTTCCCCTGATCATCCCGGGAACCTCAGGGGAAGGTGAACAGCCGCACCATCAAGAACTCCACTGCCCGCCAGATCACAACAGCCTGAAAAATCACAACAGATTGCGAAATCACAACAGCCTGCCAATTCGCCACCAACGAAACCATAACCTGTCCCACCCCTTTCCCTAACAACGTCCCCAAACAGAACCCCAGCCATCCCCCCAGCCATCCCCCCTGCTGCCCCGCAGCCTGATTCACTGTAGCCCCCCGCAGACAGCAACACACCTGCGCACCACGTCAAAATGCCGCCCACTACGCTTTTCTGCTTGAAAGAAGAAGAAAAAGCGTGTAAAAGTACACAGTAATGTCCGACGGCTCATCTCATCATGCACCTGCCAACACGGTCCCCGGCGTCTTCAACTGGGAAATGGTGCGCAAGGCCCTCCGCGCAGCAGAAGAAGGCGTATACTGCTGGGACATCGTACACAACCAAATCTTCTACACAGAGCAGTGCCTCCGCATGATGGGGCTGCCCTTCCACGAAATCGCCCCCAACATCTTCACCGAAGCAGAAAAAACCCTCCACCCCGACGACCGGAACTTCTTCACCTCATCCGTTCGGCGATACATCAACATGCCGACAGTCGCCAGCTCCCCGATGCGCGTCGAAGTCCGCCTGCTCAACCTGCGCTCACGCGGCTGGCGGTGGATCCGCGTCAACGGCCTCCTGGAGCGCGACAAAGAAACACGCCAACCAACGCGGCTGGTTGGCGTATGGGTAGACATCACACGCCGCAAAATGGCAGACATGCACGCCATGGAAGACCGCGATTTCTTCCGCACCCTCATCAACTACCTGCCCGACAACATCTACTTCAAGAACAGGGAATCCCGCTTTGTCCTGGCCAACGAAGCCACCGCGAAAAAAATGCAGGTACCCACCCCTGCCGACCTCATCGGCTGCCGCGACAGCAACTTCTTTTCCCCCGCCATGTCCCAAATCGCGCTCAACGAAGAGCGTGCAATCATGGAAACCGGCGTCCCCATCACCAACCGCATCCACCACGAAATATGGAAAAAAGGCCAACAGCACAGCTGGAGCCGGGTTTCCAAATTTCCCTGGTACGCCCACGACGGCAGCATCAAAGGCATCGTCGGCATCTCCTCAGATGTGACCGAACTGGTGGAAACCCAGCGGCGGTATCAAAAAATAGCCGAGCAACTCGACCAGCGCAACCGGGCACTGGAAAAAGAAATCAACCTCGCCAAAGAAGTTCAACTTGCCCTACTCCCCCTAAGCATCCCGGATCGCATCTGGGAAAATCCCCAGGAAGGCACCGTACGCGAAGCCCATTTCCACCACGTCTACATGCCCTCCACCGGCGTAGCGGGAGACTGTTTCGAAGTATTTCCGGTAGGCGATTCCGGTGTCGGCATGCTGATATGCGACGTCATGGGGCACGGAGTCAGCGCCGCATTGATTGCCTCCATGCTGCGCGGGCTCATGGAGCAAGTTGCCAACCTGGCGGACACCCCCGGGCTGCTGCTCTCCTCGCTCAATCGGCAACTCTTCCGCATTTTCAGCCAGGCAAACATCACCATGTTCTCCTCGGCCTGCTACGTCTACCTGGATCTGGAAAAACAACGCCTCACCCTCTCCGGCGCCGGGCACCCCGCCCCCATCGTCCTCGCCGCGGATGGCACCCCGTTTCTGCCGGCCATTCCCCGATCACCCGCCCTTGGCCTGATCGAAAGCGCCATGTTCCGCGAAAGCGAAATCCCCCTGGAACCAGGCATGAAACTTATGCTCTACACCGATGGCCTCACCGAAGCCCATGACCCGAAAGGCGACGAACTGGGTGCCGTACGCGTCATGAACTTCCTCCGGGAAAGGCGACCCCAAAACATCCGGGAAATGATCGACATCTCACTGGCCTGCATGCACCATTTTACCCGCCGGCAAGAGCTCGATGACGACATCTGCCTGCTGGGCGTCGAGTTCACCTCCCGAGCGACCCCTGCAAACGGGTGATTTTCAGCCGCGTGAATGCAAAAAAATGTTGCATTCACGCGGCTTTGACGGTAAGCTTACCACTACAGAGACGAATAGAATATGGATGATAAGAAAAATGAGGGCTCTCAGCCCTTCGATTTGTCGGAATTGGCGGGGTTCCAGTTTGGCCCGTCCTGGGCGCGAAAAGGCGCGGAAGCGTCCAAATCCCGCATCTACGAAGACATACCGGACCACGACCGCACCGGCAAACGCCGCGACAACGACCGTAAACCATCCATGCGTGACCGCAGGATGCCTGAGCGCGGAGAAGGCCGCCGCGACACACTCGCGCCCTCGAAACGCAGCGAGCGTCGCGAACGGCGGGGCGAAAGGCCCCAGCGCGAACTGCCCCAGCCGGCGGAGGGGCTTCGCGTAGAACTTCGTCCGGCCAATGCCATCCTGGAGCTGTTTGCCAAACAAATCCAACGGCAAAAGCGGGCTCTTCCCCTGCTTGATCTGTCGCGCGTCGTCATGGCGTCCAAAGACCGCTACGACCTCGTCTTCATGAAACTGGAAGACGGCCCGATTCTCATCCATTCGACCATGGGCGACGGTGCCTGCTGGCTCACAGAAGCAGAAGCCATCACCTACCTGTGGAAAGCCGATTGGTTCAGCAAACTCTACACCCGCGAAGAAGTAGAAATCCCCGCCCCCACCGGCACCTTTACCTCCGTAGCCAAATGCAGCCTCGGCGGCGAACTCGTCGGACCCGCCAACTGGCACAACTACCAAGCGTCCGTGATGCACCTCTACCGCACCAAGTACGCTCACATGGATCTGGGCGCCTTCAAAGCCCGCATCGCAACAGACAAAAGCGAAGAAGCCATTGCGGACTGGCTCAAGCAGGTCAGCCACACCACCGTCTGGAAACCCACCCGCGAAAACGCCGCAGACGTCGTACTGACCGACACCAAAGCAGTAGAAGCAGACTTCAAAGCCAACCACTTTGACAAAGTCTACGAACAAACAGACAAAGTTTTTGTCAACGGAGCCACCCCCCGCGCACACCTTTCCCCCGGCCTCGCCGCGCACCTCTCCATCCTGTCCGACAAGACACGACGCTTCCCGCAGATGCTCATCCCGAACCTCTGCCACGGCCTTGCCCGTCACCACATCCCAATCTACAAATGGCAAGGGCACCACTACACCGGACCGAGCCGCGTCCGCGCCATCCCGGCCGACATGGTACTGGCAGACCGCATGACAGCCATCATCAACTGGACCAAAGAAAACTCCGGCCAGAAAGTCGACGCCATGTGCGCCGCCCTTTCCGGAGTGCCGGCCGGCACAGATGATACGCAAAAACAAGCAGCACGCGACGCCTACGCCCCCTACGTGGCCGACATGATCTGGCTACTGGAACAAGGCTTCATCGTCGTCACCGCCGACAACTCCATCTGGTACCCCAAAGGAGAAGCCGCCCCGGAGCCCACCAAAGCCCCCTCCCCCCAGCCCCGCAAAAAAGGCAAAACCAAAGCAGCTCCCAAAGCAGCCAAACCCACCGAAGCAAGCACCCCTGCCGCACCGGCAACCACCGTCGCAACAACCTCAGACGCTCCAGCCGACATCCCGGCGGAAGCCACCGCACCTATAGCGGAGGAATCCACCCAAGCCCCCCCTGCACCAACCTCAGACGCCACAACAGCATCTGAACCAGAAGCAAAAGGCACCCCCACGGAAATCACCGAGACGCCCCCCCCAACCGCATCGCCCGCCAGCCCCGAAGCACCCGAAGCAACGGCACCGGCGGACGCCGGCGAACCGGCAGCCTCAGGAGAATCCGCCGTCGATACCCCAGGCCCGACAGCATAACCATCACCCCTTCCTTCTATCTCTCTGTTCCGCCCGCATGAGCCCCGGCACATGCGGGCGTTTTGCAGAACCAGCCCACCCATCAATCCAGCACCAAAACACAGCACACAAAAGCACCCGGACAAAAGTAAGCGCTCAACCAAAACCATTGAAGACGGGCATGTAAAAATAGAGGCCTATGTTTACATTGCCTCAAACCACCATCGCCTACCTGCTCAAGGAACCCGGCGCTACGGCATGTTCCGCCTTCAGGGGGTCATTGCTCAGCTTATGCAGCAGCCCATACCTCGGGGTGCTTTACGCTTTTTCATCAACAAAGGGCACAGCCTGCTCAAGGCCGTCTGGTTTGACGGCACCGGGCTGTGCCTCTTTTGCAAAAGGCTGGAAAAAGGCACTTTCACCTGGCCTCAACCGGCCTCCATCAGTGAGGAAAAATGGCTGCCAATCACCCCCTCGGCTCTGAGTCTTCTGGGATTGCGCTGAACCCATGCATGAAAAAGAGGGACCGGCCCCCAAGGACGAACCCGTTGTCAAGCGCCAGCGCCTGTCCCAGGACTCGTTCTGTATCTGCCCCTGCTCTTTCAGGAACAGGCTTCTTACTCTGGGGTGCAGGCCGCTGCATGCCGTGGCACCTGAGTCGGCTTACGGCTGTTGCTGGGGTGTTTGTCTGGGGGGCTCGGCGGCTCCTGAGGCTCGGCGGCTCAGGGTAACTCGTTGAGTTGCTTTTCGCGGATCTGGCTGATGAAGTAATACACAGGCCGGCGGCACATGCCTTTGCCCACTGTCCAGTGATTCAGGAAGGGCCAGGTTACTGCCCCGGGCAGCCAAAGGATATCCGTCCCCTTCTGGTGCGAAGAAGCGGCCAACACCTCCTGCCCCTGATGCAGGTAGGACATGCTCCAATCCAAATGCAGGCTGTACCAGGTCGGTATGCACATCAGCGTGATACCGCTCAGGTAAGACCACCCCATGCGCTCATTCATCGGGGTCCCGCTCATGTTCACCCGGAAATGATAGTGCCGCGCGCTCGCCTGTCCGGGCGGCACCAGCGACACGCGACGGAACAGACCACTGCGCTCGAAACCCTCACGGATCGCCATGATGATATCCTCCTCATCGAACCAGGCCTCCGGCCCGTAATCATCCTGGAAATCCACCGAAAAGGTCACATCGCGGCGCGTCTGCACCGGCCCGCTCAGATCCGACTCCCGGCCATGCGGCCCGGCCCCGGACGTCACCGTCGCACAGCCCGGCAGCCACAAAGCCAGCCCCAACATTGCCAAACAATACTTCTTCATATTCTTCATACAGCAAAAATCACTCAAAAACAAAAACACAACGAACACGCACACCGACAAATCGGAACACCAAGGAAAACCGTCTCTCCCCCTCCTCAGAGACTCTTCACCAGGAACAAACAGGCGTGATCATACACCCCCACCTCATAATAAAACCGCTCCTGCGACACCGACGTCGTCGTCGAAGCCGCATCAAACGTCACTGGAGGAGCGAACGGGCTAGGCCCGTAAACCGACCCACTCGTATAAGTCGTACTCGAGTGAGTGACCGGCATCACATAACACCGAGACATCGACCCCGTCCTGGCCGAACCCATCAGCACCAGCGACGCCCCCTTACGCCGGGCCAAATCACGCAACTCATCAAAACTCACCCTAGAACCGTGAAAAAACAGCGAACCGAACAGCACATACCCCTCGCCTCGGTACTGCTGCAACGCCTTCTGCAAATCCAGCACCTCCACCACCTGCGGCCGCTCATGCTCACCCAGCGGCACATACGAAGCAGGATCCAGACCCTCCGCATTAAAATACACATCCAAACGATGACGGCAACCGGAGCACACAAGCGCACCGGCAAACCCCAACAAAGCAACAAGCGACAAACGCGACATAAACGGGCATAGGCAGTCCCCGGCAAGCCAAGCCAAGCGCACCCCCACGGGGCGCAAAACCACACCACAAAGGGCGGGCAGGAACCTGGCTGGGAACCTAACGGGTAGTTGAACAAGCGTGACTATACAGCAACCCGGGCAACAAGTCAACACCCAAAAACAGAAAAAACAACCAGCATGCAAGGTCACCTTGCCGCGGGCGGGGAGTGGGGAGGGGTGCGGAGCCCCTCCCCGCAAGCGGCGCAGCCATCCCCGGAGCGGCACGCCCCTTCATGGGGCTGCCGCGGAGGGGACATCGAAAAGCCGGGGAACTCACCCAGCCGCGAGCCCCCACCAAGCCCCTTGCCCTGACAAAAGGAGCCCATACATTACCGGCAGCGGCTGCAAACGTCAAAAATCATCAATCCCTGCCTAGAGCAGATAGTCGATGATGTTATGGAACGCTGTAACTGTAAGCCTCCCCTCTCACATGCCCAACACCTGTGGTTTTGGTTGAGCGCTTACGTTGCACAGGAGAATAAGGCAGGAAGCGGTCGGAAGCCGTGTTTCCGAGAGGAAAGGTTGGCGTTTGTAGCATCATCCGTAACCAACTGGCGCTTCAGTAGGTTCAATCAGCTCTCTGCGCTCGGGTTCGGACAACGAGCGAGGCTTCTTTTCATGTCAAAAAAGTGGGAATGGGCAAAAACAAGCCTGCGGGGGAACCGCGATCTTCAAAGGCAACCCAAGTCTCATGTACTGATACTTAATATATTCCTTATGATGTAAGCATATCAAGAACTCCGCTCAGGCTACTTCTGAAGCTTCAAACAAAGCTCCGCGCATGTCAATCGCCTCTTGCTTATTCATAAGAAACTCACAGTTTGACAGATGATTTATGAAAGAGTACAATGCGCGTACTGAGTTCTCTCCCACCAACGCAATACGACTTCGACCTCGTCATGTCAGACAACGAAAAAGGCTACGTTTACATCCTTACCAACCCCAGCTTCCGCGAAGACTGGGTCAAAATTGGCAAAAGCGCCCGCGCCGTGAACGTCCGCTCCAAAGAGCTGGATAACACTGCCGTGCCCCTGCCCTTCGAAATCTACGCGACGATCGAGACGAAAAAGTATGCCGCGGTGGAAAAACTCGTCCACAAAACCATCGACCGGCTGACGAACCTGCGCATACGTGCCAAGCGCGAGTTCTTCAACGTCGCCCCACAAGTGGCGCTGGATATCTTCTACGACATCGCGGGCACGATCGACGACGCCAAGGTCACCCGCTATCACAACAACGAGCCCATCGTTGAGGAGCCCTCCCCCTGCCCCGCTGTTCCCGAGCCCCCGGCCCCCGAGCCCCCGGCCCTGGCCCTGCTGCCCGAGGCTCCGATCGAGTCACCGGCTCCCGCCACCGAGCAGGATGTTCGTTACAAGCGCGCCCGCTTCCGCTTCAGCATAGTCGGCATCCCCGTCGGCGAGCTCATCACCTTTGTGCCCACGGGCATTCAAGTCAAAGTCGCCTCCGACAACTGCGTGGAATACCAAGGCCAGCTCTACAAACTCTCCCGCTTCGCTCACGACTTCATGCCGCCGGAAAAGCGCAACACGTCCGGGGCTTATCAGGGCTCTAAGTACTTCTCTTTCGAGGGAAAGATTCTCGAGGATCTAAGGAAGGAACGCGAGGGGTGAGTGGGCGAGGGTGCCTTTTTTCAAGGCGAGAAGAATAAGCGTGCTCCTGAGATGGTTGCCCGTAGGATCCTTACTGAAATGGCGTAGCTCAGATACGCGACATTACGAACGTGTTATTGTCTTTTCTTTAATGTGATAAGCTATACCACGTTCTGTACAGAAGCGAATAACTTCCTGTGCCCTTTCGTTGTAAAAATCTCTGTGCTTGGTATATGAACTCACCTCTCTACTGTAATTAGTTCTACCAAAGATTATCTTATCAACGAAACTCACGCCTTCCAGAATCTCTGACAGATTTTGTTGGATTAGGTTGGGCGTAGGGTAAGGCTCAATACTAACCCATGTCTTGCATCCTGCATCATGGAGCTTCTTCAATGCTTCAAGTCTCAGCTTATACGGGGCAGCACCAGGCTCCATCCTTCTCCTGTATTCTTCGTTCAAAGAGACCAGTGTGATCCCGTATTCGTTCAGTTTTGAAAGAGCTGCAAGGTCGAGAGGAAGTACACCCTTCGTGAGCACAGAACACTTAATCTGGGCAGCATTTAGTTTTTTGATGGCTTCTATACTCATATGACAAATCTCTTCATATCCGTACATGAAAGGATCGGTCGTGAAGCACAATTGTACAGATTTGATTTTGTCTTTGAGCCTAGGAATTTCTCGGTCAAGTAGTTGCAATGTATTGGCTACGAGAAAAGGTTTACACCAATCATCGTAACTTTTAACTTGGCCAAAACGCCTCTTCATCATAAAGGCGTAACATGGATATTTGCATCCGTGAGAACACCCTTGTACGAAGTTGATTGTGTAGTCGCCATACTCTACGCCAGTCTTGTAGAGCATGGATTTCCGTTGTATGTAGCCTGCTACTGTCGGCATAGCGAGAATTAAGGAAAAGTAATAGTCGTACGAGAAACCTTCGCTCCGTAGATAGATTTCAGAGAGTCTGTGATCACAATTTTAAAGTCCTCACAGGGGAAAATAGGATGAGCATCTAGCATTGCCCACACCATATTCTTCTCTACTGTTTTCCTATCTTTGAAACACTTGTAAATGTGTTGTGCAATGTCTTGCACAAAGTAGCAATTTGCATCTGGTTCAGGTTCTGTATCGTCTAGTTTATTATCAAAGTCTAGTAGCATTTGCCCAGAATACTCTGTGTTTTTCGTTGATGATTTATTACCGAACACCTTCCACGCTGTGCGCTTGAATAATTTGAATCCTTCAATATGCTCCGTACAGTGGATTAGATGGTACAGCAATGCATTCCGCGAATTAAAGAAAGGGAAAGTCGCAATGTAACATTTCTTATGAAACTTTTCTTTCAGCCACTTGATAATCTTTTCTACTCGTGCCTCGTAAAACTCTTTTGTGTTCTTGGATTGCACCAATTCGTTGGGATCGCATTGGTATGTTCCAGTGTATTTGTTGATTGCCCTTTCTGTTGTAGCCTGCTTGCAGGCGCGAATGGGATCCGATATCATGTGGTTAATGATTACTTCTCCCCACTTCTGAAAAAATGGAGATAATGCTCGCCAATCGATTGATGCATCATACGGATCATAAAATAGAAGGTAATGGGAGTGCGTATCATCAGATATAGAAGAGGACACCAGATTTAATAGAACACTGGCATCTAAGTTAGAAACTTTGATTTTAAAATTGCTGGTATTCTGAGGAATATGCTTCTTCAGTTCTTCGATTTTTCTCGCATCCAAGTCGTTTAAATAGATCTTAATGCTCTTATGTGGAAACTTTGTTTTATACTGCTCCGCAATTTTTCGCAGTACTTCAACCACTCGCAACGCAGACCCTGGAACTTGGTTTCCATTTATATCATGGTATACCCCACTATTACTCATGCAGTCAATATACACTAGTTCATGGCAAAAGTCGTTATTCATAAGCTTTTGAGCCCATGCTTTTACATACTCCTCGACCAGTTTGAACTTGAGTATCGTGTGAGGTTTAGCTTCACTGATGATTGCCTTGTTGTTGCTGCTAGCCATATGCTTCTTTCCAATTTATAATTCTCTAATCAAACTTAGACGCCATTACTTCTCCTTCAGCGGGGGGAGGGATTTGACGATGCGGACGGTTTCGAGGCTGACGCGGACGATGCGTTTGAGGAGGTCGATGATGTAGCGCGGGTTGTTGTGCTCGCGGCACCAGTCGTTGGCGTCGTTCACGATGCCGCTCTTCTTGTCCGTGGTGACGGCGTAGCGTTCCATGATCCACTCGATGGCGGATTTGCCGTTGACGACGTAGTCATAGGCCTCGGGCGGGATGCCGCTGAGTGTGGTTGTGGCGTTGTAGATGATGGTGTCTCGCACGCCTTTTTTCGGGAAGCGCATTTTCGTCACCCGGAAGTCGCCGGCGGAGTTCTCTTGCAGGGGGTAGGGCTCCACCGTCTCGTAATTGAGGTGCCAGTGGGCGAGTTCGCGCCCGGCGCGGGAAAAGGCCCAGAAGTCCGCCGCGAAGGGGATGCGGGGCATTTCCTTGCGCAGGTCGTTCTCAAAGCGCTCGCGGTATTCCGTGCTGTGCAGCAGGCCATAGACGTAATAGAAGATGTCTTCTCGGCCGATTTTGGGATCGGCGTAGGCGTTGCGGAATTTCTCCAGCGCCCAGTCGGTGATGGCTTGGTGCCGAATGAGGTTTCCGACGGCTTCGTCGCCCCCGAAGTTCAGGTAGCCTTCCTGCTTTTCGTACCAGTGGAGGGGAAAACCCTGCCCGTTAAATAGAAGCTGGACATCGGGGATTTTGTCAGTAACAAAGCAAGAGAATGGTTTGGAAGAACCAACTCCTGTTACTAGTATCACCAAATTCTCACATTGACTTGTGGGGAAAAAAGCCGGCTGTCTACCTGGGACGTTGTTCAGGTCTGCATCGAAATAAACATTAACGTGTGTAAAAGGTCTGTAGATTCCCTTCTGACAATGTGAAGCTACAAACGATAATCGGATTCTGCTCTTAAATTTGTTTGTTAAACTCCTCGACCATTTAATTTTTCGCTCGTCTAAGGTTTGTTCTTGTCTATTTACGTCCTCATTGTAGCATTCTATGAAACGTTTGAGATTTTCCTCAAGCCTAATAGTCGAGAAATTATATACCCACGTATCTCGTGCGGTTTCCAATCCCCTCGAGAAGATGCCGAAAATCGCTTGCGGATTTGCCTTGCCCTTGGTCGCTTTGTCTCCCAAGGGCAGGAAGTCTGAGTAACCTGCCGTGCGATGGTTGATCCAGTCGCCGTATTCGTCGGGTTGGGGATGTTGCCAGGGAATGGCGCTGATGCTGCCGAAGTTTTTGATGATGTCCAGCTTTTCTTCGCGGGAGAGGTAGTCGCCGATGTCGTGGTAATGCAACTTGGCGCTCCCTTGGTCGCCCGGGCGCTTGATGAGCAGGGTGACGGCGATGGGGGTGCGGCTACCCGAGCCGAAGATTTTCCCGCCTTCTTTGCGGGAGAGTTCGCCGGAAGTGCGCTGATTACCGCGAAGGTTGAAGCAATAAATGGAGGAAAATTCCTTCATAAGGCTCTTGCGGAAGCCGGCCATGGCGTTGTTGTCGATATAGGCGCCGTTGCTGACGAAGGCGACAATGCCGGAGTCTCCAATGCGGTCGGAGGCCCAGCGGAAGGCTCGTATGTAAGAGTCGTAGAGGCTGTTCTTGTTGGCGGCGTTTGATTCCTCGACGTAAGTTTCAGCGATGCGGGCGTCGAGGTGGGGGTAGGCTTCGTTTTGGTTGTCGTCGTTGGCGGATTCCTGTCCGACGGAGTAGGGTGGGTTGCCGAAGATGACGCGGATGGGTTGGCGGCAGAGGCGCTTGAGGCGCTCGCCGTTGTCTTCGAAGCTTGTGAAGAGGTCTTGGTCTGTTGCGCTGGATTCATCCATGCGGAAGGTATCTGTGAGGCAGATGCCTTCGAAGGGTTCGTACTTGATGGCCTTCATGCGTCCTTGGTAGGCGACTTCGATATTCACGCAGGCGATGTAGTAGGCCAGCAGCACGATCTCGCAGGCGAAGAGCTCGGAGCGGAATTTGCGCGGCAGGTCTTGCTTGCTGATGAGGCCGCTCTGGATGGCGCGCACGATGAAGGTGCCGGTGCCGGTGAAGGGGTCGAGGATTTTGACGCCTTCGGCGCCGAGGCCTTTATTAAGGCCGAATTCGCGCTTGAGGACGTCGTGCACGCTGCGGATGATGAAGTCCACGACTTCCACCGGGGTGTAGACGATGCCGAGTTTTTCGGCCATGCGCGGGAAGGCGTTTTTGAAGAATTTGTCGTAGAGCTCGATGATGACGCGCTGGCGGCCTTCGGCGTTGTCGATGCCTTTGGCGCGGTCTGCCACGGAGTCGTAGAAGGCTTGCAGGCGGCGCTGGTCGCCGGGCGAGGCGCATTCCTTGAGCAGGTCGAGCATGCGGTTCATGGTTTTGGAGACCGGGTTCTGCTCGGCGAATTTGTAGTTTTCGAAGAGGGCGTCGAAGACGGGGCGGGTGATGAGCTGCTGCGCGAGCATTTCGATGGCGTCATCGGTGGAGATGTTGGGCTGGATGTTTTCGCGCAGGCCGGAGAGGAATTCGTCGAATTCCGCGGCGTTGTTGCCGGCGTCCAGGTGTTCGTGGATGGCTTCGATCTGGCGCTTGGCGATTTCGGCGATGTCGTAGGCCCATTCTTCCCAGTATCGGCGGTCGCCGCATTTTTTCACGGTGCGGGCGAAGATGGCTTCTGACCACTGAGCGGCGCGTTCGAAACTGAGCAGGCCTTGTTGAAGGGCGGCACCGGCGGCGGCACCGTTCGGCTCGGGTTGACCGGTTCTGCCGTACGGTATTCCATCATCTTCACCTTCTGCGGCAGTGAGAACTACCTCGATGAGGGAACTGCGGCCTTTGTTCAGGTCGATCTGGTTGATGGCGGCGTTGAAGCGGTCATCATGGGAGCGCAGGGCTTGCAGGACGTCCCAGATGATTTTGTATTTTTTATCGTTGTCCAGCACATCCTCAGGTTTCTTGTCTCGGGGGATGCCTACGGGCAGGATGATGTAGCCGTATTTTTTGCCGGGGGCTTTGCGCATGACGCGCCCTACGGACTGGACGACGTCGATCTGCGAGCGCCGGGGGGCGAGGAAGAGGACGGCGTCCAGCGCGGGCACGTCGACGCCTTCGGAGAGGCAGCGTGCGTTGGTGAGGATACGGCATTCGCCGTCCGGGCCGACGGGTTCCTTGAGTTTGGCGAGTTTGTCGCTGCGCAGTTGCATGTTCATGGTGCCGTCCACGTGGTCGATGGTGCACGGCAGAAAGCCGGGGGAGTCTCCTTGCTCGGCGCGAATCTTCTCGACCATGATCTGCCAGCTTCTCTTGAGCGCAATGGAATCAGCAATCGTGCCGGCGAAGGCGACGGCGCGGTGCATGGGGGCGGGGTCCAGTTGCAGGAAGTCGACGGGGGCATGGTCAGGCCGGGAGGGGTCGGTGTCCTCTTCATCGCTTTCATCTTCTTCACCACGGTACACGCTGGAGTTAATGGTGCGGATTTGTTGCTTGCGCAGACCGTTGTAGCAGCCGATGAGTTTGACGGCATCATCCAAGTCCAGTTCTCCATCGTGCGCTTGCAGCTCTTGCGCGAACTGCTCTTTCACCGAATCTTCGTCGACGCAGAGGACAAGGACTTTGTAGTCGGTGAGCAGGTCTTCTTTTACAGCGCGGGAGAAAGGCAAACGGTGGAATTCCTGGCCGTAGGTGAGCAGGTCGTCCATGGAGGCGATGAGGGCGTCGGCTTCGGCTGCTTTGCTCTTGGCGTTTTCTGTGTAGATGCGCGGGGTGGCGGTCATGTACAGGCGCTTGCGCCCGGCGATGAAGTTGTTGTCATGGACGTGCACGAAGCTGGATTCGTCGTAGGCGCCGCTCTCAGTACGCAGCGAGACGCCGGTGGTGCGGTGGGCTTCATCGCAGATGATGAGGTCAAACTCCGGCAGGGCACCGTATTTCTGGGCCTCCCGCACCTTGTCAATTGATTGGTAGGTGGAGAACACGACGCTGGTACGTGTATCCTTGAATTTGAGATAGTTGCGGCTGATGGTCTGCGGGTTCGTGCTGGCGGGTTCCGGCAGGTCAGCCGAGCACAGGTCGGCATCTTCCAGCTCAGAGGCTTGGCTATCGGAGCAGACGGCAATGGGATGTATTTTGATGTCGGTCTGGGCCATCCATTCCCTGAGGCTCTGGGAAACGAGGGCGATACTTGGGGCGAGGAAGAGGACACAGCCACGGCCTTCGCATCGCTCAGCGATGAAGCGTTCCATGAGCTTGAGCGAGGTGAAGGTCTTGCCTGTACCGCAGGCCATGATGAGTTTGCCTCGATCCTCGGTTTCAAAGCCGCGCATCACGTCCTCGATGGCTCTCTCTTGGTGGGGGCGCGTCGAGTGGCGAGGTCGCAGTACTTTTTCCTCTCCCCGAATGAGTTTTTCCCAATCGACGGCATAGTCGTTCAACTCGGAAAGGCCGATGCGCTTGCAGGGGAAGCTGTTCCTTTCGATGGTGTCCGTGAGCTTGGTGTTCCACTTATCTGTGGTTGCGATGATCATGCCGCTGGCAAAGCGAACGGATCCATCCTTCCCCCAACCCATGCCGACACTGGCATAGTAGGTTCCCAAGCTCTCCAAGCTCAGCATTTGCTCCGTGGAGTAACACTTGCACTGAATGGCACAGTAATCACCGGAAGAGGATTCCTGTGCGACAAGGTCGATGCCCTGGTCTTGTTTCCCGTTGCGGTGAGGCCAGTCCATCCAGAGCCACACCTGCGAAAAGCGTTCGCGAAATACCGGCTCTTCCTGTAAGAAGCGCAGGCAGAGCTTTTCGAAGCTGGTGCCTTTTTGCTTCTGGGAGTGGCTTTCGCCCAGTTGCTGAAGTGGGTCGAAGATGGAAATAAAGGAGGAGTCGGACATGCTCCGTACTCTACCACATGTGAGTGCAACATTCAAGGTAATTACACGGGAGGGGGAACAATGTCAGTTTTTCCCCCTCTATTGAGGCCTTGCAGAGAATTGCAAAACCAATCCGACGCGCCGGAAGGAGTGTAGACTGAAAAAGCAGGAGGAAAACACTTCCGGCCCCTTCCCTTCCCGCATGCAAGGGCAGCTTGCCGGGTGAGGGGTCTGGGGAGGGGTGCGGAGCCCCTCCCCGGGGAATCAAGCCTCCTCGCTGTCGTCGGAGGGGTCCTCGGCGCCGTCGGTGAAGAGTTCGTAGGCGATGGCGTCGGTGATGGTGACCTCGGCAAATTGGCCGACGGGGAGGGAGCGGGGGACGTGGATGGAGCCGTCGACATCCGGCGCGTCCCAGGGGCCGCGGGCGATGCCGGGGGCGTCGACGAGGACGCGCAGGGTGCGGCCGATGGTGGCTTGGCCGATTTCGTCCGCGATGCCGCCGAGGATCATGGAGAGTTCGTTGGCGCGGCGTTTGCGGGTGGCGTGGTGGACTTGGTGGGGCATTTTGGCGGCGAGGGTGCCTTCTTCTTTGGAGTAGGGGAAGACGCCGGCGCGTTCGAAGCGGTAGTGGCGGATGAAGTCGCGGAGTTCGGCGTGGTCGTCTTCCGTCTCGCCGGGGAGGCCGCTGATGAAGGTGGTGCGGAGGCCGAGGCCGGGGATGGCGGCGCGCATGTCCTCTATGAGGCGGCGGATGTAGGCGCCGTCGGTCATGCGGCGTTGCTCGGCGAGGATGTGGTCGGAGATGTGCTGGAGGGGGATGTCGACGTATTTGACGATTTTGTCGCAGGTGGCGAAGGTGTCGATGAGTTCGCGGCTCCAGTGGGCGGGGTGGGTGTAGAGGACGCGGATCCAGAAGTCGCCGGGGATGGCGTTGAGTTCGCGCAGGAGGCTGGCGAGGGATTCGCCGCGGGTGGAGTCGACGCCGCTGGTTTTGGTGGCGCGGTCGGTCCATTTGTCCATGCCGTAGTAGGTGGTGTCCTGGGCGATGAGGTTGAGTTCTTTCACGCCGGAGGCGATGAGGGCGCGGGCTTCGCGGAGGATGTTTTCCTGGGGGCGGCTGCGGTGGCGGCCGCGGATGCGGGGGATGGCGCAGTAGGCGCAGGCGTGGTTGCAGCCTTCGGCGATTTTGAGGTAGGCGGTGTGCGGGGGGGTGAGGAGGTGGCGGGGGTCGCTGTAGTCCGGGAGGTAGGTGGAGACGGGGGTGGTGTAGGTTTTTTCGGCGCGGCCGGTGAGGAGGTTTTCGGCGATGGGGGCGATGCGGCTGATGAGGTCGACGCCGATGAAGCAGTCGACTTCGGGGAGGCTGGTGGTGAGGTCGCGAGCGTAGCGCTGGGAGAGGCAGCCGGCGACGAGGAGTTTTTGGTGGGGGGGGACGGTGCCTTGCTCCCGGGCGCGGCCGGCGGCGATGATGGTGTCGATGGCTTCTTGCTTGGCGGGGTCGATGAAGGCGCAGGTGTTGATGATGAGGAGGTCGGCTTGCTCGGGGGTGGTGCGGGTGTGGCCGGCGGCGAGGAGGTGGCCAACCATGATTTCTGAGTCGACGAGGTTTTTGGCGCAGCCGAGGGAGATGATTGCGATGTTGGCCATGCTGGGCGGGGTGGGGATGGGGGTGGCTTGGTGCGGGCGGAGGGGCTTATGCGGGGGCGCCCCGGCGGGTGGGGCCGAGGCGCTCGGGTGGTGGGGGGATGGGGGTTAGTAGCTGCGGGCCCAGAGGACGCGGCGGGTGGTGGGGCGGCCGGTGAGGATGCAGGGGGCTGCGGGGCCGGTGCCCATCTCGCCCTGGGGGATGCAGCGGATGGAGATGCGCAGGCTTTTGGCGAGTTCTTCTTCTTGCTCGGGGGTGCCGTCCCAGGGGCAGAGGAGCCAGTCGGCGTCGCCGTCGCCGCTGAAGTTGGCTTTGAGTTCGTCGAGCGAGGCGCAGGGGCGGATGTGGCTGTCGCGGAAGGCGCGCTGGCGCTCGAGGAGGGCGGTCTGGATGCTGTCCAGCAGGTCGGCGGCGCCGGCGATGAGGTCGGCTTCGGGGATGAAGGTTTTCTCGCCGGTGGGTTGGTCGCGCCGGCTGAGGCAGACGCTGCCTTTTTCCAGGTCGCGGGGGCCGATTTCCAGACGGACGGGGACGCCTTTTTTGATCCATTCCCATTTTTTGGTGCCGCCGCCGAGGTCGCGTGTGTCGACGTGGACGCGGATGGGCAGGCCGTGGTAGGTGATGGTGCTGAGCTTGTCCGCGAGTTGCTGGCAGTGGGTGATGATGGTGTCGCGGGTGTCGGGTTTGGGGGTGACGGGGATGATGACGATTTGCTTGGGTGCGACGCGCGGGGGGCAGATGAGGCCGTCATCATCGGAGTGGGCCATGATGAGGGTGCCGATCATGCGGGTGGAGACGCCCCAGGAGGTGGTCCAGGCGTATTGGCGTTCGTTGTTGCGGCCGGCAAAGGAGATGTTTTGGGCTTTGGCGAAGTTTTGGCCGAGGAAGTGGGAGGTGCCGGCTTGGATGGCTTTGCGGTCCTGGACCATGGCTTCGACGGTGAAGGTGCGCACGGCGCCGGGGAAGCGTTCGTGTTCGGTTTTTTCGCCGGGGATGGAGGGGACGGCGAGGACGTCCCGCTGGAAGTCTTCGTAGACTTTGTGCATGGTGGCGGTTTCCTGCTCGGCTTCTTCGCGGGTTTCGTGGGCGGTGTGGCCTTCCTGCCAGAGGAATTCGGCGGTGCGCAGGAAGATGCGGGGGCGCATTTCCCAGCGCATGACGTTGCACCATTGGTTGACTTTGAAGGGGAGGTCGCGGTAGGATTCCAGCCAGCGGGAGAAGGCGGCGCCGATGACGGTTTCGGAGGTGGGGCGGATGACGTATTTGTCGGTGAGTTCGCCGGCGGGGATCATGCGGGTTTTGCCGGTGTCCGGGTCTTTGATGGCTTCGAGCCGGTGGTGGGTGACGACGGCGCATTCGGTGGCGAAGCCTTCGGCGTGCTCGGCTTCTTTCTCCAGGTAGGAGACGGGGATGAGCATGGGGAAGTAGGCGTTGGTGTGGCCGGTGCGTTTGAATTCGGCGTCGAGTTGCTGCTGGATGAGTTCCCAGATGGCGTAGCCCCAGGGTTTGATGACCATGCAGCCGCGGACTTCGGAGTTTTCGGCGAGGTCGGCGGCTTTGATGACTTGCTGGTACCATTCGGGGAAGTCTTGGGCGCGGGTGGGGCTGATTGCGTTCTGCTGTGCCATGGTGGTGGTGTGTGTGTCTGGTTGGTTGTGCGGGGTGCCGGGCACCGCGCTTTTGGTGTTGGGATGAGTTTAGTGCATGTTGGGAAAAAGTCAACTGAAAAGCCTCGCGCGCGGGTGGGTTGTGGCCTCTCGCGCGGGTGGGTTGTGAATTGTAAAGTCAAATGTGGTACGCCTGCCAGATTCGCCTTGACTCCTGGCTCAGATACCCTACAATCGACGCGAACATCCTCGTCAGCCGCCCGCATGGAGACAAAACGCTTTCTCACCCACGTCAATGCCCTGCGAGGCCTGGCTATTCTGCTGGTTTTTCTCTATCACCTGAGAAGTGACTGGTGTCCGCAGGGTTTCCTCGGGGTGGATGCTTTTTTTGTGATTTCAGGCTATTTTCTGGTGCCTTCTCTCCTCAGGAAAGGGCAAGACGGGCGTTTTTCCTGGTGGCTGTACTACCGGGGGAAACTGACGCGATTGTTCCCCGCGCTGGCGGTGACCGTGCTCGCTTCCCTGGCTGCGGCTACGTGCCTGATGCTGCCGGAGGATCTGGGTGCTATGGCTGAGACGGCTCTTTATGCGCTCACCGGGCAGGCTAATTTCTATTTCGGACGGCAGGCGGTGGATTATTTTGCGGCGGATGTCAGGGAAAATGTTTTTTTGCATACGTGGTATATCGCCGTTATTATTCAATTTTTCGTGCTGGCTCCCCTGCTCCTGATTCCGCTTTCTAAGCTGAGGCCCGTCTGGCAATGGGGGCTTTTGGGGCTCGCGGCGCTTTGTTCCGGGCTGATTTTTTTCCAAAGCTGGCTTCCCGCGGGTTGGCAGGCGGCCCTGCCTTCTGTGCTGAGGGATGGGGGAGTCCTCGGTTCCTTGTATTACATGACGGCTGGGCGTCTTTGGGAGGTGCTGGCTGGGGCTTTCATCGGGCTTCTTCCCATGCGGCAGGACCGGGACGGGGGGCAGGGGCGCACCACCCGCGCGGTTTTCCTCGTTGTGGGTATGATTCTGCTTGTTGCCCCGGCTTTCTGCCCGGAACTTCACCACACAGGGTTCGCGTTGGCCGCGGTAGCGGGTGCGATGCTGATCATCCGCTGCGGGCATGATACTGCTCTGCCCAGGTTACTGGAAAACCGGGTTCTGTTTCTGCTGGGCTCGGTCTCCTTCAGTCTCTACCTTGTTCACTGGCCCCTCCTGGCGCTCGTGCGTTACACGCAAATCCAGGAGTTGACCCTGCTGTCCTGCTTGGGTTGTGCGGTTGCTGCATTTATGCTTACGTATCTTCTCTACGCCGGTGTGGAACGGAGACACGTGAGTCTGCGCTGCACGCTTGGACTCTGGCTGGCGGCTCTGCTCGGCAGTTCGCTTCTCTCGCATGCGGAGAGGTGCCCCCTCTTGCCAATGGGATCCCCAGATATCCTCCCGGCATACGGCAGCCTCGAGTACCGCGACTGGCGGCTGGCGCCTCGCAGTGATTGGAACGGGGAGTTCCCGAATGTGCTGCAAGCTCATGCGGGACACTGCGGGGACCGCGTGCTGCATCCGGATGATGAGCTCTATGGCAGGGAGCCTGTCCTGCGGATTGGAACGGATGAGAAACGCCCCAACTTTGTCCTGCTCGGAGACAGCTACGCCAACGCTCTCTTCCCGGGGTTGGATATCATTGGCAAGCAGGAAGGATGGTCCGGGCTTTATGTGAACTTTTATCTTACCCCTTTCTGGGGACGCCTGAACCGGGAAAACGGTAATGAGTCGTATTTCTGCACGGAACAAAAACTTCAGGCTCTGCTCGATTGGCTGGCGGATAACCCCCAGCTCAGGCATGTAATCGTCATGCAGTGCTGGAAATGGCGTTTCGAAGCAGCAGAAAGCTGGGATGGGCGCAAGTACAGGGGGCAAGCCAGCCGGGATTTCAACGAGCAGGCGTTGCGTACGTTCTGTCAAAAACTCTCCGCCATGGGCAGGACTCCGGTCCTGATGCTGCCCACGCCAGAGGCAAATGTCGTACCCAACACCAACATCGGCCAGTGGATGCGCCGCCTCGGGCTCTGGTATCACACCGGCAATCCCGCCCCGAATATCGCCAGCACCCGTGCAAGGTACCGCAAAAAAATGGGGGAAATCTGCAATCTCCTGCACGAGCTGGAAAAGGAGGGACTCTGTACGCTGCTCGATCCATGCCCGGTGCTTTTCTCTGGCGAGTTGTTTCAGCCTGTCGAGGGGGAACACCTGATCGTTTGGGATCATGACCATATGACGGTTTATGGTGCCTGCAAGCTGGTATCCGGCCTGAAGGAGGTTTTCGGCAACCTTTTCAATCAACGTGGCGCAAGCGACCGGGATTCAGCGGGCGTTGGAAAATGAGTTGGCGCTTTCCCGGCCGGCCTTATTCCCGTGTCTTTCCCGAGTCTTTCCCGTAGTGGGCTGAACCCGGTCCCAACAGCACGCTCCGGGGAAAATCCCGCTGCGCCCGTTTCAGCGCCCGATCTCTGTCGCGTGTCCCTGCGGCAAGTTCCTGTTGCGGGTTACCGCAGAAGCCACAGAACGAAGATCCGGTAGCACGACGCCTCAGAAAAGCAGCACCGGAGCTCAAAAGGCGGGAAGGCGGGTGCCGCTGGCTTTGAGCCGTGCCGCGTTTCGGCAGCCCGGATCAGGATAAGCGTCCGAACAGCTTCAACCGGCGGCTTGTTGGACCTGATGCCCAGGGCCTTTTTTGGGGGAAGTCCCATTTCGACATGACAGGGGCGGGAGGTTGGTGTATAATGCCTGTGCGCTATGGCTTTTACTCATCTGCACGTTCACACGGAATACTCGCTGCTCGATGGCATGATCCACACGAAGGATCTGATTGCCAAGTGTGCAGCGATGGGAATGAATTCAGTGGCAGTCACGGATCACGGCAATGTGTTCGCGGCGATCGAGTTCATGGTGAATGTGAAAAAGCACAATAAAGGGATCCTGGAGTGGAATAAAGAGCATCCCGATGAGAAAAAGCCGGTGTTCAAGCCGATTCTGGGCTGCGAGGTATACCTGTCCCCTACCCCGCTGGAGGTGAAGAAGCAGATTCCGGGGCGCCATAAGTACACGCATTTGATCTTGCTCTGCGAGAATAATACCGGGTGGTCGAATTTGATCAAGCTGGTGTCGCGCAGTCACCTGGAGGGGTTTTATTACAAGCCGCGCATTGATATGGAATCGCTTCGGGAGTTCAGCAAGGGGCTCATCTGCCTGACGGGTTGCATTTCCGGACCGATGCAGGAGTGGATTCTTCAGGATCAGCCGGAGAAGGCGGAGGAAGTGCTGCTGGAGCTTGTGGATATTTACGGCAGAGGCAATGTCTTTGTGGAACTTCAGGATCATGAGCTGGAGGAGGAACGCCGGTGCACACCGGAGCTGGTACGCATCGCCCGCAAACACGATGTGCCGCTGGTGGTGACCAATGATGCCCACTTCCTCAACGAGGATGACCACGAGGCACACGATATTCTGATCTGCGTGGGCACGGGTAACAAACGGATGGATTCCAAGCGCATGCGCTACCCGAAATCGGTGTACCTGAAAAGCGAGGAGGAAATGCGCCGCCTGTTCCCCGAGTACCCGGATGCGTACGAGAACACCAATGTGATTGCCGAACGCTGCAATACATCGATCAAACTGGATTCAACCTCAACAGAACGCTACCCCGAATTCGCAACGCCGGATGGGTCAACCCGTGAAGAGTATCTGCGCAAGATTTGCTTCAAAGGCCTGGAGGATCGCTACGGCAAGGAGCGCGCAACGAATGATCAGGAACTGCGCGACCGCCTGGATTATGAGTTGAGCATTATCAATCAGCTGCGCTTCCCCAGCTATTTCCTGATCACGGCGGACTTCATCAACTGGGCAAAGGACCATGATATTCCGGTGGGCCCCGGCCGCGGCTCAGCCGCCGGTTCTCTGGTTGCTTATGTGATGAAAATCACCAACATCGACCCGTACCAGTTCGGCTTGATTTTCGAGCGTTTCCTGAACCCGGAGCGCGTCAGCCCCCCGGATATCGATATTGATTTTTGCCAGAGCCGCCGTCCTGAGGTGATTGATTACGTGCGCCATAAGTACGGTGAACGCGCAGTGACGCACATTATCACCTATGGTACGATGGGCGCCAAATCGGTGGTGAAAGACGTGGCTCGCGTTCTGGGGCTGAGTTTCGCGGACAGTGACCGCATGTCCAAGCTGATTGAGAGTGGTCCGGGTGTAACGCTCCAAAAGAGTTACGAGACCAGCGAGGAGTTGCGCGAGCTGATCGCCCAGAATGAGACCTTCCAGGAGGTGTGGAGCTACGCTCTGAAGCTGGAGGGAACCATCCGCAACGTTGGCATGCACGCGGCTGGCGTCGTCATCGGTGACCGACCGCTGGATGAATACGTGGCACTGACGCGCGATGACCTCAGCAACCCGTCGGGCGAGGTGGTGGCCCAGTGTGATATGGGAGCCATCTACAACGCAGGCCTGCTGAAGATGGACTTCCTCGGGCTCAAGACTCTCACGGTCATGAAAGACGCCGAGCACTATGTGCGCTGGAGAGTGCCTGATTTCCGCTATGATTCAGTCGACATCCGGGATGCAGAGACACTGGCGCTGCTGAACCGGGGCGATACGATGGGGGTGTTCCAGTTGGAATCCAGCGGCATGGTGGATACGTGCCGCCGCTATGGCATTGACAACATCGAAGACATCATCGCACTGCTCGCCCTGTACCGCCCGGGCGCCATGCAGTTCATGGACGACATGATCGCGGTGAAAAAAGGACTCAAGAAGGCGGAGTATGAGCATCCTCTGCTCGAAAAGGTGTCCGGGCTTACCTACGGCGTCATGATTTACCAGGAACAGGTACAGGCAGCAGCCAAGCTGCTGGCGGGTTACACCCTGGGTGGCGCGGACCTGCTGCGCCGTGCCATGGGTCACAAAGACATGAACGAAATGATGGAGCAGCGACGCCGCTTCGTCAAGGGATGCTGGGATGTCAACGGCATCGATGAGAAAACAGCCAACGCTATTTTCGATAAAATCCAGAAGTTCGCCGGCTACGGCTTCAACAAATCTCACTCGGCATGCTATGGCCATATCTCATACTGGACAGCTTACCTGAAGGCTCACTACCCGGTGGAGTTCCTCTGCGGACTGATGACAAACGAAGCGACCAATGAAAAGATCGGCGTGTTTATCCAGGAGGCAAACCGCATGGGCATCGAGGTACTGGGGCCCTGCGTGAATCACTCAGCGGTGAAATTCCAGCCGGAGACGATGCCGAACGGCCACCTGGCGGTGCGCTTCGGACTGGCATCGGTCAAGAGCATGAGCTCGGAAACGGTCCGGGTGATCGTGGAGGAACGCAAAGCCAATGGTCCGTACAAGAGTTTGGAGGATTTCTGCTACCGCATTCCGCCGCAAGCGGTACGCCGCAACCAAATCGAGGTGCTCGTGCAGTGCGGAGCGTTCGACTGGATGCGGGAGCCGCGTGCGCGGATCTTCAATTCCATTGAGCAGTGCATCAACGGCGCCTCCGCCGTGCACAAGGATCATGAAGCGGGGCAGATGTCGCTCTTCGACATGACAGAAACGACCTCAGCTGTCACAAAAGAGGAAGAATCCTGCCCGGAATGGCCCAAGAACGAACGTCTGGATCAGGAAAAATTCCTGACGGGTGCCTACTTCACGGGTAACCCGCTGGACAGCATGCGCGGCATCATCGATTCCCCCAGGTATCTGCCGATCGGCACGCTGCCGGATCTCTCCGATGATGAAATCCGTAACATGAGCGACATGGCAGGAATGATCCGTGCGGTAGCGATTAAAACGACCAAAACGACCAATCAGAAATTTGCCGTCATTACGGTGGAGGATTTCACCGGAGTTACCGAAGCACTCGTGTGGGGCGATTCGTACACGAAAGCGGCAGCGGAAGGGCTGCTGCAGGCAGGCAACTTTGTGCGCTTCCGGGCGCGCATCTCACGGGATGAAAAAACCGGCGGCAAGAAAGTCTCAGCCAACGGCCTGGAACTCCTGGGCGGCACAGGCGGCAAAACACCCCGCCGCAGAGCCGTCAAAAACCCTGTTTACTACGAAATCACCCTCAATACAGCCCGCCATGACGCAGGAGATCTGAAACTGATCAAAGATATTCTGCTGCAATTCCCCGGCAAGACCCCCGTACATCTGACCTTCCGCAACTCGCTGGGCAACCGTGCCTCCATCGAGCTAGGCGAGCGTTACCGCGTGGCACCCTCCTCCAAGCTCGACGAAAAGCTCTCGCTCTACAGCTGATTCATACCTCACTCCCGCAACACGCCCCCCCAGCGACACGCCTCACCCCATGAGCTCCCCCGCACCAAATTCACCCCATCCGGCAGGCCCTCCCTCTCCATCCCTTTGGCGCGTGGGACTGGCAGCCGCTTTTCTCGGACTGATGCTCAGCTCGGTCTATTACTACTGGACCTCTCAGTCAGCAAACCAACGGCAGGAATTGCATACACCGGAGCAAACCGAAGCCGAGCTCGCCCTTCCCGAGGGGGGCATCCGCACAGACGCTTTCTCTCTGAAACTGTTGCAAGCCGCGCTCGAAGAACAAACAGGCAATGTCACCGTGGCGCCATCCGCCCTCACCGAAGCCATCCTAAGCCTGCAGGCCGTCGATGGCAATAGCATCGATGAAACCTGCCAAAAGTTTGGTTTGCAGGACAAAGAACCCTCTGCCGCCACTCTTCCCAATCATTTTCTCCAGATTTTCGTTGATGAAAGTCAAGCTCTTGGAGCCGAGAACCGCTCCCTGATGACCATCCCCATCAAGCGGGATCCCGTGCTGGCATCAGCTTTCATCAACAGGCTGGCACTGCCACAGCAACACCAGGCAGACCTGATGCTCAAAGCATCGGATGTGTGCCCGGAGGATCAATTTATCACGGCCATTGACCAAAAGTTTGCCCCTTCCTGGCTACACCCCATTGGGCCCCAGCATATGGCCATGCTACCCTTCACCACAGCCTTCGGCATGCCGGAATCCCCCACCATGCAAGTGGCCGACCTTTACCGCGTCGTACAGGCTCCTGACGACACATGGGAAGCTGTAGCCTTATTTTTCAAAAAGGAAACCGGAACGCAAAACGATGACTGGGTGAGTCTGGTCATCGTACATCCGAAAGTAGGCACAGCACGCCGTCTGGCGGAAAAGCTCACCGTGGAGCAAATTTCCGATATCCGCAAAGCACTGGTCGAAACACCAGCCCGGCCATACAACCTCCAGATACCACCTCTGCAAGTCAGAGCTACCTGCTCAAACGCCCTGCCCCTGCTTCTCAAAATGGGTCTCAACCCACTGCCTCTCTCCCGGGAAGGCAACAACAAAGGCACCCAAGCGCGAGGCTCCATCTACTTGCAATACAGCATCAGCATCGGCGCCTCACCCGAGGACGAAAGCAAAAGTGCCACAGCTGCCGTGGAGGGCTACCCCCTGCTCCCCATTAACAGCTCCTACCTCTGGTGGATTGGGAGCCTGACCTCCCCCGCTCCTTTCCTGTACATGGGCGTCGTCGAACAACCCTAGTGACACAGGTACCTTTTTGCGCCTTCTCCGCGCGATTCCCCAGGCTGCGGCGCCTGCACAGTCGTCCACATCTGCGACATCAGCACTCAACAAGCGTACCGCGCTGACATGGGTGACCAGATCGATGCACAAACCGGAACCCCGGGCACCAGGGGACCAATCTTTGAAGGTCATGTCATCTTTCCTCGCCGCAGACAGCTCCAGCATACCAGCCGCAGGTCGGGGTAATCTCCCCGGTAATCCGACGGGCACCGCAGCAACTCTGTAAGCGAGGCTTTGATGTCCGCCTTCACCCTCTGACCAGCAGTCCCATCGCTCCAGCTCCGAGGATCACATCCAGACTACTTTTTCAAAAAGAGCAGCATTTTCTTCTCGCCATCCACCGAATTCTATGATAGCCTACAAAAAGCCGTGAGGCTCCTCTTCCCCGTGGTGAAAGTCGTTCCGTCATTTCGCCGGCCGACCTGACACTGCAACGCTACTACATGACTCTCTCTCTCATGGCTGCGGCCCGGCGGTTTACCACCGCCGGGCCGTTCTATATATCTCTCATTCTCTCTCCGGCCTCCTCTCCGAACCGAGTTCTGGGACTTCACCGGATTTCCAAAACTCAAAAATCGCGCCTCCCTATCCGACGTATCACCGGCAGTCGCTCGAAGCGCGCCTGGGAGCCTTCTCTCCCGACCATTCCCCTCTGAAGGCACGGTTGTCACCGCCGTGGTGGAAACCCATCGGGCGCCCACCGCGCAGTCCTGCCTTCATTCCCCAGCCGCGACGACGCCCTCGACGTCCCAAACGGGCAGACCTGCTCGCCGGGCATTAACACGGCCACAACCCGAATCAAGCAGCCCCCGCACCTCGGGAACGTAACAGGCCGGTATACACAGCAAAATGCACGCTTGCCAAATCGCTTCGGGCATGTTAAATAAGAGACATGATCAGGAAACTGGTGGTGGAAGGCATAACCGTCTATCCCACAACAAAAAGCTTCAACTTTGTCCCGGGTATCAACGTCATTGTCGGCGGCAACGACTCAGGCAAGAGTCACCTCATGAAACTCTGCTACGCCATGAGCAAGTGGGGCAGTGAAAGTCACCGCCGCGATCTACCCGAAATATGGGCAGAAGAAAAGCGTCTGCGCCAGATTCTGCTGCGCGTGTTCGGCACCCACAACCTCACGGCCATCACCGCCCGCAACCGCGGCAATGGCACGGCCCGCGTCCGCTGCTCCCTGGAAGGGCACAAAGTCCCCCCGGGCACGGCGGACGTCGATTTTACGTTTACCGCAGGACGTGAGGAAGAAGGACTGCACATCACAAAAGCCCCGCAGCGCTACCTGGAGGAAAACTCAGTCTTTATCTCCCCTCGGGAAGTGCTCTCCATCTTCCCCTGCTACATGCAGGCAGGCAAGCGCTATCCCGAACTGCTGGACTCCGCCAGCTGGGAACTTTGCCGGGCGTTGGAGGACGAGCCCCGCCAGCATAAGCTCAGTCCCCCGCTTCAACAGGTACTCGACAGCATTGAAAAACTTCTTTCCGGCTCGCTTACCCGCCTGAACGGCCGCTTTTACCTCACGCGTCCGGATCAGGAGCCCATGGAGCTCAACCTTGTCGCGGAAGGCTTCAAGCGCATCGGCTCACTGGGATTGCTCATTGGTAACGGGCACATCCGCTCCGGCACTTCCCTGTTTTGGGACGAGCCGGAAATGAACCTCAACACCTCCCACCTGCCGGCTACCGTCAACATGATGATGGGGCTCTGCCGGGCAGGCGTGCAACTGATGCTCACTACGCACAGTCTTTTTCTGCTGCGCGAGCTGGTCATCCAGCTCGCCGAGCCCGTCAACCGAGGGCTGACCCGCCGCTTCTTCGGCCTGCAACCGGCCAAAGATAACCGCAGCGGCGTCATCACCTCCAGCGGGGATTCCCTCTCGGAAATCGATCATCTCGACAGTCTGGATGCCGAGGTCGAACAAGCCGACCGCTATATGAGCATGGGCTCCGGCCTCCTCTGAAAACGCGCACACCCACCCGACAGGCTCACAGTACCACTTTTCCCCGCCACGCTTCCTCTGCCACTTTCCTCTGCCACCCCACCCGCCCCCTCTTCCCCATCGTGTACCAGCCCGGCACCAGCTGCGTAGAAGGTCTGCACCGCTTCAACTTTGAGGCGGGCTACTACGTCTGCCGTTTTGAATGCTCCCCGTTCTACTCGCACCACGCCCAGAACTTCTGCAACAGCTGCAAGGAAATGGACTTCGTGCTCTACCACCCCGGCAAAAAAGAGCTCTGGCTCATCGAGGTGAAAGACTACCGCTTCAACACCCGTCCCAAAGTCCGTGACCTCGTCGAAAAACTCTGCCGCAAGGTGCGCGACTGCCTTTTTCTGCTGCGCACAGCAGCCCTCTGTGCCCCTGAGGAGGAACCGGCAGAGGGCATCTCCCTGCGCGATATGGCCCGCATGAGTCTCCAAGCCAAGCATATTCGCATTGCCTTCACCATCGAGCTCGGCACCACCGGACTCTTCCCGCCCAAGGCCCTGCTCTCCACCATCCGTGACCTGCTCTACCGGCAGATCCGTTTCATCGACCCGGAGATGCTCTGCCTGCCCATCACCGAATCCGGCGGCGTCGGCCCTTGGACCATTACTCCCGCCGACGGCGAACACTCCGCCCGCATCAACAAGCGCATGGAAGAAGCCCGCCTCGCCCGAGAGCGGGAAATCGAGCGTAAAATTCAGGCAGAGCAAGCCCGCCATCAGGAAAAACTCCGCGACAAACGCCGCCGCCGGCAGCGAAAATCTTCCCTTCCCCTCTGGAAGCAACGTGCCCAGGAGCGCGCCGAGGGCAAAACCGGCACCCACGCCGACCGGCGCAGCTGACACCTACTCTCCACCTCTCACCGCCTCCATCCCATATGCACCCCTGCCCCTTATCCCGTTTCGTTGCGCTTCTGCTCCCGCTTCTTGCACCAGTGGCAGAAGCCGACCCGAGGCTTGTGCCCCTCGCACGCCAGCAAATCGGTGTCACGGTTGACTACGACCCTTCCTACAGCATCATCGCATATCCTGGAGGCGACGTTCCCATGGAGACGGGCGTCTGCTCGGATGTCATTATCCGCGCTCTGCGCGGCCTCGGCCTTGACCTGCAGAAAGAGGTTCACGAGGATATGAAACGCAACTTCCGGCACTACCCCCAGCGCTGGGACCTCAGACGTCCGGACAAAAACATCGACCACCGCCGCGTCCCCAACCTCGAGTGTTTCTTCCGCAGGCGGGGCTGGCAACTCCCCGTTACAGACAACCCGGCCGACTACCAGCCCGGCGACATCGTCACCTGCCTGCTCGGCGGCTCCATCCCCCACATCATGATCGTGAGCGACCGCAAAGATTCCGAGGGCAACCCACTGATCATCCACAACATCGGCTCCGGCACTCAGGAAGAGGACGGCCTCTTTCTTTTCGAGCTCACCGGGCACTACCGCCCCCGGCTGGATCCTTGAGAAGCGCCTTGTCGTATCCCGGCGTTGGGAGAGACTCCGTCTCTCCTGCCCGGCCTTTTGTCAGAGCAGCAGCTCCATCATATCCCCCATCGGCGTGGCCGGGGACAGGAAATGCTGATCCCCCTGTCCATCCATACGGCACGGCTGAGCGATCAGCAGACGCTCCTCCCGGGAGGAATCCCACGGCCGGAACCACAACTCTACTCGCGCGTTGTACGGTCTGCCGGCGATTCCGGCATGGGGAGAGCAGGCGTATGATCTAACGTAAAACACCTCAGAAGGATCCTCACTGTACCCCACGACCGGCATCGGCGCCGCGTAAAAGCGGAGGGGCACCTGGCGGTTGCGGGAGCTCTCGTAAAGACGCACAAACACGGTGCCGCACTCACCGGGGTTCACCCATGCGCCGACGACGAAGGAGCTCTCGCCCGTCAATCCACGGACGGACGTCATGCCGGCGGACGGGAGGACCCTCATACTTGCCCCGGCCCGGCGAGCTTCGGGGAGCGCTGCCGGCAGGCTGCCGCCATGTGTTTCCGACAACCGTTTCAGATAGGCTTCGAGGCGTTGCAATCCCCGGCAGTCGCGGTTGCAACGAACCCTGTACACAGCCAGGGAAACACGCGGAGAAAACCAGTGTACGGCCGGCTCCCCGTCGTCCTGAGACCGGTTCCCCCGGTCATCACTGTCGTCCTGCTGCTGATCCTCCCGGTAAAAAGACCATTCAAAGCAGCACAACCCAAAGGCGTTGGACTTTTCCCCGGTGCTTGCCTCCTCTCCGGTAGCCATCGGCTCCTCCGCAGCCATATACGCGGCAAAGCGCAGTTCCCCCGGCGCAGAGGAATAACCTTTCCACTCAGGTGCGGTGCTGAGGTACTGGAGAAGCTGAGCCTGATCTCCGCAGACCAGGGATGTCAGAAAAGGCAGCTTTGCTCCTACTTCAGTGCCCGTGTCAGGCGCAACCTCACCGGGACTCATCACCCCGGTATAGGGAATCATAGGGGTATCCTGAGGCTCCCGGAGCGGGAAAGAATCCTCCGCAGACACCAGCACCGGCGGCTCGGTGTCCAGGAACCAATAGAACAGAGCCCTCTCGCCTACATGATCAATGATGGAGAGAAACAGCATATTCAGGCCAAAGCACGCCAGAAAAGCGCACAACGGCCGAATCACGAACATCAGCCAGTCCCGGGCACGCGCCGCCATAATCGCGCGGATAACAGCGTGGGCGAGCCACAAGCATACCGACGCGAGAAAAGCACCGAAGAAAACAGACGGCTGCCAGAACACTCCATACCAGCAATCCGCCAAGAGAAATAGCCCCAGATGAACAGCCCCTACGAGCAACCCCGACGCCAGCACGGAGCAGCACCGTTCATATACACGTTTACTTATGCTTCGCAACGTCATTCTTTTTGCTCTCCTGAGTTTCGTGTCACCTGATGCTCCTGCTCCCGAGTACAACTTGTCCACCCTCCGTGCCCACGACCCGAATCCACCGACAAACCTCACTGAAACAGCCAAGGGTCATTTACAGTCACCTTCTGCCCGAAACAAGTTTTTTTGCTGTGAGGCAATGGATTGAGGGCGGGATTTGCGTCATACGGCCCCGGCAACGCCGCGCAATCTGCGCTTGCAACAGCAGCAACAGCGTGATATAGTGCGCGCATGCCTAAAATCGCCCTGATCCAACAACCGGCGGTTGCGAATCCCGCCGAGAACAAGCGTCTTCACGTACAGGCCATTCGGGAAGCCGCCGCTGGAGGTGCGCAGATCGTCTGCACACAGGAAATGTGCACGACGCTCTATTTTTGCCGCACCCAGGATTGTGACCTGTTCGACAGCGCAGACCCGATCCCGGGGCCATGGACTAGCGAGCTGTGTGACCTTGCCAAAGAGCTGGGGATCGTCATCGTCGCAGCGGGATTTGAAAAACGGGCCACGGGGCTTTATCACAACACGGCGTGGGTAATCGATGCAGACGGCCGCTTCCTCGGCCTGTACCGCAAAATGCACATTCCTCAGGATCCGGGCTTTGAAGAGAAATTCTACTTCACACCCGGCGACTTGGGCTACAAGTGCTTTGAAACCCGGTATGGGCGCATCGGCGTGCTGATCTGCTGGGATCAATGGTACCCCGAAGCGGCGCGTCTCACGGCCATGGAAGGAGCAGAGATACTCTTCTACCCGACGGCAATCGGCTGGATTCCCGGTGAGGAAGATCTTTACGAAGCCCAGCACTGCGCCTGGGAAACAGTACAGCGCGGCCACGGTGTGGCCAACGGCTGCTACGTCTGCGCCGTCAACCGCTGCGGCGTGGAAGGAGAAACAACCTTCTGGGGACAGTCCTTCGTGTCGGACTACTGCGGCCAGATCATCGCAAAAGCCCCCATCCGCGAGAGAACGATTCTCTACGCTGATATCGATCTGACCGCACTGGAAGCCCACCGCCGCATCTGGCCTTTCTTCCGCGACCGCCGCATTGATTCCTACGCAGGCATTACGCGCCGCTGGGGAAAATGAACGGTTTTTCCGCCAGCCATGCTTTCTCGGATGAGCTTCTCCACAACCTGAAGAAGCTCGAACAAGAACGCGAACAAAAGGAACGCGAACAAAAGGAACGCGATCAGAAGGGACACGAACAACCGGGACGCGGACAACGGAAGAGCGAACGCGAGCTCACCCGGAACGCGCGGGAACAACGGCCCCGCAGCATCCCAACCCGGGAAGCCCCCACGCCTGCTTCCCGACGGGATCCGTCACATTCCACCCGCCAGCCCGCCTCATCCCCACCGACGCCGTCCCACATAACGCCACCCCGCACCAATCCCACCAGAACAGAAACCTCCCACCCAGGCGCGCACCCCACCTTCCACTCACCCGGTGCCCCCCGTAGCACCCGTACGGAACAGGCAGCGCCCCAGCGTCATTTCCTGCCCCGGTCACCTCAGAAATCACACACGGGGCAGTCGTCCCGGCACTCGGCATCCACAACTTCCCCGGCATCCCCGGCATCCCCGGCTTCCCCGGTCCACGCATCCCGCCCCGCCCGCTCCTCCCGACGCGAGCCATCCTCCTCATCTGAGCAGAAGAACGCGCAACGGTCGCGCCGAAATGCTCAGGTAATCATCCCCGATGCTCCCGCTGAGACGCCTCACTTCCTTTACCCGGACCTTCCCATTGCACGGCACCGTCAGGAAATAGCAGATGCCCTTCGCGAACACCAGGTCATCATCGTCGTCGGCGAAACAGGCAGCGGCAAAACAACCCAACTGCCCAAAATCGCTCTGGAGGTGGCTGGCAAGCGACGCGGCCGGCTCGGCTGCACCCAACCGCGCCGGCTGGCCGCCGTGGCCGTCGCACGCCGCATTGCCGAGGAAGTCGGCTGCGAACTCGGAAACTATGTAGGCTACCAGGTGCGCTTCGACGACCACAGCAGCACGGAAACAAGGCTTAAGCTCATGACGGACGGCATCCTGCTGGCTGAGACACAAGCCGACCGTGACCTGAGGCAGTACCACACCATCATCATCGATGAAGCCCACGAGCGAAGCCTCAACATCGATTTTCTGCTCGGCTACATGAAGCTGCTGCTGGAGCGCCGCCCCGACCTCAAACTCATCATCTCGTCGGCCACCATGGACGCGGCGTCCTTTTCGGATTTCTTCCAGGGAGCCCCCGTCATCAACATCGAGGGGCGCACCTACCATGTAGACTTCCACTACATGCCCCCGCGCTCGGATGATGAGGAAATTGAGGAACACGTCGTGCGTGCCGTCACCTGGCTGAGCAGCTACGACGATAAAGGCGACGTCCTGGTATTCCTCCCGGGGGAACGGGAAATCCGCGACTGTGCGGATGCCCTGGTCGCGCAAGATCTGCCCCACACCGATATCCTGCCACTGTTCGCCCGGCTGGGGCTTGGCGAACAGCAGCGCATCTTCCACCCGGCCAGGGGACGCCGCCGCATTGTACTGGCCACCAACGTCGCCGAGACATCGCTGACCATCCCGGGGATTATCTACGTCATCGACAGCGGGCTTGCCCGCGTTTCCCGCTACCTGCCGGGTCGCCAGATCCAACGGCTTCAGGTGGAGCCCATCTCGCAGGCAAGCGCACGCCAGCGGGCAGGCCGGTGCGGTCGTGTGACCGAGGGTGTGTGCCTCCGGCTGTACTCAGAAGAAGACTTCAACAACCGGGAAGCCTTCACCGACCCGGAAATCCGCCGCAGCGCCCTCGCCGGAGTCATTCTGCGCATGGCTGACCTGCACCTGCCGCCGCTGGGGGAATTTCCCCTGCCGGATCCCCCCAGTCCGCGCCTGATCAATGAAGGCTACAAAACCCTGCGGGAAATTGGTGCTCTGGATCGCCACAAAGAACTCACAGAGACAGGCCGCAACCTGGCGCGACTGCCGTTGGATCCGCGACTGGGCCGCATGCTGCTGGAGGCTCACCACGAGCAGGCCCTGCCGGAGCTGCTCGTGATTGTAGCGGGGCTGAGCATCATGGATCCGCGGGAACGCCCCGCAGAACAAGCCGCCCAGGCGGATCAGGCCCACGCCCAGTGGCGCCATGAAGACAGCGACTTTCTTTCCATGCTCCAGCTCTGGAGGGCCGCCATGGAATGGAGCGACGGCAAGGGGCTGCGACGCAATGCGCTGCGCAAGTGGTGCAGTAAAAACTTTCTGCATTTCCTGCGGATGGTTGAGTGGCACAATCTTGTCCGGGATTTGGAGGACGCTCTGCGCGACACTCTGCGCTGGCGCATCCCTGAATTGCCACCGCCGGATCAGCAAGCCACGCCGGAGCGGATCCACCGCTCGATACTGGCCGGCGTTCCCCTGCAAATCGGCATATGGAGACCGGAGGACAAAGTCTACCGCGGTGCAGGCGGGCGCGACTTTGCCGTTTTCCCGGGCTCGGCGCTGTTCCGGCGCAGCAAGAGGGCGGATTGGCTCATGGGGTCGGAACTGGTGGAAACCAGCCGTCTGTGGATGCGCCGCGCCGCCACTCTGGATCCCGCATGGGTTGAGCAGGTCGCTCCCCAGCTCTGCGCCCACCATGCCTATGATCCCGCCTGGGACAGAGAATCCGGCCAGGTCTTTGCCAAAGAGAGGGTCACCTGTGGCGGGCTGACCATCATAGACGGCCGCCGCATCAGTTACGCCCGCTGCAATCCTGCTGCGGCCCGTGACATCATGATCCGCGACGGCATCCTGGCACAGGACATGAAGCACCCTGCCCCATACCTCCAACACCTTGCCGACATGCGGGAAGAAGTCCGCGTGATCGAATCCAAGCTGCGCCGCCGCGATCTCATCTGGTGTGAAGAAGGAGTGTACCGTTTTTTTGATGAGAAGATTCCCCGCGACATCTGCTCCGAGAAGGCTCTGCTCACCTGGCGCCGTCAGGTCGAAGCCAAGCAACCGGATGCGCTGTATGTGCCCCGAGACTGCTGCGTCTACCCCGGCGAGGATGACGCGCCGGCCGCCCTCTACCCTGATACCATCAGCATCGCAGGCGAGACATACTCCGTCTACTACTGCCACGCCCCCGGGGAAGAGGACGATGGCGTCACGCTGGGAATCCACATCGACCAGCTGGCTGATTTTCCTGACTGGCTGCCTGGCTGGGGTGTCCCGGCCCACTTGGCGGAGCGCACGGAGCTTCTCCTGCGCACCCTGCCCAAGGATCTGAGACAATTCATCATGCCGCTGGCGGAAGCGGCGGATGATTTTGCGCAACTCTGGCAAGACCGTCAACCTGATGGACCGCTCGATCAGGCTCTGGCCGAATTCGTCAGACAACGAAGCGGCAAATTCTGCAACGCCAGCCAATTCGAGTGGCACAAGCTGCCTCCCGAACTCATCACCAAGCTCTGGGTCTGCGATGACCGCGGACAGGAGCTCGCCTTCGGGACCGCTGCGCAGCCCCTCCGCGAAGCCTTGGACGACTACCGGCTCAAACGCTTTCACAAGAAAGCCGCCCGCAGCTTCTCCACCACCCCCATGACCCGCTGGGACTGCGGAGACCTCCCGGAAACCGTGGACATCGGCTCCGGCACGGGCTACCCCGCACTGACCGATGACGGGGAGCGCGTGAGCCTCCACCTCTTCCCCACCGCCGACGAAGCGCAACACGCCCACCGCTTCGGCGTGAGGCGCCTGGCTCTGCTCCGGCACGGCGACTTCATCAGCAGTCTGCGGAAAAAACTCCCCATCCGCAGCCTGGAAGCCAAGCTTGCCATCACCACGCTGGGGACTGCCCCCAAGTACAACGTCACCGACACACTGTATGCAGCCATGGACGCGTCGCTGGAACCCCTGCCGCGAACGGCAGAAGACTTCCGCGCGGCCTGCGAACGCATGCGTGAAAGTGTATATGACCGGATCGCCGGCCCACTCAGCAAACTCTGGGAACTTCTGGCCGCCACCCACCAGTCGCTGCACGAATACATCCTCACCGCTGGACAGGACCGGCACGCAGCAATCATTGCCGAAGACCTGCAGCATCAGTGGGCCTGGCTGACGCGTCCCTGGTTTCTCAGCTCAGTGCCACCCGCCTGCACCGGCGAACTTCCCCGCTTCCTGCGGGGGCTCCAGGAACGCCTCCGCCGCATCCGGGAACAGCCTGCCGTCCGTGAGCTGGAGCGCATCGAATCGCTCAGCGCCGTCGTCCCCGCGCTCTTCCGCGAGCAGTGGGACCAGCACCCGCATTCCCCCGTCTGGCTCGACATGGGGCAGATGGTGCAGGAATACAGGCTCAGCATCTTCGCCCCTGCGCTCGCCATCAAAGGCCGGGCCTCCCGGAAAAAGCTGGAAACCCTTGCCGATCAGCTTCACCGCCAACCGCGGTGAGACGAGAATAGCAACTTGACTAACAAGCCAGCTTTTCATACAATACCCGAGAAGCCGACACAAACAGCAAGTTCACCGATTATGAAAAAAATTGCCCTCATCACTGGTATCACGGGCCAGGACGGATCTTTCCTGGCTGAGTTTCTGCTCGAAAAAGGTTATGAAGTCCACGGCATCATCCGCCGCTCCTCCTCCTTCAACACCGGGCGAATCGAGCACCTCTACCTCGACGAATGGGTGAGGGACATGAAAAAAAGCCGCCTGATCAACCTGCACTATGGCGACATGACCGATTCGTCATCACTGATTCGCATCCTCCAGCAAGTGCAGCCCACCGAGATCTATAACCTCGCCGCGCAAAGCCACGTCAAGGTCAGCTTTGACGTGCCGGAATACACCGCAGAAACAGACGCCGTGGGCACGCTCCGCATTCTCGAAGCCGTCCGCATCCTCGGCATGGAAAAGAGCTGCCGCATCTACCAGGCCTCCACCTCCGAACTCTTCGGCCTTGTCCAGGAAATCCCGCAGAAGGAAACAACCCCCTTCTACCCGCGTTCACCCTACGGTGTGGCCAAACAGTACGGCTTCTGGATTACCAAAAACTATCGGGAATCCTACGGCATGTTCGCCGTCAACGGCATTCTGTTCAACCACGAAAGCGAGCGGCGCGGTGAAAACTTTGTGACCCGCAAAATCACACTGGCAGCTGCCCGCATCATGCAGGGGATGCAGGACAAACTCTACATGGGCAACCTTGATGCCCGGCGAGATTGGGGATACGCGCGCGACTACGTGGAATGCATGTGGCTCATCCTCCAGCACGACAAGCCGGAAGACTTCGTGATTGCAACAGGTGAAATGCACACCGTGAGAGAATTCTGCACCAAAGCCTTCAAGGAAGCCGGCATGGAGCTGCGGTGGGAAGGTCAGGGAATTGATGAAAAAGGCATTGACGCTGCAACCGGGCGGGTCATCGTCGAAGTCGATCCCAAGTACTTCCGTCCGTCCGAGGTAGAACAACTTCTCGGGGATCCGACCAAAGCCCGTACCCAGCTCGGCTGGAATCCAACCAAGACCTCCTTTGACGAGCTGGTCAGGATCATGGTAAAGCACGACATGGAGTACGTGCGCAAAACAGTACGCTAACATCCCGGCACCATGGAACACAATGCAAGAATCTACGTAGCAGGGCACCGCGGCCTTGTTGGCTCAGCCATCTGGCGCAATCTGGAAAGCCGTGGCTACACCCACCTCATAGGCCGCAGCCACGACAAGCTCGATTTGCTGGATGGAGTAGCAGTACGCGAGTTTTTCGACGCCGAGCAGCCGGAGTACGTGATCCTGGCAGCGGCACACGTAGGCGGCATCATGGCGAACAACCGCTACCGCGCCGACTTCATCTACAACAACCTGCAAATCCAGCAAAACGTCATCGGAGAATCCTTCCGCCACGGAGTCAGGAAGCTCCTTTTCCTGGGCAGCACCTGCATCTACCCGCGCGAAGCCCCGCAACCGATGAAAGAAGATGTCCTGCTGACCGCTCCGCTCGAATACACCAACGAGCCCTACGCCCTGGCCAAAATCGCCGGGCTGCGCATGTGCGAGAGCTTCAACCTGCAATACGGCACCAACTACATCGCCGTCATGCCCACGAATCTCTACGGCCCCAATGACAACTTCGACCTAGTCAACAGCCACGTCCTGCCCGCCATGATCCGCAAAGCGCATCTTGCCCGCTGCCTCAACGAAGGCAACGAAGAAGCCCTGCGCCGCGACCTGGCCTGCCGCCCCATCCCGGGCTGCACCCACACCGACAGCATGGCGAAAATGACCGAAGCCCTTGCCGCCTTTGGCATCTATCCCGACCGGCTGGAACTCTGGGGCACCGGCACCCCCCTGCGCGAGTTTCTGTGGAGTGAAGACATGGCAGACGCCTGTATTCACATCATGAACAAGGTAGACTTTACCGATCTGGCAGGCAGCGGGCCCCAGGTACGCAACTGCCACATCAACATCGGCTCCGGCAAGGAACTTTCCATCGGGGACTTGGCACGACTGGCCGTCAAAGCCACCGGGTTCCGCGGAGAACTCGCCTTTGACGCATCCAAACCGGATGGCACCATGCGCAAACTGACCGACGTCACCAAACTGCATGCCCTCGGCTGGAAACACAGCGTCGAGATCGAAGATGGCGTACCGCGCCTCTACGACTGGTACCTCAACAACCTGACCGACCGGATGCGCGGCTAAGCACAACCAGCACCAAGGCCCCATTCATCCGTCACACGAACCCCGACCCTTTCCCGAAGCTCAGCCTTCCCCGAAGCTCAGCCTTTTCGTAAGCACTCAACGAGCTCACCTCCCTGATGGAGGGGCGAGCTCGTCGCTTGAGTTGATATCGGGCTTGTGGAT
>CALXRG010000020.1 GCA_944390825.1 uncultured Akkermansia sp.
AATCCCCCGATCTGAACCTCACTTAAGCAACGAGCTCATCACCCGCGTCAGGGAGGTGAGCTCGTTGAGTGCTTACGTGGCTACGTTGCTTCATGTCTCGGGGGTTTCTCAGGGACTGGCAATGGAGTTGGTGGGGCATGAGTCTGAGGCCGTGCATTCGGTGTATGTACGGCCGTCTATGGAGCAGCTTCGGGATGCCGCTCGTAGGTTGCCGAGCCTCTGAGGCTGAAATGTCGCAGCCATCTGCTAATTTAGCAGGACTTTAGCAGAACTTTAGCAGCAGAAAAGCCCGGAAGCGTTGAGCTTCCGGGCTTTTCTGCATTGTGTTATTCTCCTGTCGTTCCGTGGATGATGTCGGCTCCGGAGCGGATGATGTTCCCTGCGGCTGCGGCTGACAAGATTAGTTCTGAGAGGGTGCTGCCGTTGCCTAGGAAGGAGGTCAGGATTCCGGCTTTCCGGATGAGGCCGTTGGTTTCTACGATGTAGTCGTGCCAATCCATTTTCTTGCGGTTCTTCCGCCCCTCTGTCAGTCTGATGACGTGCCGGTGGATGCCGACCCAGTCTGCGTAGTTTTGCACGATGCTTCCTTTCCAGTAGGGTTCTCCGGTAATGGCAGCGGTAGCCCTCTTGATTTCGTCGCCTATGATGGGGATGGCGGAGAGGTCGCCGGTTGCAGCGTTGAGCGCGAACCTCAGGTAGGGTTCCCAGGTTTCTTTTTTCCGCTTTTTGTCGTCGTCGCCGTATCTTACCCAGGCTATCATGGCGGCGATGGCGGCGTTGGCGGCTCCGTAGGTCATATAGTCCCGTATACTCCATGCGCTTTCTCCTGCCATGATGCGTGAGATGAGTTGGCCGAGCTTGTTCATGGTTTCGCTGCGGAACTGGAAGAGCACGTTGGTGACGATGCCGCCGCGCGCGGCAAAGAGTGTTTTCTGGCTGGCTTCGTTGGGTTGGGCGGATGTTTCCAGGGCCCGCCCGACGGCGGCCAGGGCTTCTTTTTTGATGGCGTCTTCGCTAAGTCCAAGGTTTTTCTCCCGGTTGAGTTTGTCCATATCGCGGTAGACGGCGTCCGCGAGTGCTTGCATGCCTATCAGGTTGGCGGCGCGGTCTGTCCATTCGATCATGTCCATGGCTTTGTCCGCCAGTTTGTTGCTGTAGGTGTGCTGCTTTTTGTTTTCCGCGAGGTGCAAGCGGCGCGCAATGCTTTTGTGTTGCGAGTCTGTCCGGGCTTGGAACCATTCGCTTTCGGAGAGTTCCTTGAGGCTGATGGCTCCCAGCCCTGCACGCGTCCGGGCCATGGCGGCGATGTATTCTGCCAGCCCGATGTGGCGCCAGGTGAGTTCGTTGACTCCGTTGCCTCGCTCGATGATGCTGCGCGGGACTTCACCGCCCATGAGGCTGTTGAGGATGGCGCTGCTTTGTTTGAGCAGAACGAAGACGTTGCCGGCGAGCGCCACGTAGGATAGACCACGCCCCAGGAAGTTGATGATTTTTCCGATATAGACCATGCTGGCGCTGCGCTTGCTGGTGCCGTCTATGATGTCCAGCCATTCCTTGAGGATGGTCATGTAGGGTCTTCCGAGTTCTACTTCAAGTTGTTTCTGGAAGTTTGTGTCGGACAGGAGAGCCCGCCATTCCCGTGTGATGTTGCTGGTGTAGGTGTAGTTGTTCTGTGCTTCTACGGTGCTGGCAAAGACCAGGGTGGCGGTGTTTGTCCATTCAAGACGGTTGTAGTGGCGTACGCGGTCGATGAGGAAGCCGTAGCCGTTGACGGGGGCTGCGTTGTTTTCGGTAAGGGTGTCTTTTTCTTTGATGGTATTGATGTTGAAGTTGCCGCGCCAGTAGAGCGGTTTCATGGACAGAGGTACGCCTTGCTGGGCTTCGTAGACGGCTTGCATGTGTTTACCGTTTTCTCCGACGTAGCGGCGCAGGTTGTAGGCAAAGGCTCGCCCGTCTTTGCCGATGTAGTCGTAGAGCGGTTTGAGGGTTTGCTCGACGTCCAGGGGGGTGTCCGGGTCAAGGTCTCGGTTGATGGGGGTGCCGTTTTTGTCCCGCGGGGTGAAGCCTTCGTATTCGATGAGGTGCTGGTAGTCTTCCTGCTCCAGCAGAAGGATAGCGTTGGCGACAGCATCACGGCTGGCTTCCAGTTCGATCTCTTCACCGTAGCGGATGACGTTGATGCGGATCTTCCGGGCGGTGCTTTCACGGGCTTCCATGGCGTCCAGTTCTTCCTTCAGCCTGGCGATGTCGCTCTCAGTCGGGATGTTTTCCGGGGCAAGGCCGCTGGCTTCGGCTTCGGCGTGGATGCTGCGCCTTTTTTCGGTGCGCTGCTGGGCCGTCATGCTGCACCAGGCTTCGGCTTCGTCCCGCGTCATTTCCAAGGTGTGACGGGTGACCTCCCGCTTGAAGATGCCGGTCTTTTTCTCCACTTTAGAAAAGCGGTTGAGCCACTTGTTGATGTCGGATTCTTTCTTGAGCCCTGTTGCCTCCATGACGCTCCGGGCAAAGGCATCGTCGCGTTCGCGCCGCGCGGTTCTCAGCGCGGCGTTGGCTTGCGTGATGTCGTTAAGCCTCTCCCGGGTGAAGGTTTCGCCAAAGACCTTTTTGCCGGCAAAGATGAGCTGGCTATAGCTCATAGCACTCAGCAGGAGGCTTTTGCCGGCGCGCCCGATCGTGGTGACTATTCCGCCTTCACGCTTGACCCGGCTGCGGGTGTTGGCGTTGCTGGTCTTGCGGAAGTTCATTTTCCAGCGGATGAACTCTCGGCGGCGTTTTTCCTGTTGTACTTTCGCGTCCCAGTTGTGCCGGTTTGTGATGACGAACTGAACGAAGTCTTCTGCGGCGATGCGGGCTTGCCCGGAGCTCATGCCTGCCCAGTCGCCGTATAGCTGGACGATGCGCAGCTCTTCTTCCAGTTCGTCTCGCGTGGCGTTGAGCCGTCTGTCGGTGTCTGCGCTGTCCATTTCTTCCAGGGCTGCGCGTATTTGCTGGGCTCGCTCTGCAACGCGTTCCGCCGGGGCATCCATCCAGGCGAGCATGGTGCTCATGGCGCGGTAGCTCGCGGCGTCCATTTTGCCGCGGGGGGACTTTTTGCCTCTTTGCTTTTTCGGGTAGGCTCGCTCGGCCATGAGTTCGATGCGTTCACGCGCCCGTGCTTTGACGAAGGTGTCCAGCCGCCCACGGCATTCACGGGCGACTTTGATGAGGGCTTCATCCATCCGTCGCTCACCCAGATCCTGGAGGGCTGCGCGGGCTTCTTCTTCCGTCAATCCGCGTTGCAGGCTTCCTTCATATTCCCGTTGCATGGCGGTGACAAACATGTCGAAGATGGCGCCTTTCAGCAGGCCGTCCCGCTTGACTTCGCCGGTGCTGATCAGGTGCGCGTACACGGCGGCCCATTTCATGAGGGCGTTCAGGCGCCCCAGCCGTGCGTATTCCGGCGGCAGGACACTGCGGGTGCTTTCCAGCAGTGCCACCAGGGCGCCAAGGCGTGCCGCGCCGTCCCTCCTGTCGCTGCTGGCGGTCTCCATGAGCTGAAGGAGCTTGTCCCAGCGGGCGATAAGCTCCTCTCCTTCCATGTCGTCCTCGCGCCTTTTCATCATGATGCGGGCCGCTTGCGTGATGTCGATCAGGGAATGTGTCGCAAAATTTGCATTTATTTCATTGATGTGGTTGACAAACTCCTTCGTAAGGTGTATTCTACCCTTACGGGCACCTCCGGGAGCTGCCATCGCCGAGTTCGTAACTCGGTTAGAGGGCAGCTCTTCGGAGGTGTTTTTGTCGTTATCAATCACCTCGACGTTCGTCGCGTTAAGGTCGTAGAAGAACTCTCCGTTGGAGCGTTCGGCGATAACGATGCTTACGTACGCCTCATCCGAGGTTCTGGGATCAAAGACTGAAGACCCTTCAAAGTTGCCCTTGGCAGCAAAATAGTGGTAGGCGACTACTGCCTTAAACGCAGGCTTCTCTTGTTTGGAATCGCTCGCACTGTTGATGTATATAGCGCTTTCGCACAAATCACGCAGCCCGCAGAGGCACGCAAGGTTTCGCCTGTCAGCCGCATGGTGTTTGACCTCGTTGAATCCTCTGCCGGGCAGCTGAATCTCCTTCTGCTCTCCGGCGATAGGCATGAGCAGCGGCTTGCCTCCCTCAACCTCCGCTTTGAGCGCATTGTATCGTTCCTTTGCGTAGGCAGCGGCGGCTTTGGTGTCCTTGACATAGACGCCG
Organism: uncultured Akkermansia sp.; assembly: GCA_944390825.1. GTDB lineage: Bacteria > Verrucomicrobiota > Verrucomicrobiia > Verrucomicrobiales > Akkermansiaceae > Akkermansia. The sequence continues at coordinate 4,228 of CALXRG010000020.1, forward strand.
GGAGCAGAAATCCTGATGCCTTCGCTTTTCTCCAGGGCGTTAAACTCTCGCGCTATCCTCTGCGCTTCCTGCGGCGAGACCATGGAAAAGGTAATATCGGGAGATGCCGGGTCAAAGGTGCCGCGGTTGTCGGTTGCGCTCTTGATTTGAACGGGTTCGAAGACCGCTATGCTTGTCGCAGCAGGAATATCCTCACCCCCAAAAGAAACGTAGTCTTTTATGTTGAGAAACATGAGGGAATCATACTTTTTTCTGCTCCAGTGTAATCCACTAGCTATCTCTCCCGTGCCTTGACGTTGTCCGCTTTTAACCTCACGATGTGTTTTCCCTTTTGCGTTTATTACTCTTGGATTAAGTGCCTTGATGAAAACAGCCATGACATTCCCGCCATATCCGTACACTTCTGCAGTCTTTCTGCTGTCAGTGAACCAGATAGCTCCTCCAGAACGAGACGACAAGCCTCCCTCTAAGAAAGAAGTGAACGATTCCAGCGTGCCATGATACACCACCTTCGGCTCTCCATTTTCATCCACAACCTTACTGGCATGCTCCGGGTCATTCTCCCAATCGCCGAACCAGTCCTTGAAGGCTTGCGTGCGCACGGTGAGCCACTGCCTCTCCGTCAGGTTCGTCGGCTCGCCGTTCGGGGCTTTCATGAAGGTGCCCTCTTTCTGCGATTTTTCCTTAATACCCCTCATTTCTTTCTCGACAAAGGACCTGTAAGATGATAGTTTCCTTTCAGGAACCCTTGAGGCTGAGGAGGTGATCGCCTGTTTCGACAGGTTAGGTATGCTTCTTTGGTCTTGAGGGCTTTCTATTGTAAGCTCCAAGGCATAAAGGAAATTGCCTTCCTCTTTTCTCTTTTGCTTGACGGCCATGACATTCACATCGAAGCTGCCTACCCCTTCGATATGAATGGTGTTGAAGAAGTGATAGACCCCCGCACGATCCCCTTCTTCTTTGTATGCCTCTTCCAGAAAGGCGTCTTCCGCGTTTTCGAAGAGCTCGTGAATATGAACCGCAGCCGTATGATGTATCTGCTGCGCTTGTTCTCGGGAATACCCAAAGGGTTTCAGATTGCTGACGGACATTTGAGAAGCCCCCACCTTTCCTATCGTTTGTCTGGAAAGGCGAGCTTGAATGATCGCCGAAATTCCCGTGTTTTTGTTCGTGAACACTCTCCCTTGAAGAGGCTTCAACATTTCGCGGGCTTCTTTGGCCGTCTTCACGACACCATTGGCAGGCACGTCGACGTGAGAAAAGGAGGCGTGCCCTGTCTTTCCCGTCAACTTCCCTGTCAAGCTAAAGCTCACGGAGCTCTTGCGCGGGTTGAAGCGCTGGCTGAGCGGAATGATGTTCCGGTGCGCGTCATAGGTAACGGTAGCCAGAGACTTGCGATTGTTGGCCGTGTTTCTGTAGGCGTATTCCTTGCCATCATCGTAGCCCCACTCGTTAATGTCATTTGCGTCCCACCACACGTGCTCCAGGGGCACTGTCTGCTTGATGATTCTCGCTCCGTCCCAGTCTTGGAGGGTGATGTGATAGCGGGCGTAGGCTTCTGAGAGCGTCACCCAGTCACCATTGCGCGCGCTCTTTTCTTTGACGCTCTTGGGCACGGCGCGGTAGATGGTGATGGTGTTGGAGCGAGACGCCTTTGCAGCGCGTATGGCGTCGATGCTTTCACGGGCATATTCCGAAGCGCGGCGGTAGGCGCCCTCATCGCTGATTTGCCATTTCAGGTTGCTCGGGTCGATGCCGTTTCGCACGAAGTCCTCAAGCGAGATGGTGTCTTCAAACTCTCCGTTCTTCCAAGCTTTGTAGCGCTCTTCAGCAGTTTCATAGAAGCCGTTTTGCCCGGGTGCGCTGCCGTTGAAGGCTTTGCTTCCCTGATAGTCGCTTTCGGCTACGTAACCGCCGGCTTTGGCCGCTTCCAGGACGAGCTTGTGAGCGGTTTCTTCGTCTCCCCGGCGCAGGGCATCCATGTAGGCGTCGTCAAGCTTATGAAGCAGGCTGAATGTTGAAAAAAGGCTCCCTGTAGCTTCCTGAGCGGCCTGCTGGGCGGCCTTGGCTGCCTGAGCCTCCTCCCATTGTTCACGCGTCATATTCGCCTCCACAGCGGCCTGCTCAAGCTCGTTGTGGGCATAGTTACGGGCCATGCTGATGGGGTCTAGCTCCGTCTTGCCGTCCCACATGCTGGCGGATGCGACAAGATCGGGGTAGGCGCCGATGTTGCGGTAGCGTTCGGTGGTCAGGCGAGGTTTAGTGTGCCTTTACCAGCTGTGCGAAAGTGCGGTGCATATTCACGGTGCCACAGTGCGGGCAATTTCCAAAAGGGAGGTCCCGGCATGGAGGATATGGCAGTCTTCCCGCTGTTTTGTGGCCCGGGGAACCTTTGGGTTGCTTCCGCCTATGCTGCTGAGAGCTCCGGAGGTGGTGTATGTTGGCATTGGTTTTGCAGGGTGCTCCATCGGTGAGTTCTTTGCGGCGTTGCCGCGGCGAATGTCCAGGATAGAGACAAAAACACCCCCGATGAGCTGCCCTCTAACCGAGTCCCAAACTCGGCGATGGCAGCTCCCGGAGGCGTCTGTGAGGGCAGAGTACTCCATACGAAGGAGTTTGTCAACGGCATTAATGCGGTTGACGCGAATTCTGCTGCCTGCTGCACTTCCGCTGTCTCTTTTGCTGCATGTTCTCGCGGGCTGGGGATTGTGACGGGGTGCTTAGTGGAGGGGGGAAACGGTGTGCTTCAGTGGGTGAGGTCTTTTGTTTCTTGGGGTGGTGGTGCGCTTTGTGCTTGATGAAAGGGGGCAAATATGGCAGATTAGTGTCAATCCCAGACAGATATGGCAGATTGTGCTTACAAAAAGATTGTGGGTGGCGTGACCGCCGCCAAGGGTTTCGTGGCAAATGCGCTCAGCTGCGGTATCAAGAAGCCGACGGCAACGCGTTTGGATTTGGCTTTGGTGTATTCGACGGAGCCAACAACGTCGGCTGGTACGTTCACGACGAACCGTGTGCGGGCGGCGTGTGTGCGGGTGAGTCAGAATCATGTGCGCCGTGGCAATATCCGCGCGATTGTCGCTAACAGCGGTAATGCTAATGCTTGCACCGGGGCTGCCGGTGTGGCTGTCGCTCGCCGGGAGTGTGAGATTGTGGCCCGGGAGCTGGGCCTGAAGTCCCGCGAGGTGGCGGTCTGTTCTACGGGGGTGATTGGTTTGCCGATGCCGATGATGCGCATCGAGCCTCGGTTGCCGGAGTTGTGCCGGAATTTGAGCGCGGAGAAGGGGCATGATGTGGCTTCGGCGATTATTACCAGTGATACTTGTGAGAAGGAGGTGGCCGTGGAGCTGGAGATTGAGGGCAAGCCTGTGCGCATTGGTTCGTGCTGCAAGGGTGCCGGTATGATTTCTCCCTGCATGGCGACGATGATTTGCCTGGTGTGCACGGATGCGGGGGTGGACCGGGAGGATTTGGATGCGCTGGTGCACCATCATGTGGAGCATTCGTTCAACCGGATCACGATTGATGGGGATATGAGTACGAATGATACTTGCCTGGTGATGGCAAATGGTGCTTCCGGGGTGAAGCTGTCCCCGGCTCATCCGGAGTGGGGGAAGTTCGTGGATGCGTTGCAGTATGTGATGCTGCGCCAGGCTTGGCGTATCGTGCAGGATGGTGAGCGTGTGACGAAGTTTGTGACGGTGCGTGTGCTGGGGGCCCCGACGCAGAAGGAGGCTAAGCAGGTGGCTGAGGGGGTGGCTAAGTCTTCGCTGGTGAAGAGTTCCTGGAATGGCGGTGATCCGAATTGGGGCCGCATCATTCATGCCGTGGGGTATGCCGGCAGCCGTGTGCGTGAGGAGAAGGTGGATATCGATATCGCCGGGCTTCCCGCATGCCGCGGTGGTCAGCAGACGGATACTCCCAGTGATGATTTGCGTGACCGCGTGCAGGCCCGTGAGTTCGAGGTGGTGATTAATTTGAATCTGGGCTCGGAGGAGTATGTGGTCTACACGACTGATCTTTCTCCCGAGTACGTGGATTTCAACCGCTCGGAGTATGCTTACTGGAATCAGGCGAAGCAGGATGGTTTGACGCGTTGATGCGCGAGGCGTCCCGCCGGACGGGAGGACTGCCGGACGTTTGGAAAGGCAGTCGCCGGCGGGATGGTTTTCCTGTTTCCGGGTGGGGGAGGGAGGCTCGCGTTTTGCTGTTGGTGTGGTTGGCTGTTGTGCTTTGTTTTTGTACTTCTTTCAGGTGATGTGGTTTCGTTCTTTATTGGTTTTAGGTGTTCTGCTGGTGCCGGGTGCGGTGGTGGGGGAGGACGTCGGTGCTGACGGTATGGCGCTTTTTCCCAGCCGGCAGGTTTCTGCTGCGCCGTGCGGTTTGCCTTTGGTTGAGTCGCGTTTGCAGGCGCCTTCGAAGCGTGCTGCGGCGGAGATGAACCGTCGCCTCAAGGAAATGGGGGTGGAGGGGATGGATGTGTCTGCGCCTGATCGCTGGCCAACTCAGATTCCTGTGCCCCAGGGGACGCGTTTGAAGGAGGTTTCATCCCGGGATGGGCAGTCTGGCTTTACTTACGAGACGAACAATTACCGCTTCTATTCCCAGGTCGAGTTGGATGATGCGGGGCAGGAGGCGATCGGGCGTTTGTTCGAGTGTGCTTATGCGGCTAATAAGGCGGTGGGGCGCGTGTTGCCTGTCCCCCGGGCCAAGGGGAAGAGGGCTTCCAAGGATAAGTTGGAGGTTTATTTGTACAAGAACATGGCGGAATACTACGCGCACGGGGGGCCGAGGGGGTCTGCCGGGGTGTTCATGAGTTTGAAGCGGGTGATGCCGGAGGGGAGCGGTGCGGGGCGCCGCATTACGAAGGCTGATGAGAAGGATATCATCCACGATGATATGGTGAAGGTGCCTTTCGAGTCGCTCGGTATCAATGAGCAGGGGCGCGTGGTGAACAGCGACCTGGATTCGCATGCGCTGGTGCATGAGCTGACGCATCAGTGCTTTTGCCTGAATGGATTGCCGATCTGGGCCAATGAGGGCTGGGCCGAGTATATTGGTTTTGTGCCGTATCAGTACGAGGTGCTTGATTTTGACAAGTGTTTCGCGACGGTGCTGCTCAATGCCAAGCATTTGCAGCATACGCTGGTGTTCCCCTTTTCATTGGAGGATTTTCTCCGGATGTCGCAGGAGGAGATGTATGGGCATATGGAAGGCAGCAACAGTAATACGTACCTGCTGTCGGTGATGTGTGTGTGCTATTTTGTGCATCTGTCGGGTCGCCCGGGGGTGAAGTGCATGCGTGATTATATGAATGCTTTGCTGAAGGGGGAGAGTAATGAGAGGGCTCTCCGCAAGCTCTATGGGCGTCTCCGGACGCCGGAGAGGTTGCAGGAGGCTTTTGTGAAGGCTTGGGGTGAGAGGGGGGTGACCGTCCGGTTCGCTTCTCCGCAGGGTGAGGATTAACGGTGATGCTTGGATGTGTTATGATTGATATGATGTTGAAACGCTGGGTGTGCGGGGTTGCGCTGGCGGCCGGAGGGGTCCTGCTTGTGCCGGGCTGCGTGCAGATGATGTCTCAGCAGGAGAGTGTGGCGGGGTTTGTGGATGAAGCTTCTGCGACGACGGCGACGGTTTTGTACTGTGGCTCGACGTCCAGGTACCATTATTTTTGTTTCCGTTACGCGACGGGTTTGCCGGATTCTTTTGTGCGTGTTCCGCTCGGGGAGGTGACGGTGAAGGGGCCGTGGCCCCGGAAGTTTACGAGGCGTCGCAGCCACTGGGTGGTGCTGTCGGATCAGGCGCTGGCGCGTTTGATCAGGGAGGCGGCTCAGGAGCCGGTGACGTTCCCGACGGTGTACTGATGCGCTTGCCCCGCGGGGCTTTTGCGGTGGGTTTTGTGTGGGGACCCCCGCGGTGGGGTTGCTGAGTGCGCTGCTTCCCGCGGTGGGTTCCGCGGCTTGGCTGTGGCGGGGGTGTGTTGTCGGGTGTCTCTTGAGTATGGCCTCGGGCGGAGGGGGGAGCCTGTGGCTGCGTCGGGGGGCGATTTCCTCCTGTGTGCCGCAGGAGTGGGTACACAAAAAGCCCACGCGCGGGTCGCGTGGGCGTACTTGCGGGCATTGCCCGGAAGGGGTGGTAAGCGGAAGCGGATCAGGCGGTGATGCCAAAGTGCTTCTGGATGTCCTGGAAGATGCGGTCGCGGATGGTGCGGGCCTTCTTGATGTCGCGGGTCTTGAGCGAGAAGCGAAGGCGCTCTGCCGTGGCATCCGGTTTGTGGACGGTGACATGGCACCACCACACTCCCCGGTTGTTCCACAGGTGATGGTTCGCGTTGTCATCATTGATCCGCATGGCAATCTTGGTTTGTTGCGTCATGGTATGTATGTGTTGTTTTAAGTCCTTTCTGAGGAGGCTCATGCTGCGCATTGCGGACTGGCTCGCCAATCTCTGCCTGCAACAAGCGCCTCGGTGTCTTATTTGTATAGACACGCGAGGCGCTGTATTGTTCAAAAAAAGGTAAATCGATCAACCCAGGATGCCGGCCTTGCGGAGCGTGGCCAGGGCGCCGTTGCGGGAGATGGTGCGCAGGGCTTTGCAGGAAAGCTTCATGCGAATGTAGCCGCCTTTGCCGCCGTTGAGTTCGGGTACCCAGATGCGCTTCTCCTGAAGGTTCGGGTAGACGGTGCGGTTGACCGTCTTGGTGACGTGGCGACCGATACCGCCTTTCTTCTTGGCAAGACCGGAGCGGTGGATGCGACGGCCTTTGTGCGGCGTGGCAAGCGTGATGGTGCAGATTCTGGACATAAGATTGTGGTGTTGTTAAGATTTTTTCCGGTGCGGTATTGTACATGATTACGGGAGCGCGTCAAGTAAAACTTCTTCTTTTCGGGAAAAAAGTGTGTGGGTGGTGTCTGTTGCGGCTGGGTTGCTTGCGGATTTTGCGGGAGGCTGTTGGGGTGACGGTTGCTGTTGAGGGGTAGGCGGAGGACGCTGCCGGTGGGACCGGCGGTTGCTGTGTGTGGGCGGTGGTGGAAGGCGGGGCGGTGGTGGCAGACGCGTTGAGATGGTACGGTATGGTGAGGCGTTGTGCGTGTGTGATTTTTTGTTTTTTCTTTTTATTATCTCCTTGACAACTGAATGCCAGGTGGTCAGAATGGCTGGATGAGAAGGTTGCTGTGTCGGTGTTTTGTGTTCGCTGCATGTTGGCTGGGTTTGCCGGTGCTTCTTTTGCCCGCTGATGCGGAGGCGGTAACAGCCGAAGCGCTGCGCCCTGCCGCCGAGCAGGGGGATCCCGAGGCTCAGTTCCGTTTGGCGGAATGCTACCGCTGGGGGCAGGGGGTGAAGCAGTCCAGTGATGAGGCGGCGATGTGGTACCGGGAGGCTGCCCAGAGGGGATATGCGTCGGCCCAGAAGGCTCTCAGTGAGTGTTATGAGCGCGGAGAGGGCGTGTCTGCGTCCCCGGCGGAGGCATATGAATGGTGCCGCAAGGCAGCTGAGCAGGGGATGGCTGAGGCGCAGAATGCCTTGGCTTTTTATTATTTCCTGGGCAAGGGGGTGGACAGGGATGCTGCGGAGGCGGTCAGGTTGTGGAGGGCGGCGGCGGACCAGCAGATCCCGGAGGCTCTTTATGCGCTCGCGCTGTGCTACCTGGAGGGTGAGGGGGTGCAGCCGTCGCGTGAGGAGGCTCGGTCTCTGCTCGAGCAAGCTTCCCGGCTGGGTTATGAGAAGGCGCAAGAGATGCTCGACAGTCTTGGACATGAGTAAGAACGGGATGTTTTGAAAGGAAGTATGGGTGAAAGAAGTATGGGTGAAAGAAGTATGGATGAAAGGAGTATGGGTGTATGGATGAAAGGAGTATGGGTATGAGAGGGGATTTGTTCATGCGCGTGGGACAATGGTGGCACTGGGTGCTTGTGGGGGTGGGATGGTTGTTGATGGCGTGTTCGCCTTCATATGGGGCGTCCCAGGTGCTGACGTTCGCGACGTCGCCCGGGCAACCGGCATCGTTTTCCTTTTCGGACGGGCTGCTTTCGTTGGAGCAGGCCGGCTTGACAGACCAGAGCGGGAGGCCGATCACCGCCTGGAATGATCTCTCACTCGGTCTCCGTGAGTTTCAGGGGCGTTGTCTGGCTCCCTATGTGGCGTTGAATAACGAGAAGCGCCTGCAGTATTTCCTCTCTTTCCGCCTGGTCAATACGTCGTCCTCGCCGGTCGAGCTCAACAGCTTGTCGGTAGATTATTTTTCGGCCTCCAAGGTGGGGCGGGTGCAGGGGTGGAGCCGTGCCATCAGTTTGGCTTGCCGACTGGAGGGCACGCATGCTTCCTGTTCCCGTGGTGTTAATTGCGTGGTGCCGGGCAATATCGTACGTCCCCTGACGCTGACGTATGAGTTTGGCACGGCTTTCCCGGGGGTTGATGGCAGTCTGGCTCCCGGGGAGTCAATCCGGGTGCTGCTGACGGTCGCTGGGTATCAGGCTGCTTTTGCCAAGGATGGTGAGTCGGTCACGGACAATGAAAAGTGCCAGACCTATTCTGCCTTGTCCAGGCTGGCTGTCGATTATAAGGTGCTTCGGCATGCCGCGGGCCGGTCGGGGAAGGGGGCGGTGCAGGGTTCCGGGGGTGGGGTTGCGTACGGGGCGGAAGACGCGCAGCGCCGGCCGGTGGGGCTGATCGTGCTGCTGTCGTTGGGGGTGGCTGTGTTGCTGGGCGTTTCGTTTTGGATTTTTTACTGCGGAGGGCGGCGCTGAGGCAGATGGTTCCCCCTGCTTCGGGAAAGCGGAAGAATGGCCTGTGGAGGGTGGGGGAGGGCGTGCGCCGGAGTGTCGGTGCTCAGGCTTCCCGGGAGTCGTGCACCGGCAGCATCATGAGGCGGAAGACGGCCAGCACCGGCAGCTGTACCCAGAGGTAGTACCAGGGGGCCGGCCCGAGGTAGTCGAGCAGGCAGCCTTCGACGGGGCTGCCTTGGGTGTAGCCGTAGTTGGTGCCCAGCCAGATGTTGACGGGGATGATGCAGATGACGTACAGATCCATCAGCAGCAGGGTGCGGAGGTCGTCCCAGCCGCGTGCCCGCCAGCGCAGCAGGACGGGGATGGCCAGCGCGATGACCAGCAGCAGGCCATGGGAAATGAAGAAGATGAAGAAGGCTATGCTCGGGTAGCCGGCTGCCATGTCCGGTGTGATGAGGGCTTGGATGCTCGCTGTCAGTACGCCGAAGTACACCATGGCGCAGGCCCAGTGGGCTCTCCACCACAGGGCGATGAAGGCGACGATGAGCATGAAGGAGCAGAAGTGAAGCGGCAGGTTGTAGCGCCAAGGGCCGTAGGCGTCTGAGAAGGCTCGCCAGGTGTATTCGCCGATGAATTGTACGGCGACGATGCAGGCGAGTACCCGGCAGATGAGATGGCGCTTGCGTTCGCTCTGTTTGCTGCCCAGAAGCAGCAGGGCGGCGGCGGTCAGTACGGTGATGGTGACGGCCCAGAGGTGGGGGGCGCTCCAGCGGACGAACTCAGGGAGGGCTTGGGCAAGGAGGGGTATCATGGGACTGCTGCCGTGGCTTGGCTGGTGGCGATTGGCGGGTGTCGATTGACTGGTGACGATTGACTGGCTGCGGGTGGCTTAGAGGTGGCTGCGGGTGGTGGTTGGTTCGGGGCGGTCAGTAGCCGCCGTCGTCTGCTCCGGCTTTTTTCCAGCGCCGGGCGAGCTGAGCGCAGACCAGCAGCTGCACCTGGTGGAAGATCATGAGGGGCAGCAGGAGGTTGTTGTCCAGGGTGCCGAAGATGGCCATCATCATGGGTGCTCCTACGGCGAGGCTTTTTTTGGAGCCGCAGAAGACGATGGCTATGCGGTCTTCGCGGCTGAAGCGCAGCAGGCGGCTGCTGAGGTAGCAGGCCGCTTGGATGATAAGCAGCAGAACGAGGCAGAGTGCGGCGATGCCGATGAGGTGCATGAGGTCAAGCTGCTGCCAGTAGTGGCTGCGGGTCGCGTCGGAGAAGGCGGTGTAGACGACCAGCCAGATGGTGATCTGGTCGTTCCAGCCGATGAGCTTGCGGTGGCTGTCGACCCAGTTTTTGAGCCAGCGCTGGGAGATTTGCCCGGCGATGAAGGGCAGCAGAATCTGACTGCATATTTTGATGATGGTGTCCGGACCGAGGTCGGCGGCGGAGGCACCACCGGTTTCAAAGAGCAGACCGACGAGCAGTGGGGTCAGGAAGACTCCCAGCAGGCTGGAGACGGAGGCTGAGCAGACGGCTGCCGGGACGTTGCCCCCGGCGATGGAGGTGAAGGCGATGCTGCTTTGTACGGTGGAGGGCAGGCACGCGACGTAGAGCATGCCCATGTAGAGGGACGGGCCGACGACCCATTCGCCCACGGGACGTGCTGCGATAAAGAGCAGGGGGAAGAAGATGAAGGTGAAGAAGAATACCATCGCTTGCAGCCGCCAGTGCAGCAGACCGTCGATGATGGATTGCCTCGACAGTTTGGCGCCGTACAGGAAGAAGAGCAGCGTGATGGCCAGGTTGGTCAGGGCGTCGAAGAGATCGGCCCCGATGCCTTCGCAGGGCAGCAGCAGGCCCAGGAGAAGGCTGATGATGATGCCGTTGGTGAAGCGGTCGGTGCGGGACAGGATGCGCAGGAGTCCTTTCATGCCGGTGGAGGGGGCGTTGCTCAGGAACGCGGCGGGAATTCATAGCCGACTTTACCGGTGCCGGGGGTAAAGACGAGATAGGCGTCGAATTTGCGGCCGGTTTTGTGGCTCACAAAGTCTTTGATGAGTTCGGTTTTGCCTTTGGTCAGCAGTTGGGTGACGCGCTCGAGGTTCAGATCGATGCCGCACATGATGTGGGGGATGACGAGGGGTTTGCGCGTTTTGCCGTAGACCAGGCCTTCGACATGCCAGGCGTTTTCGGTTTCCAGCAGGTCGTGCTCGCCTTTGTTTTTCACTTTGATGGTGCCGTGGCGGGTGGCGGCGCTGAGGTCTTCCCGGGTGGCGTCGGAGGCGGTGAATTTTTTGTCTGCGGTTTTGCCGTCGGCTTTGTTGCGTGGTTCGCGGGGCGGGAATTCAAAGCCGACGTTGCCCTTGCGCGGGTCGATGGTCAGCATGGCGTCGAAGGGTTTGTGGGTGCGCTGGGAGACGAAGCCGGTGATGAGTTCGGTTTTGCCTTCGGCCAGCAGTCGGGTGAGTTGCTCGGGTGTGATTTCTTTGCCGAGGATGGTGCGCGCCATGGCGAAGCCTTTTTTCTTGCCGCCTTCCTGGACGAACTCAGGGATGCTCCACTGTTTTTCGGTTTCGAAGACTTCGAGTTCACCCTGGCCTTTCACGGGGAATCGGCCGAGGGAGTGCTGCTCCTGCTCTTGCTGTTGCGGGGTTTCTTTGGCTGTGTCGAAGTAGAACTCGACTTTCCAGGAGGCGCGTTCGGATTCGGGGGCGGTGAGGCGCAGTCCGGCTTTGAAGGGTTTCCCGAACTTCGAGCGGAAGCCTTCCATGACGGGCAGTTCCCCTTTGGTGATCAGTTCCCCGATTTGGTCATCTGTCAGGCTGAGTCCGGCGTGGACGCGCCGGATGCGGAATTTGCAGTTTTGGCAGGAGACGGCATCGACCCGGCTGCTGAGTCCTACTTGGCCGCAGGCGGGGCAGGGCAGTTGCAGATCGGGGTTTTTGCCGTTTTGCATGTAGTCGCGTACGGCGGCGACGATGTCTGTCGTGTAGGTCCGGATGTCCTTCATGAAGGAAGCCCGATCCAGTTTGCCGTTTTCCATCTGCTTGAGGCGGTACTCCCACTCGCCGGTCAGTTCGGGGCTGGAGAGGGTGCTCAGGCCAATTTTGTTGAGCAGGTCGATGAGATCCATGCCGCGGCGCGTGGCAACGAGGTCTTTGCCGTCGCGTGCGATGTATTCCTGGGAGATGAGGCCTTCGATGATTGCGGCTCGGGTCGCCGGGGTGCCGAGGCCGCGTTCTTTCATCGCGTAGGCGAGTTCTTCGTCATCTACCAGTTTGCCGGCTGTTTCCATGGCGGTGAGCAGGGTGGCTTCGGTGTAGGGTGCCGGTGCTTTGGTGTGGTCTTCGACGGCTTCGGTCCTGGTGGTGAGGACTTCTTCGTTGGGCTCAACGTGGCAGAGCTCATCTTTTTTGCTGCGCTGGCTGCTGAGGTAAAGCGCTTTCCAGCCGGCTGCCAGTTGGACGCGCCCGTGCGTGTAGAAGTAGTCCTTTGCCCGGGCAGAGGTGACCATCGTGGTGCGTTCGGTGTCTTCAAACTCGGCGTTGGGCATGAAGACCCCCAGAAAGCGCTGCACGACGAGGGTGAAGATTTTCGCGGCGTCGCCGCTGAGGCTGACAAAACGCCCCGTGGGGATGATGGCAAAGTGGTCGCTGACCTTTTTGCTGTCGAAGACGCGTTTGCTGGGGCGAATGCCTTTGTTTTTGATGATGCCGTTGGCATGAGTGGCGAACTCAGGCATGTTCTCCGCGATGGCGGATACGGTTTTGGCGGCGATTTTGAGGTAGTCGTTGGGCAGGTATTTGGAGTCGGTGCGCGGGTAGGTGAGTACTTTGTGTTTTTCGTAGCATTCCTGCGCGAGTTGGAGGGTGCGGCGGGCGGAGAAGCCGAAGCGGTTGCTGGCTTCGCGCTGCAGGGAGGTGAGATCGAAGAGCTGGGGCGCCGGGATGGAGACTGGTTTGCGGGTTTCGATGACTTGCGCCGGGCAGTTTCGGCAGCGTTCGGCGATGGCGGCGGCTTGCGCAGCATCCCAGATGCGGTCGCGTGTCCGCTGCGGGGCGTTTTCGTCCTTTTTCCAGGCGGGGTCAAACCATTTGCCGTCGTAGCTGCCGGCGGCGGCCTGGAAGGTGCCGCGGACTTCGTAGTAGGTCTCGGGGGTGAACGCCAGAATTTCTTTCTGCCGTGCGGCCAGCAACGCCAGGGTGGGTGTTTGAACCCGGCCGGAGGGGGTGACGTTGAAGCCCCCCGAGGCGGATTGCAGGACGGTGAGTGCCCGTGTGCTGTTCAGTCCAACCAGCCAGTCGGATTCGGAGCGGCAGACGGCGGCATCGGCCAGATTCGCCATGTCGGCGTCGCTCTTGAGCCGGCTCCAGGCTTCGAGAATCGCGTCATCGGTCATGCTTTGCATCCAGAGGCGCTTGATGGGTTTTTTGAGTTTGCCGTAGCGTACGATGTTGCGGAAGATCAGTTCGCCTTCGCGCCCGGCATCGCATGCGTTGACCAGGGTGTCGACCTCTTTGCTGCGGGCGAGTTTCAGAACTTTTTTGAGCCGGTCTGCGGATTTGGCGATTGGTTCGAGTTCCATGGTCGCCGGCATCACGGGCAGGTAGTCCATCTTCCAGGGGAGGCTTTTGCCGTCGCTGGTCTGGGGCTTTTTCTGCTCTACCAGGTGGCCGACGGCTGAGGTGATGATGAGTGAGTCGTTGGTGAAGCTGCCTGTGGCTTCTTCTTTCTTGAATTTGCCCAGTTTTTTGCCAAGCACGCGGGCGAGGTCGTTTGCCACGCTTGGTTTCTCTGCGATGATGAGTGTTTTGGACATGGATGAGATGAACGGATGGTGATGAACGTGACCGCGGAAAGGTGATGCGGGCTGCTTTCTCCCCCTCCCCTGGATGTTTGCAGGGCCGGGGCACCGGCGGCAGCGGCAGGAGTCCGCCGTGCGCCGCTGCGGGTTCGGCTGAGTCTTGCCACTGCGGGACAGCCTGAGTTCCGCGGGAGGTCCGGCTGCCGGGTGCGCCGGGCTGTTCCGAAAGCGGTTGCTCCGTGCTCCGAAAGCGGTGCTCCGGGGAAAGCGGGGGGACGCTCCGCTTGCTTATTAGTCGCAGATGCAACCGCCTTTTGTCAAGCCTAAACTGAGGCAGCGGCAGGGAAAAATGTGGGGAGTGGTGCTCATGGCGTCCGGGGCGGGTTGGAGGCTTGACCCGGTGCAGGGAGGCTACTATAATGCGTGATCATGAGCAGTGCAATGGGTTACAGTGAGGCGATCGCGGTTGATTTTGGCGGGACCAGTATCAAAATCGGGGTTACACGGGGCGGTGAAATCGTGCAAAAGGCTGCCCCCTTGCCGACGCAGGCATACGGCAGCCCGGAGGAGATCATGGCGGCTATGTGCCGTACGATGAAGGAGCTGCGAGAGCAGCACCCCGGAGCGGTGGCTGTGGGACTGGGAATGCCCGGCTGGGTGGATTTCCACCGGGGGGTGCTTTATCAGCTGACGAATGTGCCGGTGTGGGATCATGAGGTGCCGGTGCGCGAGGTGATGCAGCGTGAGCTGGGGTTGCCGGTGGTGCTGGACAATGATGCCAACTGCATGGGCTATGCCGAGTGGAAGCTGGGAGCCGGACGCGGGCTGGAGAGTCTGGTGTGCCTGACGCTGGGTACGGGGCTCGGCGGTGCGATTGTGCTGCACAACCGGATGCTCCGTGGTCGCAATGTGTCGGCGGCGGAGCTCGGGCAGACCAGTATTCATTTCGATGGGCGCGTGGGGCCTTTCGGCAATCGGGGAGCCATCGAGGAATACATCGGCAACAATGAGATGGCGGCTGATGCCGTGGCGCGCTATGCTGCCGCGGGCCGGAGCTGTACGGCGGCCGATTGCACGCCGCTGAAGCTGGAGCTCGCTGCCCGCGCGGGTGATGCGATCGCGCTGGGGATGTACCATGACTTTGCGGAAAAGCTCGCCTGCCTGATTATGAATGTGATGTACGCTGTTGTGCCGGAAGCGTTTGTGATTGGCGGCGGTGTGGCTAAGGCGAATGAGTTGCTTTTCGACCCGCTGCGGGCCCGCCTCAAGGAGCAGCTTTTCTACGTGCATTACAACAATCTGAGGCTGATGCCGGCGCAATTCGGTTCGGATTCCGGCCTGATTGGTGCGGGGCTGATGGCCTCTGATTATGCGGCCGGAGTGCTGGAGTAGGCGTGAGCCCAGGCAGCTGGTCTCATCGGGAGGGAAGGTGGCCTCGTCGGGGCGCGTGGCCTGTCAGGCCGGGGGGCGGGGTCGTCTTGTTGTGGAGCAGGCTTGTTGTGAGATGTCCTGTTACCCTCGCGTGGCAGACTGCAGCCGCTGACAGGTGCCGCGGAGGCTGTGTGCCCGTGTCCGCATAGCTTCCGGGAACTTCCGGAGGGCAGATGAAAAGCCCCGCAGGCGTCTGTTGCCTGCGGGGGAGGTGAGTCAGGTGCGCGAGAGGGTTTGCGCGCAGGGGCAGATTGAGCGCGGGAGACCGGCCGTTTATTTGTCGAGCAGCTTCGCCAGAAGCGCCGAGCTGTTATCGGCCAGTTTCGCCGGATCCTCGAGCAGACCGGCGCGGAGCAATGCTGTATCTATCAGCTGGCCCGCCAGCAGCTTGGCCAGATCTTCATCGGTGCTGCGGAGTTCGGCGAGCTTCTGCACGATCGGATTGTGCGGGTTGAACGCAATCTCGGGGTGAGACTCCGGCACCTCCTGGCCCATGGCTTTGAGGTAGGCCCGCACTTCGGGGGTCACGTCGTGCTCAGCCTGCAGGGCGATAGCGGGAGCCGAACTGATGCGATCCGTCGTGCTCACCTTGCTGAACTGATCCTTGAACGCCTCGCTCACCCAATCGGTCAGGCCTTTTGCTGCGTCCTCATCGAGGCCGCCTTCCTGCTTCTGATCTGGCAATTCAGGCAGGTCGAGGTTGGAGCGGTCGATGGCTTTAATGTCCTTGTCATCGACTTTCATCAGGCTGTCCATCACAAACTGATCACCATTCTCCGTCAGGAACGCCACCTCAAACCCGCGGGCATTGAGCGCATCCAGGTACGGGGAATGCTCCAGCTGGGCACGGGAGACACCGTAGAGCACGTAGATGTCCTTCTGGTTTTCCTTCATGCGGCTGATGTAATCCGCAAAGCAGGTCAGCTTGCCGGGCTCGGTAAACGTCGACTCAAAGCGCAGCAGCTTACCCAGTTCATTCTTGTATTCCCAGGTGGTCACGACGCCTTCCTTCAGGTAGCGGCCAAACTGCTGCCAGAACTTCTCATACGTCTCCGGCTCATTCTTGGCTACGCCCTCCAGGTGCTTGATGAAACGCTTGGTGATGATGCCGGAAATTTTGCGCAGCAGGGAGTTGTCCTGGAGCATCTCGCGGGAGATATTCAGCGGCAGGTCATCGCTGTCTACCACTCCCGTCAGGAAACGCAACCACTCCGGCAGAAGTTTCTCAGGCTTGCTGTCGATGAGCACCTTGTGGCAGTAGAGCGCCACATTGGGCTCACAGCGTCCAAAGCCCATGATTTCAGGATTCTCCTCCGGGGCGAAGAGTACCGAATTGAGAACGATCGGGGCATCCGCGCTGAAGTGCATGTAGGTCAGCGGTTTGCTGTCCGTGTGACTGATGAAGCGGTAGAACTCGTCGTATTCTTCCGGCTTGACATCCTTTTTGTTCTTCATCCAGATGGCTTGCACCGTGTTGAGGTGCTCGCCGTTGAAGTCAATGGGGAAGCCCACGAAGTTGCTGTATTTCTCAATGATGTAGCGCAGGTGATCCGCCTTGCTGAACATAGCGGCATCTTCCTTGAGATGGATAAGGATGCTGGTGCCGCGCGGTGTATCCTCTGCCGCCTCACTGAGGCTGTAGCCCTCCTGGCCGTCGCTTACCCACTGCACCGGCTTCGCATCCGGCTGCCAAGAGCGCGTGGTTACCTCCACCTTATCCGCGGCCATGAAGACACTGTAGAATCCCACACCGAACTGGCCGATGAGATCCTGCTGGCCGCCCTGGCTTTCCTTCATCATCTCCAGGAACTTCTTCGTGCCGGAGTGGGCAATGGTGCCGAGGTACTCGACCACTTCATCCTGCGTCATGCCGATACCCGTATCAGCAATTGTCAGCGTGCGGGCTTCCTCGTTGGTGGAAATGCCGATGCGCAGTTCCTTCTCCGGCTGGTAAATGTCCGCCTGCGTCAGCTGCTTGAGGCGCAGCTTTTCCAAGGCATCCGAGGCATTGGATACCAGTTCGCGCACAAACACCTCGCGATCGCTGTAAAACGCATGAATCACGATGTCGAGCAACTGACGGACTTCTGTTTGGAATTGATGTGTTGTTTCCATATATCAGATTCGTTGTACGGCAGCTATTGTACGGGCAAAGCTTAAAAGGTCAAGGGGCAAAGTGTGGCATGCCCCGAAACAGCTATCCAGGTATGCGCTTCCGGGATGAGGCGACAGCTCCGGCTGAGGCGGAGGGGGCCGTTTTGGCTGTGGGAGGCGGCTGAGTGTTATGGTGCAGACTCAGAGCCTAGGGGGATTGTCCGTCCGATCAGATTGGTTCTTTCCCCTTATTTTCCATTGTTGACATGAGAGAGAAGACGGGTTAGAATGCCCGGGAGGCAGGTGCTGCGATCCGGTATGGATGTGTCGCATGAGTGCGGTGCTGTCCAGCCTGCGGATTTTCCACATGGACCGTCATGAAGATTTTACTCCTTTCCTACAGTTTTGGTGCGGCACGGGGCAGTGAGGCCGGTGTCGGCTGGAATGTCGCCAGGGGCCTGGCTGAAAGGGGGCACGATGTGACAGTGGTGACGACGGCGGAGTTCTCCGGCCTGAACCGCAAGGGAATCGCCGACGCCGGGTTGCCCATTCGTGTGGTGGAGTGGAACCTGGACTTGGACCACTTCGCTTCCCCCGGGACGTATTACCGCTGGCAGCGGGCGGTCGGGGAGAAGTTGCGACTGTTGTGCGAGGCTGAGCATTTCGACCTTGCCCATCATGTGACTTTTAATCAGTACCGGGGGATTCGGGATGTGTTCGCGACGGGGCTTCCTTACGTGATAGGGCCTGTCGGAGGGGCCGACACAGTGGCGTTGCCGCTGCTGCGGGAGCTGCCGTGGCGTGCCGCTCTCAAAGAACTGGTCCGCTACGTGCCGTGGGACGTGTTGCCTTTGTCATGGCGTATCCGGAGATCTCCGCAGCCTGGGGTGGTGATGGCTTCGACGCTTGGGACGTTGGACCGGTTGCAGCGTGTTGGCCGGCTTGAGCAGACGGAGCTTTATCCTATCATTGCGGTGGGCTCGTCGGAGATCAGGGAGGAGGCGCCGGAGACGTCGTCCCACCCTTACGTCCTTTTCGATGGCGGAGTACGCCCTGAAAAAGGACTCCAGCTCCTGCTCCGGGTTATGGGGCGTTTGTGGGAGTCCGGCGTGCAGGTTCCGCTGTGTGTGGCGGCTGTCCCCGAGGAAAAAAAGACAGGTGTGATGTCCTATGCGCGACGCTGCGGATTGCCACCTGAAGCCGTGGAGCTGATGTCGTTCATGCCCCGGGAGCAGTTGCTGCAGAGGATGTGCGGGGCCAAGGTGTTCGTGACGGCAGCCTTCCGGGATTCGGGTTGCATGGCGCTGCTGGAAGCGTTGTCGATGGGGGTATCCTGTCTGTGTCTCGATACGGGCGGTCAGCATTGGCTGCCGGTGGATTTGGCGTGCAAGGTGCCGGTGTCGCGCCACACGGAGCGGGATATGCGTGAGGCCCTTATCAAGCTGCTCGAGGCACCTCCCCGCGATGCAGCATGGCACGTGCGCCGGGCCCGGTGGCTGAGAACGCATATGAGCTGGGAGACGCGAATTGATCATCTGGAGGATGTTTACCGGTGTTTGCTTGAGCGCAGTTGAGTATGAAAAAGGTATTGATTGTTGGCGCCGGATTGACCGGCAGTGTGTTGGCTCGCCAGTTGGCGGAGGCCGGGGTGCCCTGTGTGGTGATTGATAAGCAGACGTTCGTGGGCGGGCTTTGTCACTCGCGCAGGGATGAGGAGACCGGGGTGGATATGCATGTGTTTGGCCCGCATATCTTCCACACGAGCGATGAGCGGGTGTGGGCGTATGTGCAGCGCTTTGACCGGTTCTGCCCGTGGGTGAATCGTGTCAAAGCGTGCAACCACAGGGGTGTGTTCTCTTTCCCTGTGAATCTGCACACGATCAACCAGCTGTTCGGCAAGCAGTTTACTCCGGCTGAGGCTTGCCAATTTGTGCAATCGCTGCAGGACAAGCGTTTCCCAAATCCCAGGAATGCAGAAGAAAAGATGCTCTCCCTGGTGGGCCGGGAAATATACGAGACGTTCTTTCAGGGGTATACGACGAAACAGTGGGGGGTAAGCCCTGCTGAGATGCCTGCCGACGTGGTGATGCGCATTCCCGTGCGTTTCAATTACGAGGATAACTACTACAATTCGAAGTACCAGGGGTTCCCCGTAAGCGGGTATACGCAGTGGATCACCAACATGCTCACCCACCCGCTAATTACGGTGTTGCTGGGGGTTCCCTACGAGCACGGGATGAAGGAGGAATACGGGCACGTGTTCTATGCCGGGCCCATTGATGAGTACTTCCTTTACGCGGAGGGGGATTTGAGCTATCGTACTGTCGAGTTTAAGGTGATGCGGGGCCTGGGGGACATGCAGGGGTGCGGATGCATGAATTTCAGTGATCTGAGTGTCCCGTACACGCGCAGTCACCAGCATAATTATTTTTCTCCGTGGGAGCACCATGACCGCAGTGTGCTGATGCAGGAGTTCAGCCGGGCCAGTACGCGGGAATCCCCGAAGTTTTACCCGGTGCGCATGAAATCGGATATGGAAATTTTGCGGCGCTATACCAGGCGGGCGGAGGCGGAACCGACAGTGTCGTTCATCGGTCGGCTCGGTTGCTACCGCTACCTGGATATGCGGCATTGCGTTCTGCTGATGCTTGAGTTTGCGGAGAAGTGGCTTGAATGGAAAAAGAAAGGTTCCGCAGGCAAACCGCCCATGTTGCTGGAGGCATGAAATTCTATATCGTTACACCATCGTTCAACGCAATGCCGTGGCTTCCGGCCTGTGTCCGCTCAGTGAGAGACCAGGTGGGTGAGGGGGTGGAGATTCACCACCACGTGCAGGACGGCGGATCGCTGGACCGAACCGTGCCCTGGCTGAGGGAGTGGGCGCATGCCAGTGCAGGGGTGGAGGGGTATCTTTTTACTTGGGAAAGCACCTCCGATGCCGGTATGTATGATGCCATCAACCGCGCGTGGGATGCCACGCCGGAGGATGCCGACATCGTCGCTCATCTTAATAGCGATGAACAGTACCTGGCGGGGGCCCTGGCTCAGGTGGCCGCATGGATGCGCAGCAAGCCGGCGGCGGACGTTTTGCTGGGGTCCTATGTGATTGTGGATGCCTCGTACGCCTACGTGTGCCATCGCCGGCCCGTGTTGCCGAAGCGCTGGTCATCATGGCTCAATTGCGCCTGTATCACGAACTCGACTTTTTACCGGGCTGAGGTGTTCCGGCAGAGAAAGCCGAGGTTTGACGTGCGCTGGCGCAGCGTGGGCGATCTCGTTTTTTTCCGTGATCTGACGGAGCAGGGGTGGTCTTTTGCGACCATTCCCGTGGTGACGTCCTGCTTCGTGTGCACGGGTGCGAATCTGGCCTGGACTGAGCAGGGGAACAGGGAGTGGCTGACCCTCAGGGAGGAGACGCCGTGCTTCTGGAGATGCGTCAATGGCCTGGTCTACCGCTGGGTCAACCTGAAGCGTCGCCTGGTGGATCTTGTTTTGCCTGCACCGGAGGAGTATGACGTGTACACTGGGGATGAACCATGCCGCCGGTGCCATCGTATCACTCACCCCACTGTGGTGTGGCGGGCCAGCTTCAGACAATCGGGGGATGCGCCGAAGGGATCCGATACGGAATCCGGTGCCTAGCTGCCGCCGGGATGTGCCAGCCGTGCGTGCGCGTGTGCAGGCAGCGCAGCGCCGGGCACAGCAATCCGGTTGGGTTCCCCGCTTGGGCTGCGGGCGTGTCCCGGACTGTGGGCGTGCCCAAGGTTGCGGGGTGTTCCGGATTGCGGGGAGCGGAACCAAGGGAAGCCCCCCGCCCAAGGTGTATCAGGAGGCCGCCGGTGCAGCAGCTGATTCTCCGGTGTCAGGTTGGTTGGCCGGGCCGGCGTCAGCGGATTGTCCGCTGGAAGGGGAGGGCGCGGCTTCGCCTGGCTGCCGGCGGACGTCAGGGGAGCGCAACTGGGGGATGGCCTGCTTCTGGAGGGCTTTGTTGCAGGTCTCGACCATATGGCGATCGACAACGAGAGTGTAGGGGGGCTTGTTGGTACTGAGGGTGACAAGTCCGTCGTCGGTGGGCTCATCGAGTAATTCCGCAAACTGCCCGAAGTCCGTGCAGACTTGACCGTTTACTTTTTCCACGAGGCAGAAGCCGCATTCCTCGTAGGAGAGGGTCGCGGGAGTCGGGATGACCAGGGTGAGGGCGATCAGTTCTTTGCGCCCTTCTGCTTTCATGGCGGGCATGCGGTCTTCGATCTCGAGAAATTGCAGCGGCAGAGAGCCCCTGCTCGCCTGAAGAACGGTCTCGAGGTACTGCGCCGTGAGAGGCTGGAACAGCAAACCGCCGTAGACAATGTAGCGGGGCTGCTCGCCTGTTTGCTGCTGGCCAATCAGGTGATGCTCCAGCGCGTCCCGATTCAGCGCGACCGGGAGTGTCAGTTGTTCGCCGTTGCGGCAGATGGTCAGCGTCAGGTGTTCGCCAACCGGTTTGCTGGAGCGCAGGACGGATGCCGCATCGATGGTGCCATAGAGAGGATGCTTACAGCGGCCTTGCGTGTCGATGGGCATATCATCGATGGCAGTCAGCACGTCCCCCTTCTGAAGGCCTGCGGATTGTGCAGCACTGTCGTCGAGCACGTCGCAGATGTACAGGCCACCCTGATGTTCATCCAGCTTGAGATAGCGCCGGAACACCGGGTCGTCCACCTCACTGAAACGGATACCCAGCGTGGGGGCTTGCGCATGTTCCAGAGTCAGGAAACGCTCAATAAGCTCGGCATTGATGGCGGAGAAGGTGAGTGTGTCCTGATCGTAGTCCGAAGTGAGGGCACAGAGCTTGCCGTCCTGTACGATGGGAAGCCCCTGGCTGTTGTTTCCGCTGGGGATGGGCGCGGCAGCTTTGAGTTTGAGGCTGAGCATGCCGTCTGGCCCGCTGTCGCTGTTCTCGACTGTTACGGGGATGCGGGCGGGACTGACGCCCCGGACACTGCCCAGAAACTCAGCCTGAGCTCCGACAGCCAGGGCTTTGCCAAGCTCCAGCGGACGGCGGCCGTCAAAAAGGGAGAGATCTGCCTCATGGGCTGTGGTCAGCAGGGCGAGATTGAGGTCTTTGTTGTAGCGGAGTACCTTGGCGGGAACGGCCTGAGAGCCATCGGGCAGACGCAGTTCCAGGTAAGTGGCTGCTTCTGCGGCGTCGCCGTAGGTCAGGACCTTGCCGTTACCGAGGTAGACACCCATGTAACGGTCCTCGCTTACGGCGTCTTTTTCCCATGGGCGCAGGAGATTGTAATCCTGATGGGTGGCCGCTACCTCGAGCAGACACAGGGTCGTGTCTGTTTGCTCCTGTCCGCCGGGCGGGACAATCTCGCTTCCCGTGGCGCCGGGGGTGGGGGGCTGGATTGCTGCTTCCCGGGAGTCCGGGCTGATTGCTTCCCCTGAAGTGTTGGGGGTGGCAGGGGAACCCGGAGTCGCAGGGGCGGAAGCTGTTTCCTGATCGGTATCACGGGGGGATGTGTCGTGCTTCTCGTGGGCTGTGCGCGGGGTGGGCTTGCAGGCTGTTAGCGCAAGACCGGTAAGCAACAGAACCATGTAGGCGGAAGTCTTCATGAGCGTGAGGCGAAAAAGCGTAAAGGGTTAGAGACGGGCCGGTGCATTGACCCCATAATTGCCGGAAATGCGGGCGTTGGCACTTTCGACCGTGGCGTTGTCGATGACGATGGGGCGCCCTTTCCCCGAAAGCTCGATGACGGTGTAGGGCGGTCGCGCATCCGGATCCTCCGGGTAGAGCAGCTCGTAAAGGTGACGGAGGCCTTTGACCTCTACACCATTGACTTTGGTCACCAGATTGTTGGTGACTTGTCCGAGACGGGCATTTACCTCGTCTTTGAGAATGTCTGTGATGATAACCAGGTCATCCTTCACGACGGCTCCGCCCCGGTGGATGAACTTGTCGAGCTCAACGAGGAAGTTTTTCATGTCGAGTTTGTGGGCCAGGGCGACATTCAGATTGAGCGGCTGGAAAATGAGCCCGGCAAACTGCACATAGCGGGGCTGCCGGTCGTAGGCGTAGAGGTTGATGTCTTTGCCCGGCAGACTGCGCAGGGTCGCGGTGACGGTCATGGGCTCTCCCTGCCTCAGGATGCTGAAGGTGACCTGATCGCCTTTGAAGGCGCGCTCTGCAAGCTCCTCCAGCTGCACGCGCTGGCCTTCCAGGATGATCATGGCGGAGCTGTCGACCGGCAGCCCGTCCACAGCGAGGACGACGTCCCCAACCTGCAGGACACCGTCTGCACTGCTGCCTTGCAGCACTTCGCCTACGACGACTCCCACTGGCGTCTGGGGAAGGCCGTAGTGGCGCCGCAGTGCTTCGTTCTCCAGGGGGAAGAACGAGGCGCCGAGATCGACGTACTCGTCATAGCGCCCGTCGGATACGTCTTTGAGGAAGCGTTTGATGACGGGCGTCGGGATCATGTACCCCGTGGCATTGGCGTTGGTCAGTCCCTGGAAGGCCACACCGACAACCTTGTTGCCCATCAGGATGGGACCGCCGCTGTTGCCGGGGTTGACGGCGGCATCAATCTGGACGGCCATGTGCATCTCATTCCGGGGGTGAGAATATGGGATGGCGTCGATGCGCGAAACAATGCCCCGTGTGACGGACAGCCGCGAGCCGCCAATCGGGTAGCCGATGGCTCGCACGGTGTCTTCCAGTCGGGGCAGGTTGTCGCTGAATTGCAGGCAGGGGACGCCTTCAAAGGCTGAAGTGTCGTCTATTTCCACCAGGGCAAGGTCGCAGTCGTGGGCGACGAATTTGACGCGGGCCGGTATTTTGCGGGCGTCGGTGTAGGGGGAGAGGTAGATGCGCTCTGTGTTTGCGACGACGTGCGCATTGGTCATGAAAAGGCCTTTGTCAACCATGAACCCGGTGCCGTTGCCGGTGCCGTAGCGCCCGGTCATCCAGGGGCGGCTGTAATCGGGCATGCGGATGGCTACTTCGATTTTGACGATGCCGCGGTAGGCCGCAGTCAGGTCGCCCGTGTCTGCTGTTTGCTGCGGGGAAGCGGTGGGGGCTGGGCGGGCCTGGTCTGTGGTGCCGGGTGCCTGCGCTGCCGTGGATGAGAGCTCGGGGGAGGTGGGGGCGTCGCTTGCTTCCGCAACGGAAGCCTGGAGCACGGGGGATTCCGGTGGCGGGGCCGCACGGTCACCCGATGGCGTGTCGGGGGGTGTTGCCTGGTTGGCTTGTCCGTTGGTTTGGGGCGTGGGTGGCTGTGCCTGAGCGGCTGGGGGGGCTCCCTGCGGTGTCCGGGCTTCCGGGGATGGTTCCTGCGGTGTCTGTTCCTGCGGTGCCTGAGCGGTGGGGTTCGTGCTCTGCGGTGCAGGCTGGGGTGCCTGCGCTGCCGAGGGGGAAGAGGGGGAAGATGGGGAGCCCGCAGGGGGGGCGATCGGGGGCTTTGGGGTAGGAGCCTTGCCCGACAGATCCGCTGGAGCTTCCGCGGCCCCAGCGGGTATCTGAGGAGTCCCGGAAAGCGGTGCGGTATCTGTGGGGGGATTAGCCAGAGTAGGGAGAGCCGCCAGAATGACAGCCGTAGCAGTCTTCATCATCACGCTATCATTCTGCTACCGGGAGGCCTTGAAGTCAAGGCAAAAAGCCGCCGCTGTCGTATTCCGGCAGCGGCGGCGGGAGAGGAGTTGTGCGCTGGATGAGCGGGACCGCGCTGCGTTAGCGGGCCTCGGCGTTCAGGGCATCGACGCAGATGGCTGACCAGGTTTCCAGCTTGGGATAGAGCTCGCCGCTGAGTTCATCCAAACTGCGGAAGGCGAGCTTGTCGAGTGCTTTTTCATTTGGTGCGACGGCGTCAGTGTCCAGCTCAAAAAGGTGAACAATGCCCAGGTGGACGGAGCCGACGTCGTTCGTGTCGTCATTGATGACTGCATAGAGGCGCTGTGAGGCTGTGCCGGAGAAGGAGATTTCCTCTCGGATTTCGCGTTCGACGCCGCTGAGGTAGGTCCGGATGCTTTCAGCGATGCCGTCAATGGGGTTGATGTGGCCGCCGATGCCGAGGGAGTATTTGTCGTGCAGGCGTGTTTCGTTGCCTTTGGAGGTGCGGGCGTAGGAGAGTATTTTGCCAGCGTGGCGGAAGATGGAGTAGGCGATGATTTGTTTGTACTGCGGGGATTCTTCGGCGATTTCGCGGTCGATAAAGCGGGCAACGCCCGGCTTGAGAAAAGCTTCCAGGTATTCCTGCGGGTTTTGCCGAACGCCGTTAAAGGCCCCGACCGCTTCAAAGACGTCGCGCGGGACGACTAATACTTGTTCTCCATGGTAACGTGACATGTGCTCAATGTAGCTCAGGGCTGTCGGCTGGTCAAGTGAAATGCAATTGCTCCGGCTTGGCTGGGGAAAAAGAAGCCCGCCGGGACACTGCATAATACCGAGCCCGACCCGGTAAAACGCCACGCCCAATTCGGAAGGGTACGGCCACCAAACCGTAAGCACTCAACCAAAACCATTGTAGGCAGGCGTGCGAAAATAGAGGCCTATGTTTACATTGCCTCAAAACAC
>CALXRG010000021.1 GCA_944390825.1 uncultured Akkermansia sp.
ATGATGCCCCGCTGCCATCGGATATCCGGCTCTGCTTCGCGGCTGAAGTCCAGCAGCGTATCGATTACCAGGCGGATAACGAGGTTCATTGTGGTTGAGGCATACGGGGAGATCGCGAAAATCACGTTTGAAAGCGGCAGTGTGTTTTGGTGTCGCTGCGTGGATATCGCGATGGAGTAGTTGCAGGAGAACGGTGGAAAGTCTTGACCGGGACCCGGTGCGGCCCCGGTCGTTTTGTCCCTTTTGCTTTACCTCCATGTTGAGCGAATGATACGATACAACAGCCATGAATAGCGACGAGAACGGGAAAAAGGAGCAGGCCCCCAACGTGGAGGAACAGATCAGTTTCCTGAGACTTTTCAGTTTTCTGCATTGAAAATGACGGAAAGAGCCGCTATAATGCGGATGCTATGTATGATTTTTCTGCGATTGAACGCAAAATGGAGTCGGTGGGGCTTTCGCAGGCTGCTATTGACGCTTTCCGTCACAGTGTGAGTGTGCTGACGTCTAACCAGTCGATGATGATTCCCGAAGCTGAGATTGTGCCGGCGGAGGATGTGGCGGATTGGGAGAGTCTGACAGCTTCTACTCCTGAGGCTGATGCTGCATTGCTTAGTCAGGCGGTGCTGGTCAAACTCAATGGCGGGCTCGGAACGGGCATGGGATTGCGCAAGGCCAAGAGCTTGCTGGAAATCAAACCTGGCGTGACGTTTCTGGATTTGATTGTGCGGCAAGTGCAGAGCTTGCGCCGGCGTTCGAATTACCCCGTGAATCTGCTGCTGATGAACTCGTTCTCTACGAGTGCGGACACGATGGCGTACTTGGGCCGTTATGCGGCGGAGGGCTTTGCTGATCCTGCCAAGGTGGAGATGATACAGAACCGGGTGCCTAAGCTGTGCGTCGATACGCTGCAGCCTGTGGAGTTCCCTGCAGATCCCGAGCTGGAGTGGTGCCCGCCGGGGCATGGTGATATTTACCCGGCACTGGTCGGGTCCGGCTGGCTCGATAAGCTGCTGGCAACGGGTGTGAAGTATGCGTTTATCTCTAATTCGGACAATCTCGGGGCTCAGCTGGATACGCGATTCCTGCGCTGGTTCGCGGAGAGCGGTGCTCCTTTTGTGATGGAGGTGACGCGCCGCACTGAGGCTGACAGGAAGGGCGGGCATCTGGCGACGCGCAAGTCTGACGGTCAGCCGTTGCTGCGCGAGGTAGCTCAGTGCCCGGATGGGGATGTGGCCGCTTTCCAGGATATTTCAAAGCACCGCTATTTCAATACCAACAACCTCTGGGTGCGGCTTGATGCGTTGCGGGATTATCTCGGCAGGCACAATGGAATCGTGCCCTTGCCCGTTATTCGTAATGTCAAGACAGTTGATCCCCGTGACGCTTCCACTCAAAAGGTGTACCAGCTGGAAACCGCAATGGGTGCTGCGATCCAGTGCTTCCCGGGTGCCCGGGCGGTGTGTGTGCCGCGCTCGCGTTTCTTCCCGGTGAAGACTTGTTCGGATTTGCTGCTGCTGCGTTCGGACGCTGTGCTGATCGATGAGGACGGTGCCATGACGCTGGCTCCGGAGTGCGGCGGCGTGGCTCCGGTGGTGCTGCTGGATTCCAAGCTGTACAAGCTGGTGGATTCGCTGGATGCGCTGGGCGTGCCCTCGCTTAAGCATGCCCGCAAACTCGTCGTGAAGGGGCCGCACACTTTTGCGCCCGGTGAGGAAATCCGGGGCGAGGTGGAGATTGGCTAGGCACGCTGCTGCCCCCCCTTCATCCTCTGAGCCCGACTGCCTGCTGCGGTGTGTCGGGCTCAGAAGCCAGTGCGGGTGGGAGCGGGTAGGGGGGGACGCGTGTTGCCTGTGTGTTGTCATGCCGGTTACGCCACAGAAACGCCAGGAGTTGGCCGAGCGTATGCGCCAGCTTGGCATCCGCGAGGAAGACCTCGGGGAGAGCTTCGTGCGCGGTTCCGGCAAAGGCGGCCAGAAGGTCAATAAGACTAATAACTGTGTTTGCCTCACTCACCGTCCCAGTGGCATCATCGTGAAATGCCACCGCGAGCGCGAGCGGGAGACGAATCGCTTCCTTGCCCGCCGGGCGCTCTGCGATGAGTTGGAGCACCGTCTGACCGGCGTTCCTTCCGCCCGGCAGAGGGAGTCTGAGCGAGCCCGCCGTCGAGGCGAATCTCTTTCCCGTCGCTCGTTGCACATCGATTGCCTCAAGCCCGGCCGATCGTGAGGCTGTTTTCTTAGGGGGACGGGAGGATGCGCTCGTTTCTTAAGCTGGGGGCGGATGCTTGGTGGATTAGGCTGTGACTCCCGTGACTCTTTCCTCTGCTTCCGGCAGCTCCAGCGTACCGGGCAACAGGTCAAGGTAATTTCCGTCCCGCAGAAGACGCAGTGCCGTTGGGGTATACTATATTCTATCGCGTGCTTACGGCAGTGCTCCTCCCTGAAACAGACAGGGCAGGCGAGCGTATGCTCTGCCTGCCCTATTTTGCTCGGGGCGGGTGCATGGGAATCCCCGGGACCGTACGCACACGGCGACTTCGGAGGGGCCCAGTGCCTCATAGCAGCGGCAATGCCACACCGTGGTCTCACTTGGACGACGCAGATGAAATGGCAGACGCCGCTATGGTTTCATCAGAACTTGTGATCCTCGCCGTAGCCGTAGTGTTCCGCAACGAAATCGACGTCCTTGTCGCCGCGGCCGGAGCAGTTGACGAGGATTGCACCTGTCTTCATGTCTCGGGCGCGGCGCATGGCGTAGGCGACGGCATGGGCACTTTCAATAGCCGGGATGATGCCCTCGTAGCGGGAGAGCTTGAAGAAGGCGTCGATGGCTTCGTCATCACTGACGCTGTCGTATTTCACGCGCCCGATTTCGCGCAGATAGGCGTGCTCGGGACCGACTGAGGGGTAATCCAGGCCGGATGCTACGGAGTATACGGGGGCGGGTTCGCCTTCGGCATTCTTGAGCATGATGCTGTTGAAGCCGTGCATGATGCCTTCGGAGCCAAAGCTCATGGAAGCAGCGTTGTCGCCCATTCCGGCACCGCGACCAAGGGGCTCGACGCCGACGATCTCCACCGGGTCGTTGAGGAAGGCGGGGAACATGCCCATGGCGTTCGAGCCGCCGCCGACGCAGGCACAGACGACGTCCGGCAGGATGCCTGTCATCTCAAGGAACTGTTCGCGGGCTTCGTCGCCTACGACCATCTGAAAGTCGCGAACCATCATGGGGAAGGGATGGGGCCCGACGACGGATCCAATGCAGTAGATAGCGTGTTTGTAGTCGCGCAGGTAAGCTTCGAATGCGCTGTCGACGGCTTCCTTGAGTGTGCGCAGTCCGTGGGTTACGCAGACGACTTTGGCCCCGAGCATTTTCATGCGGGTGACGTTGGGGGCCTGCTTGGCGATGTCGACCTCGCCCATGTGAATCTCACATTCCATGCCGAAGTAGGCAGCGGCCGTGGCGAGCGCGACACCATGCTGTCCAGCGCCGGTTTCTGCGATGATTTTCTTTTTGCCCATGAACTTGGCCAGCAGTCCCTCACCCATGCAGTGATTGAGCTTGTGGGCTCCGGTGTGGTTCAGGTCTTCGCGTTTGAGGTAGATTTGGGCTCCTCCATTGAGGCGCGACAGGCGCTCGCAGTGGTACACGGGGGTGGGACGCCCCTGGAACTCCCGGCGGATGCGGCGCAGTTCGTTGATGAATTGTGCTGAGTGGCAGATGCTGTTGTATGCTTCGGTGATTTCTTCGAAAGCGGGTTTGAGTTCATCCGGCAGGTAAGCGCCGCCAAAGCGGCCGTAGTACCCGTTTGCGTCCGGATGCTGACGAAGGTAGGTTCTAAAATCCATGTTCGGTGTCATTGTCTGTTGTCGTTGGCACGGGATTCTACTCTCTTTTCTGTTCGGAATCAAGCCAAACTGGATTCATGATTTATTTGGATTCATGATTCTTGCCGGTCGGGGTGTGGGCGGGGTTACCGGTCGGGGGGGCGTGAGCTGTTGGGTGGCAGGGCGCAGACTGTTTCTCCTGTGGGGAGGGGGCTTTTGTGGCTGGACGTGTGTGGGAGGATGTCAGCCTTCAGGCTTTTCATCGCTGGATGGTGGGAGTAGAATGCTCTCCATGCAAGCGCAAGCACAGGAGGACGGCCAGGTGTGTGACAGTGTGATTCGCATCAGAGGCGCGAGGGAGCATAACCTTAAGGATGTGAATGTGGATATACCGCTGGGCGCCCTGACGGTGGTGACGGGGCCGAGCGGTAGCGGTAAGACGTCGCTGGCGATGAGTACTTTGTATGCCGAGGGGCAACGGCGCTATGTGGAGACTTTTTCTCCTTATGTGCGGCAGTTTATGGACCGTATGGATCGGCCTAATGTCGACGCGGTAGAGAATGTGCCGGCGGCTATTTCGCTGGGTCAGCGCAGCGCGGTGAAGAATTCGCGCTCGACGGTGGGGACGATGACGGGGCTCAACGAGTACTTGAAGCTGATTTTTTCGAGGATGGCAGTGGGGCGTGATGCTCAGGGCCATGTGGTGAAGCCGTCGACACCCCAGGGGGTGGCGCAGGAGTTGCTTCGGGAGCATCCGGGGGGGGAGGTGCTGGTGGCTTTCGGGGTGAAGTCGGTGGGCGGTTTCGAGGCGATGCGGCATGCGCTGGAGGCTCAGGGGTATTTGCGGGTGCTGGTGCCGGCTGGAGATGGTGGCGCCGCATGTGCCGGGGATGTTGGCGAGTCTGCCGGAGCTGCATGGCATTCCGGCTGCCGGGTGCTTAAGCTTGCTGAGGCGTCGGAGGGGGATGTTCCCGGTGAGCTGTGGATGGTGCTGCAGGACCGGGTGCGCTTGCGCGATGAGTCGCAGGCTCGCCTGATGGAGGCACTGGAGACGGCGATGAATTTGGGGCAGCGTGTGGCGTTTGTGTCGCTGAGAGCGCCGGAGGGACACTGGGGCGGACTGCGGGAGTTCCGCAGTGACTGGTACCCGCTTGAGGAGCCGCGCCCGGGGCTGTTCAGCGGGAATTCCCCGCTGGGGGCCTGCCCGGACTGCAAGGGCTACGGACGCGCTATTTCGTATGATTACAAGCGGGGAATCATCCCGGAGAAGACCATCCGCGAGGGGGCTCTGAAGATGCTGACTTCGCCTGTGCTTTCGGCTTGCTATGCGGATATGGTGGAGGCCAATAAGCGCCGCAGGGCGGTGCGTATGGATGTGCCGTGGTGTGAGTTGTCAAAGGCGGAGCAGGACTGGGTGCTCAACGGTGAGTGCGGTGAGCTTGATGCCTGGGAGGCGAGCGACCGGGGATTGTGGTACGGATACAAAGGGATTTTCGAGGATGCGGAGAGGCATTCGCACAAGATGACGATGCGGGTTTTCCTGGCGTACTACCGCGTGTACAGTGTTTGCCCGAGCTGCAAGGGCGGCCGGCTGCGGCCCGAGGCTTTGGCGTTTACTATCGGCGGGTTGACAGTGCCCCAGGTGCAGGCGTTGCCGATGGATCAGTTGTTGCCTTGGCTGGATGCGCATGTGCTGCCTGCGGTGGGGGAGGACCGTTCCCTGGAGCAGGCTGTGCAGGAGCTGCGCAGCCGGGTGTCGTATCTTTGCGAAGTAGGGCTGGGGTATCTTGCGGCGAATCGCCTGACGCGTTCGCTGTCGGGTGGCGAGGTGGAGCGTGTGAGCCTTACTTCCTGTCTGGGTGCTGCGCTTACGGAGACTCTGTTTGTGCTGGATGAGCCGACGGTGGGCCTGCACTCCCGTGACACGGCGCGGTTGATTAACGCGATGAAGCGCCTGACCCGCCGGGGAAACACGTTGGTGGTCGTGGAGCATGAGGAGGCTGTGATGCGGGCGGCGGATTATTTGGTGGATATGGGCCCTGCCAGCGGTTCGGCCGGCGGGGAGCTCGTCTATGCCGGTGAGCCGCACGGGATTGTGACGTGTGCTGCGTCGCTGACAGGGCAGTACTTGAGCCGTGCCCGGCAGATTGCTGTGCCGGCCCAGCGCCGCATACCGCAGGGATTCCTGAGGCTGCGTGGGGCAGAGTGCCACAATCTGCATGACTTCGACGTGGATGTGCCACTGGGCGTTTATGCGTGTCTGACGGGAGTTTCAGGCAGCGGCAAGAGCACGCTTGCCTGTCAGGTGCTTTATGGCAGCGTCCATCCGGAAGAGCTTGATGACGAGGAGGAAATGCACCTGCGTGCCCTTGAGGGGCTGGAGGCCGTGGACGATGTGCTGCTGGTCGATCAGAGCCCGATTGTCCGCACGCCCCGCTCGACGCCTGCGGTGTATGTGGGTGTGTTCGAGGAAATTCGGGCTCTGTTTGCGGCTGAGCCTGCGGCTCAGGCCCGCGGGCTGAAACCCGGCTATTTTTCGTTCAACAGCGGGGAGGGTCGCTGCCCGCGTTGCGCAGGGCTTGGTCAGGAGAAGGTTGAGATGCAGTTCCTGTCGGATATATACGTGCCCTGTGCTCTTTGCCACGGAACGCGTTATACACCCCAGGCGCTTTCCATCCGACTGCTGGGTTACAATATGGCAGAGATGCTGGAGCTCGATGTCGCCAGTGCTTGGAAGCTGTTTGCTCACGAACCGGGTGTCCGTGCCCGGCGTATCGCGGAGCGACTGCATGTGCTTGTCGAGGTGGGGCTCGGTCACCTTGGCTTGGGGCAGCCGCTCAATACGCTGTCCGGCGGCGAGAACCAGCGGCTGAAGCTGGCCCGTATTCTTGTGGATTCTCTGGGCGGGGGTGAGGCCGGCAGAGGGAAGTTGCTGATTCTGGATGAACCGGGTACCGGCTTGCACTTCAGTGATTTGGAGGTGTTGCTGTCGGTCTTCAGGCGTCTGGTGGAGCAGGGGAATACACTGCTGGTCATTGAGCACAATCTCGAGTTGATCAAGTGTGCGGATTATGTGATCGATCTTGGCCCGGAGGGCGGTGTCGGGGGAGGTCACATCGTGGTACAGGGGACACCGGAGCAGGTGGTTGCCTGTGAGGAAGGGCATACTGCCCGGTACCTGAGAGCTGCGATGGCGGGAACTCCGGATGCCGGGGTTCAGACCGGGTCCGGTGGCTCCCGGGATGATGCAGAGGAGACGTCGCCACGCCGCGTGATTGCCTTGCGCGGCGCCCGTCACCACCAGCTCAAAAACATCGACGTGGACATCCCCCGGCGTGAAATGACCGTGGTAACGGGGCTTTCCGGCAGTGGTAAGAGCACCTTGGCGTTCGATATTATTTTCGCCGAGGGGCAGAAGCGCTTCCTCGATGTCATGAGTCCTTATGCCCGGCAGTTCACCGAGCAGATGGAGACGCCCGACATCGACCGCTTGACTGGCTTGCCGCCGACGGTGGCCATCGAGCAGAATCGTACGCGAGGGGGCAGTAAGTCGACAGTCGGCACCGTGACGGAGATCTGGCAGTACCTGCGCCTGCTGTATTCCAAGCTCGGGCAGCCGCATTGCCCCCGGTGCGGAGTGCCGGTAGGACGGCGCACAACGGAGGAAATCCAGGCTCTCGTCGCCCGGGAGGTCGCGAAGTGCCGGTCGCGCTTGCTGGTGGCAGCGCCGGTGGTGCGCAACCGCAAGGGCCACTATGCTGATCTCGCCCGGTGGGCCGCCCGCAAAAAATACCCGTTGCTGCGTGCTGATGGCGTCCTGGTAGCACCGCAGGACTTTACCCCGCTTGACCGCTACGCCAACCACGATATCGATGTCGTGGTCGCGGAGGTTGAGGCGAAGGGGAGCGTCGCCAGCTGCAATGGCGTGGGATTGGATACCGCCTCGCTGCTGGAGAAGGTATCGCTGGCGTTGGAAATGGGCGATGGTTTCATTCGCTTGCTCTCCTCTGATGAGGCTGGACACTGGGAGGAGCAGCTGTTGTCCCTGCACTTGTCCTGCCCCGATTGCGGCATGGCGTTCGAGAGTCCCGAGCCGTCGACTTTTTCGTTCAACTCGCCGCGCGGGTGGTGTCCGCGCTGCATGGGGCATGGCACCGTAGCGGTCAAAACGCGGGCAGCCGGACGCGATGACGAGAAGCTGAGCGAGCTGGAGAAGGAACTGCGCTATGACCGCAACGTCGAGAAGGATGAACAGCGGGTGATTTGCCCTGTTTGTCACGGGGCGCGGTTGAATCCGTTCGCTTTGGGGGTGACGCTTTTTGGCCGTCACATCGCGGAAATCGGACAGATGGATGCGGTTTCTGCACTTCAACTGGTGCGAAGCTGGCACTTCGAGGGACGCGATGCTGAGATTGCCCGCAATGTGGTGGCGGAGATTGAGCCGCGTTTGCGCTTCCTGGAGCGTGTGGGACTCGGCTATCTCTCCATGGATCGCGCTGCAACGACACTGTCCGGCGGCGAGTCCCAGCGCATCCGGCTCGCGGCTCAGCTGGGTTCGGAGTTGCGTGGAGTGCTTTACGTGCTCGATGAGCCGACGATCGGTCTGCATCCCCGCGACAATGAGAGACTGCTGGCAACTCTGCGTGATCTGCGTGACCGTGGCAACACGCTGCTGGTAGTCGAACATGACGAGGATACGATGCGCCAGGCGGATCACCTGATCGATCTTGGTCCCGGAGCGGGCGTTCGCGGAGGCGAAGTCGTGGCTCAGGGGAGTTTTGATGATGTGATGAAGAACCCCGCCTCCATTACGGGACAGGCGCTGCTGCACCGTGAAAAACACCCGTTCTGCGGGAGTTGGCTGCCGTTGGATGATGTGGCATGGCTGGAAGTGACGGGCTGCACGCTGCATAATCTGCAGAATGTCGATCTGCGAATTCCGCGGGGCCGCTTTACCGTGGTGACCGGTTCTTCGGGTGCCGGTAAGACATCGCTGATCAGTGGCACGCTGGCTCCGGCGGTTCGCGCGGCTCTCGGGGCCGGGGTGTCCCCGGCTGAGCGTTCTGTCTGGAAGAAAACACGGGGTCTGGATTCGATCCGCGCGCTTTATCAGGTCGATCAGTCGCCGTTGGGCAAGACCCCCCGCTCAACGCCTGCCACCTACATTGGCCTTTTCGATGACATCCGCAAGCTCTTTGCTCAGACGGCTGACGCCCGGCGTATGGGCTTTGCCGCCAACCGCTTTTCTTTCAACACCGCTGCCGGCCATTGCGAGGCTTGCAAGGGTACAGGCTATGTGAGGCAGGAGATGGATTTCCTGCCACCCTGCACGGTGCCATGCGAGACTTGCCGGGGAGCGCGCTACAATTCCCGCACCCTCCAAGTGCGCTACAAGGGCAAGACCATTGCCGAGGTGCTCGATATGAACATGGAGCAGGCCGCGGAGTTTTTCGAAGGTCAGCCGGCTTTGGCTGAACCCCTGCGCCTGCTGTGCGAAACGGGTCTCGGCTACCTGACTCTCGGTCAGGCCAGCAACACTTTATCCGGCGGTGAGGCTCAGCGCATCAAGCTGGTGGCAGAGCTGATCAAGGGGCGTCGCGCAGTACAGACTGCCATCCGGCGGGGAAAGCCGCTGCCGCAGGATCTCTACCTGATTGAGGAGCCGACGATTGGTCTGCATCCCCGGGATGTGCGCTTGCTGGTGCAGGTATTGCGCCGCTTGGTGGAAATGGGAAACACAGTGGTTGTCATCGAACACAATCTGGAACTTATTTGCGAGGCTGATTATATCATCGATGTCGGCCCGGGTGCCGGCTCCGAAGGAGGCCAGATCGTCGCTCAGGGAACGGTGCAGGAGGTGGCACGCAGCCGCCGCAGTATCACGGCTCCGTTCATTCGGGCGGAACTCAGGGCCGGCCGTGGGAAATGAGGCCTGATTGTCATTCGCTGCTTGCAGGTTGGCGCATTTTCGTGTAGCATGGGGGCATGATTTCGTTCCTGAGAGGAGTCGTTGCAGAGGCGTTACCGCAGTGCCTTGTTCTGGACGTCAATGGCGTTGGCTACGAGGTGCAGGTGCCTCTCTCGACCTTCGATGCCATCAACCCGGTGCCCGGGCAGACTGTCACGCTGAAGACGCACTTGCACATCCGCGAAAACATGCAGGTACTCTATGGCTTTGCCAGCGATGCCGAGCGCGATATCTTCCGCCTGCTGATTGAGCGGGTGACGGGCATAGGGCCTGCTACGGCTATATCCATCCTCAGCGGATTGAACGTCAGCACGTTCAAGGCCGCCGTGGTTAGCGGGGACGTCCATGCTATTGCGCGAGCCAAGGGGGTAGGCAAAAAGACGGCAGAGCGGATCGTCCTGGAGTTGAAGGACAAGGTGGGGCTGGCTGCGACCTGGGAAGCCCAGCAGCAGGGCACGACCTCACCGGCTGCGGCGGATGCCGAGCTGGCTCTGGTGGCTTTGGGCTTCAAGCAGGCTGAAGCACGCAAGTCCATTGCCGCTTTGGTGAAACAGAATCCCGCCGCCTCCACGGATGAGCTTATCCGTGGAGCGTTGCGCCATATGAGTTGAAACAGTCTCCCCCCCCCCCCGGCGTTCCCCGCATGAAAGAAACAGCCCCAGCACAACGCTCAGCAACTCCGTTGAGCGACTCTTTGCTCAAGGCGGTATCCCGCTCGTTTTACCTGAGCATGAGATTCCTGCCCGGACCGATGCGACGGGGAATTGCTTTGGGCTATCTACTGGCGCGTGCAACAGACAGCGTGGCGGATACGTCTACGGCAGCCTCTGAACGCCGCGAGGCTGTGCTGCTGGCCATGGGGCGCAGTATCGCGGCTCCGGAGCCCGTGGAAAATGAAGCCGATTTGCTGGCCGATCTGGCGGGCGCAATGGCCGGGGCCCAGGAAAAGGCGGCCGAGGCAGAGCTGTTGCGCCGCTTCGGCGACTGCCTGTCGGTTCTGCGCTCGCTGCCGGACGGTGAAGCTGCGCTGGTGCGCCAGGTGCTTCATTCCATCATCGAGGGGCAGCTGTGGGACATCACTTATTTCCGGGAGCATGACAGCGTCTCGGGAGATGAGCAAACGCAGCGCTATACCTACAGCGTCGCGGGCTGTGTCGGCGAGTTCTGGACACGGCTGGGAGTCCTGACCCTGGGGGATGCGTTTTGCGACCTCTCTCGCGCTGAGTTAATGGTGGAGGCCGGCATCCGCTACGGGAGGGGGTTGCAACTCATCAACATCTTGCGTGATCGGGGAGAAGATGCCCGCCGTGGAAGGCGTTATCTTTGCTCGGATCCCGTGCGATGGATGGATCGCGCCGAGCGTTATCTGCGCGACGGGCTTGACTACAGCTGCCGCCTGCACCGGTTTTCGCTGCGCTTTGCCAGCATGCTGCCGGCCCTGATTGGGCTTAAGACGCTGCGGCTCATCCGCACCAGTCCGGCAGGACATCGCGTCAAGATTCCCCGCAGAGCGGTCTATGCCAGCATGCTGAGAGCAGCGTGGACGAGCTTCACGGCAAAGCTCTGCCGGTAGCATCGCCCCCCCCCCGGATTGGCCTCCCCGGATTACCCGGGAGCGACGCCGTCCCGTGAAATTGCACCAGAGCGATGAAGACCGGACGTAGCGGGAGATGAAAGACGGCTGAAACTCAGCGCTGCTCGGCCAGCCGTTTGAGCTTTTTGGCCAGGGTAATCTTGGCTGCGGACGAGACGCGATCCACGAACAGGAACCCATCCAGATGATCGCACTCGTGCTGAAGACAGCGGGCAAGCAGGCCACCACAGTCAATTTCCAGTACTGAGCCATCGAGCTGGGTCAGGGTGGCTTTGACATTCGTGGGGCGTGCTACGTTGGCGCGAATATTGTGGACGCTCAGACAGCCTTCCAGGAAAAATTCCTTTTTCCCGTATGGCTCCAGAACCGGGTTGATGAACACCAGCGGCATGATTGACTTCACCGGTACCAGCTCGCCATTGACCATCGCCATCGGTTCAGACTCCCCCTCCTCCTCATCATCAGGGATGTGGATGACGACGAGCTGGATGTTCTCGTCGACCTGCGGCGCTGCCAAACCGATGCCGTTGGCTGCATACATGGTTTCCAGCATATTGTCAGCCAGCGTGCGGATGGCATCATCAACCTCAGTCACCGGTGCACACTTGGTGCGAAGAACCGGACTGCCGTACTGTGTAATGGGAAGAAGCATATTCGTACCTGAGCGGGGCTGTCGAGACCCGCTTCACCCCCACATTGTGGGCTGGTAAGCAAGGAATGTCAAGAATAATTCCAGTGTATGCGGAAGCCCGATGTATTTTTTTGACCTGAACTGGACGGTAGAGGAGGGGCTACTGCCGACGGGGCTCAACCGGAGCCTTATCGTCCACCCACACGGGCAGGTTAACGCCGGTAAGCCAGGGGGTGTACTCTGGCGGGATGGGCGACTCGATGCTGATGCGTTCACCGGTACGCGGGTGGTTAAAGGCAAGTCGCCAGGCGTGCAGCATGAGACGGCCCGGTTTGGCTTTCTGCCGCTGGGGGTGGGCGTAGATGGGATCCCCAATCAGCGGATGCCCCAGGTGCAGCATGTGGACGCGTATCTGATGGGTGCGGCCGGTGTGCAGCGTGCACATGACCAGGGAGGAGTCGGATGATGGGTCGTAGCGCAGAACTTGCCAGTCTGTGATGGCAGGCTTGCCGGATCCCGGATTGACGACGGCCATTTTGAGGCGGTTGACGGGATGCCTCCCGATGTTGGTGAAGATGGTGCCGCCGGGCTCTTTCGGGCAGCCCTGGACGACAGCAAGGTAGATTTTGGACGTGTCGCGGTTGGCAAATTGGGTGGTGAGGGAGAGGTGTGCGGCGTCGTTTTTCGCAACGGCGATGCAGCCGCTGGTATCTTTGTCCAGGCGGTGAACGATACCCGGCCGTTCGACTCCGCCGATGCCCGACAGGTCGCCACAGTGGTAGAGTACGGCATTGACAAGGGTTCCATCGGCGTTGCCTGCGGCCGGGTGGACAACCATGCCGCTTTCTTTGTTGATGACGATGACATCTCTATCCTCATAAAGGATATCTATCGGGATGTCCTGCGGCTGGGCTTCTGCCGGTTCCGGCTCCGGGATAGAGACCTCGATGCGCATCCCGCGCTCCACGGGTGTTTTTGCTTTGGTGCTTTTGCCGTCGAGGGTAATGGAGCCGTCTTTGATCAGTGCCTGGATGCGGGCGCGGGAGAGTTCCGGCAGGTGGGAAGTGAGGTATTGATCAAGGCGTGTGCCAAAGGAGTCTTCTACGATGATGAGCATGGTGACTGAGATCGGATCCGGGAGAGGGGGAAAGGTGCATACACTGCAAACACTGGGGAACGCGCGGGCCCGTGATGGGGAACTGTGACGGTGGTTACATGCCGGTGGGGTGATCGATAAAAACGGTGGGCAGGGAAAACTCGCGCTCCAGCAGAGCACCCAGGGATTTGACGCCAAAAGTTTCTGTTGCGTAGTGACCGGCAAACATGATGGAGATTCCCATGTCTTTAGCCGCGTTACACACCCAGTGGTTCTCTTCACCGGTCAGGTAGCACGTGTAGCCCTTGGCCTGCACCTGGTAGATCTCATCCCCGGCGCTTCCTGAGCAGAGAGCGATCCGCCCGGCAGGTGCCGAAGCATTGGCGATATGCCCCGTTACCTCACTTCCGGTCAAGGCAGCATAGCAGTCGCGTAACTCACCGACCGTGCCGCGGAACACCCCGGAAAGACCGATCATCGTACCGTGGTAGTCCACTTCCGGCTGGAGATCGGTCAATCCCAGACCTTTTGCTAGTCCCGCATTGTTGCCGAACTCGGGATGCAAATCCAGAGGAAGATGAGCCGCGTAGACGGCCAGATTGTGTTCCAGACAGGTACAGATCTTTTTCTTCCACCAGCCGGTCATCGGACGCAGTCCGCACCAGTAGATACCGTGGTGAAGCAGAAGCAGATCAGCGCCGGCGGCGATGGCTTCCTCAATCGTCTGTTGAGTACCATCGACAGCCATGGCCACCTTGCTTACCTGACCGTTGTTTTCCACCTGCAGACCATTGAGAGCCACCGAAGCATCGCGGATGTCGGCGATGCGCAGGGTTGTATCGAGAAGGGAGACGATGTCATTGAGAACTGCCATGAGTGAACCAAATGGGAAAAAGCTGCTGAAAAAAACGAGTGGGGTAAAAGGATCGGGAAGAGACGGCGTGAGAGTGAGGGAGAGAAAGAAAGCGAGAGAAAGCGCGAGGGTGTGGACTATGCAGGGCAGGGGAGGTTACTTGTTATTCTGGCTGCGCAGTCGGATTTCCTGATGCAAGCGGCGATTGAACTCGCCTGCCATATCATAGCCGCTTTCTCTCAGGTAATGACCTAAGGCGGCCACTTCCACCAGACGCGTCATATCACGGCCCGGTGCTACCGGCAGGTTCAGGCGATCCACTTCCACTCCAAGAATGGTCGTTACCTTACGCTCAAGACCAAGCCGTTCCATTTCGGACATTTCGCCATTGGTGAGATTGATGACGAGATTAATTTTTTTCTCGCGGCAGTAGGCCTTGAGGCCAAAGAGGTTGGTCACATTGATGATGCCAAGTCCGCGGATCTCGATAAACCCGCTGCTGAGCTTGGGAGCAGTAGCAATCAATTCACCGCTGATATTGCGCACCCGCACCATATCATCCGCCACTAGCGCTGCGCCGCGTTCCACCAAACCGAGACTAATCTCACTTTTTCCGATACCGCCCTTGCCCGTTAGCAGCACGCCGACTCCGCGTACATCCACCATACAGGCATGTAGTGTTGTGCTGTCGGCAAACTCATTTTCTAGAATAATGGTAGCCCTGTTGACAAATTTCATTGTCGGCAGCGAACTGCGCAAAATAGACACCGAATAGCGGTCTGCCATCGCAATCACATCATCCGGCACATCCGCCCCGCGGGTGACAATGAGGCAGGGCGTATCATCGCTGAAGATACGCTGAAGGCGCGTATCTCGCTCCGGGCCTTGCAGAGAAGAAAGAAAGGCCATCTCCGCCGCGCCGAACACCTGGATGCGCTCATGGGCAAAGTAGCCGAAGTACCCGGCAAGCGCCAGACCGGGACGGTTCAGCGCGGGTTGCATGATCTGTCGCGACATGCCGAGCGGACTGTTGATAAGCTGCATCTCCAGTGTTTGGCGATGGCTCTCGTAGAAGCGGGCAACACTGATATATTCGACTTTGCGGACGATGGGATCCTTCATGCGTGCTTCCATTGTACATGATCCCAACCCGGGGTCAAGGTGAAAGAAGAAAACGCCTGAGATCGGGCGACCGGTGCGGATGATGTTGAACTCTGCGATGGTGGGGCAGTTGCCGGCGGTGACGGAACGCTGGAGGCGTAATACTGATGCCCGCAGTTGGCTCTGGAGGCGGAGTCATTCATAGCCCAGTGAGTCCGGCCTTTTACTGGTCCTGATCGCCTCGGCAACTGGTCGCGTGAACGAGCGTTACGCGCAGGCTTGGTCATAGCCATGGTCATAAACGGCTGACTTGCAGTCGCCTTGTCCCTATGCTAAGCTCTGATGCCAGAAGATGTCAGAACTGCAGATCGTCTACCTTGCGGTTTTCGTCCTCAAATCCAACTTCAATCCGTTCCCAATGACCGCCGTATATACGAAGAAAACTTTCACGTTGCGTCGAATTGATATTCGTTCGATGTGAGGAATTAGTCCGGCGTGAGGAGGTTGCAATGCAATAGCAGAGGGATTACCGCATCCGCATGGCTACCGCGTCCGCTCATGCTCAAGAGGAAGAGAGAGATAAGAGGAAGAGAAGTTAGTATATTTACAACTTCGCATAATACATGTAATGCAAAATATGACAAGGATGCGAGGCGCGAATGGGGACTTTCAACTTGCCTTGTGCGTAAAGCATGGTAGAATGGTGTCGCATATGAGTATGGTAACGGCTGAACATTTGCATAAGGTATTTGGACGCTTTGTCGCGGTGTGGGATGCTACGTTCAGCATAGACAAAGGTGAGATTGTTGGGTTTCTGGGACCGAACGGTGCCGGTAAAACGACAACGATGAAAATGCTCACGGGTTTTATGCCTCCGAACGCCGGGACGGCAAATATTGCGGGTTATGACATTTTGGATCATCCGCTTGAGGCTCGCCGCCACATCGGCTATATGCCTGAGAATGTTCCCTTGTACGATGAGATGCGCGTGTACGAGTACTTGGATTACCGCGCTAGGTTAAAAGGCATTACGGGCTCATCTGTGCGCCAGCAAATCGGCTATGTGATAGATCAATGCGGACTGGAGCCGAAGCGCAGCAATCTTATCAGCACGCTGTCGAAAGGATACCGTCAGCGCGTCGGGTTGGCGGATGCCCTGTTGGGTGATCCGGATTTACTTATTCTGGATGAGCCTACCAATGGACTGGATCCGAATCAGATCCGCCAGATACGGGAGTTGATCCGCACCTTGGCGGAAAACCATACGGTTATCCTTTCGACTCATATTTTGAGTGAGGTTGAGATGATTTGCAATAAGGTGATCATCATCGATCAGGGCAAAATCAAAGCGAGTGACAGCCCTGAGAATCTGACGCGGAACATGCGTGCTGCCGGGCGTGTTTCTGTTGAGTTTAAGGGCGATTTGGATCTGATTACCAAAGAGTTGGAGTCGTACGCGCCCGTGAAGAAAGTGATTCATGAAGGTACTCTGCCCGGTGGCTGGCACCGCTTGCTTGTCCGCGCTGAGCCCGGCACGGATACCCGCGAAAAGGCCGCAGCGATTCTGATGTCACATGGTTTCCCTGTGCGCCACATCTACCGCCATATCCCGAAGCTGGAGGACGTGTTTGTGGAGATGACGCGGCGCGATTAACAACACATTTATCTGCAATGGAAAACGACGCAAGGACTATCAAGAGGACCCGCAGCTATTTCGCGACACTGCGCACAATCTACGCCAAAGAGCTGCGCAGTTACCTTCTCACGCCTTTCGGCTGGGTGATTCTGGCCTGTACGATGGGGCTGCAGGGGTTCTGGCTGCAAACGGTGCTCCAGATCATGAGCAAAGCAACGGGCGAGGGTGTGATGTATTACATCCTCAGCAATGTGACGTTCTGGTTCTTTTATATCTTTATTTTCCCGCTCATTACGATGCGGACCTTTGCAGAGGAGGAGCGTATGGGAACCCTGGAGGGCCTTCTGACGGCTCCGGTGACGACGACGCAGATTGTCCTCGGCAAATATTTTGCTGCCTACACGTTCTATTTGGTGCTTTGGATGCCGATGATGCTTTATCCGTGGATCAGCCGCTTGGGGAATGTGTATACGTCGTTCAAGTATGGGATTGACCCCGAAGGGGTGATTGTGTACCGCCTGGCAGACTGGTATGGGGCTTTTTCGATTCTGGCAATTACCGGGCTGTTTTTTATTGCTTTGGGGATGGCGTGTTCTGCAACGACGCGCAGCCAGATTATTGCTGGCATATTGAGTACGTGTCTGATGATCAGCTATTATTTCATTGGTCGGGTCACGGAACTGTGGGGTGAATTTCCTGCGGCTCCCATTTTCCATTATCTTTCCTGTACGGAGCACGTGAGTGCTTTTTCGAGGGGGCTTGTTGATACCAGGCCTCTGGTGCTTTACGTGTCGCTGGCCATTCTGACACTGGCCCTCACCAAACGCATTGTGGACTACCGCCGCTGGCGCCGATAAATCCGGTCCTTTTTATTATTCCCCCCCCCTGCCCCTTTCTGAGAACATGAGCAACAAAGACTACAAAGGCCATCCTGATGCCAGACGCCCCAAAGGGAATCCTCTGGCCTGGATCAACCTGCTGCTGCTGGCCGTTATCGTCATCACTCTCAATTACCTCGGCTGCAATGAGTACGCGAGACGCGACCTGACGGAGGATGAGCGCTACACTATTTCGGAACGCACCATCAACGTCCTGAGCAGCGACCGTATTCAGAAGCGGGACCATCCGATACGGATCATCTTTGCATTCAAGCAATCTACGCCTAACTATGCCCGCATGCGCTCTCTGTTGGATGAGTATGTGCGCTACGGCAAGGGGAAAATCGAGGTTGAGTATTTTGACCCGATGCGGCAGCCGCACCGCGCCCGCGAAATTTCCCAGATTTACGGCGTTGAGTTTAATCAGAATCTTTGCGTGATCGATGCCCGCTCTGACCATAATGTCGCGCTCAACACGTTTGAGGAAGACAAAAGCGAGCGCAAATACGTCCGCATCCGCCCAGGTGCTTCTTTCATCAAATACGAAACCCTGCCGGATGAATCGAGACGTGCCGTGGCACTCATGATGGATGAGGTCGTGTGTTCCGCTATGACTGAGGCCATGGAGGGCGAGATGCGCCACATGTATGTGGTGGAAGGCAAGGGCGGGGTTTCCCGCGATGACACCGAGCGGCTCGAGCTCCTGGCAGAAATATGCAACTCCATCAATATCCAGCTTAAATTTATCACACTCAACGGCCTGGATACACTTCCGAATGATGCGGCGGGGTTGATCATCGTCGCACCCCAAACTGATTTCACCGAGGATGAAATTCGCATTCTGAATGACTACTGGGAGAACCGTCAGGGTCGCAATGCGATCTTTATCGCGCTGAGTCCCACGCACACGCAACTGCCGCGCCTTTATCGTTTTATTCGGGAGCAAGGCATCCGGCCCAATGCAGACCGTGTGCTGCTGAGAGACCGCAACCGAGCCTATTACGATATCTCTGCCGTGTTCCCGAAGAGCCTCAACTGCACCCGAAGCTTCTGGAACGGTACCACCCATGTGGAAGGACAGAGCATGTCGCTGACGCTCGAACACGGCGATGACAATATGGCGGCTATCCGTCGCCTCAGCAGTTACCCCCTGCTGATGACCACCCCGGAGTACTACGGCGAAACCCGGGCAGACCGCTCCCCCGACTT
This sequence comes from uncultured Akkermansia sp., assembly GCA_944390825.1. Taxonomy (GTDB): domain Bacteria; phylum Verrucomicrobiota; class Verrucomicrobiia; order Verrucomicrobiales; family Akkermansiaceae; genus Akkermansia. The sequence goes on from CALXRG010000021.1 coordinate 18,797, forward strand.
TGACCCGCAGGAGGATCGCGAAGGCCCCCTGTGCCTGGAAGCCGCGGTGACCAAGGGTAGTCCCCGGGACCCGAACAATCTCAATACTCTGGTTGTACTCGGAAACGTCGACATGCTCGAACTCGCCAACACCCGCACGGAGCAACGTGACTACATGCGCACGCTGTGGGCCTGGATGAGCGACCGTCCGGAATATGCCGGCAAGAGCGCCAACCAGGACCTGACGGTTAAGATCGACCTGAACCGTCACACCCGCAACGCAATCGAGTATATCACCCTGCTCATTTTGCCGCTGTTCGCCCTGCTGATTGCGCTCATTATATGGAATACCCGCCGCCACTGAATTTCCTTTTCCCTGCGTTATGAGAGTTCTCACCACCATCCTCCTTGCGCTGCTGGCTGCCTTCCTGGTGACCTGCGCCGTTTTCCTGACGGTGGATGGAAATCTTGCCCGCATCACGGGCTGGTATCGTTTTGAGCCGGGCAAGCCTTTGTTCACGGAGGCGAACGCTGAGCGCATTCAGAATGTCAACTGGATGCGCATTGCCGATTTGCATGATCGCATCGAGTGTGAAAAAGACCGGGACGGTTCGTGGTGGATTACGTTCCCTTTCCGGGATCGTATGTCTCAGCAGGCCGTTGACGCTATCCTTTCCTTTACCGCCAACGCCAAGCTTGTGGATACACTGCCTCTCAACAAGACGGTCAAAGGCAGCATGCGCGAGTTCGGCGTTGAAACATCGCCTCATACCATCACGCTGAAAGTGCCTTCCGGCGACAATGAGCACACGACGATTGCCAGGTACACCCTTGGCAGTACTGCTCCCTGGCTGGCCGATGCGGGCGACGGAAAAAATCTCATCCGCACGACGTACCTGCGCACGGATTTTTACAGTCGGGACAAGAGAATCCACGTCGTGACCGGAAACATGCTGGAGGTTTTCCGAAACGGTTTATTTGCGCTCCGGGACCCCTATGTGCTGTGCATACAGCCGGAGAAAGTGCGGTCGATCTCTATTCAGCAACCGGGCAACAGCGGAGTGGAGCCTCTCCACATCCAGCGGGTGAGTGCGGAGGCCCCCTGGATTATCCAGTCTCCCATTATTACTCCGGCGAATCAGGAGGCCCTCCGTGACTTTGTGAGCAAGCTCTGCAGACTGAAGGCAATCCAGGTGGAGGATCAGTCCGCAGTCTCGTTGCCCGGGCAGCCGGAGTGCGTCATCCTGCTGCAACAGGAGGGCGAGGACAAACCGCACGAGGTCAAACTCTACCCGACCTTTGCGGCTTCTGCGGATGAGCAGACGCTTTGCTACGCCACGGTTGACGATCGACCCGTGGTTTTCACCCTGGAGGCGGAGCCACGGGTGCGCCGCCGCGGGTGCTATGCCCGGCTGATCAATACGGCATGCCAGCTGCCCGTGCTGCCTACCGATATCCGCGCCAAGCTGCTCTCCAACAGCGGTGCCGTATACACCGGCGAGTTACCGCTGAGTCTGGACGCTTTGCGCTCCAAGCAGTTTACCGATGTGCGCAGTGATGATATTTACAGGGTCATGCTCGCCTCGAAGTATGACTCTTTCCCGCTGGCGCTGACCCATATCCCGGGAGACAAGGACAGCGGTGTACAGGATACCTGGCTGTATTCCGCGGACGGGAAGCCTTTTGCTGAGGCGGAGCAGGATTTGGTGAAAAGCTTTGTTCGCAGCCTGAGCGAAGTTCCGGTGGAGAGCATTGTTGAGGATATACCGCTGGGAACAGACCGCAGAGAAGCCATGCGGCGCTACGGCTTAAACGCTCCGTATTACACGCTGGCTGTTTTGCCCAATCCGTGCAGGCTTCGCGCCACGTTGTTCGGGGTTAATCTGCCACTGCTGAAAGATCGTTCGGCCCGCACGTTCTACATTTCCCGCTACCGGGATGGCGAGACTGGCCAGTCCATGTGGGTAGGCATGGAGAAAGACGGCAATACGATCTACCGGCTCAGCTCCAAGCTGACCCGCATGTTCTCTCTGCAGTGGCTGCGCTGGAAGAACAGAAGCCTCTTCCATTTCCCCATTTCTGCGCTGCGCAAACTGACACTGGGATTCCAGCAACAACCGCTGGAACTCGAGTATGACTACATCGGTGAAGCATGGACCGGCAAGCTGGGACAGGAGGATGTAACGCCGCGCATCAATCCTCACCGCGCCGTTTACTACGTGCGCCAACTGCAAAAAATGCAGGTGGAGCAGTGGGTGGATCCTGCCGATATCGATGCGCTCAAAGCCCTCGCTCATCCTGTTTTCAGCGTGAAGTTGGAACTGGAGCTTACGGATTATTCTGACGCGGAAGCTGTCGTTATTGAGCAGACGGATGATATGGACATCCGCCAGCACGGCGACAGTCTGGTTCCTGTTCTGGCGGGAGATCCGGGTAAAACCCGCACCGAGCTGGCAGAGGAAATGCTCACCGAAGATTCTGCGACGGATGCTGCCCTCCGGCGGCTGGCTATGGCCGAACGCCCCACGATCAAGAAAACACTCACACTTGAAATAGCCATCTCCGCGGATCCGTCAGAGGAGCCTTTCTTCTACGGTCGCGTGCGGGAGACCGGCGAAGTCTTCATCCTCAGTTACCAGACTGCCCAATCCCTTGCGGCCAGTATTCTGGACATGTAGAGCTCAGCCCAGCAAACGAACAAAGACTCGTCCCCTTCTCTTCCGTCTATATTTCCTATCCACTTTTTCTGCCCTCATTCGCCGTCATTATACACCGAACCAACACACCACACCCAGCAAACCATACGTTCTCACCCTTCCGCTCTTCCACATGCACATTTAACCCCACATTCACACTTGAAATTATGTTAAAAAAGACACTCCTGATGCTCGCCGCCTTCTCCGCCCTGGCTCCCGGTCTTACCGCGGCTTCCCCGCCAAAGCCATTTGGTGCCGTGCCTACTCCGCAGCAGGTTGACTGGCTCCGCATGGAGCTTTACGCTTTCGTCCATTTCGGTCTCAATACCTATACCAACCGGGAATGGGGCTACGGGGATGAGTCGCCCAAGCTTTTCAACCCCTCGAACTTTGATGCCGATGCCATCGTCGCCACCTTCAAAAAAGCGGGCATGACCGGCATGATTTACACCGCCAAGCACCATGACGGCTGGTGCGCCTGGCCCACCAAAAGCACCAAGCACAACATCACCCAGTCCCCCTGGAAAAAAGGCAAAGGCGACGTTGTGAAAGAATTCGCGCGGGCCTGCCGCAAATACGGACTGAAATTTGGCACCTACCTCTCGCCGTGGGACCGCAACTGCGCCGAGTACGGCCGCCCGGGCTACTTGGATGTCTATTATAAACAGATCAAAGAACTGCTGCGCTACGGGCCGATCTTTGAAATCTGGTTTGACGGCGCCAACGGCGGCGACGGCTACTATGGCGGAGCGCGGGAGAACCGTAATATCGGCAAAGCCGATGAGTACTATAACTTTGAAAAAGTCGTCAGCATGATCCGCAAGATTCAGCCGGATTGTATCATCTGGGGCGCGGGTGGCCATGGCGATGCCACTTGGGGCGGTTCCGAGCAAGGGTTCGTGCGCCTGCCCAACTGGAACGTCATCAATCGCGACAAACCGGATGAGAAGTGGATCTCCCTCGAGGGCGACACACCCATCAACCACGCGGGCTGGTTCTGGCACCCCGGACAGGCCAGCAAAGTCAAAACCCCGGAACACCTCATGCAAGTGTACCTGGACAGCGTAGGCCGTGGAGCCAACCTCATTCTCAACGTGGCACCGGACCGCGACGGGCGGCTTGACAAAGCGGATGTTGCCTCGTTGCTTAAATTCGGCGAGAACCGCAAGCGACTGCTTGCCCGCGACTATGCGCAGGGGGCCAAAGCCCAGGCATCGGAAGTGCGCGGCGATGACACCGAGCAGTTCGGGGCCGACAAATTGACGGACGGGGATATCGAAACCTACTGGGCACCCAATGACGGCACAACCAAGGCGGAGCTGATCATCACGACAGCCAAGCCTGTCACCTTTGACGTCGTACGCATCCGTGAGCAAATCCGTCTGGGCCAGCGAGTCAAGGACTTCCGCCTCGAAGCCAAGATAGGAGACCAGTGGGAAGTCATCGATCCGGAGGCTTCCGTGCTGATGCAAAATCAACAGGGCAAGGCCAAGAAAGATCAGCTGACCAAGGCAGAAAAAACCATCGGTCACCAGATCATGCGCCGCCTGCCGGAGCCCATCACCACCGACCAGGTCAAACTGGTCATCCTGGATGCCCGCGCCTGCCCCTGCATTTCGGAGCTTTCCCTGCTGCGTATGCCCCGGGAAATGCCGACTCCCACGATCGAGCGCAAGGGAGATAAGATCTCCATCTCGACACTGGAGCAATTCGACACGGTCTACACCACCGATGGCTCAGATCCCGGACCGGATTCGCCGAAGGTGGAGGGCGATATCAGAGAAACCGACAACTGCGTTGTCAAGGCCGCCTACATCGACAGGAATAGCGGTGAGATGAGTGGCATCGGAGCTGCCGATCTCGGCATTTCCAAGGCCGATTGGGAATCCCCGGAAGGCAAGGAAGCCTTCGATGATGACGCAACCACCCTGTGGAAAGCGAAAGCCGGCGAACGTCTGACCATCAAGCTGGGAGGCGTGCAGCGTCTCACGGCATTCTCCTACCTGCCGCGGCAGGATGGAAGCGTCGATGGCATGACCGACCGCTATGTCTTCGAAGTAAGCGCGGACGGCAAGAAGTGGCGGAAAGTGGCCCAGGGCGAGTTCTCCAACCTCCGAGCCAACCCGATCGAGCAAAAGGTTGATTTTGACAAACCGGTTAAAGCGGCATACATCCGCTTCACCGGCACCCGCGCACTGGAAGGCAATGAGGTGACAGCCGCTGAAATCAACGTCTTCGCCGCAAAATCGGGCCCTAAGACTTCAAAGTCTTCCAAAACCCCCGGGACATCCAAGTAATCCTGCAAACAACCATGCCATGTTGCGGTCTGTACCCGCCGGCAGTACCGCAACATGGCGTTTTAAGAAACCTCACCGCAAGCATACAGCACTTCACCACCTCTCAACACCATGTGGCACTGGCACAAAAGCGTTTCCAGAGAGCATGAGTCCATTTGGCAGCAGCGCCTGGCCTCCCTGCCCGGCGCAGTCATCACGGAAGGGTACCACGCTTCACGCATTACGGTAGCCGTGTACACGGAATCCGCCGAAGAAGCGCTGGTGCTGCAGGCCTGCTACGGCGGCAAAGCAGAAGCCCTCGAAGAAACGGACTGGGTGGCAGCTACGGCGCCCCGCCATCAGCCGCCCCTGCTGATCAGAGACCGCATCGTCATCTCCTCCAGCGACAGTCCGGAAGATTTGGAAGCCCTGCGCAGGAAATACCCGGGGCGCGACATCCTCTGCTTTCCTGCGGAAATGGCCTTCGGCACTGGTCATCACGCCACGACCTCCACATGCCTGCGCTTGCTCTGTGATTATGCCCGCCACCGCGGAGAGCGCCCCTGGAGGCTCACTGATATCGGCTGCGGCACCGGCGTGCTGGCACTTGCCGGACTCCGTCTCGGCGCAGAGCATGCCGTCAGTTTCGACTTCGATGCACAAGCCGTCGGGATAGCCCGCCGCAATATTCAACGCAATGGCGGGGCCGAAAACCTGGAACTCTTCCAAGCGGACGTGTTTGAGTGGGAGCCCCGCGCCGGGGAGCAATCAGACATCGTTCTTGCCAACCTCTTCTCCACCGTACTGCAACGCGCCTTTCCCCGCATCATCCCGGCCATGAAACCCGATGGCGTACTGATCATTTCCGGCATCCTCCGCACCCAGGCCGATGAAACACTCGCAGCCGCCCGGGAAGCAGGGCTCCGAGTGGACAAAATTGTCCGCCGGGGGAAATGGATAACCGCCCAACTCACACTCGCATGAACATCCTTGCCCTGGAAACCTCCCTGCCCCACGCCTCCCTCTGCCTTTACCGCAACGGCGCAAGCCGCTTCTGCGCAGACTGGACAGCCATGCGCAACCACGATGCCGAGCTTTTCCCGGCACTCAAACACGCCCTGGCAGAACTGGGAGAGACGGCTCTCGATTATATCCTGGTAGGCGCAGGCCCGGGCAGCTACGGCGGAGTGCGGGTTGCACTGGCGGCCGCCGCAGGCATAGCGCTGGTCACGGGAGCCCGCACCGTAGCCGTACCCTCGTGGGATCAGTTGGCAGAGGGGGAGACCTGCATCATCTCGGATGCCAAGCGCGGCGGGTGGACACTCCGGCGTCCCGACGGAAGCATCACCGTCGTCTCGACCGACGAGCTCAAAACACTTGCCGCTGCCGGCACGCTCCTCTACTCCGTCGAAAGCGCCGGCACGCTCGCCGCGCAAGGCCTGACGGCCGTACGCACCGGTCTGGTGCCCACCGCCGAGGGGCTCATCCGGAGTTGGCTCACGTACACCGACGAACAACGCCGGAAGCTGGCTGACAAACCAGCGGAGCCCATCTACGTACGCCCCCCGCACATCACTGCCGCCAAGCATAAGCCCTGGGAGATTCACGGCTGAAGGCACCCCATCCGGCTATGGATCAGCAGGACACAGCAACGGCCACCATCATCCACAGCTGCCAGCGCTGCGGCGCTTGCTGCCGCTGGGAGGGGGATGTCTGCATCAGCGAGGAAGAAATCTCCCGAATCGCCCACTACCTCGGCATCAGCGAGCAAGACTTCATCGACCGCTACTGCCGCCTGCGCTTCAACCGCCGGGGACTTTCCCTGATCGATGCACCGGATGGCGCCTGCATCATGCTCACCCCGGAGGGGTGTCGCATTCAGGAAGTCAAACCACAGCAGTGTATCGACTTCCCCCACCGCTGGAACTTCCCCGGATGGGAAAAACTCTGTCCCGGAGCAGGCAAAACATCGCCTCCGTCATGAAAAAAAAGCTATTCCGCCGCATTCGCCACTCTTCAGCCCGACTGTTCCTCCGGATACGCAGCCAGCTGTCTTCCTTTTTTTCCCACCGGCCGGATCGCTTGGTTCCCCGCGACGAAACGCGCCGCACCCATGCCGGCACAGTAGCCGATCTCTTCGCGTCGATCATGCGCCAAGTCACCGGGCCGAAAGAGGCGGATCTGGACCCGCCCCTGGACATCCTGCGGTGTGACTTTCCCAATGTCGAGCACACCTGGCTCATCGAGCGCTTCCTGAAAGCGTACGAAGCAAACTACCCCCTGGATGTTACTCTGCGGGTAGCTGCAGCAGGCCGGACCATCGAAGAACGCGTTTCCCTGGTGCTGGAAATCTGCACCATGATTTACCGTCTGAGTGACGACATCACCATGCCTCCCCTCCTCCGTCGCGTCTCAGAGGGGCTGGGATTGCCGGATTTCGCACCCGTGCTTCACTCCCTGCTAAGCACTCCGGGAGCAGAGCCAACACCCCCCATCGAAGGAATCAGCTTCTCCTCATCCCCGGGAGAAGCCGATGTCGTCCTCGGCGCAGAAGATGCCGGCAAACGATTCCGCGCCCTGCGCTGCGCCAACATCCTCATCATCGTCAACGACAGCGAACAGCCCCTTCAGGTCCGCGAGCAAACCCTCAACAAAGGAGGCATGCTGCCCCTCTCCCAAGGGCAAGCCGTTGAACTTCAGGACAACCTGCTCACCTACCGCTCCATCCGCTTCTTCCTCCAGATGAAGTATTCCGGCCTCAAGCTGGTAAGCTATCTTCAGCTGGATGGCGACGCTGCGGCCTTTACACGCATGCGCCAGCGCAACAGCCTGGCGCGGATCAGCTTCAGCGAGAAAGTAGAACTGGAGGTCCTCCGAACAACGCCTCCGGTCGTCATCAACGGGCGGCCCTTTCCCGTCGGCGAACCTGTTGAAACGACCTACTTTACCCCCTTCACCATTGGCGATCTCGGCCCCTACACCTTCTTCGATCTCAATGATTCGGATGGCTCGGAGCGCAGCTTTCAGCTCGACCCTGCCAATCGCACCGTATACGTCACCAACCTGCCCTACATGAACAAGCCGGGCGCTCTCCTGCTGACAGCAGGGCTTGCTCCCGGCATCGCGCTGGAAGTCAGCTATTCCAAGGCAAATAACACAGGTACACTCAAAGTTCTGGAAGGCGACGCAAGCCACCTGAACGTCAACGGCGAGCCCGTGAGGTCCGACACCGTACTTCGGGACGGAGACCTCATCGGCCTGAGCGCGGTTCAGTCCTTGAGGTGCCGCTTCCAAGCAGGTCTGCTCGACGAAGAATCCAGCTCCATATCCCAGCTTCGGGTCAGCGGCCTCACACGTGATTTTGCCCGTGCCGGACGCGTCGTCGACAACGTCACCTTCACCCTCAAGAAAGGGGAAATGGCCTGCATCCTTGGCCCCAGTGGTTCCGGCAAAAGCACCCTGCTCAACATGCTGGCCGGGCACCTCGCCCCAACCATGGGTGATATTCATTACAACAATGAGAAACTCACCCCCGGCTCCACAGAGCTGAAGCGCCACATTGCGTTCATTCCCCGCGAAGACATCCTGGATGAAGCCATGACCGTGGGCGAACACGTCTACCAGGCCTCCGTCGTGCGCCGTCCTGCGCTCAATCACGCTGACCGTACCCTGCGCGTCCAGGCCGTGCTCAACTTTGCCGGCATCTCACGTCTCTCAAAGCGCCAGGTGGGCAGTTCCTTTGAGCGCACCATCTCGGACGGCGAACGCACGCGGCTCAACCTCGCCCTGGATCTCACCGGGACAGCAGAAGTATTCCTGATCGATGAACCCATCAGCGGATTAGCTTCCCGCGATGCGGAGCGCGTCATCGACACCCTGGAAGCCATGGCCTCAGGGCGCATCCTCCTCTGCTCGCTGCACCGCCCGGCACTGTCACTGCTCAAAAGGTTCCGCAAAGTCCTCGTACTGGACGGCCACGGCCACATGGCGTTCTGGGGCAGCCCGGATGAAATGATGAGCTACTTCAAAAACGCCGCAAAGGAACTCAACCTGCGAGTCCCGCACGAAGCCATACGGGCAGGCGGAGCTGACTACGTCTTTGAAGTTCTGGAGGCCCCCTTCTACAATCCGTTAAAACAACGTAATCTGACATCCAGTCCATGGCAGGCACGGTTTGAAAAATATACACTCCTCAGCGGCATGAAGGAAGACGACGCGGTGGACCCCCTGGGGCCCATACCCAAACTGGGACGTCGCACACCGATCGAACTCGCCCGTCTGTTCTGGATATGGGTGCTGCGCACCTTTCTGGCGCGAGTCCGCAGCCGCATGGGACTCTACGCCCTGCTGCTGGAAGGCCCCGTACTCGCACTGTTGATCGCAGGGACCCTCAAAGCAGCCAGCGACCCGACCTATACCTTCTACAAAGCCCTGCATATCGGCGAGTATCTGTTTCTTTCCCTGGTGCTGGCGATGTTTTTCGGGTTAACGGACGCCGCCTGTGAAATCCTGAGGGACCGTCCCATTCTGAGACGGGAAAGCAACACCAAAGTCTTCATCACCGGCTACCTCGCCGCCAAAACCCTGGTGCTAACCGCCATCGCCGGCTTGCAATGCGCCCTCTACCTGCTGGTAGGCAATTACATCCTGGAGATTTACTACATGTTCTGGCCCCACTTCCTAGTGATGCTGCTGACAGCATTTGTCGGCATTGCACTGTCACTGATGGTTTCGGCCTACGTGCGCTCCGACAGAACCGCCCTCAACATCGTCCCCCTGCTGCTCGTACCCCAGATCCTCCTGGCCGGTGCGCTGATCCGGTTTGAAGACATGAACTCCTTCAGCCCCACCCTGCCGCAGTGGCTGCTGCCGGAGAAAGTAGAGCAAGCCTTCTCCTCCCTGCGGCACCGCGTGGCCTATCAGGACGAGGAAACGCACGACATCCTCTCCAAGCCGGTACCCCTCGTGGCAGAATTCTGCCCCCTGCGGTATGCCTTCGAAATGATCTTTGTCGAGCAAGCCTCCGGAAACCTCTGGGAAACCGAAAACCGGAGCATCGACGAGCGACGGGAACAACTCAAAAACAATGGCTCCAGTGATGAAATCCGATTCATTCAGCGAGCTGTCATGGCCCTGAATGCCTCCGTCTCAACCCCCACGGAAGCAAGAGATCTGCTGCGCCGCGTCCGCAAAGCCGCACTCAGCCATGACGAAGACTTCCTGGACGAACTGGTCTCCCGCATCGACAACCGCAGGGAATCACCGCAGGATCAGCCCGTCGAGTTCTTCTTCTCCAACCGCAAGCTCAACGTCATGAACCAAGGCGTCAAAACAGCCCGCAAAGATTCACGCAGCAACGAATCGCGCGGCTTCTTTCTTTCCCCGCGTCAACCCAAACTCTTCGGCGAGCAAGACCACGAAACCGATTCCCGTACCATCTCAACCATCAAACGCAACGGCGTGTATCTCCTTGTGATGGGGCTTGTACCCATCCTTCTGGCTGCGCTGCGTATGAGGCGAATCTGCCGCGGTGGCTGAAGCCTTTCCCGCGTGTTTCACTTCAGTTGTAAGCACTCAACCAAAACCATTGTAGGCAGGCGTGCGAAAATAGAGGCCTATGTTTACATTGCCTCAAAACACC
>CALXRG010000022.1 GCA_944390825.1 uncultured Akkermansia sp.
CTGCGGCGGCTGCCGGGCTACCGCGGTGACTACATCGACCTGCTGCCGGGGATGCTGGAGCTGCCGGAGGCCGGGGGAAGACACGACAGTTAACGCCAAATCCCCCGATCTGAACCTCACTTAAGCAACGAGCTCATCACCCGCGTCAGGGAGGTGAGCTCGTTGAGTGCTTACTCTGAATCTGCTGCGCACGCGCTATGTTAATTTACGCGGGGTGAGCGCGGAGGATGCGCACCGCTTTTGGCATGACCATGCGGGCGGTCGCTATGAATCGCGGCGGTGGTATGAGGCATCAGCCTGCATCCGGCTTGCGTAGGTTTGCGATGCTTCCTTTGGGGGGAGGAATGGAAACCGTCCTGGTGGGTGGTGTTGGATGGCATTGGTCGGCGTTGAATGAACAGTGGTTTTTCATGGCCGGAGGACGGGCTCTCACGCTGGGGGGCTGATCGGTGGCTCTGTGCGGCCCGGGAGCGGAACGGAAAGCGGCGGCAGTGGCGGACGTCAACGGAAAATGGTGTGCCTGTACTCCTGTATGTCAGACGGCAGACTCTGCCCGCTCACCGACGATGCAAAACCGGCGGGCCAACAAAGGCCCGCCGGGGATGGCTGGAAGGAATAAGCCGGGAGTCCGTGCTGACGACCGTGACGTGAGCTGCCGGGCTCAGTTGGCCGGGATTTCACCGTCCGGGTAGATGAGTTCTTTCGGCGCAGGGGCGATGCTCTTGACGGTCATTTTCTGCTGTTTGCCGCCAATCTCAACCGGGATGCGCAGGCTATCGCCCACTTTGTGGCCGATCAGCATGCCACCCAGCTTGGAACTGTAGGCGATGATGCGCTTTTCCGGTACGGAATCCCATGCGCCCAGAATGGTGTAGGTGACTTCATCCCCCTTATCGGAAACGAAGGTCACTTGAGTCCCCATGCCGGTTTGCTCACAGGTGGCGCCACTGAAGTCGGTGGGCTCAGCCTGGGCCAGTAGACGGGAAAGCTCCTCCGAGCGGCGCATGAGCACCTGCCGCGTGGCTTTGGCATCCTGGTAGCCGCCGTTCTCGCGGAGGTCACCCTCAGCACGGGTGACTTCCAGGTCATGCTTGTTCTGCGGAATGCGAACGTTGATCAGTTCGTCGTACTCGGCTTTGCGGGCCGCGAAGGAGCGCAGGGAGACGTACATGTTCTGCTTCTCCTTGTGCTTGGTGCGGGTGAGAACCACCTCCTGCAGGGAGGGGTGCACCTTCATCATGTTGGCCAGCAGGAGGTTGCGATCCAAATCCGGCAGGACGGAGGAGTCGTACAGTGCTTTGGCAAAGGGGCGGGCCTCCAGCTCGGTGAGCCCTGTTACCAGATCCGGCGCCAGCGTTTTGTCTTCCATGAGCAGATTGCGCAAACGCAGCGAGCGGTTCGGGCCGCCTTCTGAGCTATCGCGTTCAATGGCGCTGATGATAGCGGCGCCCAAGGCCATCTTTGCTTTCTCGACGACTTCCCTGGCTGCACCGTCGCGTTCACGGCAGAGCCAGATCAGGACGTCCGGACTGAGGCTTTGGCGGGAGATGCCGTTGATGATGTCGGCGTAGAGCTGCTCCTTGGCGCCCTGGGCGATGATGAAGTTGGCAGCGGGGGTGGTAACCTTCGGGCCGCCGAAGAGGAAGATGTTGGTGGTGTAGGCCAGCCAGCTGTCGCCCAGTGCCTCGGGCAGAGCCTGATAGACGAGCTCCTGCCGAGCAGCGGAGAGTTCACCGATGTAGCTGACAATTTCTTCGGAGGTGACGGACTTCAGCTTGTCTGCAAGGGTCGTGAGGTTTGTTGCGTCTTCTGCGGCCAGGGCCTTGTCCAAGGCTTCGGTCTTGGATGGATCATTGCCCTTGACCTTGGCGAGGATTTCATCGCGGATGATGATAAGCTCCAGGACGTGCTGAGGCTCGCTGTGAGCCTGGTTGATGTCCTGTTCCATGGCTTTCACAAGCTTGGCCACCGTATCATATTCGCCTTCCAGGACGTCAAGCCGGGCCTGGTCGAGGATACGAACGCAGGTTTCCAGGGTGCTGGCGCTGGTGTAGTCGTCCAGCAGGGCTTCTGCTGCGGTAGCTGCCTTGCGCAGGATGATCGCTTCGCCGCGTTTGGTGGGCAGGCGGAAGCAGGGGTCATCCCTCATGGCGGCCCGGGCTTTTTCCCACCAGCTCTTCCAGGAATCGGCAGGAATGACGCGGCCGCAGAGGAACTTTTCCAGGTCCTCCGGTTCCATAGGCAGGACTTCATCGACGCCTTCACGGAGGGAAAGGTTGGTGGTAAGGACCTTGCGGATGAAGGCAAGCATCGTGTCCTTGTCTTCAGCCTCCTTGCGGCACTCCTCCGGGTGCTCATAACACTCGATGAGGAAGTGCCCGTCAGGGACGATGGTGAGTTGGTTGAAGGCCAGCTTCAAGCCCAGAACGCACTGGGGCTTGTGCTCAAAACAAATCTTGATTTTCTGCTGCGGCAGGGACCAGGCTTCTACCTTTCCGACGCCCCAGTCGAGATGCATCACGTATTTCCCAGGAGAGAACTTATCGAGTCTCTCGGCAAAATCGACCGGAATTTTACCGGATTTGACAAATTTAACTAGATCCTCATGCATACACGAAATCATATTAACACAGGATCTGTCAAGGTCAACCCCCCGATTAGGAGTTTTTTTATTTTTTATGACGGGACGGCAAAAGCTCCCGCCCCCAGCTGCTTACCTTGGCACGGGGGCGGGAGGGGGGTGGCAGTGAGGAGGCCAGCAGGTGGGTGTGCACGGTTGGCGGCGGGTACCCGGGGGAATAGGAAAGTCAGCGTGCCGGGCTGGGCCGGGTGGGCAGGAGCAGAGGAGGACGGGCCGGTATGGGTCACACGAGTTTGGCTGGGGGCCAGCAGGCGGGACGGTGGAAGTCCGGCTCGCCTGTTTGATTGTCGGCCGTGGTGAGGAAGAGGTAGTCCGGCGAGTGAACGATCGCGGCGGCAGCCAGCAGACAATGGCGCGGGTCGAGTCCCAGGCGCCCGAGCTCGGTGAGGGGGATGGCGGCTTGTGTGCTCCAGCCGGTGGGTGTGTATGCTGCTTCGGTGAGGACGCCTTCCGGAGCCGGGGTGTCGGCGGCGACGCGGGGGGCGCTGAATGCTTGGGCCCACCAGGCGCCATTCGGGCAGAGATTGAACTCCAGATAGTGCCCGGTGACGGGGGAGGCAAGGAAGAACTCCGCTGTGTCGTATTTCCAGAGTTCGGGACAGAAGGCTCCGGGACGGGCGGCCGGGTTGATGAGGGCGGGAGCGGGACAGGCGGCCCGGAAGATGAGTGTTTCGCCCGTGAGTTCAAAGCTGAAGCTGACGGGTGGCTCGACGGCGGCGCCGTACCAATCACGGCTCATCTGTTGGGGGAGGGTGGGAGTGGTGGTGTGGATGAGGCATTCCATGCCTGACAGCTTAGCATGCGGGCAGCTTGGGGGCAAGTCGTTTTTTCGTGCGTCGGACGGCTGGGCTTGGGCGGGGGTGGCTGAGCCCGGGAATGCGGGCTGTATCAGCGGAGGATGCGTAGGCAGTCCAGTCCAAAGATCGGGGCAACAAAGCGGGCGGAGGGTTCTTGCAGGGCGTCGTTGTAGGAGGTGGCGGAGTTGTTGTAGGTGCCGGCTTTCTGTTCCTGGTCGCGCAGGGTCAGGCAAAGCTGCCCGCAGAGCTCGATGAGCTGGTCGTTGTTGCGCATGCGTTCGTTTTGCTCCAGGGTGCGCAGGGATGCATCGATCATGCGCCTCAGGGTAGGCTCAACGGTGGGGAAGCTGGTGTTGATTCCGGGGGGACGCCGGTGTCTGAGGTGGTTGAGGTGCCGCTCGGAGTCTTCGGCAAGGCGGAGAAGATCGCGCGGTAGCTGGTCGCTTTTGGGAAGGAAACCGGAGAAGACGTTGACAAAGCTGTTGATTTGTTCGTTGCGGCGGCGGGTGACACGCACCCAGCGGAGCCAGGCCCGACAGGCCTGTGTGCGCAGGTGGTGCAGATGCTGGTAGACCGAGATGAGCCACCCGGCTACGCCGATGAGCATGCCAAGCGCGATGATGTAGGACATGGTGGCATTTTGCTGCATGCTGTGACGGTGGGCAAGGAGTTAGTGCCAACTGTTTGCTCACTGCGGATGCTGAAGGAAGGCGGTGAGTGGGCTGAACCCGCCTGGCGGGCTCGGAAAACCCGGGAGCTGGCGCTGCGCTGCTCAATGCGCCTGGCGGCCTCTGGCTGCCTCTCATGGAGCCGGGGTGGCGGGGGAAGAGCCGGTGGCCCGGTGTTTGCCGCGCAGGAAGCGGGTCAGGCGGCGCCAGTAATACCCCGGTCCCAGGCCGTCACCGCCGTGCAGGATGCGGCGCAGGGAGGAGGCATCGCTGTGGCGCAGGGAGTGTAAACGGGAGTCGTCGACGCCTGCGTGCAGCAGGATGTCGCGCACTCGGCGGGCGCAGTCGTGCTGGCAGCGGTGGGGTGCCATTGAGCGGATGCGCCGCAGGGCCTGGGCCGCGAAGTGTGCCAGCAGTTCCTGCCGCAGCGGATTCATACCCTGTGTGTTGTAGGCCTCGGCCAGGTAGGCGAGGGCGTCTGTCATATCAAGGACTTTGGCGCCCATGAGGTTATTGCTGGCCGAGGTTGGGGTGTCGATGTAGAGGTAGCCGGTGGAGGGGTGCAGAATGAGGCGGGTTGCGGCGGCACAGATGGCGTAGTTGAAGGCCATGTCTTCGCCGTAGCGTACACCGATGGGGTAGCGGGCGCCGCTGCGTTGCAACAGGGCCGTGCTGTACAGGTGGCCCCAGGCCGCGGGGGGAAGTCCGGCAAGGGCGGGTGCGCCGGGGGGGAGCGGTTCCAAGTCTGCGGTGATGGCGTGCGGAGTGACGGAGCCTTTGCTCAGGCGTGTCCAGCCGGAGATGACGGCGTCAGCCTGCTGCTGCAGCGCCGCCTGCATCAAGGCTGCGAGGTAGCCGGGTTCCAGGCGGTCATCGGCATCCAGCAGCGTGAAAAATGCGCCCCGGATTTCGCCGAGTGCGCGATTGCGTGCGGCAGCTACACCTGCATTGTCCTGGCGAAACAGGCGAATGCGGGGATCGCAGGCTGCCCGCGCTTCCAGCAGAGACGCGCTGCTGTCCTGCGAACCATCGTCGATGCACACCAGTTCCAGATTGACCCCATCCTGCGCGCAGGCCGAATCCAGGCAGGCTTCCAGTGTCGCTTCGGCGTTGTAAACCGGCAGGATGATGCTCATCAGGGGAGATTCACTCATGCCGGGCATTCTAGCACACAGGTACGTGCGCTGCAACAGAAAACCGCCGCACCTGAGAACAGGTGCGGCGGTATGATCTCCGTTGGTTCGCTCGGGATCAGGCCTCGGCAGCCGTTTCGGCGGTGGAGCCTGTACCCGTCGTGGTGGCGGGGGCTACGGGAGCCGTGAGCTGGGGAAGGTCGATGATCTCGATGAGAGCCATGGGGGCGCTGTCCGTCTTGCGCTGACCGAGCTTCACGATGCGGCAGTAGCCGCCCTGACGCTCCTTGGTGGCCTCGGCAACCTCGCTGAAAAGCTTGGCAACAACCTTCGGCTGCGGCAGCGTGGCAAGCGCCTGGCGGCGGGCGTGCAGGGAGCCATTCTTGGCCAGGGTGATGAGTTTCTCGACGTAGGGTCGGAGGGCTTTTGCCTTGGCCAGAGTCGTCGTGATGCGGCCGTGGCTGATCAGGCTGCATGCCTGGTTGGCCAGAAGAGCCTTGCGGTGGGAAGCAGTGCGCTGAAGCTTGGGCTTCTTAACTCCGTGTCTCATATGTGTGTACTGTGTTTAGTGTTGTTGTGTTTGTTGTGAGAATGGGATCGACTCTCTGAGGGAGAGCTTTACTCGTCGTCATCAACGTAGTCGTTGATGTTTTGGGTGATGAGGGCCTGCAGGTCAGAGGCGTGCGAGTCCTCTCCCATGTCGCGCAGGCGCGGGGCAGGGGCGGGAGTAGCCAGCAGCTTCGGGTCGAACTGCATGCCCAGGGAAAGACCGTGCTGGACGAGTTTGTCCTTGATTTCGTTCAGGGACTTCTTGCCGAAGTTGCGGTACTTGAGCATCTCGCTTTCCGTCTTCATCGCGAGCTGGCCCACGGTGGTGATGTTGGCGTTGTTGAGGCAGTTGGCGGCTCGCACAGAAAGCTCGATCTCGTTGACGCTCATGTTGAGCAGCTTGCGGAGCTGAGCCGTGTTGGCGTCCTGATCGGCACCGGAAGCCTTGTCGAAGGCAACGCGGCGGCTGTCGCTGTCCACAAACACATCGAGATGGTGGCGCATGATGCTCGCGGCCTGGAGCATCGCATCGCCGGGGCTTACGCGGCCATCAGTCCAGATGTCGAGCACAAGCTTATCGAACTCCGTCATCTGTCCCACACGGGCGTTGTCAACGGCGTACTTCACACGGGTGACCGGGGAGAAGATCGAATCAATCGGGATGACACCGATGGGACGGTCCTTGTCGTTGTTGTCGTCTGCCGTGTGGAAACCGCGACCCACGCTTACCTCAAAATCGCAGTCAAAAATAGTGCTCTGGTCGAGATGGCAGATCACCTGATCCTTGTTGACGACCGTGTACATGTGGTCCTCCTGGATGTCGCCGGCTGTCACCACCCCCTGCTTCGTGACGCGCAGGGAAAGAGTGCGGGGCTCTTTGCCGTGGTGGACGAACTTGACCTTCTTGAGGTTGAGGATGATCTCCGTGACGTCTTCCACGACACCGGGAAGGGATGTGAACTCATGCTGCGCACCGGCAATGCGCACGCTGGTGATAGCGGCGCCCTCCAGGGAGCTGAGCAGAACGCGGCGCAGAGAGTTACCCAGCGTGTGGCCGAATCCGGTTTCGATCGGTTCGGCAATGAAAGTGATGTGATTGGGATCCTCGGGGTCCTCAATGCGCTTGAGGGAGTTCGGAATCTCGAAATGGGCCAGCTGAATGACCTCCTGCTCGTCTGTGGTGTTTTGTGACATAGTCTGAATGGAGTGGCCGGGTTTCCCTTTATGCGAGCTCTGCTTCCATGGAAATAAAGGACCTACGACCGGGTTTGGTAAACTCGCGCGGGGCAGACTGTACGGGATTTTCTCCCCATTTGCAAGTCTTTTTTCAAGAATGTGCGCGTTTTGTTCCAGAATGTCCTGATATCGGAGATTTGGCAGTTTTTTTGAGAAAGCGCAGCCGCGCCAGGCAAAGAGCGGGCCGAAGGTGCCCGGCATGAGCAGCAGATATGGCGCCGGTCGAGGCTCCGGGCTACGCTTGGGACGCAGGGGGGCTACGCTTGGGACGCGGGGGCTACGCCGGGGACGCGGGGCTACGCCGGGGACGCGGGGCTACGCCGGGGACACCGTGAAGCACCCGGGCGCATGGGCGCAACGGGTGAACAGGGAGCACCCGGAAGTACCCGTGCATGGCTAGTCCCGCTCACGGGTTTGCTGTTTCCAGAGGGGAATGCAGGAAAACAGTTTCCACGTGACCGTGCGCTTGTTGCCCTTGGCAGAGATGACAGGCAGGCAGCCAAACAGCAGGACACGCAACTTGAGCGTATCGGACTGGGGCAGGTACTTGCGACGGATGGTCAGCAGGGGGAAAAAACCGAACAGGCAGTAAGCCGACTCCTCATTGCGCCGGGGAATGGGGTTTCTCTTCAGTTCCATATGCCGGAGCGGGGAACTGCGGAAATAGAACTCCCACAACTCTTTGCAGACGCTGTGGGTTGATTCCCAGGGCCGTTGACCTTGCGTGCCTGCCAAATGCGTGAGAAGAAAATCGGCTTCCAGTTCCTCCAGACTGGGGTAAGCCGTGCCGAAAAACCGGTTGAACTCGCCCATTCCCGCGCGAGCGGCCGCGCGGTAGTGGAGCATCATACCATTGCAACGGGGGGGAAGGAAAAGAATCCGCCCCTCGCAGCACACACTCAGGACATCCTGATCGGGGTAGAGCCAGTTGGGGGGCGCTTCCACCTTGGTCCGGAGAAAACGCTGGACACAGTTTTCACGGCGCATCAGGTCGAGATTCATCACAAGGACACCTGAGTTAATGCTCTCTGCGATGCCGCTCTTCTGCGGATAATCAGAATGGGCCAGCGCAATTTCCCGGACAGCCGCCAACAGATTCCCCCCCAGATCAGTGTTGTACAGAGCGGAGAGATCCCGGTGCACGATGATATCCCCATCCAGGTAAAGAACACGCTCCAACTCCGAAAGCAAGAGCGGCAGCTCCAGCCTGGCCAGGACAATCGGAGGAAACTCGCCCACGCGGGAAAACTTGTCCCAATGGCTGGCAGCAAGCTCTTGAAGACTGATCGTCAGGGAGGGAGATTCAAGCTGCTTCAGTGCGTCAAGCTGGTAAGGCTTGAGATCTCTATGGAAGAAATGGACGTGGTAGCGGGAACCCGGCTGCATGGTCTCACGCGCCGACATGAGCATGACAAACGTCGGGACAAAGAAGTGGCAGTCGGAAATCACCGCCAGATGCACAACGGAAGATTCCATGGAAAAAACAAATCAGGGGAAGCAGAAGCCCTGCCCGGAACAGCCACAACAGACGGCCGCTGCAACGGGCAGCCGATCATGTTACAGGCAACCGATGCTTGGAATATTGCGGTAGCGGCCTTCCACATCCATACCGTAACCGAAAAGGTAACGGTTAGGCGCCTCCAGCGCTGTGAAATCCGCCTTAATCGGGACGCAGCGCGTCACCTTCTTGTCCACCGCAACAGCAGTGAGCACCTCGCGCGCACCGTGGTCCAGAAGCGACTCCTTCACCGCCGCAAGAGTCACGCCGGTATCCAGCACATCGTCGAGCACCAGCACCCGCTTGCCGGCACAGGAAGGCACCTGGCTAAGCCATTCCAAATGACCGCTGCTGCACAGCTCATTGCCATAACTGGAAACCCGGGCCGTTTCCAGAATGTAATTGGCCGGCAAAAGCCGCAGCAAATCAGCAGCAAACCAAAGAGCACCGTTCATCAGAGCAAGCACCATCACCGGCTCTTCCGTACCCATACGAGCCTGGATCTCAGCAGCCAGGCGGCGAAGCTCCCGGGCGATATCCTCCGGGCTAAAAAGAGTTTCAGTTGTTTGTTCTTCCATGGTAAAGCCTCCACTCCATACTACTGAAGTTTTCGGCGCGTGACAAGATAAACCTTATCGCCATGGCGAACTTTTTGCGGCACCGGGACGAACGCCCGGGCCCCCTTGGGCGCTGACCCGACAGAATGCGTCACCCCCTGCTCATCATCACAGCGGATTTCCGGCACCTCGAGGCGCACAATACCCGTCGTACACCCCGTGATTTCGAGCTTATCACCCACAGAAAGCGGCTCAGCCTCCAGCCTGATCTCCGCCACACCGATTTTACCGTACCAGCGCATGATGCGGCCCAAATGCCGGCGCTGCTCAAGAGCCAGGCTGTTGGAGCAGCCACTCCACGTGTCCCATGCCTCCCCCAGGTAGTAGCCACCGTGCCAGAACTGGCGGTTGAAAACGCGCAGCAGCCGCTCCTCCCAGCCCGCGACCTTCTCGGGACTCCAGTCACCGGCGGCGCAAGCCTGCACAGCCTCCTTGTAAACCGACGTCACCGTCGAGACATACGCCTCCGAGCGGCCCCGCCCCTCCAGCTTAAAGACGGACACCCCGGCATCGACAAGCTGATCAATCACGCGGATCGTGCAGATATCCTTCGGAGACATGATGTATTCATTGTCGATATCCATCTCGAAGCCGGTTTCCGTATCCGTCACGCGGTACTTACGGCGGCAGAGCTGATAGCACTGCCCGCGGTTGGCGCTGTGATTGTACGCCGCGAGACTCATCCCGCACTTACCGGAAATACCGATACAGAGAGCCCCGTGGGCGAAAACCTCAATACGCACCAGCCGGCCACCGGGGCCGGTGATCTGCTCCCTTTCAATACTCTCGATAATGTGGCGGATCTGGCTAAGCTTCAGCTCACGGGCCAGCACCATCACATCCGCATACGCCGCAAAGAACCGAACCGCCGCCACATTGCACACATTCGCCTGCACAGAAACGTGCACCTCCAGCCCGATGCGGTGCGCATAACTGATCACCGCCATATCCGCCGCGATCACCGCATCCACACCCGCCGCCTTCGCCTGAACCAGCAGCCTCTCCATACCCTCCAGCTCCTCATCGTACACAATAATGTTGCACGTCAGATATGCCTTCGCCCTACACGCATGGCAGAGCCGGGCGACCTTCGGCAGATCCTCAACCGTGAAATTAACCGACGAGCGGGCGCGCATATTGTAATTGCCCACGCCGAAGTACACACTGTCCGCGCCGGCACGCAGAGCTGCGGCCAGCGACTCAAACGACCCCGCCGGGGCCATGATTTCCAGGGGCTGCATGGGCAGATGCTACACGCTTGAGGCTAATAAGTCAAGCACGCTCCCGAGAGAAAGCGAGAGAACAGAACCCAAAACAAAGCGGCGTCCGCCAGCCGGCACCCACTACCACAGCGGGCGACGGGCGATGTGCAGACCGAGAACCTTGTAAATGAGCTGCCCGTCCTTGACCTGCTGGCCGTAGAGGGGGATGCCCAGCAGAAAGAGCTGCCACTTCCCCGGCTTTTGTGAGAATAAAAAGGTACTGAGGAGCCTAACCACCAGCGCCCGCATGGTGGAGCCGGAGGCTTTGGCCAAGCGGTAGTCTCCCGGGAACAGCGAGCAGAGCCGCCAGCGGCGGATCCACGCAGCGCACTCCCGATTTGCCAGATTGCGATGTTCGGCGGGTACGTTCCTGAGGTAGTTGAACACCTCCTGAGTGAGCTGGTGCACTTGCCGGCGCATTCTGCCCAAGAGGCCGTGAGAACTGTAAAAATCGTAGATGCCGTCGACGATGGAGATGATATCGAGCGCTTTCACGTTGAAGTGACGGGTTTGCCCCATGGTGGAATCCTGCCGGAGCAGGTACATGTAAAGCTTGTCCGGGAGGATGAAGGCACGGCGGCACACAGAAAAATATTTCTGGGCAAATGCCATATCCTCATACCACAAGCCTTCGGCAAAGAGGATATCGTACTGCTCGATGATGCAGCGGCGGAAGAGTTTGTTGCAGGTGTTGTGAGTCAGCAGGGGAATGGTACCCGGGGAGACGGCGATGCTGCCCTGGACGGGAGTGCTGTAGTAGCGCTCCGCTGCGGCGATGTATTCCGGGTCATCTCCCACGGGTTGGATGCCGAAGCAGATCAAATCGGTGTCATCATCAAGGTGAGCCAAGGCTGTCTCGTAGCAATTCGCTGCGAGGTAATCATCCGCATCTACCGTGGTGATGAAATCTCCCCGGGCGATCCGCAGCCCCGCATTGCGAGCGGCTCCCTGGCCGGCATTGGCCTGATGGATCACCCGGATGCGGGGATCCTGCAGAGCGTACCTATCAAGGATGCGGGGACTCTCATCTGTACTCCCGTCGTCTACGCAGATGATGTCTAGCGTACCGTATGTCTGACCACAGAGACTGTCCAGACATGCGCGCAGGTAGGGAGCCGCATTGTATACAGCCACTAGTATGGATACGAGGGGCGAGGAGGAAGTGATGTGATGGCGAGCGTGTCTGGATGTTCCTCGTGAATTCATGATAAAAAGGAAGCTACGATGAATGTTTTCCTTTGGATGGAGCGTCCCATATAACCAACCCTAAACAACGCCACACTATTTTATCATTTTTCATTTGGATGACCAGAATGGGAAGACCAAATAGGAGGAAACTCTCTTTGGTTTCTTTTTTTTTATGGAAGAGTCTTTTAAAGATGACCCAGAGTTTGGGTTGCATGAGATCTTTTATATACCATGTTTTGGGATAGAGGCGATGCAGATCCCATTTAGCGACGAGTGCCTTGGCGTGTTCTCGTGCGTTGGTGCGCATCTCGTGAGGTACTGTTTCAATAGTGTAGAGGATTACGGGTAGGGTACTTGCAACGAAATCTTTCTTCTTTTGCCACAGCCCGTGCTGTGTCAGAAAGGTGTAATAGGTATCTAAAATCCGGAAACGGTCCCAGACTTTGCTGTTTCCCTTTTGGGTTTTCCCCATGATGGAATCGTCCCTCAGAACATAGTGGTACAAACGAGCTGGGTACATCAGCACGCGCTGGGAAACGCTCAAGTACATGTATTTAAAGCCGAAGTCTTCATACCATAACCCTTCGGCGAATCGAATTCCGTGTTCTAGGATGACTGAGCGGCGGAAAATTTTGTTCCATGCGGTGTCGGGCATTCTGTAAGCAAGCTCAGGTGTTACGATTTGAATGCCCTCATGTTGGAGGTTCATGTAGGCCTGCATCTCATCAGTGATTGATCCCGGGGGACCTTCCACTTGTGCCGAAAAACAGATCATGTTGACATCTTCTGTCATTAGTGGCAC
Source organism: uncultured Akkermansia sp. (assembly GCA_944390825.1). GTDB lineage: Bacteria > Verrucomicrobiota > Verrucomicrobiia > Verrucomicrobiales > Akkermansiaceae > Akkermansia. The sequence goes on from CALXRG010000022.1 coordinate 12,392, forward strand.
TGTACGTGAGTAGGCATCCTGTTCCAAATAGTCATCAGAATCTACGGTTGTGAGCAATTCTCCGTGGGCCAGGCGGATACCGGTGTTCCGTGCTGCGGAGAGCCCGGCGTTCTCTTGATGGATGACGCGTATGCGGGCATCAGCGCACGCGTATTCTGCCAGGATTGCGGCACTGCCGTCGGTGCTGCCATCGTTGATGCAGATGATTTCCAGATTTCGATACGTTTGGTGTATGATACTGTCAAGACAGCGTCGCAGATGAGCCTCTACGTTGTAGACGGGGACGATGACGGTTAGAAGCTCGCGTTCGTGGGGGCGTTCCGTGTGGATTATTGTCATATTCAGTGACCCTCGCTATCGTTGTGGAGGTAGAGATTGAGGTTGGCGCACGCTGCCGGATTTTTCAGGAAATGAGGAGTACCCACAACACGAAAAAGTTTGGGTCATCTGTGCATGATCGAAAAAAGAGCTTTAGTGAAACGGGGGGTCTTATTTTTGTGCACAGGGCTCTATACTTGCTTCTGAGCTGAGGTGGGTACGCGGACGCGTTTATATCATGGAGCTTTGTATGTGTCAAACGGCTTTTTTGCGACTACGTTCAGATAGGTGGCAAATCGTCGCGGTGCTGTATCAGGGATACTCCTGTGAACGCGGCAATTTCCGATGACGTGCGAAACTAGAAGGTGTTCGGAGATTCTTCGCATCCCTGCCGGCTGTGAGGTTTTCGCTCCTTGCGCTTATCTAATCTAGCAGTTTTTAGTACATACCAGGAACATAGTCAGGCAAGGTGGCTCAAAGGTCAGCTGGCTTGATAGTTGCAGTGGCCTTCGGTGTTGCCTTGTGTTTCTTAAGCCCCGTGTATAGCAAGAGTATTTGTGTACAGCGGATGCAATAAGGAATTAAGAGATGGTTTTGGTTCGGACAGGAATGCCTAGGACTTCGTACTTTTTCTTGTCTCCGCAAACTTTTCGGGTATATAAGGGGATGCCCAGAAAACGATAAGATATTTTGCTGCGCTTGCGACTATAAAATAGGCGCAGTACACACGAAAGCGGTCCCTTGTGCTCGGGATAGAGCAGAGAGTGAATAGCAGAACTGTTGGGAAAGAGTTTGTGCAAATTCCATTTGAAAATGAGCTCTTTGGTTGCCGTCTTGAATTTCGTGCGGACGCAGGGAGGACAAGTTTGAACATATGTTAGAAGGAGGGAGGTCAGATCGGCAATCTGCCTCGCGTTGGTTTGCCACATGCCGTTCTGTTTCAAAAAAGAAAACACGGTATCGACACCCTTGATCCTATCGAGGGTTTTGGGGTCCCCTTGGTAGGTCTTTCCCATGATTGAATCTTCCCTGAGAATGTATATATAGAGCTTTTCCTGGCAACAATACATTCGGGAGCATACGCTCATGTACATATTTTTGAAAGGAAAGTCTTCATACCAAAGCCCCTTAGGAAAGCGAATGTGGTATTTATCTATGAGGGAGCGGCGGTAGAGCTTGCACCATGCTGTATCGCTGGTGTGGGAGATAACTTCCTGAGTAATATGCTTTGGGCCTTCCTCTCTGATATCGAAGTATGTCCTGAGTTTGTTGTATCTTTCTCCCGGTTTGCCTACGACTTCGACGGAAAAGCATACCAAATCTATGTCATCCGTCATGTAGGGAATCACGGAGCCATAGGCATCTGTACGAAGATAGTCGTCAGAATCAACGAAAGTGATAAGCTCTCCGCTTGCTGCTTCTATGCCCGAGTTTCGAGCCTCTGCCAGGCCGGCATTACCCTGATGGATGATTCTTATGCGGGAATCGTTCTTTTCATATTGAGCGAGGATTTGGGGACTATTGTCAGTGGATCCGTCGTTTACGCAAATGATTTCCAAATGCTTGTATGTCTGCGAACAGATGCTGTCCAGACACTTGGCTAGAAAGTCTTGCGTATTGTACACTGGAACGATGACAGAGAGGAGAGGTGATGGCATAGTCGCTGGTTGATGAGGTTGATAGTGATAGGGAAGAAGATACCTGGCAATGTCGCCTAAGAACAGAAACTTTCTTAAAGCTGAATTGCATATGCAACGCCCATTGTATGTCCCAATTCGCTATTATACAGACTTCGAGCATACAGGAATGCCGAGCACTCTGTATTTTAATATTCCATTCTTCTTTTGTATGGTAAGAAGGGGAATCCCGAACATGAGGTAGGTACGTTTGGTTGCTTTTTCTTTATAAAAGAGTTTTCGAATGAGTCCTCGAAGTGAGGTAGAGTTTGGGGACCAATTCTTGAATCCTGGTTCATTCGGGAAGAGTACATGGAGATCCCACTTTTGTATCAGTTTGTTTGCCAAACGCTGAGCTCGTAGTGTGAGTTCTGCCGGTACATCCTTGACTTTAAAAAAGATCAATCCCAGAATCTGGCGCACCATTTCTTGATGTTCTTCCCAGAGCCCGTGAGATTTGAGAAATTCCAAGGCATCGTCGAGTGTGGCAAAATAGTCCAGATTTGAAATATGCCCATGAGTTGTTACTCCCATCACGGAATTATCTCTCATCATGACGTGATAGTATTTTTTAGGCTGAAGGTAGGCATATTTACTGACACTGAAGAATTTGAAGCAAAAACTCACATCCTCGTAGACGATTCCTTCAGGGAAACGGATGTGGTTCTCTTCGATGACAGAACGGCGGAAGAGTTTGAGGCATACTGAAACATTGATGAAAAGAAGCATTTCGTCTTTTAGCTGCACCAACTCTTCCTGTTTGATGTGGTAGTATTTTGTAAGGTTTCGTTTGCGCTGACAATCCGGCCCGTGAAGCTCAGCCCCGAAGACGAACATGTCCATCTGATCAGTCAACAGGGGTGTGATTTCGGCGTATGTCTCAAGGTCTAGATAGTCATCCGGATCTAGCGATGTGACAAATTCCCCGTGCGCTTGCTTGAGCCCAGCATTGCGAGCTGCTCCAGCTTTCTTGTTTTTCTGGTTGATAATAAATATGCGACCATCTTTTGCCGCATATTCCTGGAGGATATCCAGGGAAGCATCTGTAGACCCGTCATTTACGCATATGATTTCAAGATTGCGGTGCGTTTGGTTGCAGACACTATCCAAAGCTCGCCTGAGGTGCTGCTCGGCGTTGAATACGGGAATGATCACTGATATGAGAGGATCCTGTTGCATGAGCTGGACCGTTGGCGAATCTCTATTTTGTTTCTTGGACTTTGGGCATTCCTCCGTGGAAATACAGTAGGAATTTTTCTTTATTGGGACCATACAGAGCAGGGTAGGCTACAGTGCCCCAGTCTCTGTTTGCCTCAATAATGACAGGGCCATTAGGAGTGATTGCAATATCCCAGCCGATGGAATATATGCGCGACAAGGTTCGGTGCGCCCTTTTAGCGAGTTCAACACATGCCTTGTATTCGGGGATAACGTATCCCTTGAAAATAATGCCGGAATTCGGATGTTTGGACACAAGCGGGGGATGTTTCATGTGTCCGTCTGTTGTCAGGATGCCTTCCTCATTGACACCTACCACGATACCGCCTTGGGCTTGGTTACTGCAAGGCGAGCCGTTGGCTCCGAATGTGAGATGGCTCATAAACACGACGATGTCTTTCCTGCCGGAAAGAGTTACGATGCGCACCGTGTTGATGGCCCCCGGGTATACCTTGCTCATTGATTCTGTCTGTGTCAGGAGAACTTCTACGGCGTGCCGTTCGGTGTGCTTCTTAAATTCTTCTCTCGATACAGGCTGCTCGTTGATGTACGTCATAATTTCGCCGTCCGTTTTGCTGGCCGATGCGCGACAGCAGCCAACGCCTTGGCATGCTGCCAAGTCTTTGATGAAAACCGTCTGACCGTATTTTGCAAGCCATTCGCTAAAATCTTCGATGGTCGTGTCGTTGTCGCAGTGAATGCGGCCCTGTTGATCCACATATCCCAAGGCCGATGATGCGGGAATGCCCTGGGACGTCAGATACCGGAGGGTAATCTCCTTGTCATCCAGCATGTGGGCAAACTTAGGATGGAGCTTGTTGCGAGCCATATCCTGCTCATATTGCATGATGTAACCATGTATATCAACCCCCTTCAAGTCCATGCCCGTGGAGAAGTACTGCGTAAAGGTGTCTTCCGCCGTCCACGCTCCCTTCCCGTTGACCCACAGATACTCGATTTCACTCCGGATGACATCTGCCGGTTTTTGCTCCCGCTCCGGCTGAAAAGACATGGGTTTAAAATCTACACCCTGCAGGAGTTTACGTATTTGCTCCGATCTTTTGTCGCGTTCCTTCTGAGCCTTTTTTTGGGCTCTGTGTTTTTGCCGGGCTTTCTTTGAAAAAAAATTATACATAAAACAGATGATTACTTCGTTCTAATGTTGTATGAGTAGATCCAGTTGACCGAGGAAAGATCCTGGTAGGCATGTGTTTGCCTAAAGCGCTCTTGGATATCCTCCCAGAAGTAGAGGGCATGATCCTTCTCTGTTTTGAGTTGATTGACGATTGCTGCACCTTGTTTGTCATCGTCGAACGAGAAAAGAGGGAAGCCGTACATGCGGGGATCTTCATTCTCGGCCAGCAAACCGTAGATCGTTCTGCTGCATTTTTCGCACTTGCAACAGTTGATACCCTTACTGGCTTTCCAGCATACGCGTAAGAAGGGGTAGAGACCCAACTTCTTGACAGTGGACGTAATTAGGGAAAGTTTCATCTGCCGAGTGAGTTCGAAGGCATCATGGAAAACAGACGTGCTGCATATGCGTACATAGTTGTCGATCGAAGGGTCGCTAGCGCAGATTACTTTATTTTCCGCAGTGTAAGTGCTTGCGATGTAGACCATTTTACAGCGGTTCTGATAGCATACCGGTGCTGCATTTGAAATGATAGAAATGCCATGCTGATATCCATGCCAATACTCTCCGCCTGTTTTGGCAACGAGCTTACAACACGCAATTTCGTCAATCATCGTGCGCATGTTTGTTTTCACAAAAACCGGCTTTGGTAATGAGAATTGCTCAGCGGCTTCAATGGTATTTTTTTCAATGGTACTGCATCCTTGGGTGTCAGAGATCTTAACATCTGCTCCGGATATGGTAAGGAGGATAGGCCTTTCTTCCAGATGCCTGAACAGAGTGGCGAATGCATCCACTCCGCCGGAGAAGAAGACGACAACGGAATCGCTGGGCTCGTATGAGTTGTCTTCTAAGTGCTCCACTTCCACCTTCCCAGCAAAGCTCAACTCAGGAGATTGGGAGATGTAGCCTGCTTTGAATTCCGGTATGCTGTCGTAAAACTGCTTATCCAGTCTTGGAACTTTCAGCTTCCCGTTCAGAAGCCATACAATGGGAAGGACGTTGCATACGAATGGAAGAACTAAGACGCTTTCGGGTACTTTTTCTATGTTCTCGGAATACTCTGCAACGAACTCCCTCTGCTTGAAGAGGCGTTTGAGATGGTCATGATTCGAGAGACTATACGTGACTGTAAGCTTATTGCCTTTTGCTGTGACAGACTTGACTTCTATGGTAGGCCTAACTAAGTGCTTAAGCAGTGCCTGGTACAGTACCCGTCCCTTCTCCTTTGTCTTTGCTGCGATTTTTTTAATCATTTCTTTTCGTTGAGCTTTTTTTTGTTTCCTCCTGAGTTTGCGATTGAGCTTATCACGTCTGGTTACAGAGAACCGATTCCAAGCCTCTTGCAAATCCCCTGGCAAGGAGCCCTCTCGCAACATATGAAACTGGGGGATGTTTTTAAGTGCGAGGTCGTATACACCGCTGAGCTTGCCGTAGATGTTGTCCAGCATGTACACTTCCAATCCACTGAAATATGCCATGATGCATACGTGCAGTCGGTCCGAGACGACTACGTCAGCTTGGCGAAGGGCATCGCGGAATTGACGGAGGATCTCGGCGTTGTACGCGGTGTCTCCTCCGCTTGTATGCCAGATGACGGATATGTCAAATGTGAGGGAGGAATCGAGACATGAACTTTTTTCTTTGTCCGTGCGTAATAGGAAGGCTACCCGTTTGCCTTTCAGGGAGCCTTCCCCAAATACAGATGATTTGCGTACACCCCGCTTCATTCGGCGAAAGAGGCCATTTTTGATATCCCTCTCGATTTGAACCTCCTCAGGAGACGGGCTCGACGGGATGCTCAAGGGAGGGAGATCGTCCAGTTTGAGAAGTAACGCCATATCCGCAAGCTTGTATACTGAGCTACGGGGGGCCTTGGCCGACAAATACTCAAAGGAGGCCTGGTCTCTGCAGTAAAGGGTGTGCCTTTCATCAAAATGTGAGGCAAGCCGATCTATGCCCTTGAAGCTGTGCGGAAGCACAATACATTGCTTAATGCGTGGCTCGGTCAAGAGCTTGATGCATACGTCACTGTTTGTCCAGTAGGAGACAAAACGGCCGCCTCCGCCATAGACCAGATTATATTCATCGGGAAGATTGTTAGGATCGTATTCTATATATTGGATGCCATGGCGTTTGAAGAACTGACGGGTGGCTTCTGCGATGAGCAAATCCCCTAAGTTCCCCAAGTTCCCGCAGAAATAAAACGTTCCAAGGGATTTCAGCTGCTGTACTAATTTCTCAATCATGATGGGGGAAAAAGTGTATAAACTGGGTTGATATGAGGAGAAAGTAAGGAATACCAATGCTTCGCGCCGTTCTTTCACCATTATAAGCAACTATCGGGATTAAGTCAACCATAATGTCACTTTACCAGGGCAGACTGTGGATGGTAAGACCAAAGGCAACACACAGGCGGGGACCCAATCCTCAACGATAAGGGGATGAGACCCTCTGATTATTCACTCCGAACGCAGCGCGACGTTGCATCAGTCCTTGACGTCGAGTTTTGTTGCACTGGCCGGAGAAGAAGCCCATTCTGCTCCGTTGATATGTTCTATGGCTGATTAGGCGTGTCCTCGCCCGATCCCGCTTGTCTTACAGTTCGCCAGTCAGGAGCTGAGATCTCCAAATCGGGATGAACCCGAAGAGATGCCAGTGTAGTTTGTGGGGATATCCTTTGGCAAAGAGAAACGGGACGCAACCAAAGAGCTTGACTTGCTTGCTTACACGTTGTGTTGTCGGGTCATAGGATGAGTGGATGCTAAGAAGAGGCAGGTAGCGACCCAAACCGAGTTTTAATGTGTGGTTAGGGGGTTGAAGAGATTGCAGCTCCTCGTTTAACCTGCCAAGGGAGGCTTGGAGAGTTCGCTGAATATCCTGCAAACTTTTATTATATTGGGTGAGATGTGTTATTTGTTTATTTGCGATGTCGAGGTTGTCTTGCAGTTGAGAAACAATGTTTTGATGCTCCTCTATGCTTTTCCTCAGATCCGAGTATTGGGTTTTAAGTTTGTTTGTTTCGCTCTGATGCGGGTCGTTTAAAAGTAAGTTGCAGTTATGGAGCGGTGATTGCAGGAAATAGTTCAGCCATAGGGGAGAATAGAGACCATTGCTGCGTTGCCAGGGGCGGCGTCCGGCACCTCCAGCAAGATGGATAATGACACTATCTGCCTGAAGGGCTGCGATGCTGGTATAATTGGTATGGTGAGTCGCATTAAAATCATCAATGGTCAATGCTGAGTACCATCGGAATAAATCGGGGAGGTAATTGTACTTGGGGTGAAGCGGCAGAATCCGGTTGGCGCAGGTGTAGTTGATGATGTCCTGATCCGCACATTGCCAGAATTGAATGACTGTAGGTGCGTTATCTAGAAATTGTTGGATGAGATTTTCATCCCGCATGCGGGCAAGACCCATGACCATGACCCCTGTGTTAAAATAGGAATTGCTGGGGATGTTTTCATGGTATTTAACAGGGTTTGGGCCTTCCGGTTCCTCTACCGCAGCAAGCGGGTGGTCTCCCAAGGGGGTGTCATAAAGTGCCGCGAGATCTTTTGTCACAATGATATCTCCGTCCAGATAGATGACTTTATCGATGTCTCTGAGGAGGTTGGGAAGGTTGAGGCGCATGAGCGCTGCCTGCCCGTGTCTGCCACAGTTGGGCAGGTGGGTGAATTGGTTGTCACTCTCGTGCAGTTGTCTGATGGTCACCGTAAAATGGTCGGTTTCCAGCTGCCGGAAGGCGTCGATTTGCCAGGACTCAAGGTCGCTGTGGAAGAGGTGGAAGTGGTAGTGGGAATCAGGGGCCATGGTTTCCCGGGCGGAGGTCATCATCACGATAGTGGGGATGAGGAAGTTGCTGTCGGTGAGGGTCGTGAGATGGATGGTATTCATGGTTTTCCCTTTGTGCGGAGTGGATTGATTGAAATGCTGTCGGGGACAAATGTCCTCTGCACGCGCTTCAATCTAGCAAGGTCAGCCTCAGCTGACAAGAAAAAATAGAATTGTTAGTTCTTCTGTGAGTGGTGGAACATGAGTTGCTTACTCAAGGGCGATAGGCTGGCGGGCTCGGGGGCTTCGCCGCTTCAGTGTGTCCGAGGACGTGCTTCCCGGTGGGGGGGCGTTTTTCTCTTGCGGGGGAGGTGCTGTTGGCGTATGATGCAGGACGATGATGGTGCGCTGCCAGGCTAGTTCCCGTGACGCTTGCTCGGGGGATGTGCGTTTTTACGATTGGGTCGCCCGGTTGTGCTTGTCGGTGGGTTTGCCTGTGCCGGTGGGGTTGTGGGGGGAGGAGGAGGATGTGCTGTTGGATGGTTGCTTGTTGCCTGAGCCTCCTGAGCGGCCGGTGTTTCGGGATTTGGTGCGTGCGTACGAGTTGACGCTTCACCGGGCGGGCAGGCGTAAGGGGATGGGGATGTATTATACGCCGCCGGCGTTGCTGGGGTGTGTGCTGGAGACGGCTCTGGAGCCTGTTATCCGGGGGTGCCGGTGCCAGGTGGATGCTGTGGGGGCGTTGATGGGGTTGCGGATTTTGGATCCTTCGTGCGGGGCTGGTGATTTTTTGCTGGCTGCGGCCCGGCGGGTGGCGCGGGCGGTTGTTGAGGTGGGGGGTGGGACGGCCGGGGCTGATTTCTGCGGGGTGTTGCGTTCTTTTGTGGGGTGCGGGGTTTATGGGGTGGATCAGGATCCGGTGGCGGTGGTGCTGACGCGGTTGAATTTGTATTTGCATTGTGGTGTTTGTCCGGGGAGTCATGTTGTGTGTGGTAATGCGTTGCTGGGGGTGATGCGCGAGGAGGAGTTGCTGTCTCCGATTCCGGATGCGGCGTATGGGGCTTTGCCGGGGGATGATGTGGGGGTGGCCCGGCGGTTGTGCCGCTGTAATCGTGATGATCGTGCGTGTGGGGGCGTGGCCGGGGGGGAGGTGCTGGCACGGTGTGTGCGCGATGTGGCGGATTTGGCGGTTGCTCCGTTTTTGTTGCTTAAGCGGGAGGGGGTGGCTGTGCCGTTGAGTTCGCATGTGCGGTTGTGTTTGGAGGGGCGTTTGCCTGCGGATGCGCCGGAGTTGATTGAGGCAAGGCGGATTTGCCGGCGTGAGGGGGTGTGGCATTGGTTGGGGGCTTTCGGGGCGGTGGAGAATGGGGCGGCTGTGTTGCCCCGGTTTGATTGTGTGCTGGGTAATCCGCCGTGGGAGAAGCTTTTGGTGAATGGCAGGGAGTGGGGCGCTTCGCGGTGTGTTAGGGGGGATGCTTTGTGCAGTGAGTCGGGGCGGGGGGATGACGGGGGGAAGGTGTGGTCCGACGGTGGGAGGGGGAGTTTGGATGGTGAGAGAAGGAGGCTCGCGGTGTTGGCTCGTTATTTGCACTGTAATCGGTCTCGGTTGCCGTTGGGGTGCTCGGGTATTATTAATCTTTATGCGCCTTTCCTTTGGTCGGCTATGCAATTGTGCGCTCCGCAGGGCAGGGTGGGGATGGTGGTGCCGACGGGGTTGATGAGTGACCGCGGGACGTTACCGATGTTCCGTGCTCTCCATGAGGGCGGGTTTTTGAGGCATTTCTATGATTTTGAGAATCGTCGGCTGTTGTTCCCGGGGGTGGACCGCCGTCAGCGGTTCGCCTGTGTCACGCTGAGTCGTCAGCGGTCAGAGCGGCCTGCCCGTTTTGCGTCTTTTTTGCAGTGTCCGGAGGAGTTGCTGTTGGAGGGGAGGGTGGCTGAGCTGGATTGTTCTGTTTTCCGCCGTTTGAATCCGGGGACTCATGCCGGTGTGAGTTTCCGCTGCGGGGCCGATGCGAGGCTCGCTCTGAGGGTGCATGATGCTTTGCCGTTGCTGGGGGATGCTTGGGATGTGGAGCTGCGCCAGGGGTTGTTCAATATGACGGCGGACAGGCGTTTGTTTGTGCCGTATCGGGGGGAGGATGCTTGGCCGTTGTATGAGGGCCGCATGTTTTATCTGTTCGAGTCGCGGTTTGGGGGATACGGGGCGGATGGTGGCTTTGAGGTGTCGGCCCCCGCCTGTTTGGCCGATTCCCGTTGGACGCCCCGGCCGCGTTATGCTGTGGCGCGGGAGGCGGTGTTGAAGCGTTTGCCCCGTGAGGCGGCGGTGCGTGGGTGGTTGCCTGTTTTCCGTATGGTGACCAGTCCGACGAATGAGCGCAGCTTTGTTTGCTCGGTGTTGCCGGTGGCGGGAGTGGGAAATTCGGCGGGGCTTTTGCTGCCGCGGGTGGATGACCCCAGGCTGATATTGTGCCTGGTGGCTAATATGTCGGCGCTGGTTTTTGATTATCAGGTGAGATTGAAGCTCAGTGGCAATAATATGAACTTCCACATAGTTCCCCGGCTCCCGGTGCTGCCGCCGGAGGCGTACAGCGAGGCGGATAGGGTGTATGTCTCTGCTCTTATGCTGCGGTTGCTTTACACGTGGCGCGGGCTGGATGCGATGTCGGTTTGCTGTGGAGGCCCGTCCATGCCTTTTGCCAGGGGCGATGAGTTGGAGCGGGCTGTGCTCCGGGCCGAGCTGGATGCTTGGTTTGCCCGGCGCTATGGTCTTGGGCGCGGTGAGTTTGCTTACATTCTGGATCCCGGGCTTGCGCCGGGGATCCCCGGTAATGCGGCGGGTGCTGCTACGTTCGGGATTTTGCAAAGGCAGGAACGAAAGCTTTTCGGTGAGTTCCGTACGGCGCGTCTTTGCCTGGCGGCTTACGATGCGCTTGCCTCTTCAGAGAATTGACTTTACAGTCGGTGTGTTTGGGTGTATGCTCGGCGCGTGCACGCGTGCCGCGTGCCGTGCAGCCGCTTTAACCGTTATGATGACCGCATCGCAGATCCGCCAGAGCTTCCTTGATTTCTTCGCTGAGAAACAGCACACGATTGTACCATCGGCTTCGCTGATGCCGCAGAGTCCGGGGCTGCTGTTCACTAATGCGGGGATGAATCAGTTTGTCCCGTATTTCCTGGGTGTGTGGACTCCGCCGTGGAAGCCGGCCCGTGCGACGGATACGCAGAAGTGCATCCGCGCCGGCGGTAAGCATAATGACTTGGAGGATGTGGGGCAGGATTCCTACCACCATACGTTCTTTGAGATGCTCGGTAATTGGTCGTTTGGTGATTATTTCAAGAAGGAGGCTATTTCCTGGGCTTGGGAGCTGATTGTGGAGCGCTGGGGATTCCCGGTGGAGCGTTTGTATGCGACGGTGTATTGCCCGGATAAGGCGGCCGGTAATCCGGGTGAGTTCGACCAGGAGGCTTATGATACTTGGGCGGCTTTGTTCGCTTCCAAGGGGCTCGACCCCAAGGTGCACATCGTTAATGGCGGTGTGAAGGATAATTTCTGGATGATGGGCGAGACGGGGCCCTGCGGCCCTTGCTCGGAGCTGCATGTCGACCTCACGCCTGAGGGTGATACACAGGGCCGTCTGGTGAATCAGGACAGTGACCAATGCATTGAGATTTGGAATCTGGTGTTCATCCAGTACAATGCGGAGAGCGACGGTGCGTTCCGCAATCTGCCGGCCTGCCATGTGGATACGGGGATGGGCTTCGAGCGTGCCTGCGCGATGATGCAGTGCACGCAGGGTTTCACTGATTTCTCCCGCCGCATTTCCAACTACAGTACGGATGTGTTCCGTCCGCTGTTTGCCCGTATCGAGGAGATTTCCGGGCATCAGTATGTGGATATTTACCCGCAGGATGCTACGGAAGAGAACCGTGCGACGTTGGCGGAGAGTGTGGCGTTCCGTGTGATTGCTGACCATATCCGCACGCTGAGTTTCAGTATTGCTGATGGTATTTTGCCCGGCAACAGCGGGCGCAACTATGTGCTGCGCCGCATTTTGCGCCGTGCGGTGCGCTATGGCCGTACGCTGGGGCTCGTTAAGCCGTTCCTTTCCGGCTTGGTGGATACTTTGGTGGCGGAGATGAGTGCGACGTTCCCGGAGTTGGCTGCGCGCTGCGAGACTATCAAGGAGGTGTTGGAGCGCGAGGAGATCAGTTTCAATGAGACGCTTGACCGTGGTTTGGAGCTTTTCGATAAGGAGGTGGCTGCTACGGGGCGTGTGACAGGAGATTTTGCGTTCCGTTTGTACGATACGTATGGCTTCCCGCTTGATCTCACGGAGTTGCTTGCCCGTGAGCGGGGGCTGACGGTGGATTCCAGTCGCTTTGAGGAGCTCATGGAGGAGCAGCGCCAGCGTGCTAAGGCGGCCCGCAAGAAGCAGGTGGTGCGTGCGCTCGACCTGAAGACGGACAAGGTGACGGTGTTTACCGGCTACTCGGAGGATACGACGACGGCGACGGTGACTGAGGTGCATGAGGCGGATGGTATGCTGTTCGTTATTACAGACAAGACGCCGTTTTATGCGGAGATGGGTGGTCAGGTCAGCGATGCCGGTACTCTTCAGCTGGGTGGTGACCACGCTCCTGTGCTGGGTGTGCAGCAGATTGGTCAGGCCCGTGCGCATCTGATTTCGGTAGCGGATGGCGTGCGCCCGGTGGTGGGCGATACGGTGGTGCTGACGCTGGATGCGGCGGTGCGCCGCTCCATTGAGAATCACCATAGTGCTACTCACTTGCTGCACAAGGCGCTGCGTATGCTGGTGAGCGAGGATATCGCTCAGCAGGGCTCGCTTGTGGATGTCGACCGACTTCGCTTCGATGTCAACAGCGGTGCCATCTCCAAGGATGCTTTGCGTCGCGTGGAGGAACAGGTCAACGCATGGATTGCGGAGGATCTGCCCATCGTCTGCCGGGAGTATCCGATGAGTACGATCCGTCAGCATAAGGAAGTTTGCCAGTTCTTCGGGGACAAATACGGTGATGTGGTGCGCCTGGTGCAGATGGGTGGTGAGCCCGGTGCCTTTGATGGTGTGTCTATGGAACTTTGCGGCGGCACACACGCGGCCAGCACGGGTCAGCTCGGGTTCTTCAAGATCCGCAGTGAAGGTGCGATTGCCAGTGGTGTGCGCCGTATTGAGGCTGCTGCCGGTGAGGCTGGCTATGCCGTGGTGCGCGAAATGATCCAGAGCCGCTTGCCTGAGGGCAAGGAGAACTGGGAGAAGCTCACCGGTGCCAATGCTCAGCTCGTGGCTATGGGGCAGCCGGCGGTTCCCGTGCCCAGTAATGATGACCAGCCGGCCATGAAGGCACTTCAGGCGAGGGAGATCAAAGAGATCAATGCGCTGCTTGATGCGTATAATAATTACTGCGAGACGCTTAAGGAGGCTGCGCTGGAGGCAGGCAAGCGTTTGCAGAAGGCCCGTGCCGCTGCAGCTGCCGGTATGGCCGATGCCCTGCTGACGGAGAAGCTGACGGGGGGTAACACGGTGCTGGATGTTCAGGGAGGCAATGAATTGCTCACTGAGCTTTTCAACGGTCTGCGCAAGCGTCATTATCCTGCTGCTGTGTTCCTGGTGGTGGAGGATGGAGATTCCTTGCTGCTGGGTGCGTACTGCGGCGATGAGGCGCAGGCGGCGGGGCTTAAGGCCGGCGATCTGATCCGCAACCTGGCTCCTGTCGTGGGCGGCAAGGGCGGCGGTAAGGCCGATATGGCCCGCGGCTCTGGCAAGGAGGTCTCTTCCAAGCAGGCGCTTCTGACGGCAGCTTCGTCATCTCTCTGCTGAGGTGTGTTGTTCCCTGTGCGGGAAGGGGGGGAGTCTGATCCTGTACTGTGCGTGCGCTTATGAGTAGCCCTGTTGGCATGGAAGAGCTTTGTTCCAGACGAAACCTGATAGCAGCTTTTCTCTTTTTTGTGGCTTACCTGCTGGTTAACGGGTATGTCTTGATGCGGCTGGGGTTTCATTCTGATGAAGTCCTCGATTTTCGGGGGGAGGCCACTTGGGTTTATGCTGCGGCAGGACGCTGGGGTAATGCTTTGTACCGCGTTCTTATGCACGGTGGGGCGATTCCTTTTGCCGCTGGAGTCGCCGCCGGGGTATACCTTTCACTGGCGTATTTGGTGCAGGTAAGTGTGCTGCAGTTGCGCAGTGCTGCTTCCTTCGTCGTGTATGGAGCAGTGTGCTTGGGACTGGTTCAGTTCCCTGCTTTTGAAACCTTTTCGTCCAACGTGGATGCAGTTGCTTGTGGTATGCTGCTGGTTTCTTCCTCTGTTTACGTCTTACAGGAAAAGTCAGGGCGGATAGCGTTTCCGTTTTTTGCCGCCGCTGTACTGCTGACTCTTGGGCTCGCAATGTACCAGACTCTGGTGTCAGTGTATGCTGTGATTTGCTTGGCGGTGTATTTGTTGAGAAAGGAGCAGAGTAGGGATCTGTGCGCGGGCTTTTTCCTGAGAAGAGCCATCCTCGTTGGCATTGTGAGTTGTCTTCTGTATGGGCTTTTTCATAAGGGATTGAGGTATTCAGGACTGATCCCTGAGGACTTTTGCACCTTCGCTGACAGTTATCAGGCAAAGTTCTCTTTGCCGTGGTCGGCTTTTGCTGCATTTCCCTGGGAGGAGAAGATAAGGTTTTTGGGGCATATCGCGAAGGAGATATCCTTTCACTGCTTGGGGTTGCAGTATGAGGGTGAGTGGTTATATGCGACTTGTATAATACCGCTCTGCATCTTGTCCAGACGTTACTTCCTTGTGAAGTATTCTGTGAGGGATTTCGCTTTTCGTTTATTCATTTTGCTGGCAATGTGGGTTTTACCTCATATTTTCCTTTTCTATTTTGTGAACTTCCCCGGTCCCAGAATCTTGCTTGCTGAGCCGCTGGCTTGTGCGAGTCTTTGGGGATTGGCGTTGCGACCGATCGTCGTTACTCAGAGAAAAACAATGTGCATCGTGCTGGTAGCTTTAGTTGTGCTGATCAAAGCCAGTTTCACCGTATCGTCCGCTGCGTATGCCGAACGCCTGAAGTACGACAACTCGGTTGATACGATGCGCCACATCTATTACGACGCGCGCCGGGCGTCGTCCGAAGCGGGTGGGGATTGGAAAAATCGGGAAATCGTGTTGGTGGATTCTGTTTATCACTTGGGCGATGAAGCTGCCCGGCCATACGGGAAGGATGTGTATTTGGCGCATCTGTTTTCCCGGGTATTGGGACTTCCGCTTTTTCGTTGCTCGACAGAGGAGGAGGTAACATCTGAGCTGAAGTTTCAGATGCGGGGGCTCTCGCCATGGCCCGCATCTGGCTGTTATCTGATAACACCAGATAAAGTTTACGTGAAGGTAGCCGGATGGCCTGTCAACGAGCAGCTGTTTTCTCTTTTTATTCGTCCGTTCAGTGACCCCCGAATGAAAGCACAGTGAGTGCCTGTTCGGGTTGCAACGTGCAGAGGTTCCTGGTATACCGGATGCTGAGGGGTGGGTGCGAGACGTTCTTTTGTCTGCCTGGGGTGCGGAATATAGTCTTTCCCGGAAAAATCATGATTCGGCGCTCCTTTTTATAAGAGTGGGATTGACAAGCACTCACCTTAGCGGATAAAATGGGTGCGGTGAGGTGCTGTGCCACGCTATGTGCGCCTCGTAACTCTTTTCTGATTATGATGGATAAGAATAAACTGCCGGTCTATCCGGATGAACCCAAGATTCCGATTTTGCCAAACCTGCTGACGGCAGGAAACCTTTTGTGTGGCTTTTTTTCCATCCTAACGATTTTTAAAGGGATGCAGCTTCCCGATGGTTCCGTGGAGGCTTTTGAGTGCTATCGCCAGGCGACGTATTTTATTTTTGCGGCATGTGTCTTTGATTTGCTGGACGGTCGCGTGGCCCGTATGTGCAAGTGTGACGGGCCTTTCGGTCGCGAGTTTGATTCGATTGCTGATGTTGTGTCGTTTGGTATTGCTCCTGCTTTGCTGTTGGCGAGAGCGGTGCTTTTCAAGCTGCCGGTTCCCTACCTCGGCGATTGCATTGCTGTCCTGTATTTGCTTTGCGCGGCTTTGCGTCTGGCGCGGTTTAACTGCATGGCTGCTGCTCCCAAGAAGGAGAATCAGAGCAGTGATTTTGTCGGGTTGCCCGTGCCTATGGCGGCTGGGGCTGTGGTGAGTACGATGTATCTGGTCATTGATATCACGACGAATCGCAATTTGGTGATTCCGACACCGTGGAATATCGTAATGGCTGTCTGTATGACCGTTGTTTCTCTGCTGATGATGAGCCGGGTGATTTACCCGAGCTTTAAGCACGTCACCATTGAAAGACGGGGCACTGTGCTGGGTATCCTGCTGGCCGTTGCCGCTATCTGTGCGGTGATTCTTTTGCCGTGGATTGCTCCGGCGTTCATCTTCCTCTGCTATCTGCTTTACGGATTGGTTGTGCGCCCTTTCCTGACCCGCCGCTTGCGACGTGCTATCGAAATAGAGGACGAAGAGGAAGATCAGATGTGACGGATTGTCACGTCCCTTGCCAGGCCCCCCAAGTGGGTGCTTGGAGTGAGGGCTTCTGTGGGTCAGATGCTTGTTTCGTAAGCACTCAACCAAAACCATTGTAGGCAGGCGTGCGAAAATAGAGGCCTATGTTTACATTGCCTCAAAACAC
>CALXRG010000023.1 GCA_944390825.1 uncultured Akkermansia sp.
TGGGTTTGGATGGCGGCAGCTTGGACGCGTGCGTGTTCGCTGGCTTCGTGGGTTTGTTGGGTGAGGGTCAGGCGGACTTCTTCGGCGCTGAGTTTGGCTTTTTTGTTGAGTCGGTCTTTGATGTTGGCTTTCAGTGCGGCGACGGCTTCGGGGTTGGCGGTGCCGCAGGCTTGGTCGACGATGGCGCTGACGGCGGCTTCGTCGAATTTGTCGGGTTTGAAGAAGGGGAAGGCGCGGTTGGAGAGGCAGAGCAGGGAGAGGGCGATGACGAGGACGGAGGTGGACCAGATCGGGATGGGTTCGAGGATCCACATGAGCGCTGCCATGGTGAAGAGGGCGATGACGCCGGTTTGGATGATGTTGAGGTCGAGCCCGAAGGTTTCGAATGGTACGGCGAACATGCTCAGGCTGACGATGAGCACGATGAGGATTTTGATGAAGTTTGCTTTTAGACTGTTCATGGCTGGTGTGGTGGATGGCGGTAACCGTGCGGTTCCGGCGGTGCGAACAGGTGGGCTGTTGTTGGCCGTTGCTGTTGGCGGTTTGCCGCTTCGACGCGTAGTTTACTAAATTGGACATGCTTTGGCAAGTTCAATTTTCACGGGTGTTAAGAAAGTGGTTCGGGGGGTGAGTTGGGGTGGTTGGGGGCGCTTTTTTGGGGGGTGGCGGATTTGTTGCTTGCGCCTGTGGGATGGGGGTGTATAATGGTGGTGTGTGGGGGGATGGCGGTGGTGTGTTGTGAATGGTTATGGAGGTTTCAATCGCTTTATGGAGGGTTTAATCGTGAGTAATGGGATGAATGGTGCCGGTGGTGCCGGTGGTGGTCATGCTGATGTGGAGGCTGTTATTTTTATCGGGGCCAGTGCGGTGTCGATGATGGTGGCGGAGTCTCGCGGGCATGTGTTCCGTGTGTTGGATGTGCTTTCGCAGCCGGTGGAGGTGGTGTATGATGTTTTCCGGAATAATAGTATTTCGCGTGAGAATGCTGACCGCTGTGTGCAGATTGTGCGTGGTTATCATGAGTTGCTGGATGAGTACCGGCGTGTGGGGCCGGTGGCGGTGCGTTTGCTGGCAACTAATATGCTGATGGATGTGAATCTGCTGGATTTGTTTGTTAACCGGATGCGGATTTCTTGCGGGTTGAAGTTGGAGGTGATGGATGATGGTGAGATGACGCGTTTGATTTACCAGCATTTGCAGCATATGTTGCATAAGCATGCGGAGTTGTCGAGACGCCGTTTGCTGGTGGTGCATGTGGGGCCTGGCAATACGCGTTTGTTGCTGTTGGAGCGTGGGAGGATTACGTATTATGCGAATTACCGCTTGGGTACTCACCGTACGAGTGCATCGATTGGTTCGGCGGAGTGGGATCATGCGGGTAATGAGGTGTCGATTATCCGGAATCAGATCCGCAGTACGGTGGAGCAGATGCGTCATGATGCGGAGGGGATGCTGCCGGGTGCGCTTGATGCGATGGTGGTGTATGGTCCTGATTTCCACCGGATGGAGTCGCCGATGCTGGCTAGTGAGGTGGTGAGTGTGGAGTCGCTTGGGGAGCTTGCGGCGCAGATCGAGCTGACGCCTCTTGCGCAGCGGATGGAGCGGTATGGTGAGGATTATGCGAGTGTGCGGGCGCTGTTGCCGGCGCTGCTGATTTTTCAGAGTGTGGCGCGGGAGTTCGCGCCGCAGATGATTATGATGCCTGCGGAGGAGTTCCCGCATTCGTTTTTGCGCAGTTTGATGCCGTCGCAGGTGGGTACGCAGGTGCTGGAGGAGGAGGTGATTCATTTTTCTTTGCTTTTGGCCAGCCGTTACCGTGTGGATCGCGGGCATTGTTTGCAGGTGCGCCAGTTGAGTTGCTCGCTGTTTGATCAGTTGCAGGAGCTGCATGGGATGGATCGCCATGACCGGTTGTTGCTGAAGGTGGCGGCTGTGCTGCATGAGGTTGGTACGTTTGTGAGTCCGAAGCGGCATCATAAGCACAGTCAGTATTTGATTCTGAATTCGGAGATTTTCGGTCTGTCGCGTCATGATATTGAGATTGTGGGGCTGCTGGCGCGTTATCACCGGCGTGGGGTGCCTTCGGATGAGGAGCGTTGCTATGCGGAGTTGGATGATGAGGACCGTTTGCGTGTCCAGAAGTTGGCGGCTATCCTGCGTGTGGCGGATGCGCTTGACCGTGCTCATGCCCGGCGTATCGGCGGGTTTAGGGTGAAGCGGGGTAAGAGGCGCCTGGAGCTGATGGTGCCGGGTGTGCATGACCTGACGCTGGAGAATGCGGCGCTGAGTTCCAAGGGGCAGTTGTTTACGGATGTGTTTGGCTATGATGTTCTGCTGGTGCCGGATGTTGGTTAGTTTGCTTTGTGCTGCTGCCGGTGGGCCGTAGGGAAAGCCCCCGCTGCCGGTTCCGGCAGCGGGGGCTTGGTGTCAGCGGGTGGGTGATTGGTCAGGCTGTCTTTTTCGGCAGGGCGAAGAAGAGCAGGCCGCAGATGACCATGAGTACGCCGGCAATCATCAGCGGGACGCTCAGGGCGATGTTCATGTCCATCAGCATGCCGCCGAGCCAGGAGACGAGGGCGCCGGCGCCGACGGAGGTCAGGTTGAGCATGCCGTAGCCGGTCGCGGAGAAGCGCTCGTCGATGTGGGAGCGCAGGACGGGCATCAGGGTGGCATCCAGGGAGCCTTGTGCTACCCCCTGGGTGGAGACGAGGGCCAGCGTGACGTTGATGCTCAGGGCGATGCCGAGTCCCAGGCTGGGGGACATGGCGAGCATGACGCAGGGGCCGGCGATGAGGAAGGCGATGCCGGGTACGTAGGCGCGGGCGTTGCGGTTGCGCAGGTACCAGCGGTCGGCGATGACGGCGGCTCCGAGGACGGAGGCGAACTTGGCGATGTTGATCCAGGAGGTGGCTTGCGGGCCGGCATCTGCTTCAGAGATGCCGAACATGTCCTGGAGCAGGCGCGGGTACCAGTTCATGAGGAACCAGTTGGCGAAGCCGGCGCAGGCGTACATGATCAGCAGGATGTACATGGCGCGCCCGGAGAAGAGGCTTTTCATGACTTGCCAGAAGCTGAAGCTGCTGCCGGTGGTGGCCGGGCTGCTGCCGGTGCCGGTGGCTGCTGCTGCGGCGGCGGCGGCT
Source organism: uncultured Akkermansia sp. (assembly GCA_944390825.1). Classification (GTDB taxonomy): domain Bacteria; phylum Verrucomicrobiota; class Verrucomicrobiia; order Verrucomicrobiales; family Akkermansiaceae; genus Akkermansia. Next base: position 3,141 of record CALXRG010000023.1, read on the forward strand.
TTGGCTTCCTGCTCGGGTGTGGGGGCTGGGATGGTCTTGCCGGCTTCCGGGTCGTGCAGGAAGATGAGTACGATGAGGGCGTAGGCGACTCCGACGAAGCCGAAGGCTTCGAAGGTGAGGCGCCAGCCGAGCATGTAGGGTTCGCCGGCCATCATGGCGCCGTAGCCGGCGAGTATCTGCCCGGCATAGATGCCGCTCATGTGCAGGCCGGTGGCCATGGAGCGTGTGCCGCCGCGGTGGTAGTCGGAGATGAGGGCGAGGGCGGCGGGGATGTAGAAGGCTTCGCTGATGCCCATGGCGGCACGGGCGATGAGGAGTTCCTCGTAGGTTTCGGCTTTGCCGGTCAGCCAGGTGACGACGGACCAGACGACCAGGGAGCACATGATGATGAACTTGCGGCTGAAGCGGTCGGAGAGGTAGCCGCCGACCGGGCTGAGGGCTGCGTAGACAATCAGGAAGGCGGAGGTGACCATGCCGAACTGGGCCTGGGTCATGGCGATGCCGTTTTCGCCGCGGGTGACGGAGGTGTTGAGGACGGCCAGCAGTTGGCGGTCAAAGTAGTTGAGCATCACGACGACCCAGAGGACGGCGACGGCTATCCAGGCCCATTTGCCGGGGCCGCCGGCGGAGATGACGGTGGGCAGGGGCTTGGAGCGCAGGCCGGAGCGCAGGGCCAGCAGCAGTGCGATGATGCCGAGGCCTATCGCCAGCCACGGGGTCCAGAGGACGGCGTGCTCGACGGTTTCGATGGTGTCGCGGTGGATTTCTACGTGGTTGATGATGGGGGTGCGTACGCCGGGTGCGGTCTCGCCGGAGATGACGTAGACGTTGATCGGGGCGCCTTCACCGACGGGTACGGCGGGGGCTGTGGCGACGCCGGTGGCCAGGTTGCCTTTGGCGGTCCAGGTGTCGCTGGCGGGGCTGTAGGCGTAGATGGTGGTGTTCTGCCCGGGGTGGGTGGCGGGGGCTTGGCCGGCGAGTGATGCGCGGTAGTAGTTGCCGGGGTCGCCGCCGATGAGGAAGATTTCACCGCAGCCGGTGATCATGGGCCCGGCGGCGCCGACGATGGTTTCGGGGGCGTCTGCTGCTTGGCTCCAGGTGTTTTTCTTCGGGTCAAAGCAGAGGGTTTCCTTCAGGTAGGTGCGCTCGGCGGCTCCCTGGGCGTTCGGTTTGAGGGAGCAGCCGCCCGTCAGGTAGATTTTGCCGCCGCTGACGCCGGCGGCTGCCAGCATGCGCCCTTCACCGGGGATGGGGGGCAGCTCCTGCCAGCCGTCGGAGGTTTTGGAGGTGTTGAGGACGAAGCAGCGGTTGCTGGCGGTGGTGTCGGTCGCAGTGGTTTGCCCGCCCATCACGTAGAGTTTGCCGCCCAGCTCGGCAAAGGCAGGGTAGGCGACGGGGGCGGGGAGTTTCGGCAGCTCGGTTGTTTTGAAGGTGCCGTCGGTGTACTCGACCAGGGTGACGGTATCGAGGTGGCCGGTGTCATTGCAGCCGCCGGCGATGATCATGCCCATGCTGACGCGTGCGGTGGCGGCGTAGCCGATGGGGGCCGGGAGTTTGCCGGTGGCGAGGGGCTTGAGGTCACCATCGGGGGAGCCGGGGCGGGAGAGCAGCGTGATGTCGTCGTAGAATTTTTTGGCGCCGCGTTCTTCCGGTGTTTGGGCGTTGGGGATGGCGTTGGGGAAGTTGGCGCCACCGCCGGTGATGATGCCGATGTTGGTGGATTCGGCTACCATGCCCGCCCGGCCGAGGGGATCGGGGATGCTGGCTGAGCTGGGGGCTGTGGTCAGGCGGGTCACGGATGGCGCCTCCGGAGCGGGGGCGGGTTCGGTTTGGGCCTGCAGGGTGCCCAGGCTGAGCAGTGCTGCGCTTAGTAGGGCGGTGATTGTTGCTTTGATCATGTGTGTGTGGTGTGTGTTGGCTGTGTCGGTCCGAGGGGGGCGGGCGGGGATGGGGCTCATCCCCACCCGGTTTACATGCGGGCGCCCCATACTTGGTTGGAGCGTTTGCCGGGGCGCTGCTCGCCGTTGACGATGACGGCCATGCCGCGCCAGAAGACGCAGGGGAGGACGGCTCGCGCGGCGGCGATGGTGCCGGCGTCTGCCCAGGTGTTGGTGGCGGGGTTGTAGCAGAGGCTTTGGTTGTGGAAGCCGGGGTGGTTGAGCGGCGTGAAGCCTTTGACGGTGGCGTCGTCGCCGCCGAGCAGGTAGATCTTGCCGCCGATGACGGGGGCCGGGGTGGGGGCGGCGGCGCAGAAGTGGGGGAGGTGCGCCAGGCGGCGCCAGCCGGTTTCTGCGCTGTAGCTCCAGGCTTCGGTGAGCATGTCGCGCTGCATTTTGCCGTCATCTCCTTCTTTGAGGCCGATGCCTCCCAGGACGTAGATGGTGTGGCCGATGGTCGCCATCTGCTGCAGGAAGCGGCCGCGGCCGGGCAGGGCGGGGCCCTCGCTCCAGGTGTCGGCCGCCGGGTCGTAGACCCACAGGCGGCTTTCGGCATCCTGCTCGCCGGGGCGGAGGCTGCCGCCCTGTACGTAGACTTTGCCGCCCATGACGGCGGCGGTGTGGCCGGTCAGCGGTACGGGAAGCGGGGCGACGGCGCGGCATGCTACGTCGCCATCCGCGTAGGTGAGCAGGTAGCAGTCGGCGTAGGTGCCTTCAGCATTGCAGCCGCCGATGAGCATCATGCCCTGCGGCAGGCTGGCGGTCGCGCCGTAGCCCATGGGCTTGGGCAGGGGGGTGGCGTCTCTCCAGCCGTCACCGGGCTCCGGCATGACGTAGACGCGGTCGGTCCAGCGCTTGGGGCCGCCTTCCCACAGCGGCTTCTCGGGGAAGTTGGCGCCGCCGCATACGATGAGGGCGCCGTTGCTCACGCCGGCGTAGCTGCCGGCAAAACCTTCGACATCCGGCAGGTCTGCCAGTTGTTTCCATTCAAGAGTTTGGGGTTGATTTTGCATCACGTTTCACTCTAGCACGTGATGCGCCGGGAAGTCAATCAAATTGCGTTATGTTTCCGCTGTTCTTCGCTCTTTTTTGAGGGGGTGGCAGGGAGGGGACAAGGGGAAAAAGAAAGCACTCTGCCTACCCGGCAGAGTGCTTCGCAGGGGGAGGGGAATGTGACCCCGTCGCGCTTTACTTGCGGCGACGGCGGGCTGCCAGCCCGGCCAGAGCCAGCAGGCTCAGCGTGGCGGTGGCAGGCTCGGGGACGGCGAGGGTGTCCGTTGTTGTCAGCGTGACATTTGCCATCCAGCTGTCTCCTATAGTGGTCGAGCCGTTGTTCTTGTACACGTTGCTTGAAGCTTGGCTTGATGATTTTACCAATTGCACGGCCCATGTGCGGTCAACTTCGCCGAGTGTCATAGACCCATCTGCGAGGGAAGCACTGTCAGCGTTGGCGTTCACATAGAAGAATTTGTAAGTTGTGTCTGTGCCCAAGGCCAGATTGTCGAAGGTGAACGTGATGGAGCCGTTCTGTGTGCACACGGCATCGACTTGAATGTCAGAAAGACCGACGAAGGTTGTTGTGTCTCCGTCTCCCACCTCGTAGACGGCAAGGCCTACGCCGGCAGATGAATCGCCGATGGTTGTAGATGTCGTGTTGACGACCTTCAGAGATGTCAAATACACGGTAGGTGTCGTCAGAGCATCCAAGTTTGGTGTGGTTGTGTAATCGGCGTATCCGGTAAGGCTGAGGGTGAAGCCCGCAGAGTCACCCCACTTATCAAAACTAGGGCCGGTGATCGATGTCGTATATTCCGTAGCGCAAGCGACGGAAGCTGCCGCGAGGGCAGTAATCAATAATGTTTTCATCATGAGTTGTATGTGTTGAGATCCTAGAAGAAGAGCAGCGCCGCATCGCGCGGGAGACGGCTTATGCGCGCAAGTTGTAACATGTTTTCATCTATGTGTCAAGGGAATGGAGTGAAAAAAAGTTTGTTTGTTCTCTAACGACTCGGTTTTATCCGCGCAATGCGGCAATATGAGTCACGCTGGGGGTGGGCACGGGGGGAAGCGGTGGTGGGGAAGCTCCGTGCCGTGGTATTGGGGCAGGGTGCCTGGGGCGGGAAAAATGCGGGGAGTGTGCCGTGCGGCTGCTTTCTTAAGCGGGCGCCTGGTGTGTCAGCTGTGTGCCCCTTGGGGGGGCGGGGGGGGGCAGTGTCGGCCGGGTTGTGCGGTGGTTTCGCTGGTGGGGTGGTGGTGGGGTGGCGGGTAGTCATCCGGCCTGAGTTTGTAGTGGGCGACGAGGTGCAGGAGGGGGCGGCACCAGCGCTTCAGGGTGAAGAAGAGGGCGGCCATGAGGATGAAGACCAGGATGGGAAGGGTGAAGGCGAGGGCCCGGCTGTGTCCCCACGGGGAGTGCAGCAGGAGGTAGTAGATGGGGGTGTGGCCGGCAAAGGTGAGGAAGGTGACGGGGGCGAGTTTCAGGGCGTAGGGGATGAGGAAGGGGAGCTTGAGCTCGATGAAGCGTGCGAGCTGGTAGAGCATCCAGGTGCTGATGAGGGCGACTATGGCGCAGTCATCGAAGAATGAGTGGTTGGTCAGGCTCTGGAAGTATACCGGTACGATCAGTTTGAAGAAGACCATGCAGGTGATGAAGAGGATGAGGAGCCAGGGGCAGCAGTAGGCCAGGGCTTTCTTCTGGGCGTCTTTGGAGAAGGTGCGCAGGAAGCAGCCTGCTGTGAAGAAGGTGATGACTTCGGGGCATAATACGGTTTCTGCGAGGTGGGCGAATTGGTCGCCGCTGTAGGGGCAGATGGATAGTACCAGGCAGGACGGGAAGATGTAGCGCGCGTATTTGTACAGGATGGGGGAGAGGAGAAAGAGCAGTGTGAGATCCCGCATGAACCACAGGGCCCCGCTGGGTGGTACGGCTTTTTCTCCGAATGTCCAGGGGCCGATCTGCTGGATAAAAAAGCTTTTGGCTCCAAAGAATTCCATGGGTTGGAAGGCAGCGGGGGTCAGGTTGCCGGTGACGGCGAGCTGGACGATGTTCCAGACGACGAGGGGGGCAAAGCACCACCAGGCGTTGTAGCAGGCTTTTTTCCAGGTGACTTCCCGGCAGGCAAAGTAGCCGGAGAGTATCATGAAGACCATGCTGCCGTGGTAGAAGACGGAGGTGGGCAGCGCGGTGATGAGTCTGTACGGTGAGGGGTATACGAAGGAGGTCGCGTGGTAGTAGAGGACGACCAGGGCGGCGAGGATGCGCAGGATGTCAACGGCGACGATGCGGTTTTTGGTGAGGTATCTTGCTTGCTTCGGGTCGATTGGTGGCGGTGCCTGGGCGTCTGGTGCAGCCATGGGGGTGGAGATTTGGTGTTGTTTGCCGGAAAGGGGCGTCATTGTATAGTGGGATGGCTTGTATGTCAAGGGGTGGCTCGGGGTCTGCCGTGCCTGGGTGCGGTACGGTTGGCTGGCGGGTAGTCATCCGGCCTGAGTTTGTAGTGGGCGACGAGGTGCAGGAGGGGGCGGCACCAGCGCTTCAGGGTGAAGAAGAGGGCGGCCATGATGCCGAAGGTGATGATGGGCAGGATGGCGGTGAAGAGGAGGCTGTCGGCCAGGGGGGAGCGGCCTTTGAGGGCGAAGATGATGACGTGGCCGGCAAAGGTGAGGAAGGTGACGGGGGCGAGTTTGAGGGCGAGGGGGGTGAGGCGCGGGGCTTTGAGTTCGATGTAGCGGGCGAGTTGGTAGAGCATCCAGGTGCAGATGAGGGAGGGGATCATGCTGTCGGAGATCTGGGTGAGCTTGAGGGTGTCGAGCGCCGGATCCAGGACGGTGATGAGCCAGCAGGTCAGTTTCGCGGTGAGAAAGAAGAAGAGGAGGCGCGGGGAGCAGTAGGTGAGGGCTTTTTGCTGCGCGGGTTTGGGGAGGCGCCTCAGGAAGCAGCCTGCGGTGAAGTAGGTGATGGCGTAGGGAGAGAAGGTGACCAGGGAGTTGTGCATGAAGTAGTTGCTGATGACGGGGCAGATGGAGAGGATGATGAGGGCGGGGAAGAGGAAGCGTGCCCATTTGTAGAGGAGGGGGGAGGCGAGAAAGAGGAAGATGAGGTCGCGCATGAACCAGAGGGGGAGGTTGGGCGGGCCTGCCTGCTGGCCGAGTTGCCAGTCGCCAAGGTGCTGGATGAGGAAGCATTTGATGCCGAGGAAGGTGCCGGTGTTTTCCCAGAAGGTGCCGTTGAATTCATACCCGCCCAGGATGTAGATGGTGAGGAAGTTCCACAGGATGAAGGGGGCGAAGCACCACCAGGCGTTGTAGAGGGCTTTTTTCCATGAGATGTTGCGGCAGGCAAAGTAGCCGGCCAGGACGAAGAAGGCGGGGCTCGAGTAGCCGAAGATGAATTGCAGGATGGCAAAGCAGTAGCGCTGCAGGCCGGGTTCCATGACGGCGCTCAGGTGCAGGTACATGACGCAGAGGGCGGCGAGGATGCGCAGGATGTCGACGGCGACGATGCGGTTTTTGGTCAGGTAACGTGAGGTTTCCGGATCGGGTCCGGCAGGTGCTGGGGAGCCCGGCGTGCTCATGGTGGTGCGAGTGTTGTTGTGCGGCTGGCGAAAGTGCGGCGGATTCTACTGGGGGGGTGGGGTGGTTGTCAATGCAAAAAAGGACTGTTTGCGGCCGGATGGCTATGTTTTGCTCGCCATGGGGCGTGGGAGGGTGTAGAATGTGCGCTATGAATGATACGGAGTGGAGTAGTGTGCCGGTGGGGGAGGAGGAGAGGCCCCGTGTGAGTTTGGCGGAGTTGCGCCGGATGGTGGAGGACCTCGATCCAGAGGATTTCGATGAGCCTGTGCAGGAGTTCCTCAGTGAGGTGATGGTGACGAAGGATGCGGATGCGTTGCGGCCGGCGGCGACGTTGCTGCTGCAGGATGAGATTGATTTGGCGCCGGATTTGGCGGAGATGGGGGTGGAGCCGGATGTGGGGCTGATTGAGTTGCTGCTGGCGATGGGGGCTGATGTGGATGCGCGCAATCCTTATGGGCAGCCGCCGCTGCATGTGGCGGCCCGCTACGGGTATGAGGGGATTGTGGAGATGCTGCTGGCGGCGGGGGCTTCGCTGACGCGTCGTAATAAGGGGGGTCAGTATGCGTCGGAGGTGGCGGCGACGCCGTCTCTGGCGGCTAGGTTGGAGCCGCCTTACCGCCCTGATCTGGAGGAGTTGGAGTTGCCGCCTGAGATTGAGGATGCGGATGATGACCCGGAGGGGGCTCATCATCACGGGTGCGGCTGCGGGCACGGGCATGGTGAGGATGGGCATGAGTGCGGCTGCGGGCACGGGCATGGTGGGGGTGAGCACGGTGCGGGTGGACTGGGGTGAGCTGAGTGGGGGATTGTGTCGGTTGGTTTTGCTTGTTGCGGGGGTGGTCCGGGGCTTTTCCGTGTGGTGTGCGTGGGGTGTGATAAATATTGTGCAGCGGGGATGTTCCGGCTTGACTTTAGAGGTTCTTCTGCTACAATTTCTTGCGCATGAATTCCGAGACGATGAAGAGTACGCCGCTTTGCGATAAGCATGTGGCGCTGGGAGCTAAGATGGTGCCTTTCGCGGGATGGAATATGCCCGTGCAGTATAAGGGTATTATTGATGAGCACAATACGGTCCGCACGGCTTGCGGTGTGTTCGATATTTCGCACATGGGGCAGTTCCTGGTGCATGGCGCCGGGGCTGAGGCGTGGCTTAATGGGATGCTGACGAATAATCTCCACAAGCTGGTGGATGGTATGGGGCAGTATTCGATGATGCTTAATGAGCGGGGCGGGGTGATTGATGACCTGATCATTTACCGCCTCGGTGAGGATGATTTTTTTGTGGTGGTGAATGCCTCGATGATTGATGAGGATTATGCCTGGCTGATGGCTCACAAGCCTGAGGGGGTGACGCTGGAGAATAAGAGTGATGCTTATGTGGGGCTTGCTGTGCAGGGGCCTGCGTGTGAGGAGGTCTTTGCGGGGTTGTGCCCGGGGGTGACGTTGCCGGTGCGCAATGGTATCCTGTGTTTCGAGGCGGATGGGGATGCGCTGGTGGTGTGCCGTACGGGGTACACGGGTGAGAATGGTTTTGAGTTTTTCTGCCCGGCGGCGCAGGGGGTGAAGTGGTTTGAGCGGGTGATTGCCTGTGGGGCGAAGCCCTGTGGTCTCGGTGCGCGTGACAGTTTGCGCCTGGAGATGTGCTATTCGCTCAATGGTTCGGATTTGTCGCCGGAGAAGACGCCGCTGGAGGCCGGGCTTTCCTGGTGCTGTGATTTGACGAAGGAGTTCATCGGTGTGGAGGTGCTGCGTCAGCAGAAGGCTGAGGGCCGCCCGACGGCGCTGGTGGCTATCGAGTACACGGGTAAGGGTGCTCCGCCCCGCCATGGTTATGAGGTGCAGCTGCCGGATGGTACGGTGCTGGGCCAGTTGTGCAGTGGTGTGCTTTCGCCGACGCTGGGCAAGGGCATCGCGATGCTGTATGTGCCGGCTGCGTACAGTAAGGTCGGTACGGAGGTGAATGTGATCGTGCGCGGCAAGGCTGTGCCGGCTCAGATCGTGAAGAAGCCTTTCCTGAAGAAGTGAGTCCCGATCGGACTGCGTCGAAAAAATAAAACTAATCCCCTTCTATAAGAAGATAACCCTGAATACATTATGAGCACAATCCCCGCTGAGTACAAGTACTCTTCCGAGCATGAATGGGTCAGCCCCGCTGTCGATGGTGTGGTGACCGTTGGTATTTCTGATCACGCCCAGGCTGAGCTGGGTGATGTTGTTTACGTGGATCTCCCCACGGTGGGTGATGTGGTGGCTGCCGGTGATAATGCGGCTGCTGTGGAGTCGGTGAAGGCTGCTTCCGATGTGTATACGCCGGTTTCCGGTGAGATCGTGGAGGTGAATGAGGCTCTGGATGCGGAGCCTGGTATCGTCAATAGCGATGCTAATGGCGCCGGCTGGATTTTCAAGGTGCGTCTCAGCGATCCTTCGGAGCTTGATGCGTTGATGGATGCTGCGGCTTACGAGGAGTTCTGCAAGTAAAAGTTCCTGCGCGACCGTGCCTTCCCGGATGGAGGTGTGCGGTCGCGTTTTTTCTTTTTTTAGTATCTGTTTTTTGATGACGATGGACGAAAAATTGACTTCGTTTGTTCCGCGCCATGTCGGCCCCTCGGAGGAGGAGATTGCTGAGATGCTGGCGGAGATTGGTTTCAGCTCGCTTGAGGAGATGACGGCGGCGATCGTGCCGGCGGAGATTCGCCTCAGGGAGCCGCTGGAGCTCGGGGCGCCGCTGAGTGAGCAGGCGGCTCTTGAGCGGCTGGCGGAGGTGCTTTCCGCGAATAAGCCGGTGCGCAGCCTGATCGGTCAGGGGTATTATGGTACGTATATGCCGCCGGTGATTCAGCGCAATGTGTATGAGAATCCAAGCTGGTATACGGCTTATACGCCGTACCAGCCCGAGATTGCTCAGGGACGCTTGGAGATGCTGATGAATTTCCAGACGATGATTTGCGACCTGACGGGGTTGCCCGTGGCGAATGCGTCGATGCTCGATGAGGGTACGGCTGCTGCGGAGGCGGTGCACTTGGCTATTAGCGCTAAGGCGAAGTCGGATACGTTTTTTGTGGCGGATACGTGCTTCCCGCAGACGATTGATGTGATTCGTACGCGTTGTGAGACGACGGGTGTGAAGCTGATCGTGGGGGATTGGACGACGTTTGATCCGGCTTCCGTGCCGACGCTGGCCGGTGTGCTGGTGCAGTACCCGGATAATTTGGGTGCGGTGCAGGATTACAGTGAGTTTTTCGCGAGGTGCAAGGCTTGCAAGGCGGTGTGCTGCGTGGCGGCTGATTTGCTGGCGCTGACCCGCTTGCGCGAGCCGGGTGCGTTCGGTGCGGATGTGTGCCTGGGAACGACGCAGCGTTTCGGTATTCCGATGAGTTTCGGCGGTCCGGCTGCGGCTTATATGGCGTGCTCGGATGCGCTGAAGCGCAAGTTGCCCGGCCGTTATATCGGTCTGTCGGTGGATGCCAAGGGTAAACCTGCATACCGGCTGGCTCTCCAAACGCGTGAACAGCACATCCGCCGTGAGAAGGCTACGTCGAATATTTGCACGGCTCAGGTGCTTACGGCGCTGCTGTCGACGTTCTACATGATGTATCATGGCCCGGAGGCGGTGACGTCGATCGCACGCCACGCGCACAAGCTGGCGAAGAAGTTCGCGGCGTCGCTGAAGGAGGGTGGTTTCACGGTGCCGGCAAAGTGCTACTTTGATACGGTGGCGGTGCAGGTGCCCGGCCAGGCGGATGCGTATGTGGCGGCGGCTTTGAAGGCTGGGTACAATATCCGCCGCATTGACGCGGATACGGTGTCGGCTTCGTTTGATGAGACGTCGACCATGGAGGATGTGAAGGCTCTTTGCGGGGCTTTTGGCGTGGAGCTGACGGCTCCGAAGTGCTGCTGCCGCGGTGGTGCGGCGGGTGGCTGCTCCTGCGGGAATAAGCGCACAACGCCGTTCTGCACGGCGAAGTGCTTCCATTCGTTCCATTCGGAGACGGAGATGATGCGCTATATCCACCGCTTGGAGTGCAAGGATTTGGCGCTCAATGAGGCGATGATTCCGCTGGGGTCCTGCACGATGAAGGCGAACTGCGCTTCTGTGATGATGCCTGTGACGTGGAAGGCGGTGACGGAGTTGCACCCGTTCGCCCCGGCGGATCAGTGCCAGGGGATGATTACTATGGTGAAGCAGCTCGAGAAGATGCTGGCGGTGACGACTGGTTTCGATGCGACGTCGCTTCAGCCGAACTCCGGGGCCGCCGGTGAGTATGCCGGGTTGCTGACGATTCACCGCTACCAGGTGGCGCAGGGTGAGGGGCACCGCGATGTGTGCCTGATCCCGGCGTCGGCTCACGGGACGAATCCGGCATCGGCTGCGATGGCCGGGTTCAAGGTGGTGACGGTGAAGTGCAATGAGGCGGGTAATATTGATTTGGAGGATCTGAGGGTTCAGGCTGAGGCTCACCGCGACCGCCTCGCGGCGATTATGGTGACGTATCCGTCTACCCATGGTGTGTACGAGCCGGGGGTGGATGAGTTGTGCCGTATTGTGCATGCCAACGGCGGCCAGGTGTATATGGATGGTGCGAATATGAATGCTCAGTGCGGGTTGACGAATCCCGGGTTCATCGGGGCGGATGTTTGCCACCTTAACCTGCATAAGACGTTCGCGATGCCGCACGGCGGCGGTGGCCCCGGTGTGGGGCCGATTTGCTGCGCCAAGCATCTGACGCCGTATTTGCCCGGGCACGTTGACCAGGGTGCCGCTCAGACGCAGAGTGCGGTGGCTTCCGCCGAGTATGGTTCGGTGGGGCTGTGCCCGATTACGTGGATGTACCTGACGATGATGGGCAATGAGGGCCTGGTGAAGGCTTCGCAGGTGGCTATCCTGAATGCCAATTATGTTTCCCGCAAGCTTGCTCCTTATTTCCCGACGCTGTATACGGGGGCTAATGGCTTGGTGGCACATGAGTGTATTCTCGATACGCGTGAGATGATCCGCAGGAGTCACCTCTCGGTGGATGATATGGCTAAGCGCCTCATGGATTACGGTTTCCATGCGCCGACGATGAGCTTCCCCGTGCATGATACGCTGATGGTGGAGCCTACTGAGTCGGAGAGTAAGGCGGAGCTGGATCGCTTTATTGAGGCGATGATCGGTATCCACGCTGAGATGTCGGCTGTGGCTGAGGGTAAGGTGCCGGCTGATGATAACGTCATGGTGGGTGCCCCGCATACGTGCCTCGAGGTGACGGCGGATGAGTGGCCGCATGCGTACAGCCGCTCGGAGGCGGCCTACCCGGTTCCCGGGTTGCGCCGCCATAAGTTCTGGCCGACTTGCTCGCGTGTGGATAATGCTTACGGTGACCGCAATTTCTGCTGCGCTTGCGATACGCTGGCGATGGCTGATCAGGCGGAGGCCTGAGCTGCGTCCCGTTCCTGATCAGGCTCCGGTCTGTGAGGGATTGTCATGAAAAACCCCCGCTTTCCTGATCGAAAGCGGGGGTTTTGTTGAGAGCCGGTTGTCAGATTCGAACTGACGACCATCCGATTACAAATCGGGAGCTCTACCACTGAGCTAAACCGGCAGATGTAAGACGGGGGGATTCTACATGAAAGAATCCCCCCATGCAAGCTTTATTTGTGTGTATGCGTCAGAATTTGACGCCCATGTCGACGCCAAAGCAGAACTGGAAGTGGTCGATGAGTCCCGCTCCGTCTGCCGCCCGGTCAATTTTGCCTGAGTTCCGGCCGCTCCAGGAGACTTGCGCCCAGGGTTCGATGTAGAAGTGGCCATCGCGTCCCATGCCGCCGCCGTGGGTGTAGGGCAGTGCTGCGACTCGGAGACGGTAGGCATCCATCCCTTCTGTGCCGGGGCCCCAGTAGCCCAGTGAGGCGGAGAGTCCGCCGGAGAACTCGACATCCAGCCCGATGTTGCCGAGTGCTGCCAGATCGGTGGCGCGGTAGCCGAGTTCCAGATCGTAGAAGGTGCCGGTCAGTCCCGCAAAGCCGAGGCCCGCCATCGCGTGGCCGAAGAAGCCGCGCTGGTGGTCGTTGAAGCTGGCTGTGAGGGTCAGGTCGTGCGCCATGCGGCTGTGATGCCGGTCGACGTAGCGCGCAACGGCTCCTTCCAGTCCACCGTGCCGGAGGTTGTAGGCCAGTTCTACTTTGAAGTTCGGGAAGAGTTCTTTGCTCAGGCCGTAGCCTACGTGGAAGAGCGGGGTGTCTCCCAGGATGGAGTTCGCATCGTAGATGTAGCCGTAGCTGCCGAAGATGCGTTGCTCGATGCCGGCGTTGAAGAGGTTCCTGTTCGGGAAGGTGTAGGAGCCGCTGATGGAGGAGTAGCCGTATTGGCTTAATTCGTTGGTGACGCCCATGCCGCGCACTTGGTACTGTGAGGTGTAGACGTTGAGTTCTATGTATCCCCGCTCACTGTACGCTGAGGCGGCGGCAGGTGCCGTGGCGTTCGCGTAGTCTGTTTCGTATGTCGTGCTGTCAGCGGGTGCGTAGGTCATCGGGTCGTAGGTAACATCGTCATAGATGATGTCTCCCGACGGAATGGGGGGCGGCCCATCTACAGCCATGGCTGGTATGGCCGCCGCGATGGAAAGTAATAGAGACGCTCTCATACGTCAGTATTCTACCTGCTGTAATTGGTAAACTCAAGTTGAATTTGAGGAAAACTTTAATTTTTTTGTGTCTGGTTCTGCGGTGGCGGGTGCGCGGTGTGTGTGTTGCGGGGGGATTGACGCGCAGGAAAGATGAGGTATAATGGTGTCATGTGTTTTTTGTCCAGTTTACGGGGTTTGCTGATGGTGTTTGCCGCTGTGTGTGCTGTCGGTGGAAGCGGGGAGGTGTACGGTGCTCCGGCGGGTGAGGGAGCGGCTGGGGATGCGGCTGGGGATGCGGCTGCGCCGGATTTGATGGCGATGCAGAGGGATGCGGTGAGTGGGCAGATTGTGGTGACATGCCTGGTTGCGGGGAAGCCCGCCCGGCTGGTTCTGGACACGGGGGCGACGCACACGGTGGTTTCGGAGGCGTTCGCGCGGAGAAGTTTGGGGGATGTCCCGCGTTTGGATATGTCCAAGATCAAGGTGGAGGGCAATGCGGCGGGCACTACTGAGTTGCTCCGGACGGATGTGGTGGCGGGCGGGGTGACGTTCCGCGGGCTTGTGGTGCTGGTCTTGCAGCTGGAGGGGGTTAATGAGCTTCAGGAAAGGCCGGTTGATGGAGTGCTGGGGATGGATGTGCTGCGGCATTTAAGCTTTGTGCTGGATTTTCCCGGTGACAGGTTTTTGTGGGGGTATCTCCGGGATAAAAGCTTGCTGGAACCGCTGGAGGGAGAGAGAGATGAGGCGGGGCGCTTGTTCGCGCGGGTGTCGCGCGGCGACCGGACGCTGTCCCTCCTCCTTGATACGGGATGCTCCCGGACGGTGGTCAGGCCCCCGTGCTGGCCCGACTGGCAGCAAGAGGGGGTGCGGATGCAGATGGCTGATGTAAATGGCAGGCGGGAGGTGGAGTTGCCTATCGGCCAGCCTGAGGCATTGTTGCTTAGTCCTGGCGTCCGTACGGCCGCTGTGTCTCCAGTCATTTCTGCCGAGCGTGAGGCCGATGGCTTGCTGGGCTTGGATGCGCTGAGGGGAAATCTGCTGATGCACTGTGCCGGGGAGGGTGAAAGGGGGCGCTTTTATGTCGGCCCTGTGTGGGAGAAGCTCAGAGACAGGGCGGGGACTGCGGAGGCTCGGTGAAGATGCCGCGATGGAGATGGTGAAGGGGATGGAGAGGCGGGCGGACGTTTTTTTGCTTTCTGCCGCAGAAAAGATTGACGCCGGAGCCGGAAGCGGGTATGATGCGGCCGCTATTCTGAGCCGCTTCTGCTATGTTCAAGGTCACGACTGCTGTTTTTCTGCTGCTGTGCAGCAATACTGTGATGACGTTTGCCTGGTACGGGTTCCTGAAGAAGCCGGGACAGAGTACTGACGGCACGGTCTGGAAGTTGATTCTGGTGTGCTGGTGCCTGGCATTTTTTGAGTATTGTTTCATGGTGCCCGCCAACCATATTGGCCGCTCGGCCGGGTTGAGCCTGGCGCAGTTGAAAGTGACGCAGGAGGCGATTTCGCTCAGTGTGTTTGTGCCGTTTATGCTTTATTACATGGGGGAGCAATGGAAGTGGGATTACCTGTGGGCTCTTCTTTGTGTGCTGGCGGCGGTGTTTTTTGTGAACCGTGAGGCGCTCATGGGGTGAGCAGGGCCGCAGGGCTGAAGAAGCCCGGATTTGTCACTCTGTTCTGCGGAGGCGGTGAAAGTTGCTTGATTTCCGTACCATAGGTGATATACTGCTGCCATGAGAATGCCGGTATTATTGCTGATGCTTGCTCCGCTGCTGCTGAGTTCGTGTGATCTATTCAAACGGGGAGAGTATGTGCCCGAGTACTTGCGGCCGGACTCACCGCTGGATCCGCCCGGTACGTCGGCGGCGAGAAAGGCGATGCGCGAGAAGATCCTCAAGGAAGGTAAATACCAGACTGATACCGAGGCTCCGGTCAGGGAGGGGAAGGTGTTCCTGCTGGAGCGTAACCCCGATCGCGATGAGTCGCCCAGCGGCAAACTCGTGAAGGCGGAAACGGTGAAGATCATCGCTTGCGAGGGAACGTATTATTTCGTCGAGACTCCTGATAAGGAAAGAGGATTCGTGAGAGAGAGCGATCTCGAGGATCCGGTGTCGCTGATTTCCACGGGTGGTTTGTTTGCGTTGCCGCCCGAGGCCGGTGCCGGAGCTGCCGG
Source organism: uncultured Akkermansia sp. (assembly GCA_944390825.1). GTDB lineage: Bacteria > Verrucomicrobiota > Verrucomicrobiia > Verrucomicrobiales > Akkermansiaceae > Akkermansia. The sequence continues at coordinate 18,431 of CALXRG010000023.1, forward strand.
AGTGGATCTGCTGGGTATGCCGGCGGAGCCTTTGCCCATCCCCGGTGAGGGAGACACCGCAGCTTCCGCCAATCAGCAGGTGATGCTCAACAACAGCGGGCGTACGGTGGTGGTCGTGGGTAAGAAAACAGAGAAGAGCGATGAGTTCGAACGCCGCCGTGAGGAGATGATTAAGGCCAGAGAGGAGGCCTCCCGGCAGCCGTCGCAGGGCGCTGAGGAAGAGGACGTGCCGCTGCCGGAACCTGCCGGTAATTTCCAGTAAGAAGCCGCGGGGACGTGCCGGCGCCGGTGCGTGCCCGGTGTGCCCGTGGGGGAGCATCCTGTATGCCTCGCGTCAGTATTGGTCCGCTCATCGAGCGTTTCCTGCTGTATCTGGCAGCGGAGCGCCGACTGAGCCCGAATTACCGGCAGTCCATCCGCCGGAGTCTTACGCGCTTCGGTTTGTGGTGCGATGAGCGGGGGCTGAGTCCGGCGGCAGTGACGCCTGGCTGCATCACGGAGTACCGCTTGGGCTTGAGGCGCGATGGCTTGGCGGATTCCTCCTGCCGCGTGGCGGTGGTGCATTTGCGTTTGTTCTTTCGTTATTTGGCGCAGCGGCATCAGATTGCATCCGATCCTGCGGCGCTGATGCGGGCAGGACGTACGCCGCAGTTGATTCCCGAGACGCTGAGTCCCGAGGTGGTGCAGAAGCTCCTGGAGAGTATCGACCCTCGGGATGTGCCTTATGGGGCTCGCGACAGGGCGATGCTTGAGATGCTCTACGGCAGCGGGCTGCGTGTGTCGGAACTGGTGAACCTGAGGGCCGAGCAGGTGGATTGGGACGAGGGTTTCCTCCGGGTGGTTGGCAAGGGATCGAAAACCCGCCTCGTGCCGTTGGGTGAGGTGGCGGCTCAGGCTTTGCGACGCTACCTGGACTCGGCGCGCGGGAAACTGAGACGCGATGGTGTGAAGGCGGAGGTGCTGTTCCTTTCCCGACGGGGTACGCGGCTGACGCGGGAGCGAGTGCGCCAGATTATTGTTTCGCGGGCTCGGGCGGCGGGGATCAGTGAGCATGTGTTTCCCCATATTTTGCGCCATTCTTTCGCAACGCATTTGCTGGAGAACGGAGCGGATTTGCGAGTTATCCAGGATATGCTGGGGCATGCCAATCTCGCGACAACCCAGGTATACACTCACGTGGAGCAGAAGAGACTCCAGCAGCTGCACCGGCAGTTCCACCCGCGCGGCCGCCACCATGAAGAAGGGCCGCAGCCATGAAGAAGGGCCGTCACCATGAAGAAAGGCCGGGCACGGCGAAGAAGCGCCGGACGGTGCCCTGGGCTTGCCTCCGGCCGCATCAGAGAAACCGGACGCGGCTGGCGGGAGTGGAGCCGGCCCGCAGCAGCGTGACCACGCCCACCTGTTCCACCCCCGGCACTTGCCGCAGGGCATGGGCACAGGCCCGGGCTGTGGAGCCTGTCGTGTAGACGTCATCGACAAGCAGAAGGTGGGGTGAGGGGGCCGACTTGCCGAGAAAGCGCGGCTGGACGGAGTAGGCTTTCATCGCATGCCGTTGGCGTTCGGCAGCCGAAAGCCGGGTCTGGCTGGTGATGCCGGTGGAAATCCGCTCGAGGGGGTCCCACAGGGGCAGGCCCAGCTGATGTCCCAGACAGATGGCGAGTTCTGCGGCTTGATTGTAGCCGCGCTGACGCAGGTGGTGCGGGGAAACGGGCACCGGTACCAGCCTCCAGTCCCGGCAGGCGCGAAGCGCCGGAGTCTCATCCCAGAGCTCAGCCATGCACGCCGCAAAAGCCGGGGCAAGATAGTTGGCGCGGTGGTATTTGAAATCATGCACCAGGGCAAGAGCGGTCGCATCCCGCATGAGAGCCGAGCGGGCAAACGAGAAGGTGCGGGGACGCGGCCGGCACTGACCGCAGGCGTACGGGTCATCCTGATCGCCGGCTACAGGCGTGCCGCAATACAGACAAACCGGTCGCGGAACCCGGCTCATCGATGCCCGGCACGCCGGGCATAACGCAAAATCACTGCGCTCGCCGCAGCGTACACAGGTGATGGGAAAGAGCCATGAGAGCATGGGTGCCTCCTATCATTCCCCGCTGGCTGAACCCGGCGCCTCAGCGAGTGTGGCGCCGCAGGAATTCCTTGGCCGCATTCTGGTAGGCGAGCGATGCCGTGCCGTAGGGATCGTGCTCCATGACGGTCTTGCCGAAACTTGGAGCCTCAGCTACGCGCACAGAACGCGGGATGATGGTCTCGTAGAGCTTGTCGGGCAGGTTTTCGCGGACCTGGCTGATCACCTGGTTGGCGAGGTTGGTGTTGTTGTACATGGTCATGAGGACACCCTCATGCACGAGGTTGGGGTTGGAGCCGCTCTCCTGGATTTGCTCCATGATGTAGAGAATCTTGGAAAGACCGTCCAAGCTGAGAAACTCACACTGCATGGGCGTCAGTACCTCATCGCAGGCACACAGAGAAGAGGTCATCAGCACCCCGAGCGAGGGCGGCGTATCCAGAAAAACATAGTCGTAAAAGCCGCTCTTGCGCAGGCCGGCCATGGCGTCACGCATGCAGGTCAGGTGAGTGCCGGAGTTGGTCAGTTCCACCTCGACTCCCGAGAGATCCATGTGCGCCGGGATGAGTGAAAGGTTGCGCCGGTGTGTGGGCATGACCAGTTCCTCCATCAGTCTTTCGCCGATGAGCGCCGGGTAAAGGCTCTGCTCGCAGGTAGCCTCAATGCCGAGTGCCGCACTGGCATTGGCCTGCGAATCCATGTCGATGAGCAGGACACGTTTGCCGCGTGCGGCTATGGCAGCCGAGAGGTTGACGGCTGTTGTCGTCTTTCCTACACCTCCTTTTTGGTTCGCGATGGCAATAACTTTCACGGGCGCCATTGTACAGGAAACGGGCCTGGTTTTCAAGCCGATATTTTGTTGGCAAGAAGGTCATGATATGCTAAAATCCGCCCATGCAGACAGAACAGCTGATCGCCGCAGCTCAGGAGCTTAGCCGGGCAATGCAGGCACTGAGCTTCGCAGCCCCCGTCGCGTTTACTTACAATCCCCTCGATTATGCCTGGGCAGGGCACGAGGCCTATATCCGCCGCTTCGGAGAAGGTCAGAAGGATGTGCTCTACCTCGGGATGAACCCAGGCCCCTTCGGGATGGCCCAGACCGGTGTGCCTTTTGGTGAGGTGGCTGCTGTCACGCTCTGGATGGGCATCTCTGCCGCGGTGGGACAGCCCGCCAGGATGCATCCGAAACGGCCGGTGCAGGGATTCAGCTGCCCGCGCTCGGAGGTGAGCGGCAGGAGGCTCTGGGGGTTGTTCGGCGAGATGTATGGCGAGGCCGATGCTTTTTTTGCGCATGCCTACGTGGCAAACTACTGTCCCCTCATTTGGATGAGCGAGAGCGGGTCCAACATCACCCCCACCCAGCTTCCCCGTGAGCAGGTCGCCCAAGTGGATGCTGCTTGCCAGCGTCACCTGGTGCGTCTGATTGAGGTGCTGCGTCCGAGTTGCCTTGTCGGGGTGGGTGGCTACGCCCTGAAACAACTCGAGGTGGCCGCTGCGCAGTTCCCGGATCGCCGGCTGACGCTCGGTGCCATGCTGCACCCCAGCCCCGCCAGCCCTGTCGCTAATAAATGCTGGCCGCAAAAACCGCGACAGCAGCTCTGTGAGCTCTTTGAACAGGCCGGATTACCTCACCTGCTGCCTCACCACTGACCTGTGATGCGCCAGAACCCGGTGTCCGCGCCCACTCCACCGTCCGTCACCCCGCCGTCCGTCCCATCCGCCCTTTCCCGGTTCGGGTACCGAAGCAGAGCGTGCGCATGAGAGATGCGTGTGTGTTATTTTTCCGGGTGGACCATCGGATTTTTGCTTGACCTCCGCGGAGAAAATGAATAACATAACATGCGGATAATAGGTATTGGCAGCTCTTGTAGGTCGCTGATAGTTTATCCGGATTGACAACTGGGGGAGGTTCACCACAGCGTGAACCTCCCTTTTGGTTTGGGGCTGGGGAATCAGCCGTCGAATGCACCGCGCAGATTCACTCCCCCCCCGAGGTTGAAAAGCTCAGCGGGAGCACCGGGGGCCCGCTTGCCGGGTGTGGCGGCAGGGCCAGCTACATGTTCATGGCGTTGTCGCTGTCCAGGAGGCCGGATTTCTCCAGGTAGTAGTCGTAGCCGCCGGCATAGGGGGTGACGGTGCCGTGGTTGATGTGGAGGGTTTTCTCGGCGAGAGAGCGGATGAAGTGGACGTCGTGCGAGATGAAGACGAGGGTGCCTTCGTAGCGCTTCAGAGCTTGGCAGAGGGCCTCGACGCTCATGAGGTCGAGGTGGGTGGTCGGCTCGTCCATCAGAAGAAGATTGGGCGGGTTGACCAGAAACTTGACCAGACTGAGACGGGATTTTTCACCGCCGGAGAGGACTTCAACGCGTTTGTCGACGTCTTGTCTGCGGAACATGAAGGAACCCAGCACCCCGCGGGCTTCCTCTTCCCGCAGCTCGGGGTCGGCTGCCATGATTTCTTCCAGTACGGTGAAGTTGGGGGTGAGGTTCTCCGAACGCATCTGGGAGAAGTAGCCGATGCGGGTGGTCGTGCCGACGATGCGCTTGCCTTCATCGATGGGAATGACTCCGGCAAGTACCTTGAGGAGGGTGGATTTGCCGGCGCCGTTCGGCCCGACGAGGACGATGCGGTCGCCGCGTTCGATGAGCAGGTCGAGGTTTTTGTAGATGCGCCGCTCACCATAGCTCTGGCCGACTTTTTCCAGCTCCAGGACGCGCTGCATGCTGCGCGGCGGCTGGGGGAAGATGAATTTGAAGACGCGGCGTACTTGCTTGGGTTTTTCAATACGGCGCATTTTTTCCAGTTGCTTGATGCGGCTCTGGACGAGGGCTGCTTTGGACGCGACGGAGCGGAAGCGCTCGATGAAAGCTTCAAAATGGGCAATTTCACGCTGCTGCTTGCGCCAGGCGGCAAGCATGAGCTCGTAGCGCTGTTCCTTGAGTTCCAGGAAGCGCGTGTAGTTGCCGGTGTAACGGACGAGCTCGGCGTTCTCGATGTCGTAGACGGTTTCAACCAGTTCATCCATGAAGTCTCGGTCGTGCGAGATCATGAAGATGGCTCCCGGGTAGTTCAGGAGGTAGCGGCGCAGCCAGAGCAGGCTCATGAGGTCAAGGTGGTTGGTCGGTTCGTCGAGCATGAGCAGATCCGGCTCCGCTACCAGTAACTGCGCCAAGTGCGCACGCATGACCCAGCCGCCACTCATTTCCCGCGCAGGACGGTGAAAGTCCTCATCCTTGAAGGCAAGCCCTTTGAGAATGCGCTTGGCTTTGGGCTCGATCTGGTAGCCATCATGCGAGATGAACGTGTCCATCGCGTGGGCGTAGGCGTCGCTGCTGTTGTCTCCTTTGGCTTCACATTCGCGCAGGGTCCGGATGGCGTCGCCCATTTCCGGAGTGGTGCTCATGGCAATTTCCAGGACGGTGCGGTCGGTGGGGTCGCCCGCTTCCTGCGGCAGATAGCCGACGACGGCGTAGTCGTCCATGATGATTTCGCCTTCATCCGGCGTGTCTTCGCCCCGTATCATGCGGAAGAGGGTGGATTTGCCGGCGCCGTTCGGCCCGACCAGTGCGATGCGCTCGCCCCAGTTGACGATGAGTTCCGTTTCGTAGAACAGGGTGCGCCCCGCATGGGCTTTGGTCAGTTTTTTGATGGTCAGCATGCGCGGGGAAGTATACACGAAAGGTCTGAAATTGCAAACTCTTTGTGTGTGACCTCCCGATGCGGAAAGGAAAGCCCGGCGGGTGGTTTCGGGTTGACCTGGTCATGATTTTGTTTTAGCATTCATTGTACCATGAAAGATGCAACCCTGATAGAGCGGGCGGCGGCGTTTGCCCGAAAGGCCCACCAGGGCCAGACCCGCAAATATTCCGGTATACCCTACGTGACGCATCCGGAGGCGGTCGCGCACCTCGTTGCAGAGCGGACCGACAAGCCCGAGCTTATCGCGGCGGCTTACCTGCATGATACGATGGAGGATTGCGGTGTCTCCTGCGGGGAAATTGCCGGTCTTTTTGGCGCTGAGGTGGCTGAGATTGTTTCTTCGCTGACAAATGACGAGCAGCGCAAGGCCGTTTGCGGCAAGGTGGCCTACATGACGGATAAACTTCGCTCGCTGAGCCCAGAGGCGCTCCTGGTGAAGCTTTGCGACACGTTTCACAACATCACGGAAACGCCAAATCAGCACCAGGCCCTTAATTATAAACTGATCGTTGAGGGCGTCCTGGCCCGCCGCCCCGCGGGGTGGAACGAGATACATGAGCAGCTCGCCGCGAGCATTCTGGCCACTTACAGCCACAAGTGGGGTGAAGTGGAGTGAAGTGGGGTGAATAGCCAAGAGTCGGGTGAACAGCCACAAGCGGGGTGACTGACGGAGGAAATCGGGCTGCGAGTCGAGGGGGAAACGGCGAAAGAACGCGTCCCATAGAAGCCGGCGGCCGTCCCCGCCGGGAGAGGGTGAAGGCCGTCCCCCGATCAGGAGCCGGGGGAGGTGGCAGCAGCGGAGACTTCCGCGGGGGGCTGCTGTTCGGCGTTTTGCTGGCGGATTTTGTCGCGGATGGCTTGCGAGTAATGTTCCGGCTCCCCGGGGGCGATGTCGTAGCCGAGGTAGTTGCGCCGGCGCAGTTCGTCCATGGTGGCGGCGGAGCCGCTTTGCAGGGCGCCGTGCCGGAAGAGAATGCCGGCGATGCTGCCGTTATGCACCGGCAGGTAGCGGTACTTCCAGGGCAGGGAGCGACCGGGGGGGACGAAGCTGTTGACGATGCCTGAGGAGCAGTTGTTGGTCAGGGTGTTGTAGGGGGTGTGCTCGCGGTGGGCTTCTTCGGCGATGCTGACCATGCGCAGCAGCAGTCCCCGGGCTTGCTGCGGGGTGATGTTCATGGGGTAGAGGTGCAGGTCTTCGTGCCGGTAGTTCGTACGCAGGGCAAAGATGTCTTCCTCGGTGCCAAACAGGTACGCGATGCCGTACTGTTTGTAGAGGCCGCCGACGGCATTTTGCTCGACTCCTTTGGGAAGTCTGGTTTCGCCGGAGACGACGAGATGCCGTCCGTCGGCAAAGGTGAAGGAGAGCATGGTGTGGCAGATGGCAACGTGGCCGTCCCAGTAGCATTCGGCAAAGTCGGCTCCGGTGATGGTGGAAAGGTCGTAGGTTTCGGTGCGGTAGTGCACGTCGTAGTCATCCGGGGTGCGGTAGCGGAAGTCGCGCAGGTTGGTGATGGTGAGCAGGTTTCCGTCCAGGTGGAACTCCGGGGTCTTGGCCCAGGGTGTTTCCCACTCGCTGGGCTGGGGATTGGGCAGCAGTGTGAAGGTGGTGATGGAGACGGCCACACTGAGGAAGACCCAGAGCCGCAGGTGACCGTGCCACCCGCGCTGGCGCAGCACTGCCATGAGCAGGAGGATGAGGCCGAGGGGCAGCAGGGCAATCGGTTGGTAGATGCAGAGGCCGAGTGACCAGAGGACTCCGATGCCCAGCACGGCGTCGCCCAGCAGCTGCAGGGTTTTGAGGGCGATGGCGCTGAACCGCCAGAGACGGCGGTGGACGTGGCGGTGCAGGAAGCGGTGGAAGTGGTGTGCTTTGCGCTGTGCGTGCTGCTCGGGTGTGGTGCGCTGATGGTGGGGGTGGGGTGGTGGCTCAGTCATGACCAGGCGGGGGAGAGAGATTCTCCGTTCGGGGACGAATCCTGCCGGGGGGGAGGAGAACTTGGCTGGGGTGGGGAGACGGGGCGGAAGGTTTTAGAAGGTTTTAATGGGTGGGGAGGCGGTGAGGTGTCAGAAGCGCAGCGACAGGGGGATGCGGGGTTCGCCGCCGGCGGGATCGAGCGGGCGGATGTCCTCCGTGGGAACCCAGCCGCGGGTGCCAAGGGCGGTTTCGATGTAGCTCCAGCTGCCGCGTTTGGCAAGCAGGTGCACCGGTGTGGAGGCCGGCAGTTTCACGATGAGGCTTGCCTCGTCATCAGCTGCGGTACGGGCCTCACAGGGGGTGACGATGTAGGCGAGATCTGCCGGAGGCACGGCAACGAAGTCCGGTGTCTGGCGGCTGAGCAGGTAGCCCCAGTTGGCGGCACAGACCAGACTGCCCAGCAGGAGCAGCCCCGTGCCAAAGGAGAGCCAGCTGCTGTGGGTGCGGCGGACGATGATGAGTGCGATGCAGAACAGCAGGGCGGCGGTGAGCACGATGGTCAGCACCCAGAGCTGGCCCGTGGTCAGTAGGGTGAAGGCGGTGTCTGTGGCGTTGCGGTAGGGCAGGATCGCACCTTCTTTGCGCTGGATGAAATCGAGGTTGGCCCGGGCTTCCCGCAGGCCGGGGTCGATCTGGAGGGCCCGTGCGTAGGAGAGGGCCGCGGCACCCGGGTTGTTGAGGCGGTATTCGCAGTTGCCCAGGTTGTAGTAGAGCAGTGCCGCATCCATGCCGCCCGGGGTTTGCCCTGCGGTGCCGAGTTGGGTGCGCAGGATGTCGGCGGCACGAGAGTATTGCTTGCCTTCGTAGGCTTGCTGTGCTGCGGCTGCGCTGTCCGGCGCTGTGGTGGCGGTATGGGTATCTGCGGCATGCAGGGCGGGCAGCAGAAGAAGTCCCAGCAGCAGGAGGCTCACCGTGCCGGTGAGGGCTTTGCGCACGGCTCGGATCATGGCGCTGCGCTCGCTGCTGCTGACGGGGGTGTCGCTGGCGTCGGGGCGGAAGGCTTGCTCGTCACGCCGGGCGAGGATGTTACGGAGTTCGGGGGCCATGGTGTCTTGGGGAATGTGGCTCTCGATGAAGGCTCCGAGGCTCTTGAGGAAATCCAGTCCGTTCCTGTTGTCCGCGATGGACGCAAGCTGACGCTCGACCGCGCGCGCCTGTGCTCCGGCCGCGCGCTTGCGGAGAATGCCCCGGGCAGCTGCCACTCCCAGCAGTATGACCGCCGGCAGGTAAAGAAGGTACCAGAGTGCTCGCGGAATGCTCGCTACGCGGAAGCTGGTTTCGGGCAGGTAACCGTAGATGTCTGTCATCTTTTCGACCGGGACTTCGCCGGCAGGAGGCGGCTCGGCGGCTTGGGTGAAGAGACCGCTGCCGGCAATTTCTGTCTCTTTCCACGGCAGGGGGATGGGGGCCGTGGCCGCAGTGCGGTATTCCTGCCGCTTCGCGTCGAAGTAGCTGAAACTGAAGGATGGGATGCCTTTCACCTCGGCGATGGGGCGCATGAGCTGGGTGTACACCATACCTACTGCTTTGCCTCTGGCGTCGCGGATGACCTGCTGGGTGCTGGGCATGAGTTTCCAGGAGGCGGCGTCATCCGGCTTCGGGCAGGCGATCTGCATGATGTTGCCGCTGCCTTTGACGGTGATCTCCACCTCGACGGGTTCGTGCATGGCCAGGTAGCTGGCATTGGTTTTGGCGCTGATGCTGTACTCGCCCACGGTGTCGGCAAAATCGGCTGGTGCCCCCGGAGGCAGAGGCAGGGCGCTCAGCTTGAGGGTTTCAATGGGGACTTCCATCTCCCCCCGCCCCTGGTAGACGCGGATTACGCCTTTGCCAACAACCTCGGAGATGCCTTCGCGGAAGGGGGTGAACTCGCCTTCGTAGTCCATGGTGAGCCAGGTTTGACCGCGGGCAAAGGCTTGGCCTATCTGGCGGGTGTTCATGGCGTTGAGTGCGCTTTGCTGGCCGTAGGGTTCAAAGTTGCTGACGCGTACGCCGACGGACTGCATCTGGGGCGCGTAGGGACTGATGAACGGGATGGGTTCAATGGGCAGGAAGAGTTTCAGGTTCGCTTTGACTGGCTGATTGACATAACCGTCTGTCCCCTCCGTGTACCACAGACACCCGTACTGCACTTCGCTGACTGCTCCGCCGCCCGGGATTTGTTCGCTCATCCATTTGATCTCGCTGGTGGGCAGGACCCGCAGCGGGGGGATGCTGACGCTCTGGGTGCGGCCATCCTGATAGCGTACCTGCAGCTCGCCGACTTCTACGGTGCCGTCCGAATCGGGGGTGACTGGGATGGCGACGATGAAGGTGTTGGTGATCTGGCCGTTGATGTTCATCATCTGTGAGCTCTGTTGCATGGTGCCGACCGATGCGTGGGGCAGGGTGAGCCGCTGGGTGAGGCTGAACTGATTGAGCTTGGTGTCCGTGTCAATCAGATAGAGCATGACCCGCTCTCCGGGTACGGCGATGCCCGTCGACCACATGGGGGTGAGCTCTGCCGCTGCTTTGGGACTCAGGCACGCCAGGATGGCAGCCAGAATGGTGATGATGTGTCTCATGGTGTGAAGGGGGTTAGTAGTCTTTGCGCGGGGGGCGGGATGGGGCATCCGCATGGGGAATGGGGGAGCCTTTTTCTTCGTCAAGGTGCATTTTCAGGATGCTGGCTGCGCGCTGCTTCTGCTTGTCTTTTTCATTGGCTTGCCTGGCTTTCTGCATTTGCTGCTCTTGGGCTTGCCGCTCTTGCTCTTTCTGGTTCTGCTGCTGGTTGTCTTTGTTTTGCTGGTCTTGCTGGTCCTGTTGGTTGTCCTGATTTTGCTGATCCTGCTGGTTGTTCTTGTTCTGCTGGTCCTGCTGGTTCTGCTGGTTGTTCTTGTTTTGCTGGTCCTGCTGGTTCTGCTGGTTGTCCTTGTTTTGCTGGTCCTGCTGGTT
>CALXRG010000024.1 GCA_944390825.1 uncultured Akkermansia sp.
TACACGATGGTGAGAGAATGCCAGCGGGTGAAAGTAGACGTCGAAGCATGGCTGACGGAGGTGCTGCGGCGGCTGCCGGGCTACCGGGGCGACTATCTCGACCTGCTGCCGGGTATGCTGGAGCTGCCGGAGGCCGGTGGCAGTGCCACGAACGTGAAAGCCTAATTATCCAAGCATCTGACTTCGACATAAGCGCCGAGCTCGCCCCCCATCAGGGAGGTGAGCTCGTTGAGTGCTTACTTACCTCCTTCGCTTCCCCAGTTTTTTCTACCTGTTCGGCAAGGCAAACATACTTAGAATAATTTTAAAGAAAATCCTTGACGAGTTGCCATTATTCTGGCATCATACCCGCAACCAAACAAACAACACAGAAAACATACCATGTTAATAGGAAAGAAAGCACCGCAGTTCACGGCCAATGCCGTGGTGAATGGAGAAATCATCAGCAACTTCAGCCTGGATCAGTATCTGGGACAGAAGTACGTGATTCTGTTCTTCTACCCGAAGGATTTCACCTTTGTGTGCCCGACGGAGCTGATTGGATTCCAGGCAGCTCTGGGAGAGTTTGAAAAGCGCGATACCGTCGTAGTGGGCTGCTCGACGGATTCGGAGTTCAGCCACTGGGCCTGGTGTGTAACCCCGCGCGCGCAAGGTGGCATCGAGGGCGTGACTTACCCGCTCGTAGCAGATATCAACAAAACCATCTCGGAAAACTACGAGGTGCTCGCGGGGGAGCGTTATGTCGACGAGGACGGCAACATCCGGGTTGACGGTGAGCAGGTTGCCTACCGGGGTCTCTTCCTCATCGACAAAGAAGGCATCGTGCGCCACATGGTCATCAACGACATGCCGCTAGGCCGCTCGGTCAGTGAAGCACTCCGCATGGTAGACGCCCTGCAGCACTTTGAACAGTACGGCGAGGTTTGCCCGCTGGGCTGGCAGAAAGGCGACGCCGCCATGACACCGTCACACAAGGGAGTCGCAGATTACCTCTCTCACTGAGAGCCAATAACAGCGGCGCAATTCCCACGTCTCATCCTTGCCGTTCAGGGAGGCTCATCAGGAGGCGCTCGGAACATACCAGCACGCACGACATCTTACAGGAGTCTCACAGCATAATACTTTGTCGTGATAAGTCAGACTCGGGAGCCCCGGCTCCCGGGTCTTTTTCTGAATCGCCGCAGGACCGCCCCGCTCGAAGGAAAAGGCTTGCCATAAGGCGTTGTTTCATGTATCATCGCGCGCGTTATGACTGAATTGCCCAAGGCATACGAACCGAGTTTTGTTGAGGAGAAATGGCAGACCCGCTGGATGAGCGAAGGGTGTTTCCACGCGAATCCGCAATCGCCGAAGCCTGCGTACAGTATCGTGATTCCCCCGCCCAACGTCACGGGGGTCCTGCACATGGGGCACGTGCTCAACAACACCATTCAGGACATTCTGGCCCGCAGAGCTCGCCAGGAAGGCAAGGAAGTCCTCTGGCTCCCCGGTACCGACCATGCCGGCATTGCCACTCAGGCCCGGGTGGAGAAAGAACTGGCCAGGGAAAACCCGCCCCGCACCCGCTATGATCTTGGGCGGGAGGCTTTTGTTGCCCGGGTGTGGGAGTGGAAGGAAAAACACGGTGGCATCATCATCAAGCAGCTCAAAAAGCTGGGCTGTTCCTGCGACTGGGAGCGTGAGCGCTTTACGATGGACGACGTTTACGCCCCGGAGGTGGCCCGTGTCTTCACGGAGCTGTTCCGGGAAGGACTCATCTACCGCGGCCGCCGCATGGTAAACTGGGATCCGGTACTGCGGACCGCCCTCTCAGATGAGGAAGTCATCATGACTCCCACCAAGAGCAAACTGTACACCATACGCTACAAGCTCGCTGACGGCTCCGGGCAACTCCTGGTAGCCACGACGCGTCCCGAGACCATCATGGCGGACGTGGCCGTTGCCGTCAATCCCAAAGACCCGCGCTTCAGTCACCTGATCGGCAGGACCGTCATCCGCCCGCTTTGTGAGGCGGAGATTCCGATCATCGCCGATGACCACGTGGAAATCGACTTCGGCACCGGAGCCCTCAAAATTACCCCTGCACATGACCGTACCGACTTCGAGGTCGGCATGAAAAACAACCTGGAAATCATCGATATACTGACACCGGATGGCCGCATCAACTGCCCCGGTTGCCCGGAACTGCACGGTATGGATCGCTTCGCAGCCCGCGACAAATCCATCGAACTGATCGATGCCAAGGGGCTCCTGGAGAAAGTGGAGGAGTACGAGAACAACGTCGGCATCAGCCAGCGCTCGGACGTTCCCATCGAACCGCGCCTGAGCATGCAGTGGTTCCTGAAATACCCCTGCGTCAAAGAAGCCGCCGAAGCCGTAGCCAGCGGCGACATCGTGTTCCGTCCTGCGCACTGGGCCAAGACTTACGCTCACTGGCTGGAAGGAATACAGGACTGGTGCATCAGCCGCCAGCTCTGGTGGGGACACCGCATTCCCGTGTGGTACCGCAAGGACAAAGCCGCAGAACTCCGGGGAGCCACGAAGCTGGATGAAGCCGATGCAGAGGCCGGCGATATCTACGTAGGTGTGACGCCTCCTGCGGATCCGGAGAACTGGGTGCAGGATGAAGACGCACTTGATACGTGGTTCAGCAGCTGGCTCTGGCCCTTCTCGACCATGGACGAAGCCTGCCGTGCCAAGTTCTACCCCACCAGCGATCTGGTAACCGGGCCGGACATCATCTTTTTCTGGGTTGCCCGCATGATTATGGCAGGGTATCGGTTTGCAGGAGGCAAACCGTTCAGCAACGTCTTCTTCACCTCCATTGTCCGTGACCTCAAAGGCAGGAAGATGAGCAAGAGCCTGGGCAACAGCCCTGATCCGCTCGATCTCATTGCCAAATACGGGGCGGATGGCCTGCGCTTCGGTCTCATGCGCATTGCTCCGACGGGAACCGACGTCAAGTTCGACGAGAAGCAGATTGAAGAAGGCAAGAACTTCGCCAACAAACTCTACAACGCCGCCCGCTTCCGCATGATGCAGGGAGAAGCGGTCACAGACCCTGCGCCGAAGTTCACCGCGGTGCACATCGACATCCTCGCGAAGCTCAAGGATCTGCACAAATCGGTGGCGGATGCGCTGGCCAAGTACGAGTTCAACACCTACACGCAAGCTCTTTACTCTTTCTTCTGGAATGAGTACTGCTCACTCTTCCTTGAGGCCGTCAAGAACGATCTGCGCGAAGGCTCCGACCCTGCTGTACGCAACGCTACGCTCTTCACGATGGACACGGTGCTGCGCCATTATCTCGCCCTGCTTGCCCCCATCATGCCTCATATCACCGAAGAGCTTTGGGAAAGCCTGGGCTTTGCCTCACGCCACGGGGGCACACCACTGATGACCACGGAACTTCCCTGCCCAGATGCTTTGTTGAGCGGACTGGATGACAGTGCTGTTTCCAAAGCCCGCGCGACCGCCTCCGCCCTCTACGATGCAGCCAACCGTGCCCGCAACCTCAAGGCGGAATATAACCTGGCCACCAACCGCAAGGTCAGGTTCATTCTCAAGCCCGCCCTGCCTGTGGATGCCGACCTTGCCACCCGTCTCGCCCTGCTCGCTGGCTCGCAAAGTGTCACTTGTGATGCCGCCTTTGACGCGCCAAAGGGTACCCCAACGGCAATCACACCGCTTGGTGAGCTGTTCCTGCCCCTGGAAGGACTTGTGGATGTGGAAGCCGAGCGCAACCGAGCTGCCAAGGAACTCGAAAAAATCAGCAAAGAAATCGCCAAGAGCCAAGTCAAACTCAGCAATCCGGCCTTCGTCGACAGGGCACCTGCTGCGGTCGTTGATCAGGAACGCTCCAGACTCAACGACTGGCTGACCCGCAAGACTCAGCTGGAATCCATGCTGGCAGCACTGAGCTGATTCCCCCCCACGATGGCCCGGCCTGCGGCAAGAACACTTTGCCTGCAACAAATAACTGATTTCCCTGTATGACTCAGCCTTACATTTCTGCTTTGTCTCGGGAAGAACAGCACGCGCTTGCCCTCTGCGGGATTACCCGCGACGCACAACTGGCGGGCGCTGATCCGGAGCGTCTGCACAACGAACTCAACCTTGCGGCGCAAATGCTCCAGAGCGCCACTGCGGGGGGGATTTCGCTGGATCGCCTGCAACGCATCTGCCAGGAAGCACGCGAACGCTGCAACGTCCCGTCAGCCCCACACCAAGGCGCGAAAAAGCAGGAAATCCACTGGGATGACCTGCCCCTGCTGAAAACGACCGACAGCCCGTCACAAGGCAAACCGACGAAGGGGAAAGGCAAAGCGACGAAAGGAATAGACCGACACCATGCGGCCCATCCCTTCGCACTCTTTTTTTCTGCGCTATTCCTCATTCTGCTCGTCATCGCCACCGCAGGTATTGCAGTTTTGCTTGGATACGGAGCCATTTTCGGCGAATTGCCCAGTATACCCATTCTGCCGGTAGCCGGCATTTATGTCCTCCTGTGGGTGTGCTACATACTCTCCATTATCAGAGCGCGATGCGTCATCTGCCGAGGGATCATGTGTTCTCTGTTTACATCCAAACGCAGCATCCATGCACACTACATTCCTCTGTTAGGGCATACAATTCCGGCGGCCTGTTCCATTCTCTTCACCTTCCGCACCATTTGCCCGCATTGCGGAACCCTCCAACTTCTCATAGGTGGAGCACGCCCGCCGCACACCCGCAAATAGCACCCAAAGCCCCCAACCCGCCATGCGACTCCTGCTTTTCCCTCTTATTCCGGCATTGACTTGCTGTGCTCAGGAACTCACCCCCGCTCAGGACAGCCACCACGCCCTCGCACAAGACATCCTCCAATACCTCAGTGACACAGAAATCTGCCTGAGCACCTGCGTCGACCCCCCGTCAGTGAGTGCAGCCATCCCCCAGCTGAAGCAACTGGCAAAACGCGCCCGTGACCTTGCCGCACGCCAACAGGAACTCGACGAACCAGCCAGGGAGGATCTCATCACCCTGCAACTGGCGGGACAAGCCCGTTCCCTCGCGGGCATTATGGAAAAACTGGATGAGCCCTCCCGGCAAAAACTCATCGCCATGGAGCGCGACATCAAACGCTTCAACACCCTCTGGGCCGCCATCCGCCAGCACCTGGACAGACTGGAAGAAAACAACCTCATGACACCGGAACTCCGCGACATCCTGCGCGTCGCTCCACCCCGGCAATCCCAGCACACCCACCCATCATCATAACACCTCCCCCCCCTACCACACCTGGAGGTAAACTTTTTTCAATAGCACAAACCACAAGATACAGGGGCCACCCCCTACGAGCACGCCAACATCCTCGGCACCAGGCCAGCAACACCAACAGTCCGACGGGCGGTCTCCAATTTTGAGCTTGCAAAAAATAAGCAAAGGCTTAATATCGGAATGACCGAAACACACGCCGCACTACATATGAAACAAGCCTCATACTCTCACAGCAGGATGACCCAGGCAGAAGCGCAAAACCTGGCGGACTTCGTCATGTTCTCCCAGCGCAACTGCATCTTGCGTCTCTCACCCGCACTGAACGAAGGCAAAGTCTCATATCCCCAGTTTTTCCTCCTGGCCTATCTGGCAGAAGAAGACTGCATCTCCATGAGCAACATCGCCCGCATGATGGGACACTCCACTGCAGCCGCGACCGGCATGGTAGACAAACTTGAAGATCTGGGATACATCAAACGCTACACAGCCGCAGCAGACCGCCGCAAAATCATGGTGCGCATCACCGAACAGGGACAGGAACTGATCGATCGCATGAAAAACAACATCGCGCGGGACCTGGCTGACATGATGGCCCAGGACGACCCGGCCGGTCAGCAGAACCGCGCACGCAACGTCATCGCCCGCCGCAGCACAATCCGGCCTTCGCAAGACTGATACCGTCTTACCCCCTTTCCGCAACACACCAGACAAACACAAAACAGCACCAACTCCTTCCCTCTCTCCGAGCACCAACACAACCGCCATTTCAGCATTCCATCGCACCAACATGAGCAACTATTCCCCCGCCTATCTGGATCGCCTCAACGAAGTCCCTCAGAACTTTGCACGTTTCATCACCCGCATCCCCGGCATCGAAGTATCAGCCGATCGCCAAGCTGTAATCGATGCCCTGACCCCTGCACACGAACAAGTGATGCGGGAAGGCGGCGTCGACGTCAAAATGCTGCGCCGGGCCCAGCAGGTACACGGCAACAAAGTAGCGCTGGTAGGCGACATTGGATGCTCTTACCCGGTCGAAGGAGTCGACGGTATCTTCTGCGATGCGAAAGCCGACAGCTGCCTGGGCATCTACGTTGCTGATTGTGCCGCCGTATGGGTCTACGACCAGGTTACCGGCAGCAGAGCTCTCGTCCACTCCGGCAAAATGGGCACACAGCAGAACATCCTGGGAGAGCTCTTCAAATCCATGTACAAGATTCTCGGCGTCAAAGCATCCAACTGCATAGCCGTCATCTCACCGTGCATCCGGCCCCCTCACTACGAAGTGGACATAGCCGGCCAGATCAAAACCCAGCTGCGGGAAGCAGGCGTTCTGAGCGAGAACATCATCGACAGCGGTCTGGACACCGCCTCCGACCTCGACACCTTCTACTCCTACCGGGTCGAGAAAGGCAAAACAGGACGCATGCTGGCACTCTTCGGCAGAATCCCTGAGCACAACTGATTCGGCGCCATGCCCTCCCCTGACCCGGCAGGAAAACAACTCATCCGCAGAAACATACTGCAACAACTTCGGGCTCTTTCTCCCGCCGGGCAGGAAAAGCGGTCACTGGCACTGCGTCAGCATTTGAATCCGTGGCTGGGGCGAACCGGGCCCCTGAGGGTAGCACTGTATGCCTCCCTCCCCCACGAAGTTAACCTAATGCCATTGCTGCGGGAGCACCCGCAGCACCTCTACCATTTTCCCCGCTGCGTGGCAAACCATCGCCTGGAGTTCCATATTGTGAGCAATCCTGCCACCCAGATGCGACCGGCCACCATGGGAATCAGCGAACCTTTAGCCCACCTACCGCTAGGCAAGCCCGCTGACTTTGACTTGGTGCTGGTACCGGGAGTAGCCTTTACATCCCGTGGCGATCGGTTGGGATACGGCGGCGGGTACTACGACCGCTTCCTGCCCCAGTGCAGCAAAGCAACCTTGGTCGCACTGGCCTTCCGCGAGCAAATTCTTGACCAACTCCCCGTCGAAGAGCACGACGTGCGCATCCACCGCATCATTCACGACTAGTGCTCCGAATATCCCACCCCGGACAGCCCCTCTCCCCGGACACCGATCACCATGAGCCCCCTCTTCTCAAGCCTCGACCTGCTTCCTCCCTCCCGAAAAACCGCTTCTCTATAATCGCTCCCTGCTGCAGCAAGACTTCCCCAAGACAAAACAGCGTTTCCATGACTGCTCAGAGGGGGCGCCTGCCTCGTGCTGCATATGATTTTGCCATTCATGAACATCCCGCTTTTCCCTGATTCAGCTTGCGTGCGAGGGGGCGGGCATGCTACAATCGTCCGCGGACATGGAACGCTTCTTTATCCTTGATGGCATGGCGCTGCTGTATCGCGCTTTTTACGCGTTTATCAACGCTCCCATGCGGTCGTCGGCAGGTATGAACACCTCCGGGGTCTACGGTTTCCTCCAGACGGTTCTTTCCGTTCTCGACAAGGGAAAACCGGATCGTCTCGTGGTGTGCATGGATCCCGCGGGGAAAACCTTCCGGCACGACCTGTTCCCGGAATACAAAGCCAACCGCCAGGCTGCCCCGGAAGAGCTGCACGCCTCAGTGCCCTGGATTCTCGATCTTCTCGCGGCAATGCGCATCCCCACAGTCCGGATTGACGGGTTTGAGGCCGATGACCTGATCGGCACACTGACGCGCATGGCTGATGACAGCGGCTCTCTGCACAGCTACATGGTCTCCAAAGACAAAGACCTTGGGCAGTTGCTCTCGCCCACCTGCTCCTTTTTCATGCCCGGCAATAAAGGTGATTTCCAAAGCGTCAGCCAGGAGGAATTCCTTGTCAAGTGGGATATTAGCAAGCCCGGGCAGATTATCGACATTCTGGCGCTGATGGGTGATGCCTCCGACAACATCCCGGGCGTGCCTTCCGTCGGCGAAAAAACCGCGCGGAAGCTGATTGCTCAGTTCGGCAGTCTTGCCAATCTCCTGGACAGGACAGATGATGTCAAGGGAAAGCTCCGCGAGAAACTAATCACTTATGCTGATCAGGCCCGGCTCAGCTATCAGCTCGCAACCATCCGCCGGGACGCGCCGGTTGAACTCAGCCTGGAGGACTGCCGCCGTCACGAGTTTGATTTGCCGGCGCTGGAATCACTGCTGCATCAGCTGGACTTCCACCAGATGGCGAAAAAACTCTGCGGCTCCCCGCACAAGACGTCTGCCGACACCTCCCCGGGTGAACTTTTCGCCCAGGTGCCGATGGCGAAAGAAACCACCCAGGCTTCCCCCGACCGGGCCGGCAGCGCGGCGCCCGGAGATGCCCCATCGCAGCCGGATTTGTTCAGCACTCCTGAGCTGAAGGACTGCTCCCAGGTACCGCACCGCTATCACCTCGTTCTCTCCGCAGAGGAACGTGAGGCGTTGGCTCGGCGCCTGGAAGAGGCTTCTTCGTGGGCTTTTGACACGGAGACGACGGGTCTGGATCCCCTGACTGACCGTCTGCTGGGAGTATCCTTTTGTCTGGAGGAGCATGAGGCCTACTATGTACCGGTCGCGGATCCCGCCTGCCTCGAACCTTTCCGCAGGGCCTTTGCCGGCCCGGCGGAGAAGATCGGTCTGAACGTGAAGTTTGATCTCCGGGTTCTCAAAGCAGCAGGTATCAGCGTCGCCGGCCCCCTCTACGATGTCTATCTCGTGCACCAGCTCCTTTACCCGGAAATGCGCCACAGCATGGACCACATGGCTGAGGCTCTGCTGTACTACCGCACTATTCGTTTGGAGGATATTGCCGGCAAAAAGATCGACACGGCGGCAGTGCCGGTGGAGCAGATGGCTGAGTATGCAGCGGAAGATGCCGACGTCACATTCCGGCTTGCCCGTCTGCTCAAGCCTCAATTGAAGGACTCCGGGCAGGAGGAGCTCATGCGCCGTGTCGAGTTCCCCCTTATTCAGGTGCTGGCGGACATGGAGGATGAAGGCATGCGCCTGGATCCCGGAAGCCTCACGCGGTACTCCGAGCAGCTGGGAGAGCAGATCGATGAAATCCACAACCGCATCGACAGCGAACTCATGGCTCTGGTCGGTCACACCATCAACCTCAATTCCCCGCGCCAGCTGGGCGATCTCCTTTTTGATGAGCTCAAACTGCTGCCCACTCCCAAGAAAACCAAATCCGGCCAATTCGCAACGGACGAGGAAACCCTCAAGAAGCTTGAAAACCGCTCCCCCATTGTCGCAGACGTTCTGCGCTACCGTGAGCTCGCCAAGCTCAAGGGCACCTATATCGATGCACTCCCGCGGTTTATTTCGCCGCACGATGGCCGCATCCACGCGACCATCCACCAGATGGTCGCGATCACGGGGCGACTTGCCTGCCAAAACCCCAACCTGCAAAACATCCCCATCCGTTCCGAAAGCGGTCGCTTTATCCGGGAGGCTTTTGTGGCGCGCGGCCCGGAGTTCCACATCATGTCGGCAGACTATTCCCAGGTGGAGCTTCGCATCATGGCGGCTCTCTCCGGGGATGAATCCATGATCGGGGCTTTTCTCCGGGGCCGCGATATCCACGCCGAAACGGCGGCCAGGCTTTTCCGGGCTCCGGTGGAGGAAGTGACCCCGGCCATGCGCCGTGCCGCCAAAACGGTTAATTTCGGTCTTATCTACGGCATTTCCAACTTTGGTCTTGCCCAGCGGCTGAATTGCTCCCGAGCGGAGGCGGATATGCTGATCCAGAGCTATTTCTCCCAGTTTCCGGGGGTGAAAGCCTTCATGGACAGTCTGATTGAAAAGGCTTCTGCGTGCGGCTATGCCGAGACGCTCTGCGGCCGCCGCCGCAGCCTGCCCGATCTGAAAAGCCGCAACTTCAATCTGCGCACCGCTGCCGAGCGCAACGCCATCAACACGCCTATTCAAGGCAGTGCGGCCGACATGATTAAGCTGGCCATGATCCGTGTGGCGCAGCTTCTGAAGGAACGCCGCAGCCGGCTGATCATGCAGATTCACGACGAACTGCTGCTGGAGCTCCACAATGACGAGCGCGACGAGCTGCCCGCCCTGGTAACAGAGGCCATGCAGCAGGCCCTGCCCTTGCCGAACGGTGTACCTCTTGAGGTGGAAGTCGGCATCGCCGACAACTGGCTCGCCGCACACTGATCTCATCCCGGGCTCCCGGAGAGCAGCGTCCTTTGGACGCTCAAGACACACTCAGAAAAATTATTCACTTCAAAAGCACATCCACCGCAGCAGAGGCATACCCGCCACCTGCTCAACAGCAACCAGCTCAACAACAGAAAAAAACACACGTCCGCGAAGGGGCGTTTCCGGAAAAGATTTTCTCATGAGTCACATAACATTAGTAGGTTTGGGTTACGATATTCACCGCTTCTCCACAGCAAAACGCCCCCTGTGGCTCGGCGGAGTCAAGGTGCATGAAACAAAGGGGCTTGAGGGGCACAGTGATGCCGACGTGCTCTGCCACGCGCTTGCCGATGCAATTCTCGGTGCGATAGGCGAGCCCGACATCGGCTATTGGTTTCCCCCGTCGGATGCTTCCTGCAAGGACATTTGCTCGCTGCGCATCGTGGAAAAAGCGGTTGAATTGGTAAAAGCCCAGGGCGGCAGGATTATCAATGCCGATTGTGCCATTATCGCCGAAGCGCCGAAGATCATGCCATTTGTCCCAGAGATGAAACAGGTGCTCGCCCCGATACTGGGAGTATCTCCGCGGCGGGTAGGCATCAAAGCCACCACCAATGAAAAACTGGGGGCCCTGGGTCGGCGCGAAGGCATGGCCGCTTTCGCTACGGTCGCAGTCTGCGTACCGGAAGAAGCCGAAACGCAACAGCCTGCACCAGGGCAATCACCGCAGGGAACGCCCTGCGGCGCAACTCAGGTAACCCAACCGGAAGGAGGAGCGGCGTGAATTCCCGGCTGGAGCTGCTCGCATTTGCAGCGGTGCGCAACCTGGCTGCGGCCGGGCTGACGCTAACGACGGCGGAAAGCTGTACAGGTGGGCTGATTGCGGCAGCCATCACGGGGGTGCCGGGTGCCTCGGCCGTTTTTCGCTATGGCTGGGTCACCTATTGCAATGAAGCCAAGGAAAAACTGCTGCAGGTAGCACCCGAGCTCATCAGTGAGCATACCGTTGTCAGCGAACCTGTGGTCGCCGCTATGGCAGAGAGTTCGCTTCGCCAGGCCGGAGCCGACATCGCCGTGGCTGTCTCAGGCAATGCCGGGCCGGATGCCGCAGCCGGGGAGCCACCTGTGGGCACTGTTTGCATAGCTCTGCTGTGCAGGGGAGCCTCCCGGCCTCTGCACACGGAAACGATCTACCGCCCGGGCATGCAGCGCAACGACTTTCGCGCGATGGTGGCTGCCCGCGCCCTGGAACTCGTCATAGCCCATTCGTCACAGCAAAGCAGCTGAGGCGACACCCCTGACGCAATGCGTCTGACAGCACCCCTGACGGTAAGGGCGGAGATACATGCAGCACGGTCCCGGCGGGGACTCGCAAAACCGCACCGGGAAACGGCACCGGGAAAGTGCACAACCCGGCGGGGAAGCGCGGCGGGGAGGCATGCTGCATCGCGTGGCTACCTGCTGGCTGGCGGGCGGAGCCATGGCTGCGCGATGCGCTCCATCGCGACCTGCGCTCCATTCCGACGCATGACAGCGCCCCCCGAACGTTCCGCCTCACCCGCGGTTGCGGGCCTGGCAGTGCGGGCAAATAGCGTATGGGTCGCTTTTCAAAAAGCGGTACCCGCAGATGCGACAGGTCAGGCAAGTACGGGCCCTGCGTCGCCGGCGGAACTTGGCAGTCAACTTTACAGGCACAAACACAGCCAACAGGAGCGCAAGTCCCGCATAGACCACGTACTCAAAAAACTGCTCCGGAGTCAGCGGATCAATCATACCCCGGCCTCCTCTCCCTCAGGTTGAGCCGATCGGTCAGGGGCAACGGAGGGCGGTTCGTCCCCTCCGGGAGTCTGCTGAGAGCTGTCTGACGGGCTCTCCTGCACCGGTATTGACTCTGCCGGCTGTTCAGGCTCTCCGTTTACCGGTTCAGGAGGCAGCGCAAGGAGATCAACATCACCCAGCACAAAGGTATCCGCCCTACCGTCGAAAGGAGAAGGCGGATCCACCCGCAGCAAACGGCTCTCCGGCAATACGGACACATCAACCCGCCCGAAATTCTTCGTAGCGGGATCAACAAACTTCGGCAGCTCGAAAGGCCTGGGGCTAAGCTGCCTCATGTTGAAATGAAGCAGCGGATCATTCCGGAAATAAACCCGCCCTGTGCGAGGTGTCGCGGGCTTTTCAGGCAGGCGGACGGGCACCAGCAGGATCCCTCCCACCACCAGAATCGCACTCACAAACACAAAAAACGGCATACAGCCGCGCAAACGCCGCCGCTGGTCCGTATGGTAGACGAACAGAGTCTGGGAATCTTCACTCATGGGCATCCAAATCGGGTCGCCCCGTAAGCGTGCAGGTGAAACCATGGCTGAGCACCATGTCGATGAGGTGCTGCAGGACGCCGTGCGGCACGACCTCATCCGGATTCAGGATGACAGTCAGCTGGGACGGATTGGGGCGCTCCCAGCTCTTGAGCACCTGCTCGAGTCCGCGGTAGCCTCCTGGCACCTCGCGGGAATCGACATAGAAGCGCGGCTCATTTCCCGGCATCACGGTGATGATGCGCATATTGCTGCGGTCATAGGATCCCATGACGAAATGCGTCGCAGCCGGGCGCACCCTCACGCCGTAACCGGGAGTCAGATGATTACTGAACAGGACACACGCGCACAGCAACAAAAACAGATTGGCTCCCACCGTAATAACGATCGGAAACCCGGAATCCCGCAGGGTGGAAGTAACGCGGCGCATCAGTGATCGTCTTTCTCCGTTGCTTCTTTTCCTGAGGTCTCCCCGCCTTCTTCCTCCCCTGCCGCGGAGTCGCAGCCCTCCGTATGCTCATCATCATCCCGGCCGGCTCGGGGTCCTGTCTTCATGCACTTGGCGGCGTGCTCCATACGGGCATCGCAGATGATATGCACACACTCCAGGCCGGCGCGCTTGACACTGTTGATGATTTTGCGGGCCCGTGATGCCAGGAACATGTAGAACAGATACGTCGGGATGGCCATTGCCACACCGGCGGCCGACAACAGCAGGGCCTGCTGCAAAGCCGCAGCCATCTCCGGCGCCGCCACGGCCCCATCTGTAATGCCAGGCTGGTCATAGAACGTCATAATTGCCAGGATAGTACCCAGCACTCCGAGCAGGGGCATCACCGTGGCCGACACCTGCAGTACGCGGATGTTGCGCTCAACACGGTAGACCTCCAAATCGGCGGCCTCAAGGGCAATCTCCCGCAGCTCGCTGCGGGCCAGTTTCGGGCGGGAGAGCACAGCCTCCACGACCCGGGCCATCGGCCCTGGAAGATGCCTGGCCTCATGCAGAGCCTCATTGTACTGACCACTGCGCAGCAAAGCAGACAGCCCTCGCAGGAAATCCCCCGAGTTAATGTTGACACGGTGGAAATAAAACAAACGCTCGCCGATGACAGCCAGCGCAATAATCGCGAAGGCCAGGATGAGCCAAAACATCGGGCCCATGGTGGCGATGAGCTCGAGCATCTGATTGCCGGTTGTTGCGGTACTTTCGGGCATACGGTCGACGTGTTAACGCAGGAAAGACACGGGGGGAAGGGGTCAGGCCCGGGGGCGGATCACATCTGCACCGAAATACGGCACTAGAGCCTCGGGAATCCGCACGGAGCCATCCGGCTGCTGATACTGCTCAAGGAGGGCGACGTACAAGCGCGGGAGCGCTGTCCCCGACCCATTGAGCGTGTACGGGATACGCATCCTGCCCTCAGCGTCTTTGTAGCGAAGCTTCATGCGGCGGGCCTGGTAATCCGTGAAGCAGGAGCAACTCGAGACCTCCAGGTACTTACCCTGCCCCGGCGCCCAGACCTCAATGTCATAGGTCTTAGCAGAGGAGAAACCGACATCACCCGTGCAAAGCTCAATCACGCGATAGTGCAGCCCGAGCTTCTGCAGGATAGATTCGGCATGCCCCGTAAGAGCCTCCAGCTGAGCATAGCCATCCTCGGGGCGGCAAATCTCCACCAGCTCAACCTTGTCAAACTGATGCACACGAATCATTCCCCTGTTCTCACGGCCGGCGGATCCGGCCTCACGGCGGAAACATGGCGTATAGGCCGTCATCTTAATCGGCAGGTCAGACTCGCGGAGGATCTGCTCCCGGTAGAGGTTGGTCACGGGCACTTCCGCCGTAGGAGCCATAAACATCGCATTGTTCTCCAAGCCATACATATCCTCCTCAAACTTCGGCAACTGCCCCGTACCGTACATGCAGGCACGCTTCACCATAAAAGGAACACCCACCTCCCGGTAGCCGTTCTCCAGCGTCTGCGTATCGAGCAGGAAATTGATCAATGCCCGCTCCAGCCGGGCACCAAGCCCCTG
Source organism: uncultured Akkermansia sp. (assembly GCA_944390825.1). Classification (GTDB taxonomy): domain Bacteria; phylum Verrucomicrobiota; class Verrucomicrobiia; order Verrucomicrobiales; family Akkermansiaceae; genus Akkermansia. Next base: position 14,726 of record CALXRG010000024.1, read on the forward strand.
GTACACGATGAACCCGGAACCGGAAATACGCGCAGCATCTTCGAAATTAAGCAATCCCAGCCTCGTAGCAATCTCGACGTGGTCCTTTGGCTCGGCGATATCCGGCTGACTTCCCCAGCGGCGGATCTCGGGATTCGCCGTCTCATCGGCTCCCACAGGAGCACCGTCATGCGGCATATTGGGGATAGAAAGCAGCAAAGCCTCCTGCTCTTCGCCGGCAGCCGTCGCCGCGGCATCCAGCTCCCTGATACGCTCACCCACCGTACCCATACGCTGTTTGAGGGCCTCGGCCTCCTCGCGGCGGCCCTCCTTCATCAGCTGGCCAATTTGCTTGGAGGTGACGTTGCGCTCCTGGGAAAGTGCCTGCTTTTCAGTCTCCGCGCTGCGGCGCTTCTCATCACACTCAAGCACCTTATCGACAAGCTTCCAATGATCACCGCCACGGAGGCGGACGCGCTCCTTCACATAGTCAGGGTTCTCCCTGATAATACGGATATCTAGCATAGCGAAGCCATTTTACCCCATCGCGGCGTATTTTCAAGAGCAAAAATGAAGAGATTGCCTTGTTCTCATGCACGCTCATGGCGGCAGCATGCAGCTCACCGGACGGACATCCAGGAGAGCCCCGCCCCTCAGTGATTCCCGATGATTCGAACGAAACCACAGCAGGAAAAAACACCCCCGCCCTACCCCTCCTGTCCCCCTCCGGACCGCAAAAAGAGAAAGACTCTCCCCGGCCCAACGAAAGCTTGCCCACAGCCCTGCAGGGAAAGATAAGGAGAGGTAGCACGCCCCACTCCCATTTTTTTCCTTTGCTTCCTGCCACCTTTTGCGTATAATGTCCCGCAGAAATCTGCGCCATGGCCGCCGCTGTAAACAGACGAAGGAAAAAGAAAAGGGAGAGCTCCGGCAACTCCCCCTGGGGCAGTTTGTTTGACAAAACAGCACCGCAAGAGAACTCTGCTCCCCGCTCTTTCTTCCCCCAAGCCGACGACGAAGACGCCGGCGGGCAGGACGACCGCACCGGTCTTGTCCGCGCAATCTGGCAACGCTTTAACTTTCTCTCGCTGCTCGCGACCTTTCTTTTCCTGGCCTTTACCTGTTTTCTCTACTACGCGCTTTTTCGCCTGTGGACACCTCAGGAAATGACAGACATAGCAGGCTACCGGGATCAAGGCAGCGTCACCGACATCAAAGCCAAGCTCATTAACGCCGACGGCGCCGAAATCAGCTTCTCCGAGGAAGAAATCAACCGCTACCTCGCCAAAAACTGCCGTGCCCGCCAAACTGGTGTTTTCTCCATCATCGCGCATGCTCAAGGCGCCGCTTTCCGGCTCCACAATGGCTATGCCGAGCTGGTCATCGACCGGATCATCGGCTCGAATCTGCACAACACCACCTCCGTCTACCTCACCGTCACCCGCGAGGAAAAACACGGTGTCCATTCGCTGAACGTATCAGTCAAAGGCGGCACCCCCATCATGGAATCCGTACCCAGCGGCGGCCGCATCGGCCTGGTACGGGTGCCCCCGCGCTGCACTCAAATGCTCCAGCCTGCGCTCAACTCCCTTCTCTCCTGCCACCCGGACATCGTCCGGACCATCCTGGAGCATGATTACCTTCCCGTCTTCGAAGAGGACAAAGTCACGTTTGTCCCGCATGCCAACGCAACGACCAATCCATCATAACATGAAAAAACTGATCATCCCCGCCCTTCTCAGTCTACTGAGCCTCACCTCCCTGAGTTCCTGCCTCATTCAACAAGCCGTTGACCTCGTCGTCAGAGAGGACTACCCGGGCACCCGTCCTCCCCGAGTCGTCACAGAGATCAACGGCAGACCCAACCCGAACACCAAATGGCTGAGCGTCGACCACAACGACCTCCCCCCCTCGGGCAGCCTCCGCTCCAAGAGTCCCAAGATGTCATCCGACGGCATCCCGTATGGATTCACCAGCGAGTACAGCAACATCGTCGTCTCCCCCTACTACCCCAACTACGTGCTGGACTATACCGGCGTAGATCCGGAAACCCGCGTATGGGATCCCTACACACACAAGCCCTTCTACATTCCCCGCACCTACACCGTGAACTGAATCAATGAGCGACACCTCCCCAGACACCCCCACGTGGAAACACAAAGCAAGTGCAGCCGGCTACAAAGCCCTCTGCAAACTTCTTAACCTGGGAGACATCCGGCTCATTGCCGTCATCGGCAGGCTAGCCGGGTACTTGGTGTGGGCATGTGTTCCCTCCCGGCGGCGCATCGTCGCGCGCAACCTCCGCATCGTCGTCGACCCGATGCTGCGGGGAGCCAAGCTCTCCGCCATGGTGAGGCGCAACATCGTGCGCACCTCCATGAATATGGCCTGTGCCCTGAAAACAGGGATGATGAACGATCGGGAATTCAAGCGCTCCATCACGATTGTCGGCAGGGACTTCTTCGAGCAGGCGGGCATGGATGGCCATACCGGCATCTCCTGTATTCCCCACGCCGGTAACTGGGAAATCCTTGCCCGCATCCGTCCCAGTTTTCCCAAAGTCGAGCACTTCGGCTCGATGTACCGCCGACTGGCAAATCCCCTGCTGGAAAAACTGGTACGCGACGCGCGCACGGGGTACGGCTGCGAGATGTTCAGCAAGGAAGACGGCCTCAAAGGGGTCCTGCGTCTTGCCCGTAACGGGGGACTTCTGGGAGTACTGTGTGACCAATTCACGCAGGAAGGCCTCTTCCTACCCTATTTTGGCAAAGTAACGGGAGTCACCCCCCTGCCGGCCCTACTGTACCGGCGCTGCAAAGGAAACGGCAAACTCATCTCCGTCTTCACGCGCAACACAGCACTCGGGCAATGGGAAGCCGTGATGAATCGCGAAATTTGCCTGCCTGAAGGATGTGAAAGCATGGCAGCCATTACTTTTGAAATCAACAAAGCCATTGAGCGCTGCCAGAAAGAAAACATCCTCGACGGCCTGTGGATGCACCACCGCTGGAAAGCCAACCATGAGTTAGCCCCCGCGCAGGAAGAGGAAGTCAACGCCATTGCGCGGGAAAACTTCCGCCTTCCCTTCCGCATCATCGTCTGCATGCCCGAGCGCATGGAATCCGCGCTCCACATACTTCCCACCCTGCGTATTCTCAAGCACTGCCGCGTCGATGCCCAGATCAACATCGCCTGCCCGGAGGCCCAAAAAGACTTCTGGCGCGGACAAGCCGACTGTGTCGACCATGTGGTCACCACCGACGGCGAAACCGACGCAGGCACCCAGCTGGAAGCAGACGAACTCTATCGTCAGGGGCCATACGATTACCTCTTCATGTTCAGTGACAGCCGGAAAACCTTCAAGAGCTTCCGTCGGCTGCTGCCTCTGTACATCAGCGGATATGCCAGATCGCCCCTCGCCCGCCATTTCAAAACACGGTTTGCATCCGAACCTTGGGGAGCGCCCGTATGCGAAGCAGAAGAATACCTGCACCACCTGAATAACTCCCACAAGCTTACCATCAACACCGACGTCGCCTTCGCGCCCCTGCAAGGCAACGATCACGATACCACCTGCTACATTTCCCCCTTCTCCACCTTGGGCAGTGCGGACAACTGGCCCGCAGAAAGATGGCAGGAGCTGGTCACCATCCTGGAAGCCCGGGGCCTCTCCGTGACACTCCTCGCACCCCCCCACCACGAGCAGCAGGCCCGGGATCTCGCGCAGCAGCTCAATCTGCCCTGCCGCATTGCCAATTGGGCCGAGCTTCCCGAGCTCATGGGCAAACACAGCACCCTCTACGCGGTGGACGGAGCGCTCCCCCAGATTGCCTCCATGCTCGGCGTCAGAGGGAGCGTCATCATGGCCAGCCGCCTAGCTCAGCGGGTCTACAGAAAAAACAGCCTCCTGCGGCCCGTATACAACCACGTCCCCTGCCACCCCTGCGGACAGCAGCACTGTGACGCCGAAACAGCCTGCACAACCGCCATAACAGCACAGCAACTTATCGACGCCGCCAGCAAAGCGCCCTAATTTTCCCCGAGGCGCACCACAGCCGCCGCCATCCCGTCGCAACTCTACAAGCCCACACTCCAACGGGGCGAAGCCGCCTCCAAACAGAGCTTCCACCCCGGGTTCAGTATACACCCAAGCAAAGCCAGCCCCCTGCGCCCCCGGCTGATGACGAAAGAGGGGTCAGGAACACCTGAGGAGCGGAGGAAGCGAGCCCCTCAGCTTTCATGGGGCGGCATCAGGAAAAGCAGGCGCGAAATCCCGTAGCGCGACACCTCCTGCCACAGAGCCTTTTCAAAAGACGAACACCTTGCCTGCCGCTCCTGCTCGCTCATCAACTCGACTGCCTCACGCCCCTCTATCTCCTCCAGCGTCTGCTGGCTGATGCGAGCCACCAACTCCTCCCAAAAAACAGAATCCCTGTACTCATCGAGCACATCCGAATAAAACGCCTCGTCTACATACGAACGACGGAAAAACCAATAACCGCAATCCGGTGGCATTTCCATCTGCCTCGCGACCGAAGGCACGCACCGGGCAGCCTTGAGCAACTCCACGCAAAGGTTCTGCCATGCCTCCACCTTCGCCCTCGGCAAATCCTCTGCCACCGCACCCAGCATCGTCAGCACCATGGCGCTCATCTCAGCCAGGCGCTGCACCTCCTCATCCGACAGCTCTATCGATACCGTTCCCATTGCTCATCCATTGGCAGAATCCCCGGCAGTACCCATCCCACCCCTCGGGAAAACTAAATCAAGCCAAGCTGCATACGGGCCTCCTCGCTCATCATTCCCTGATTCCACGGCGGATCCCAGACAAACTCAACAGAAACATTCTTCACGCCATCCAAAGCAGCTATATTCATCTCCGCCTCAGCCATCAGATGAGGCCCCATGCCACAACCGGGCGCCGTCAGCGTCATCTGCACATTCACCACACTGCCGCCCTCCTGCTGCGGTATCACCTCCACGCCATACACCAACCCCAGATTAACGATATCCACCGGTATCTCCGGGTCATATATCTCACCGAGCACCTTCCACACCCGCTCCTCCAGGGTCAGATGGGAATCATCACCGGCCACACTTTCCTCCGGCGGCAGAATCCCGGCCCTGGCTGCCTCCTCGCGCGTGATTCTCACCAGCCCCATATCCGACGCCGCCGTCAGCGAATTGCCCAGCTTCTGCGTGATGTAGATCCGCGACCCCTCCGGCAGCAAAACCGCATTGCCTGCCGGTATCTGAATCGCTGCCACCTCTGCTTCCGTTATCACTTCCTGATTCAACATGCGCGCCGTGATTATCGCAGAATTTTCACCACGTTCAAGGCTAAACTCTGACTTCTTCCATCTTACCGCCAGCCCTCTCCCTCCACCGTTGCTTTCTCCTGGTCAACCTTCACCCTAACCGGAGAAAAATCTTGCATTGCACTCTCAAAAAGTCTAGCATCTGTTCCAACAGCGGATGATTTATCCGCTCGTTTTTCATTCTCTGCGACATACCCCTGCTCACATGAAGCCGCGCCCGACACAATTCCTCCTCATGCACTGCCCTGCGGCTGTTGTGCATGAGCTGGATGAGCTCTGCCGTCTCAACTACCTGACGCGTACGGAACTTCTGCTCATCGCCCTGCGCTGCATGGCCGAGTATCTGGAAGAAGGTGGGAAGGAAACGCTCAAACACTGGCAGCGCAGCCTGGTAGCAGTCCCGGGGGACCTCTCTGAGGAGGAAGAGGAGGACGAGGCAGTGCTTCTGGCGGCAGAAGAGGAGGAGCTGGAAATGCCTCACGAGATTCCTCACAATGCCGCCGTAGAAGATATTCCTCTATGGGTCGATCAAACAATGCCCCAGCGCCACCCGTAGCATCGGCGCCGTCCGTGACACACGCGCCGGAGCGGGCTGCAAGCCCACCCCGCATGGCCTGAGGACGTCCCGAACTCGGAGTAAAGCCTCCTCCATTCGGGACAAAACGCTTTCCAACTCAGATCAAAGCCATCCTCTGGTCGGGAGGACGCACCCCCTACTCCTCCAAATCGAGGTGAGAGAGAGCAGTTTGCGGCTTCACCGCCAAATCCAAAGCCTTATCCGACACCGCATTCTCATCCTCAATAAAACGGTAAGCCAGGCAATCGGGACACGTCTCCGACGAGCGGTCAACAATCGCTCCGCAAACAGCGCATACCTTATAGGCGGAAAGATCCTTCAACACAGCATTGGCCATTTCCTTTCGATCCTGTTTCAGCATATGAGATCAAAGTAAGATGAGAAAAAAACGCTAAAAAAGCACACGGGACACCGGCCTCTCCGGTGCCCCGCCGTACTCAAAAACGGAAAACCTGAAAAGAAACTCAGGCGATAGTAGCCAGGGCCTTGGCAGCCTTGCTCTTGTAGTTAGCCGCGCGGTTGGCCGGCACAGTGCCCTTCTTGGCAGCCTTGTCGATGGCAGAGGCAAATTCGTTGTAGGCAGCAGCTGCTGCGTCCTTGTCCTTGCTTTCCACGGCCACAGCGACCTTCTTGCGAAGAGTGCGGACACGGGACATAACGGAACGGTTGACAGCGGTACGGGCGATCGTCTGGCGGATACGCTTCTTAGCGGACTGAGTGTGAGCCATAGTAGAAAATTAATTGGTTTCTCGTTTTGGTGGGTGGAGTTTACAGGATTTCCGCAAAATGTCAAGCAAATTGATACGAAAAGGCTCTTTTTTGTCTCTTATCGCACCAAAAGGGAAACGCACACAGGGAGGATAAAGTCACGGCAACATCACGCGCACCCGAGCCCTACACTCCCCGAGCTGCATCAGGCACACCCAAGCTGACACAGCCCCCAGCAAATTTGACACAGCCCCCACCTATCCGGTGTCTGTTGCTTTTGCGTTGACGGATGAGTGACGGGCTGGTACGATGACTGCGTGGTCAAACCACTGCCAGAGATCGTCACCAAATCCCCCGCTTTTGCCGGGGTGCGGGGACGCTTGTGCTCAGGCAATACCCGGCAGGAGCCCATCATCCTCGATCGCAGCTGCCAGGCGGCTTTTTCATTCATCACATCGCTTGTCGTGTGGACAGCCCGCGATTTGGCGTCGGGCGGGCATGAAGCAGGCGTCAGGCGCGTCTGGATCGTCGCTGATGCCCTGCCCATGCAGGAAAGGATAGCAGCCGAGTTACCACTTTGGGGCGTTTCCCGGCCCGTCTTTGTCCCCGAGCAGGAAATCCACATCAACAACGGCCTGAGTGACCCGGATCTGGCAGCCGAACGCCTGGAGGCCCTGCGGGCAATCTCAACAGCCTCAGAACCCGTGCAGTGCATCGTCGTCACTGCCGATGCACTGCGGCAAGCCGCTCCCTCATTTGAGAACGACACAGAAGCATCGCTCCACATCAGCGTGGGTACTGAGTTGCCCCCTGAACAACTCGCAGCCCGCCTGACCAGTCACGATTTCGAGCGCGTCGATCAAGTCACATCACGCGGACAATGGAGCCTGAGGGGCGGCATCCTGGATATTTTTCCTCTGCAATCCGCCTCGCCTCTTCGTCTTGAGTTTTTCGGAGATGAAATTGAGAGCATCCGTTCCTTCGACATTGACTCTCAGCTTTCTTTCCAGAAACTTGAGCAAGCTGACCTGGTCCTCGACGAGCCGCCCGGCGACCTAAAACTGCACCAGTGGATTCGCCCGACCGACTGGGTAATCAGCCTGCCGGGCAGCGGTTACCCTGGCGACGTCGTCGTGCTGGAAACCCCTCCCGATCTCGACATGTCCCAGCCCGGGCTCAACTCCGTTGAAGCCTTGGAAGCGATCGACGCTCACAACCGCGACACGCTGGCTTTCTTTGGCTCGCCGCTAGGATCCTTTGAAACAGGCGATTTCGTCATGCAGGAAGCCCGTCGTGCGCTCGCCCGGCAAAGCTTGGAAACCTGGAAACGCCGTAAGTGGCGTGTGGTCATGTTCTTCCCGCACGCAGGAGAGCGCTCGAGATTTGAAGAAATATGCGGTGATGACCCCGCATGGAGCGGGGTACTGGCACGCGAGGGAGATTTACCTTTCGGTTTCACTGTCCCGGCGGCCCAATTGGCCATCCTCTCGGCGGCAGAAATCTTTGGGCGCTACTCTTCTCCGCGCACCCGTCACCTGACAGATCGCGCCGACCGCTTGCGGCAGGCCAGCGCCCAGGCCCCCTTGAAAGAAATCGAGGAAGGGGATCTCGTCATTCACGCCTCACATGGACTCGGACGCTTCGAAGGCATCGTGCGCGACCCCAAAACCGGCGAAGAAGAAATCCACATCCGCTACGCAGGCGACGTTCTGCTGCGCATCCCGCTCACGCAAAGCCACCTCGTGTCCAAGTACATCGGGTTAGGCGGCAAGACACCGGAACTGAGCAAGCTGGGCGACGCACGCTGGCAGCGGGCCTGCCAGGCCGCAGCCAAAGCCGTGGAAGACTACGCCGCCCAGCTGCTGGAAGTGCAAGCCGAGCGGGAAAGCAACACCGGCTATGCACACCCGCCTGACTCCTCCTGGATGTGGCAGTTTGAGTCCAGCTTCCCCTACCGTGAAACACCGGACCAACTGCGAGCTATCGCACAAACCAAAGAAGACATGGAAGCACCGCGCCCCATGGATCGCCTCATCTGCGGAGATGTGGGTTTTGGCAAAACGGAAGTCGCTATTCGAGCAGCCTTCAAATGCGTCACCGGCGGCAGGCAAGCCGCCATCCTGGCGCCCACCACAGTGCTGGCGGACCAGCACTGGCGTACCTTCCGCTCCCGCATGAGCGAGTACCCCGTGCGCATCGAGCTTCTCAGCCGCTTTACACCGCCCAAAAAGGCCAAAGAAATCATCCAGGGCCTAAAAGACGGTGATGTTGACATTGTCATCGGCACCCATCGGCTCATCTCCAAAGACGTCACTTTCAAAAACCTCGGTCTGGCAGTCATTGATGAGGAGCAACGCTTCGGCGTGCGCCACAAGGAACAGTTCAAGCGTTCCTTCCGCATGGTAGACGTGCTGACACTCTCCGCCACCCCCATCCCGCGCACACTCTACGCAGCACTGATGGGAGCACGCGACATGAGTACCATCGACACGGCACCAGCCAACCGCTTACCGGTGCAGACGGCCGTATGTCCCTACAGTGAAGAGCTGATCGCCCGGGCCATCGAGCGCGAAATGGCCCGCAACGGCCAAGTATTTTTTCTGCATAATCGCGTACAATCCATCCATCAGGTCGAGGCCGAACTGCACAAGCTCGTGCCCAAGGCTCGCATTGTCGTAGGTCATGGCCAGATGGACAAAACCGATCTGGAACTCATCATGCGCGATTTTGTGAACGGCAAAGCGGATGTCCTGCTCTCGACAACCATCATTGAAAGCGGCATCGACATTCCCAATGCCAACACCATCATCATCGACCGGGCCGACCGTTTCGGACTGGCCGACCTTTACCAGCTCCGAGGCCGCGTCGGCCGAGGAGGACACCGGGCCTATGCCTACCTGCTACTGCCGAGAGAAGCCCTGTGCACCGGGGATGCCCGCAAACGAGTCTCCGCCATCCGGCAATACACCGAACTAGGCAGCGGATTTAAGATTGCCATGCGCGACCTCGAAATCCGGGGAGCGGGCAACCTGCTGGGGACCCAGCAAAGCGGGCACATCGCCGCTATCGGCTTTGAACTCTACTGCCAGCTGCTGCGCCAGTCCGTTGAAAGGCTGAAGGGCAAAGCCCCGGCCATCCGTGCCGATGCCACCGTTAAAGCAGATTTCCTTTGCATCAGCGAAGCATCACTGGCCACCCGTGCCGATAGTCGGGATCTCATCGGGGCTTTCCTGCCCGAGGCATACATAGAATCCACGCGCACGCGCATGGCATGCTATTCTCAACTGGCCAAGGCCTTTACAATGGATGACACCGATGACCTGGAGCGACAATGGATTGACCGCTTCGGCCCCCTGCCCACAGAAGCCCGCAACCTGCTCACGCTCCACAAAATCAAAATTGCCGCCTCCCACCGCCATATCAGCATGGTCGAAATCAGCGCACAAAAGCTCATGCTGACCCGCAACAAAGAATACATCCTGGAGAACAAACGCTTCCCGAGGCTCAGCAAAACAACCCCTGCAGACAAGCTTCGGGAAACCCTGCGCCTTCTGCTTACCCTCTGATACCATGTCCCCAACCGTTCTCTTGCGTCCTTTCGAGGACTCCGACACCTCCGATTTCATCAAGCTCATCAACGCCTCGCCCGTTTACCGCTATCTGTCCGCGCGCCTGCCTATCCCGTACACGGAAGCGCATATGCGCGATTTTCTCTCGCGCTGTGAACGAGGGGAGCGCATCGAACGCGCCATTATCGCAGATGGCCAACTGGCCGGAGGCATAGGCTGCGCCCTTCCTGAGCCCGGCATGGACGCCTACTGCATGGGGTACTGGCTCGGGCAAAACTTCTGGCGGCAGGGCATCATGACCAGGGCACTGCAGCTCTTTCTGGAAACGCTGCGCGACCAACTACCGGCAGGGAGCGTCGTAGAAGCCAAAGTATTTGCACCTCACGCGGTCTCGCAGCGGATTCTGCTGCATGCCGGCTTCCGACAGGAACCAGGCTTTATACTCATGCCCATGCGGGATGGACTGCCACACATCACCTACACCTACCGCCTTTCCCTCTGAGCTGTACTGACAGCGGCCGACTGCACCAGCTTGCCTCTCATGGACGCCTTTCCTCAAGTGGGAAAACTGCTGCAGAGTTTCAACGGAAGGTAAGCCTCGGCGAGCTCACCTCACTGGCAGCTCCTGCATGCCCGTCAGCAGGTCGATGTAATCGCCCCGGTAGTCCGGGCACTGCCGTCAGCCACGCTTCGCGGTCCACCTTCATCCCCTAGCATTCCCCCTCACCAGCGCGGAGAGGATCGCCCGCCGCAGCGTGTTGACCGGTGGGTTTTCACTCTGTTTCACCCGCAGTGCCGCAAAAAAGTTGCTGCATAAGCAGAGCGATGTCCCCCGAAGGCGAGACGTGCCGGAACGCATGCCAATGAATCCTACGAGCAGGTAGAAGATGGTGGTTCGAGGCAATGTAAACATAGCCCCTTATTCCCTCATCCCTGCTTACAATGGATATGGCTTACGCCTTTCCCGTCCCCCCCAAATGAAGACTTCCTTCCTGCTGGATTGGCAGATCGGACTCACCCAAGGCCGAGCATTCTGCACACGCACGCGTGGAGGATATAGAAAGATCTCCCTGACGACGACGGTGAACGCACAGGATAGCGAGCGCGAGCAAACCCAGCGTGGCGATTGTCGGTTCTGGTATGGTCATTGGCACAAGCAGCATGTTATTGCCCTGCATCTCCAATTTATAATCTCCAGCCACTCCCCAGAGCTTGACCTCTCCAAGACTCTCCGTCCACTCAGGCAGTACACTGCCAGTCCAAGAAATAAGAGTGACTGAGTGAGATGAGAGCAACTCATCTCCCCATGCGCTTACATCAATGATTGCATTGGGTGTCAGGGTAAAAGTGATACCCGATTCTACTGTAACTATAGCCCTATCTGACGAAAGAAGAGGTGTAGAAAACACCAGCTGAGATGTAATCAAGGTTCCTCCTTCTTGCTCAAAAGTTATGTTAGAAGACCTCGACAACGACAAAGTCAGAGGCTTCCCAACTCTTATCACAGCCGTATCAACAGTTACTCCTTCTGAGGCCTCGATTAAAGTAAATTGCTCGATTTGAGCGACTGAAAAACTACCTTTCGCAACTAACTTCTGTTCTCCATCAACTGTTGTATTAAGTGTAGTATTCTCGTACCCGCCACTAATGACAGAAGAACTACTAAACGAGGCCCCCTGGCAAACCGTCACGCTGCAGCTTTTCGTCGTCACATGCGCCGTACTGCCTTCTGCCAATCCACCAGCAGCATAGATATCACCTTCAACAATAGCATCTTCCCCGATGGTAACTGAAACAGCACCCTGGCTGACCTCCCCCTCACAATCACCGGAAGAGGACAACAGGACAGATCCTCCATAAATATTGCCCTGTACCGTCCCTCCGCTCACTTCCACATAAGCGTTTCCACCAAAACTGGCGATGCCTGCTTCTGGCTCTTCTGCTAACTGTGTGGAATGACGCCGCAACAGAGCCGGGAGAAGAAGAAAAAACAACGCAAAGGGAAAAAAACATTGAGCATGGAGGAGAAATCTCCTACCATGCCCAGTATGTTCAATAAGTCCCTGAGTATTACCAGTCC
>CALXRG010000025.1 GCA_944390825.1 uncultured Akkermansia sp.
ATGAAAAAGTAGAAAGCACCCCGGGGCATGGGCTGCTGCATGAGCTGAGCAATGACCCCCTGAAGGCGGAACATGCCGTAGCGCATGTCGATGGGTTCCTTGAGCAGATAGGCGATGGTGTTCTGAGGCAATGTAAACATAGGCCTCTATTTTCGCACGCCTGCCTACAATGGTTTTGGTTGAGTGCTTACTGCGGTGGCTGTGGCCTGTGAGAGGGAATTGGGAAAGATGGGCGCGCGCTTGCTGTGCGCTGCGGGGCTCTGACGCGATGTGCGGCGGTGCTGGGGCTCTGCGGCCGGTGCTGGGGCCGGCCGGCTCGAGCTGTGGTGCGCCTTGGGGGCTCGGGTTAGCGTTTTCCGAAGCGTCGGTGGCGGCCGGCAAATTCCTGAAGAGCGGCTTCAAACTCGGCTCGGCCGAAGTCGGGCCAGAGGACGTCGGTGATGACGAGTTCGGCGTAGCTGAGCTGCCAGAGCAGGAAGTTTGAGATGCGCATTTCGCCTGAGGTGCGGATCATGAGGTCCGGATCGGGCATGCCTGCGGTGTAGAGTTGCTGGCCGAGGAGTTCCGGGGTGATTTGGTCGGGGGACAGGGTGCCGGTTTTGACTTGTTCGGCGAGGCGCCGGGCGGCGGCGGTGATTTCTTGCCGGGAGCCGTAGGAGAGGGCAAGGACGACGTTGAGGGTGGTGTTGCCGGCGGTGGCGTCGATGCTTTTGGCTAGGGTTTTGCGGCAGTAGTCCGGTAGCATGTGCAGCTCGCCGATGGCATGAAGACGGACGTTTTTTTCCATCATTTCGGGGAGGCGTTGCTTGAGGAACTTGTCCAGCATGCGCATGAGGTAGGTTACTTCCATTTTGGAGCGCCCCCAGTTTTCGGTGGAGAAGGCGTAGAGGGTGAGCCATTTGACGCCTTTTTCGATGCAGAGGTCGATGACGCGCTGGACGGTTTTGCCGCCGTGCTCGTGGCCTTTGGAGCGGCTGAGTTTGTGCTGTTCTGCCCAACGGCCGTTGCCATCCATGATGATGGCGATGTGTTCGGGGATGTTCATCGGGGCGCTTCGCCGGTCGTGGTGGCGTTAGAGTTCGTATTCGCCGTATTCAGCGAGGATGGCTTCGACGCGGGCGACGTCTTCGGGGGAGTCGACGCCGCTGGTGGTTTTGCGGCCTCGGTAGGTGACTTCTACCATTTTGATGCGCAGGCCGTTGTAGAGGAAGCGCATTTGCTCGAGGCCTTCGATGCAGCCCATTTCGTATTCGGATTCCGGCAGGGTAAAGTAGTTTTTGAGGGCGTCGTAGGTGTAGGCGTAGAGACCGACATGGCGGCGTACGGGGCTTTTGGCGAGGGTTTCCCGGGCTTTTTCTGGCTTGCGGATGGCAGGGATGGTGCTCTTGGAGAAGGCAAGGGCGTAGCCGCTTTTGTCTACCAGTACGGTGGTGCCGCTGTAGGGGGTGGTTTTTTTGGATTCGACGAGGCGATCGTATTCGTCCCAGTCGAGGTGGATACAGGGCGTGAATACGTCTGCCGGACAGCTGCGCCATGCGTCGATGAGTTCCTGGATCACCCAGGGTGGGCAAAGCGGGTTGTCGCCTTGGAGGTTGATGATGAATGAGGGTGGGGTGACTGTCTGCTTGACGGCGTCCCAGCAGCGTTCGGTGCCGCTGCGGCAGGTGTCGGCTGTCATGACGGCGGGTATGCCGGAGGTTTTGCAGAAATCTTCGATGCGGGTGTCATCTGTTGCGACGACGTATTGGCAGTTGTCGTTGTGCCGGCAGATGGAGGCGGCGATGTCGGCTACCCGGCGTATCATTTCAACACCGGCGATTTTGACGAGGGGTTTGCCGGGCAGGCGGGTGGAGGCGTAGCGGGCGGGGATGACGATGAGGATGGAGGGGGGCATGGCTGTTGGTTGGCTCTCGGATTTCTGCGTCATTGTAGCGTAGGGTTTTCTTTTTGCCAAGAAAAAAGCGTGTCTGTGGGGGGATTGCGGGGGGATCTGATTTGCTGGATGAATTTGCGGGGAGTTTTGCGTTGTTTTGGATGGCGTACGTGGTGGATTTACGCATTTGTGTTTGGGCGAGCCGGAGGAGCATGGAGAGGTTTGCCGTGCTCTGTGCAAAAAAGGCGTGCACTCGTGGGAGTGCACGCCTGCGGAAGGGTCGAAATGGGCTATGGATGGCCGGTGGTATCAGTCTGGTGGTATCAGTCTTTGGTTACCAGCGGATGGCCGGTCATTTCGGCGGGTTGGGGTACGCCAAGCAGGCTCAGCAGGGTCGGGGAGATGTCTGCCAGGATGCCGTCCTGCATTTTAACCTGATCCTGGTCGGGGCCGCAGTAGATGAGGTCGACGAGGTTGGTGGTGTGGGCGGTGTTTGGCGAGCCGTCCGGGTTGAGCATGTTCTCGCAGTTGCCGTGGTCGGCGCAGATGAGGCAGCAGCCGCCCAGTTCGCGGATCTTGGTTACGCATTTTTCGAGGGCTTTGTCGACTGCTTCACAGGCGGCGATGCCAGCTTCAAGGAAGCCGGTGTGGCCTACCATGTCCGGGTTGGCGAAGTTCATGATGGCGATGTCGTACTTGGCGATGGCGTCCACAAACTTGTCAGCTACCTCGGCAACGCTCATCTGGGGCTTGAGGTCGTAGGTGGCGACTTCCCGCGGGGATGGTACGAGGATGCGGTCTTCGCCTTCAAACTGGGTTTCGACTCCTCCGTTGAAGAAGAAGGTGACGTGGGCGTATTTCTCGGTTTCGGCGATGCGAAGTTGCTTGAGCCCGGCTTTGGAGATGACTTCGCCGAGGATGTTGGTGAGTTGTTCCTGTTCGAAGACGACGGGGGTCGGGTAGCAGGCTTCGTATTCCGACATGGTGATGTAGTGCACCTTCGGGTGGACGATGCGGTCGAAGCCGTCGAAGTCGTCGTAGATGATGGCGCGGGAGAATTCGCGGGCGCGGTCGGCCCGGAAGTTGAAGAAGAAGACGACGTCGCCGTCGCGCATGCGCTGCTGGTCGCCTTCGCAGAAGATGCCGGGCTTGAGGAATTCGTCAGTCACGCCTTCTGCGTAGCTCTTTTCGGCGTATTCGGCGGGGGTGCAGGTGCACTGCTCTCCCTGGCCGAGGACGATGGCGTTCCAGGCGGTTTGGACGCGGTCCCAGCGTTTGTCGCGATCCATGGCGTAGAAGCGGCCGATGACGGTGGCTATCTTTGCGCCACAGGGGGCTATGGCGTCCTGAAGCTGCTGAAGGTAGCCGGCGCCGCTCTTGGGATCGGTGTCGCGCCCGTCGGTGATGGCGTGAATCATGATGTCTTTCACTCCGGCGGCTGCGGCGATTTTGACAATGCCGATGAGGTGGTCGATGTGGGAGTGAACGCCACCGTCGGAGACGAGGCCCATCAGGTGCAGGCGGGAGCCGGCGGCTTTGGCAAAGGCTTCGGTGATGACGGGGTTTTTGGCGAGTGAGCCATCGGCGATGGCGTTGGAGATGCGGCAGAGGTCCTGGAAGACGACGCGGCCGGCGCCGAGGTTGAGGTGGCCGACTTCGGAGTTGCCCATCTGGCCGTCGGGCAGGCCTACGTCTTGCCCTGAGGCTCCGAGCATGGAGTGCGGGCAGGTGGCCAGGAGTTTATCGGTGAAAGGGGTGTCGGCAAGCACGGTGGCGTCGCCGGTTTGTTTGGCGGCCTCGGGACCCTGAGGGTTGCGACCCCAGCCGTCGCGGATGATCAGTACTACGGGTTTATTTGCCATGGCGGCAGCATAGCACGTTTCGCTTTGTTTGGGAAGCAAAATGCGTGCTTGCTGCTCAGGAAATTCGTGGCATACGCGGCGGTTTTCTTTTGTGATGCTCCGGGGCGGTGTGACGATTGTGCTGCAGGTGTTTACTCGGCCGCGGGGGGACTGGTAACGCTCGGATTTGATGCTTCGCCGGCGGGGGTGCAGGGGCTGTTGCCGGCGCTTGCTGCGGTGGCTTGTTCCAGGCGTTCGCGGACGAAGGTTGCTCCGCTCAGGGTCGGGATGATGTAGAGGCCGTAGCGGGCTCGGGTGCAGCCGACGTAGAAGTCGTTCATGGTGAAGCCGGCGCTTTCTCCGAGGGCGGGAATGTCGGTGAGTATGACAAAGGGGGATTCCAGTCCCTTGAAGCCTTTGATGGTGTCGCCGAGGATTTCCAGGCTGTTCCAGTCGCGGCATCGGGCGTGGCGGCGGTTGGCTTCGTCGGGTGTTTCTTTGGGGACGGCTGCGGCTACGCCGCTGATGAGTGGCAGGGAGCAACGGTCGTTGCGGATGCTCCATGGGGTGAGTACTGCTATGTCGCATGGGCGTACTTGGCCCGGGTGCCGGGCGTAGATGGTGCGAATGCATTTTTCTGCCATACGGGCTCGTTCTTCCGGTGAGTCACTGCCGTCCATGAGCTGGACGGGATCTCCCTGGATCGGCAGGGGGTGGGGCTGGATTTGCCGGGGAAGAAGTGATGCGGCAAAAGCGGCGATGGCGTAGGTGTTGCGCAGGTTCTTGCTCAGGGTGAGTCGCGTGGGGGGCATGGGATGCAGCCTCGGCCGGTCGGCAAAGATGCGCTGGTTCTCGTCTTCGAAGATGTAGAGTTTGCCGCCTGGGGTGAGCATGCTTTCCACCAGGGGCCACCATTCATCACGAAAATCCTGGGCTTCGTCGACGAAGATAGCATCGTAGCGGAATTGCTTGCCGATTCTTGGACGGATGAAGTCGAGGGCTTCGGTGCTGAGGATTTCACCTGCGGAGCGCGGGTTGAGCAGGTGCTCTTGCCCGTTGGGCCGCAGGATGAAGCGTACGCAGATGTCGTGGAAGTTGTACGCATCGGCTCCTTCACGTTCGCTTGCTCCCAGCTGTTCGTCGAGCAGATGGCGTGTGGTGACGGCGAGGTTGCGGCTGAAGCTCAGGAAGAGCAGTTTCCTTCCGTTCGCGGTGAGGGCGTTGGTTCGCGCCTGGCGCAGCAATTCCTGGGTGGCCATGTATGTTTTGCCGCTTCCTGCGCAGCCGCTGACCATGATGCCTTCTGTTGAGCCTTCCAGAGCCGGCAGGATACTCAGCAGGTGTCCGGAGGAGGCTTCCATCTCTTTGAGGTATTGTGTAAGGTCTAACCGGAAGAGCAGTGTCGGGCGAAGATGGGCTACGATGGCTTCGATCGTGCGCTGGTTCATGTTTCCGTTCGGGTAGTCGAAGCAGAAGAGGGATTCGAGCCGGTCCCGGAGCCGGTTGGGCTCCAGATCGTCCGAGCCGCAGATGTAGAGCGAATCGAGCGGTTGGTTGCCGCAGCGCGACATGATGTAGAGGTCTTGCTTGCTGGGTTCGGTGCCGAAGTTGATGGGTAACTGTTTGGTCAGGATGGCCAGTACGCGGTGTTCTGGCTGGTTGCGGCTTCCGGGCGCCAGTACCCCTGCGGCAACCAGTCCCCGGATCAGTTTGTCTTTGGCGCACCAGGCTTGGTTGAGCGGGCTGTTTTTCGGTCCCATGCTTATCCATTTGCCTTTGATTTTGTGCTCCCAGGTGCCTTGGTTGATGCGGGTTTCGTTCCAGTCTTTGACTTCGATGACGACGATGCCCCTGTTGGGAATCAATACGATGAAGTCAGCCTCGTAGTTGATGTATTCGCCTTCGGTGTCGCGGTAGTTTTCCCAGATGTCGTGGAGGACAATCCAGTTGTCGGGCAGTGCTTCGAGGGCGTGGAATACCTGCTTTTCGCCGTTTTGCGTTTGCGGCAGCAGCTGCGGGGGAAACATGGTGGCCATGGTTGAAGATGTTCGGGTGGGTATGCGGTTGCGGGTGGGTAGAGTCCGAGAATGGTATCTGGGATGTTGCCGGAGAACTTGACGGGTAGAGTATGCCCGATTACCGCTGCCCTGTCAAGGTGTGAGCGTGCCCAGAATCTGAAAATGGCTTGGAAAACGCAGATTTTGCGGGCTGAAATGCCAAAAAGCCGAAAGTGCCAAAAAGCCGGATCCGGGGCGGTTTCCGCGTACGTTGAACCGCACTTATGCGGTTTTCTTTTTGCTGCTGCGGCGGCGGGGGGCTGTGCCGGTGGCTTCGTTTGTTTTGGCTTTGCTGCGGGGGGTGCGTTGTTTTTTTCCTGGGGGGGCTGCTGTCGTGGAAGCATCAGCCGGTGCAGGGGGGGACGGTGCAGATGCCTGAGCGGCCCTGCGCCGGGGTGTTCTTTCTTTTCTTACTTCTTCTGAAGCTGTCTGCTGGCCTGCTCTTGCGCGGACAGATTCAGTTCGCGGGGAGGGTGCCGCTTCCCGCGAGGCAGGGGACGCTTTGCGTTGGGCCATGCGTTGGGCTGTGCGCTTGCGGATTTTCAGCAGGATCAGCCCCAGCCAGGCGCAGAGCAGGCCGATCACCAAATCGGCCATCGGGCCGCCCCAAAGGGCGGAATTGCGGTATTCGCGGGCTTTGGTGAAGTCTTGGAGGGGAACGCGCACTTCCAGCTCGCTGCGCAGGGTGTAGTCGTCGGAATTGAGGTCGGGGAGGGCTATGTGCACGCGGCGTCCGTCGGCGATGGTGAACGCCACAATGGGCTGGTATGCGGTGCTGCCGCCCCAGGCCAGGTTGCCATGGGTGAGTGCTTCGGAGAAGGAGTCAAAGGGGCGCTGGCGCACGTCCTCTACCACGGCGATGACGGTGCTGCTGGTGCGCATAAATGTCGCGGTCTGCACGAGGCGCCAGAACGACAGGGCGCTGAGGTAGAGCCCGAGCCCCATGATGAAGAGGGCGGTGAGCAGGTGGAGTAAACGGCGGTTTCCGGTGGGGCTGGGCATGGTGTTGAAGGTGGAAATATCAGTTGGCTGCTACTCGTTGCTCGAAGGGCTCGACGCAGCCGCGCTGGACGCAGCCCCCAGCCCATTGCCGGACGGCTTCCAGCGCTGTGTCGTTTCCTGCGAAACGCGGTTCTGTGAGGCGGTGCGGGATGGCTAGCCGGTGGCGGGGCAGTCCTGCCAGCAGGGCGCAGGCAGATGGTGCGTCTGCGCGGAACAGTTCATCTGCCCGGGGCAGGGCGGCGAGGGTGTCGCCATCCGCTTCCAGCAGCCACACGCCGGCGCCGTAAAGCGGGGCAAGCTGCTGCAGCGCTTCGGCTGCGGTGGATGTATCGAGCTCTCCCGGCAGCAGCAGCAGCTCGCTTTCCTGGGCCCAAAGACCGCAGGAGACGGTCCGGAAAAGAGCCCTTCGGCAGTCATCGACCGAGTCAGCTACGCTCACGCACACGGCACGGTAGGATACCGTCGGGTCGGCATCGCGGTCCATGGTGTAGCGACCTGCGGCATCGATGCAGCCCAGGGGCCATTGCACCGCCACGAGATCGGGGTGCTGCCAGCTTTCCTCGGGTTCGATGGGGTAGAGAAAGACACCCATGCCTGCTGTATCGTAAAGCCGCACGGCGAGAGCGAGCAGCTTGTGGAAGGGATCGGAGCCTTCGCGGTCGGCATCTCCTTCATTTTCAAACAGGCGGTGCAGGGAGGGCAGCGTTCCTTCCGAGCGGCGGTAGTAGCCCTGGCCGTTGGGGACGCGGGCCAGGCAGGAGCCCGGGTCTAGTGCCATGAAGGAGAACTGCGAGCGTAGTGAGTGGTCGGAGTAGGTTTCGCCCAGTACCGCGCGCACGCGGGCAATCAGCTCTCTGCCTTTGATGGCTTCGCTTTCGCGGGTTGGCAGCAGGTCGGGCAGGAGTTGTTCGAGGCGGTCGCGGAGGTTCATTGTGCGGGGGCTTCAGGCTCGGGTGGGAACGCCTGCCAGTTTAAGGTTCGGGTCTACTGGGGTTTCCAGTGGGGAGAACATGCCCGCGCGGGCTCTCAGTAATCCGGCGTAGGCGATCATGGCGGCGTTGTCGGTGGTGAGGCTGTTGGGCGGCAGTACGAGCTCGACGCGAGCCCGATCGCAGGCTTCGGCAAGCTGTCGGCGCAGGGCGCTGTTGCAGGAGACTCCGCCTGATACGGCAAGGATGCGGTGGCGGCTGCGTTTGAGGGCTTTCATGGCCTTGTGTATCAGCACGTCGATAATGGCCTGCCTCACCCCGGCGCAGAGGTCGCAGAGGGTCTGCTCGGGCAGGTCGTGCGGATTCCCGCTGGCAACGAGTTTCGGCAGGGTGTAGAGTACGGCTGTCTTCAGCCCGGAGAAGGAGAAATCCAGATGCGGTTCGTGCATCATCGGGCGCGGGAATTTGAAGCGGGCGGGATCACCCCGATCGGCTCTGCGATCGATCTCAGGGCCTCCGGGGTAGGGCAGGTCAAGCATCTTCGCTACCTTGTCGAATGCTTCTCCTGCCGCATCATCCCGGGAACGGCCCAGCAGGCTGTAGCGGCATACATCCTGCACATCGATGAACAGCGTGTGACCGCCGGAGACTACCAGCCCCAAATGCGGCACCAGTCCACCCGGTCGCGTGATGAAGGGTGAGAGCATGTGCCCTTCCAAGTGGTTGATGGCAACAAACGGCTTACCCGCCGCCAGTGCCAGGGCTTTGGCCGCCGTGTTGCCGACCAGCAGTGCTGCTACCAGTCCGGGCCCTGCCGTGCTGGCGACCGCATCGATGTCTTGCACCTGCTTGCCTGCTTTGTCGAGGGCTTCCCGCAGCACGACGGGCAGGTTGACTGAGTGGTTGCGCGAGGCCAGTTCCGGGATGACTCCGCCGTACATGCGGTGCAGAGGAATTTGCGTGGAAATGACCGAGCTGAGCACGCGAGGCTGCGTTTCTCCCGCCGCTTCCTCCAGCACGGCGGCGGCGGTTTCATCACAGCTCGATTCAATTCCCAGAACCAACATGGTTTTCCAGTTTTTGTGTTGTTGTTTGGTGTTTCAGCCGTTTTTCGGGCGGAGCGGGGCCGTCGCAGGGCAGATACGGGTTACTTTTTTCCCTTGCCGGACTTGCGGGCGGAGGGTTGCTTCGATGCAGAGGTCGTTGGCTTTGCGGGTCTTTCCCCACGGGTGATGGCGGGTTCGGCTTTGCCGGTCACGACGTCCTCCGTGATCGTTACCCCGATGATGCTGCGGTCGCTCGGCGCTTTGTACATCACGTCGAGCATGATCCGCTCAAAAATACCGCGAAGAGCGCGGGCTCCTGTGCCGCGCTCGATTGCCTGCTTTGCCATGGCCCGCAGCGCCCCTTCTTCGACCTCGAGCTTGACGCCGCTCATGCCGAGCAGCTTCGTGTACTGCTTCACCAGCGCATTCTTCGGCTGGGTAAGCAGCTCGACGAGCTGATCCTCCGTCAGTGTCGTCAGCGGTGCGAAAATAGGCAGTCGGCCCATCAGCTCCGGAATCATGCCAAACTGGAAGAAATCCTCCGGCATCGCTTTGGCCAGTACCTCTTCTTCGGTGTATTCCTTGGTGTCCCTGTCTTCCATGATGGAGGCGAAGCCCAAAGCGCTCGAGCCGATGCGTTTGCGAATGATGCCCTCCAGTCCGACGAAGGCTCCGCCGCAGATGAAGAGAATGTTCTCGGTGTTGACTCGGATGTATTGTTCGTTCGGGTGCTTGCGGCCGCCTTTTGGCGGGATGTTGCACTCGGTTCCTTCCACGATTTTGAGCAGTGCCTGCTGGACGCCTTCGCCGGAGACGTCACGCGTGATGCTGACATTTTGGGTTTTGCGGCCAATTTTGTCGATTTCATCCACGTAAATGATGCCGCGCTCCGCCTTGGCTACGTTCATGTCGGCCGCCTGCAGCAGGCGCAGAACCGTGTTTTCCACGTCTTCACCCACGTAGCCGGCTTCTGTCAGCGTCGTCGCATCTACGATGCAGAACGGTACGTCCAGGATGCGGGCCAGCGTCTTTGCGAGCAGCGTTTTACCCGAGCCGGTTGAGCCGGCCAGCAGGATGTTGCTCTTTTCGATTTCCGTGCCGTCATCCGTCTTGGGCTGGCGCAGCCGCAGGTAGTGGTTGTAGACGGCTACGCAGAGCGTGCGCTTGGCCAGCTCCTGGCCGATGACGTACTGATCGAGCATGCGGTGCATCTCCTCCGGAGTCGGCAGCTCGTCGAGCTCTTTTGTCTGAACCTCCAGGACGCTGGTCGTGTCCCCCTCCTCCTGAGGAACCAGCTCGGGGTGTGTGCCGCGTATCAGCTGCAGCAGCCGCTCGCCTGCGATGTCGCCCATCTCGGACTTCAGCATGTGGTAGCTGAGCCCCTCGACACATTGGTAGCAGATATTGACGCCCGGGGCACTGATCATGGGGCGTCCTTCTTCCTCCACCCCACCGCAGAGATCGCAAACTTTGGGTCGTTTGGCCATGGCTGCTTACTGGGCGGAGGTTGATTTGTTCTGTTGTGTATGGGTCAGGATGCG
Source organism: uncultured Akkermansia sp. (assembly GCA_944390825.1). Classification (GTDB taxonomy): domain Bacteria; phylum Verrucomicrobiota; class Verrucomicrobiia; order Verrucomicrobiales; family Akkermansiaceae; genus Akkermansia. Next base: position 10,290 of record CALXRG010000025.1, read on the forward strand.
GTCGACAAGACCGTAGGCCAGGGACTCCTCTGCGGTCATGTAGTTGTCGCGATCCTGATCTTTTTTCACGGTGTCGAAGTCCTTGCCCGTGTGTTGGGCCAGGATGCCGGTGAGCCGTTTGTCCAGGCTGAACATGAACTTGATCGTGCGCTCGACATCGGCCGCTGTGCCCTGGGCCCCGCCTCGCACCTGGTGAATCATCACGTGTGAGTTGGGCAGGCAGAAGCGCTTGCCCTTGGTGCCCGCCGCCAGCAGGACGGACGCCATCGAAGCCGCGATGCCGATGCAGTACGTGTTGATGTCGCAGGAGACAAACTGCATCGTGTCATAAATGGCAAGGCCGGCTGTCACTGAGCCGCCGGGGGAGTTGATGTAGATGTGGATGTCCTTTTTCGGATCCGTCATTTGCAGAAACAGCAACTGTGCAATGACGGAATTGGCGACGGTGTCATCGATTTCCGTGCCGATGAAAATCACACGGTCAAGCAGAAGGCGCGAGTAAATATCGTACGCGCGCTCGCCCTGGTTTGTTTTTTCGATAACGGTCGGGATGTAGTAGTTTTTGGGTGTGTCCATATCGTTTGCGCGGTATGGTATCACAACTTCATGCCAAAGCAAAGCCGTAATATCACCATTCGTTTGTTTTTGGCCACGGCGTGTTTCTGTGTTATTTTTCTGGCAATTTGGGCTTTTGGTGCGGTGGGGTTGATTTTGCAACTCGCGCTGTCGGGTAAGGACGGACGTTGGGGGAAGTCTGAATTAGGGGTTGAAATGGGGAGCCGGATTGATTATACTGGCCGGGTCATGGAGGAGCCGGAGGACTTTAATCAATTCAATAGTGCTGATTGCGGGGGCGCTGTGTTGATGCTGGGAATTGTGCCGGCGGTGATGTGTTTTGTTTTTTCGGAGCCGACGAATTATGTGCTGACGGTGTTTATTGGCGTGCTGGCGCTGCTGGCGGCACTGGTGGTGTGGGGCCTTGCTGCTGTGACAAAGTGGAGGCTGATCCCAGTCCTTGTAAATTTGGCGGGATGTGTTTTGGCTCCTTTTTATGTGGCTATTGCGGTTTATTTGTGGTTTTTTTGCGAGTGAGTCCGGCGGGGTAAGGGGTGTTTGCGGGGGCGCTTGCGGTTGGTACGAAGAGAGTGCGGATTGCCGATTTTCCGCATGAAATCAGGGATAACAGAAGTTTCTTGTTGCATGTGAGTTCGGCATGTGGTAAATAGTGGGTGCAATGGAGAAGACATTGTTCCAGAAGATCGCTGATAAGGAAATCCCGGCGTCAATTGTGTATGAGGACGAGCTGTGTGTGGCTTTCCGGGATGTGGCTCCAGCGGCCCCGACCCATATTCTGCTGGTGCCGCGCAAACCCTTGCCGGATATTGCCGCCGCCGGGCCCGGGGATGCCGCGCTGCTGGCACACCTGATGCTGAAGGTGGGCGATATCGCGCGTGCTGAGGGAATTGCTGATGAGGGCTTCCGTACGGTGATGAACACCGGGGCTCTGGCCGGGCAGACGGTGCCGCATCTGCATATCCATATTCTGGGAGGCCGCTCAATGCAGTGGCCTCCGGGTTAGTCCGTGCTTTTCCCTCAGCGTTTATAGACCTCTCCTGTTCGGGGTGAACCCGGTTTGAGCACTGTGGAGTCTGCGTCACCATCCTGCGTCAGCCATTACGAGTGGGTGGATACTCACACGCTGGAGCTTGCTTTGCCTACGAACCGCCTCCGTTTGTATTTCCTTGAGGATGGGTTGATCCGCTGCCGGTACGTGTCGGGGGCGGTGTTTGAGAATATCCCCAGTTACGGCGTTTCCCGCGAGTACAAGTCGCACCCTGTCAAGGTACAGGAGCGGGAGGATGAGGCGGCGTATGAGTTGCGCGCCGGGCGTGTTTTACTGCGGGTGCGCAAGTCAGACGGGGGATTGGAGTTTCATGAGGCGACGACGGGACGTGAGCTGTGTGCTGATGCCGAGGGTGAGGGAATGGGGCACCGCTTCGTGGAGAAGACCGGTGATGAGTGCGTGTGGGTGCTCAAAAAAATGCCGGAGAAGGCACATTTCTTCGGCTTGGGGGATAAGCCCTGTGGTCTGAATATGCGCGGTCGCCGTTTTGAAATGTGGGGGGCTGACCACTACAAGTTTCATCCCGACAGTGATCCGCTCTACAAGAGTATTCCGTTTTTCCTGTGTCTGAATGAGGGAACGCAGTATGGGATTTTCTTCGATAATACAATGCGGTCGTATTTTGACTTCGGCAAGGAGCGCTACGACCGTCTTTTATTTGGTGCGGATGGAGGGGTGCTGGATTATTACTTCATCATGGGGAGCTCCGCTCTTAACACGGTGGAGATGTATACCCGCCTCACGGGGTTGCCGCCTATGCCGCCGCTCTGGGCTTTGGGCTACCACCAGAGCAAGTGGAGTTATGGCAGTGAGGCTGAGGTGAATGAGCTGGCGGCTACCTTCCGGGAGAAGCGAATCCCCTGTGATGCTATTCACTTGGATATCCACCATATGAAGCAGTACCAGTCCCTCACGTGGGACCGCGAGGCTTTCCCTGATCCCCCAGGTATGATCAGCCGCCTCGGTGAGCAGGGCTTCAAGGTGGTGACGATTGTTGACCCCGGTATCCGTATCAACCCGGATAATTACGTGTGGCGCAGTGGGTTTGAGCGCAATGTGTTCTGCCGGCGCCACGACGGTGCTTTGCTGGAGGGCGATGTGTGGCCAGGGTGTTGCAATTTTCCCGACTTTACGGCGCCGGCAACGCGGTATTGGTGGGCGCATTTATTTAAGCGTCAGATCGCGCAGTACGGGGTGCGGGGCATTTGGACGGATATGAATGAGCCTGTGATTTTCCCGGATCGGACATTCCCGGACGATACGAGGCACGCTTTTGACGGCTACCCTTGCTCGCACCTCAAGGCTCACAATGTGTATGGTTCCTGCATGGCGCGTGCCACGCGCATGGGAATGGAACAACACGCTCCCGGCCGGCGTCCTTTTGTGCTGACCCGGTCAGGATTCGCCGGTTTGCAGCGCTACGCCGCGACCTGGACCGGGGATAATTTCTCGGACTGGGAGAATCTCAAGATGGCCAACCACATGGTGCAGCGCTTGGCTTCCAGTGGCGTTTCGTTTGCAGGGGCGGATACGGGGGGATTCTTGGGACGCCCGACGCCCGAGCTGTTTTGCCGCTGGATGCAGATGGCGGCATTCCATGTGTTCTACCGGAACCACAGCAATGGCGAGTTTGGAGGCCAGGAGCCGTGGTGCTTTGGTGAGCTGGTGGAGGAAGGCGTGCGCCGGGCTATTGAGGAGCGCTACCGCCTGCTTCCTTACTTTTACACACAGTTTTACCGGTACGCGACGCAGGGAACGCCGGTGATTCGCTCTCTCGCGCTGATGGATGATCAAAATCCTGATTCCTACTGGCGCAGCAGCGAGTTTTTCCTGGGTGATGCTCTTTATATTGTTCCGGTGCACCACCCCGGGCAGCCGGGACGTTTCCTGTACATGCCTGAGGGGCACTGGTATTCACTGTGGGATGACAAGCCGGCTGCGTGTTCCGGCGGTGAGTGCTGGGTGCCTACGCCGATCAGCCATATTCCGGTTTTTGTGCGCGGCGGTCACGTGATCCCCCGCTGGCCGGTTCAGCAGTATGTGGGCGAGCAGGTCAGCCCGCTTTGCACGCTCAACTTGTGGTGGGCCCCCGGGACGGTTGCGGAGAGTTTCCTTTATGAGGATGCCGGCGATGGAATGGCGTACCGCGTGGGGGATTATTTGCTGCACCGCTTTGTTTTCCGGTCGCAGGAGCGCAGCTTTGTCCTTGAGCGCCATGAGTCGGGGTGCATGAATCCGCGTACTGCTGTGTTTGTGCTGGCGCTGCGGGCGCTACCTGAGGGGGCTGAGCCCCGTGTACAGGCGGATGGCGTGGCGTTGTCGGGCGAGTGGAAGGAAAAGCGGGCGTATTGCGTGGAGATTCCCGTTGGTTTTTCCTGCCTTTCCGTGGATGTGTAGCCGGTCGCAGTCGTTTCTTTTTCTGCTGCGCGGGGACTTTTTGCAGAAGTGGGAAGGACGGTCCATGGAGAATACGCACTTGGCATCAGAATGAATACACGCATCGCATATGAATAAAGACACACTGGATAAGATTGTTTCCCGCCTGGACCGGTTGGGGACCGAAGAACTGCGCCAGCTGTTCCTGCGTCTGGCGTCGGATAAGGGATTGCTGCAGGATGTGTTCGACGCTTTGCGCGATGGCTTGATTCTGTTTGATGCCAGTGGTGTCGCGCGTTTTGCAAACAAGGCTGCGGAGCGTATTTATAACCGGCCTCTTCGCGAGCTGATTCGTGAGCCGTTTGAGAGGCTCACCGGTGGCACTTGCCGTTGGGAGGATTTGCACCGCAGCGGAGTGGCAATCACTCGGGATCTGAGTGTGAACTATCCCGAGCCCCGTCATTACAACCTGCTGATGAGTCCTGTAGCCCATGGGGAGGAATACCTGCTGCTGATCCATGACGACACAGAAGGGCTCGCCAGCCGCGAGGAAAACGAGGAAGCCGAGCAGTTCAATCTCATCACCTTCATGGCAAGTGCCGTGGCCCACGAGATCGGAAACCCGCTCAACTCACTCGGTCTCAATCTCCAGCTCATGAAGCGCAAACTGGCTCACCAGAGCGATAGCGCCCAGGAAACGCTCTCCCCGCTGCTCGAATCCGCCCTCCGGGAGACTCGTCGACTGGATACGCTGCTGCGTCAGTTTCTGCAGTCGATGCGACCTGGTTCTCTGCGCCGAGAACCAGTGCAGCTGAATAACTTGCTGGCTCGGGTGCTCGAAGTCCTGGAACCCGAGATCGCTCCGCGAGGTATCAGTGTGCATGAGTCCTACAGTGAGAACCTGCCTGAGTTACAGGCTGATCCCGGCCGGTTGTTCCAAGTGTTTTACAACCTCATCCGCAACGCATATCAGTCTGTGCCCGGGCCAGACGGATCCATTCAGGTCCTGACAGATTACAACGACACGGACGTCCGCGTGATCGTCTCGGATACGGGCAGCGGCATCTCCCATGAGGTGATGGGCAGCATGTATGAACCCTTCCATACCACTAAAAAGAAAGGGAACGGGCTCGGCCTGCTCATTGTGAGGCACATTATCAAAGAGCACGGCGGTACTCTCGGCATTGCGTCCAAACCCGGACAGGGAACGCTGATTACGGTGACTCTCCCAAGGGCCGATCGCGTGGTGCGGCTGCTTCCGCAGTGAGACGTCTGGCCGCATCCACGCCTGCCGTGTCTCCCTGACGACAGCGAAGTGGCAGTGCAGGCGTGATTCCAACTTGACTGTAGGCTGACAGGGTGGTAGACTCGTGCCATGAGTACGAAGTTCAGTTGGGAGCTGTGCCCGACGGACGGAGGTGTAGACTTTGGTGACGATTTGAACAGGCAGCTGCCCCCTCTGGTGCGCCGGCTGCTTTCCCAGAGGGGTATCTCCGGCCGAGAGAAGGCAGAACGCTTCCTAAGACCCAAACTGGCCGATCTGGGCGACCCTTTCGCCTTGCGGGAGATGGATGCTGCCGTTGAGCGCATCTTCCGCGCAGCAGACAACGGCGAGTATGTGTGCATCTACGGGGATTACGATGTCGATGGCGTCAGCTCCGTCACTGTTCTGCATGCTCTCCTGGAGGCCTATCACATCCGCACCAATTTCTTTATTCCGGTGCGGACCCGGGAGGGGTACGGCTTGAGTGAGGACGGAATCCGCAGTGCGATCCGCAAGTGCGGGCAGCGTCCGTCGCTGATCATTACCGTGGACTGCGGTACTTCTTCTGTCCGGGAGGTAAATCTGCTGCGTGAGAAGGGGATAGATGTGGTGATTCTCGATCATCATGAGGCCGGGGTGCATGGTCGCCCGCCAGCGGTGGCTGTCGTCAATGCCAAGCTGGAAAAGAACAGCCCGTTCACTTATCTGTGCAGTGCGGGGGTTGTTTTCAAGCTGGCTCACGCTATGCTCAAGCGCCGTCGTCTTCCGCATTTTGATCTGAAGCATTACCTGGATGTCGTGGCGATTGCGACAGTGGCGGATATTGTGCCGCTGGTGGGGGAGAATCGCCTGTTGACGCGTCACGGGTTGCGGCTGATGGCCCAGGGGTTCAACGTCGGCTTGAGGGCTCTGAACCAAATCACCGGCCTGCGACGGGCTCCTACGGCCAGTTTCGTTTCGTTCCGCATCGGGCCGAGATTGAACGCCGCCGGCCGTATGGATTCTCCTCAGGATGCGCTCGAGTTGCTTATGACGCGCAGTCCCGAGCGAGCCCGCCAACTGGCTCAGAATCTCGAGGCTCACAATAAAGCCCGGCAGCAGGAGGAGGAAAAGATCCGTCAGGATGCCACGCGCATGCTGGAGGAGCGTTTCTCGCCGACGACGGATCATGTGATTGTTCTTGGATCCCGGGACTGGCATCCGGGTGTGGTTGGGATTGTTGCGTCGCTGCTGATGCGCCGTTACCATAAGCCGACCTTCATCATTTCGCTGGATGAAAATGGCATTGGAAAAGGCTCGGGGCGCTCGATTCCAGGGGTTTCTCTGGTGCAGGCGATACACCACTGCTCTCAGTACCTGGTGTCCGGAGGCGGTCATGAAATGGCTGCCGGGCTGGTGATCAGGGAGGAGCAGATTGATGCGTTCCGCGAGGCTTTTGACCGCTTTGTCTGTGAGCATGCGTCCTCGGAGCAGCTCAAGCCGGTGCTGCACATCGACGCCGAAGTCAATTTCTGTGAGCTGACACTGGATCTGCTCGATAGCTACGAATTGCTGGAACCCTTTGGCAACTCCAATCCCCAACCCGTTTTCATGACCCGCAATGTGCGCCTGACCGAGGCTCCCCGGCGGATGCAGGGAAACCACCTCCGACTTTCCCTCAGTCAGAATGGGTGCGAGTGTGATGCCATGTACTTCAATGCCGGCAAGCTGACGCTGCCCGATCCGCCTTGGGATATTGCTTTCACCATCGATCGCAATACCTGGAGGGGCCGTACCTCGCTTGCGATGTCCATCCAGGATATCCGGCCTGCTCAGTGCTGAAGCCCAACCGGATCCAATCACCGCCGTTACTGTCGCCTTCCCAGTCCCCCGACGTTTCCGCTTTTTTCCTTTTGCCCCGTTCATCCTGCTTTTTCGTCCATGCCTCCCCGCCGCAAAACATCCTCTTCGCGCAGCCCACAGTTGCCCTTTGACGGTGGCCGTGGAAGGCGCAGCCCGGGGATTATGCCGATGGATAGCATCGAGCACGGCGACTGGCGCGTGCCGGTTTCCAACCCGGCTGAGGCCATACACTCCATGCCGGACTCGCTCTGGCGGCGCATGCGCATGAGGGCCGACTACCTCGTTGCCTCGAATCCTGCGTACCCACTGGCGGAGGAGGACATCATCGTTCCCATCAGCGGCTGGCCCCGCGTCCTGAGGCTGATGATTGCCAGCCTTGTGCTGCTGCCGCTCTCGGTGGTGATGGTGTTTGCCTTGCTGGTGCAGCTTTACCATGCGACACCGGCCATGCAGGAGGTGGCATTTTGGCTGGCTCCCAGTGTGTGGCATGCGCTGCTTGGTGCTTTTGCCCTTTTTGTTTCCACGCTGAGCAGCTCCCTGAAGATGCTGCTGGTTTACATCTACGTCGTGGGGCATGAGCTTACCCATGCCTTGGCTACCCTGATGTGCATGGGGAAGGTGCGAAAGTTCCAGGTGGGATTTGATGGCGGCTTTGTCGAGACGGATAAGGATAATCTCTTCATTGCGCTTTCGCCTTATTTTGTTCCTTTGTGGATGGGTCTGTGGCTTCTGGTCTTTGCTTCAGCACACTGGCTGTGGCCTCACGACTTGCTGGAGACGCTGCTTTACATTGGTTTTGGCTACTGGTGGAGTTTCCACATCTACTGGACTCTCTGGGTGATTCCCCGCGAGCAGCCGGATATGCTGGAGAATGGCCTGATGTTCTCGGCGCTCATTATCATGCTGACCAATATCGCTATTCTGATCCTGATCCTGGCGTTTTTCGGTTGCGTGAGTCTCCAGGGGTACTGCCAGGACTTCTGGATTTGTGCGCAGCGCGTGTATGCGACTTTCCTGGATTATTACACCGTTGTGAGTGCTTTATTCTGATCAGTCGGGAGGCTGGCGGGAAGCGGTGCCACAGGCGCGTTCAAGGGACGGCTGTGCCATACACGTTCCTGGGAGGTTTTCAATGGCGGGCCATTGCGGGCCATCGCCCTCGCTCCGGTCCTGCACTTAGCCGGAGTTCGCCGTGCGGGAGGGGGAGGGAAAAAGACCGCACTGACCGGCTGCGTCTCAGTGGTGTTCGTCGCTCAGCAGCCCCTGCAGCAGCTTGTGAGCATAGTGCAGGCGGGAGCGAAGTGTCCCCTCCGAGGTGCCGAGTAACTCGGAGATTTCAGCAAAGCTTTTTCCCTGGATGTCGTAGAGCGTGACAACTTCCCGCTGGGCTGGGGAGAGGTGATCCATGGCCAGACGGAGGCGCGTCTTGAGGTCGGTCACGTGGGCGTTGCGCGTCGGATCGCCGGCCAGGCTGTTGTCCTCCAGCTCTTTGCGCTTGTCGGCGGGCGTCGCCGTGTCTTCGTTGTCCAGGCTGAAGGAGTTTTCGCGTTTGCGCTTGCGCAGCAGGTTGCGGGCGCGGTTGGCTGCGATGGTGTAGAGCCAGGTAAAGAAAGCGCTTCTGCCGTTGAAGTAGCGCAGGGAGTGAAACGCCTTCAAAAAGGAATCCTGGGCCACATCGTAGGCATCCGCCTCCGAGCGCAGCATCTGCAGCAGCATGGCGTGAAGCTTGCGGCTGTGGCGCTTGACCAGCTCATCATACGCCCGGGTTTCACCAGCAAGCGTCCAGCGGATCAGTTCTTCGTCCGGCAGGTCTTTGTACTTGGGCTGTTCGTCGTCGGGCATGAGCTTCGAAGAGACGGTGTAAGGTGGAGGGGTAAGGCGTGGAGCGGGGGTCCTCGGTTCGGGGGTTATACCGGCAGGGAATATGAACGGCCATCTCGGCCTTCAAACCAGTTGATAAAGGCAACGTTGACTGTCGTGTAGCCGCCCGGCGTCGGGTAGTCGCCACTGAAGTACCAGTCACCGCAGGGGCCTTTGATGGACTGGTGCAAGCCTTCCAGGGTCTGGTAGATCACTTGGATGGGGCAGGTAGCATTGTCCGGTGTGACCAGCCGGGAGATTTCCTCCGTGATTTCGTCATCGGTCAGGGGGGCGTAGATCTGCTTGACAGGGTTGGTGCGTTGCTCTACCGGCAGGGTGAGCTGGCGCTTGCATTCCTCGTACACGGAGGTGATGTAGTCGTACATGCCCCGCTTTTTGAGCAGGGAAATGGCGGCCTGGAAAGCGATGAACTTACCCAGTTCGCTCATATCAATGCCATAGCAATCCGGGTAGCGGATTTGCGGGGCTGAGGAAACGATGACGATCTTACGCGGCTTGGCCCGGCTCAGCAGCCGCAGCAGGGAGGTTTTGAGTGTTGTCCCCCGCACGATGGAGTCGTCGATGGCTACCAGCACCTCATCGCTGCCAATCGCACCGTAGGTCAGATCATAGACCTGCGAGACCATCTGACCGCGGTTGCTTTCCTGGGTGATGAAGGTGCGCAGCTTGATGTCTTTGTGGACGATTTTTTCCGCTCGCGGCCAGCGGCGCAAAATCAGCTCTTCTATGAGCTCCTCGGTGAGCGTGCCATTGCGCAGGGCGTTGATCATGTCCGCGGTGACGCGGTTGCGGCGGAAGGCCCGCAGGCCCTCCAGCAGGCCGTAGTAGGAGACTTCGGCCGTGTTGGGGATGTAGGTGATGGCCGCGCGGGAGAAATTGCCGTCGAGACTCTCGACGACTTTCTCTGTGAGCATGCTGCCCAGGGCTTTGCGTTCTTCGTAGATGATCGGGTCGTTGCCCCGGGAGAAGTAAATCGCCTCAAAAGAGCAGGGGGTAGGTGCCAGCGGTGTGGTGTACTCGCGGATGGTGACATGACCGTTGTTTTTCACGACGATCATGTTGGCACGCGGAAGCTCGTGCACATCGTCGCTGTCGACTTCCATCACGCTCATCAGCGGAACCCGTTCGCTGGCAATGGCGAGGTACTCATCGGTGAGAATGTAGTGGCACGGGCGGATGCCGTGCGGATCCCGCAGGCAGAAGAAATCACCGTTGCCGACACCGCCCATGATGCAGAAGCCGCCATCCCAGGCCCGCGATGCTTTGCTAACGATGTCGTAGAGGTCAAGACGGCGGGAGATTTCGCGCGGGATGTCCTGCCCGGGCATGGTGTTGCGCAGCTCCCGGTAGATATCGGTGTGGGCTTCGTCGAGGTAGTAGCCTATCTCCTCCAGCACGGTTTGGGTGTCGGTGCCGAAGATTGGGTGCTGACCGCGCTCAATCAGTTTGCGGTTGAGCTCCGGGGCGTTGGTCATGTTGAAGTTGCCCAGGAGCATCAGCGTGCGGGTTTCCCAGTTGGTGCGGCGCAGGTAGGGATGGCAGCTGCCTTCATCGAAAAGGCCGCTGGTGCCGTAGCGTAAATGCCCCATGAGAATCTCACCGCCGAAGTTGAAGTTTTTCTTGTAACTTTCGGCGTCATCCCAGCCTACTTCCCCGCGCTCGCGCATATGCCGGAGAGTGCGCTGCTGGGAGGAGAAGATATTGGCGAGCGCCGCTGTCGTGGCGTCGCGGGCCCGGAAGACGTAGGGCTCGCCCAAGGGCATGTCGAGCTTGATGCAGCCGATACCCGCGCCATCCTGGCCGCGGTTGTGCTGCTTCTCCATCAGGAGAAAAAGCTTGTTGAACGCCCAGTCCGGCGAGCCGTACTTGGCAGCAAAGTAAGAAAGCGGTTTCAGAAGGCGAATGGCCGCCACACCGCATTCATGATGTAAGGGATCGGACATATCAGCCTGGGGTCAAACTCGCTTTGTGTTCAGTTATGGCGTACTTTGACGTGGATGCCTTGTCCCTCGCGCATGGTGCCGATGACCGTGCCTCCAGGGCCCGCTGTCATGGCTTTCTCTACATCTTCCGGCTTCACGATGGCCACCCAGCCGATGCCCATGTTGAAGGTGTGGAAGCGATCTTCGGCATCGACGAATTGCAGGACTTTCTGGGCGGGAGCATTGTCCCAATAGGGGATTTCCAGATCGGCTCCTTTTTCGCCCAGGAAGCGCTCAAGGTTTTCGGGCAGGCCGCCGCCGGTGATGTGGGCGTAGGCCTTCGGGGTGATGCCCAGCTTGCGCATGTCATACACGACGTCGTGGTACAGACGCGTGGGCGCCAGCAGTTCGCGCAGTTCGCTGTCGGTCAGCAGACCGGGGTTCTCGGACAGAATGCGGCGTACCAGACTCCAGCCGTTGGCGTGGAAGCCGTCGCTCGGGTAACCGATAAGCAGATCGCCCACCTCGACCCGGGAGGGGTCAATCATCTGGCTTTTTTCTACACAGCCGATGCTGAATCCCGCCATCTCGACAAGGTCCTCTGGCACGACACCGGGCATTTCCGCGGTTTCGCCGCCGGCCAGGATGCAGTTGCAGCTCTCCAGATAATCACACATGCCGGCCACCAGCCGGGTGATGCGCGGGCGCTCTACTTCCAGGTTGGAGATGCCGAGGTAGTCCAGGAACACCAGCGGGTCACCGCCGGTCGTCAGAATGTCATTGACATTCATGGCCACCAGGTCTTTGCCGGCGGTCTCCAGCATGTCCATCTCAAAAAGAATCTCCGTTTTCGTGCCGACGCCGTCCGTACCTGTTACAATCACGGGCTCCTTGTAAGAAGAAAGGTCGTAGGCCGCGGCGAAGAGGCCAAAGGCGTTGCAAAGCTGGCGGTTTTTCTGGGTGCGCTTGACGTGGGCGCTGATGTCTTTGACAAAGGACTGGGCCTCGATAGTATCGACGCCGGATTGCTTGTAGGTGAGTTTACCGGACATATGATGACTGGAGCGTGAATGCAGGCGGATTATACCCGCAATCATGCGGAAAGGCAAGCCGTTTTTGCAGAGCCGGGGCCTATTTTGCAGGGCCCGGGCCTAACTGGGCTTGGGGTGGGGAGCGGAGCTTTTATGCTGCTGCTCAGGCCGGCGAGTTCCGGTAGCTTACCGGTTAAGCAGTTTGAGCATGGGCCGCATTTTGGCTTCTGTTTCCAGCCATTCCTCTTCCTCGATGGAATCCGGCAGGATGCCGCCCCCCGCATAGAGCCGGCAGATCCCGCCGCCGATTTGCATGCAGCGCAGCATGACAAAAAACTGCGCACCGCTCGGGCCAATCGGTCCGAGATAACCCGCATAACAGCCCCGCGGAATGTCCGGCTCCGCGCGCAGAAGCTGCAGCGCTTCCGTCACGGGGTAGCCGCTTACCGCCGGTGTCGGGTGCAGTTCATCGAGCAGGCGGGGGAGCAGGTGGGGACTCATGCGGAAACTCATCCGGGAGCACAGGTGCTCGATTTCGCCCGCTGGCAGGGACTCCGCAGGAGGCATCTGCAACTGTTCCGTGTAGTGGGACACTGAGCGGCGCACGTGCTCTACGACCAGCGCCTGCTCCTCGCGGTTCTTGTCATCCCAGGGAGCGCTGGTGATGCGTCGAGTACCGGCCAGGGCCATTGTTTCCCAGTCATCGGCGCAACCCCGCATCAGCAACTCGGGCGTGCTGCACAGCCACGTCCCTGTCGCGGGCGTGTGGATCAGGGCATTGAAGGTGTGTGGGGACAGCTCACAGCTGCGGCGGAACGCTGCCGCGGGGCTGAAGCCCTCGGGCATGGGTACATCACGGCAGCGTGCCAGAACCAGCTTGCGCAGTCCCCCCTGACCTTCTGACACACGGGTCCGGTAGCGTTCGAAAAGCATGTGGTATTGCTCGCGCGTCGCAGGCTTGCCGTTCATCACAGGCTCCATCGGCCTGAATCGGCTCGGGCGCGGTGGAGTATCGCATTCGGCTCTCAGACAAATCGGGCGGGACTCAAAAGGCGTGATGACAAAAGCCGCCCCCTCGGGGTGCATCATCGTGCGGTTGGTTTCTTCCTCATCGCAGCAGCGGCCATCCGCCTGCATGCAAAAGACATCCTTGCGCCCACCCGGGAGACGGTACAGGGCAAAAGCACACCGGCGCCCGCAGAGCGCATCTATCGTTTCCGCCATGCTCAGTTCCTTCATCGTTTTTCAGCTTAGCATGTTCGCCGTGCCCGCGCAAGAATATCTGAGCTGTTTTGCCATGAAAATGCAGAAAAAAGCCCGGATAACCGCTTCTCCCGGGCGGGTGCGCCTCCTGAACTGCAGAAAGAAGGCACGTGAACGGCGGGTTTCGCTGCTAAAGCGCGATGAGTTCCGAGCCTGAAGCGCAGTCGCACTAGGCCCAGAGTATGTCCACCTCCGCCTTGATCTGATCGCCGCCGCTGATGACATGGCGGGTGCAGGAACCGAGGCGGCGGTGCTCAAGGGTGAGTGGTGTGTGTGCAAGCGTTTCATGACGGAACGCAATGTGAACACGCACAGGCGCACCTTCGGGGCGGAGCGGGGAGGGCAGCGTGTCCAGGGCCCAGATGAGGTAAGAGGCGTTGTTGATATGGCCGTTGAAATCGACGTCCCGCAGCGGGGCCTCGAAGGTGCAGGTGGCCGTTGCGACCTCGCCTCCTTCGGTAACGAACGCTGCGGGAGAACAAATCGCCGCGCAGGGGGTATTCATGTCCAGCTGCGCCTTGCGCAGGGGTACAGGCCGGCGGGTTTTGACATCGATGAGCACCCACATCAGGTCCGCTCGAGCCAGCAGCTCTCCCGTTGCGGCGGCGCGCATCTCCACGAAGCGCCGAGCCTGGAGCGGGGTTGCTTTGCCGGTGTTGGTGCGCAGCTGTATTTCTTCCTTCCAGCGCGGACGCCGCAGGAACTCGAAATCGCCCTGGACCTCCACCCAGATCAGTCCATTACTGATTCCCCAATCATAGCCTAAGCCATTGCGGTCAGCATGCTGCTCGGCCACCTCCTGGCAATAGTGAAGAAAAGCCGAGGGCTTCATCCGTAAATCAGCGCCGCATTCGTAGCTTGTAATCCGGTGGAGGGTGATCAGATCGTCCATACCTCCACTTTTAGCATGGACGACTCCCCCTGTCAAGAGTCCTGATGATGGCTCCGGTGCAGACGTATTTGGATGATGACATGCCCGAAACGGACCCCTGGAAAGTCAAAACAGGCCGCAAGGCCGCTCTTTGAGCAAACGGACCCTTCACTTGCACCACGAGCAAAGGTGAATGTGCCGTGTTACCACCCCGAAGTGAGCCGAAATAGCACGCCAGATTTTCTAACCCGCCAGACTTAGAGCAACACGCTTCGGACTTGCTTTTGGTTGGTTGTTGGCGTAGAATAACCCCCGCATGAACAAGCGACGCGTCGTTATACTTGGGTCTACCGGCAGCATCGGCACCAGTGCCCTCAAGGTTGCCCGGGACATCCCGGAGCGCATGGAGGTGGTGGGCTTGGCCGCGCATAGCAGTTACAAGGCCTTGGCCGCACAGGCAATGGAGTTTGGAGTTAAGCAGGTATGCCTGTTCGACAGCACCCACGCCGCCGAACTCCGTCGGCTGCTGCCTTCTGATACGCGCCTGCTGACCGGCTTGGACGGACTTTGTGAGTTGGCCACCATGGAGGCGGCGGATATGGTGCTGGTGTCCATCATCGGGACGGCCGGTCTGAAGCCGACGCTGGAGGCCATTGAGTCAGGAAAAGACTTGGCAATAGCGTCCAAGGAGATTCTCGTGATGGCCGGAGAGGTCGTGATGAGCCGGGCCGCTGCGAAGGGGATTCAGGTGCTGCCTGTCGACAGTGAGCACAATGCGATCTTCCAGTGCCTTCAGGGTCATCACGGCTGCCCCGAGGAGGTTAGCCGCCTGATCCTGACGGCCAGCGGCGGACCTTTCCGACAATGGCCCAAGGAGAAGCTTGCTGATGTTACGCTGGAGCAGGCGCTCAAACATCCGACCTGGCAGATGGGGCGCAAGATCACGATCGATTCCGCAACGCTCTTCAACAAAGGACTGGAGATGATTGAGGCTCGCTGGCTTTTCGGTATTCCCATGGAGCGCGTCGATGTCATCGTGCACCCCCAGAGCATTGTCCATTCACTCGTAGAGTACCGGGATGGTTCCATGCTGGCTCAGTTGAGCTCCAGCGATATGTGTTTTCCTATCCAGTACGCTGTCACCTGGCCGGATCGCACGCCGAACTCCTTGCAGCGCCTGGATTTGGCAAAGCTTGCCAGCCTGCATTTTGAGGCGCCCCGCTGGGATGATTTCCCCGCGTTGGGCCTGGCACGCAGGGCAGGGCTGACGGGTGGTACCATGCCTGCTATGTTCAACGCTGCTAATGAGGTGGCGGTGCAGGCTTTCATCGAGGGAAGAATCCCGTTCCCTGGTATTTGGCAGACGGTCGAAAAAGTGCTCTCCGCTGCCTCACCGCGTGATTACCAGGGACTGCTTTCTGTCATTCTGGAGGATGACGCCTGGGCCCGTGAGGAAGCGGCCCGGGTGATCGGCAGCCGCTGATTTCCCGGGGCAAAAGTCCGGGGTCTCCGTGAGATGTAAGCACTCAACGAGCTCACCTCCCTGATGGGGGGTGAGCTCGTCGCTTGAGTTGATATCGGGCTTGTGGATAAT
>CALXRG010000026.1 GCA_944390825.1 uncultured Akkermansia sp.
CGCCTTGTAGGCGTTTGACCGGTCGATACCCAGAAACTTGATTTTCTTCTTTTCTTCCTCATTGATTCGGGAGAAAATCTCCATGTGTAGCCGGAAGACGGGTGGCAGAGCTCAGGTCTGAGCGTGTGAAAACGCTTACATATCGTACAGTACCCTTGTGCAGCATCGACGTACAGCAGCACTTCCCTATCCAGGATGGGCAAATCTCGCACGTAAATCTCTCTCTTTGAGTGCATTCGGAGGAGATTGCCACACTTTGGGCAACGAAAATTGTATCTTCGGTCAATTGTAAGCTTGACCTCAACGCGATTTTTACGGACAATGGAGTTGGTGGCAGTCCAGCCTTTTTGCTTGTACAGGTCTTTGATCATAAACCCTTTGTAACGGGTGTTACAAAAACAGGCAAGGCGGAACTGCTACTTTTTTTGTCATCCGAGACTGTTCAAAACCTCAGCGAATCTGAAACAGACCCCCATTGGGTGTGTGTGTTGTGCGATTCAAAGGGGTGCAGCCAGGCCTCCTTCAGGTAGACGGCGTTGGCGGCGACCAGACGAGTTCCCGGGGTAATGGTCGCTTCGGACACCAGGGTAGGGATGCAGCCCCGGGTCTGGGTGCTGCACCAGTCATTGATCTGGCGGATGGCGGCTGCTGAATCCGTGGTAAAGGGGCAGCAGAAGAGGTCGCGGAAGCTGCCGTTGAGCTTGAGATCGCTGGCGACAAAAAGGGCATTGGCAGTTTGCACGTCCATCGCACTGGGGACATCCGGCGTACCCATGGGCAGGTTATTCAGCATCTCCTTCGTGCCGCTGCCTGCGCCCTGTTCCAACAGCCTGAGCACGGCTTCCATCGAGTATGGGGAAAACACCACGTTGCCCGGTTGCTTCGACGCCAGCTCCCTGAAAATGCCGATTGCAAGCGTTCCTTCCCGATTCGTGGTCGGTGTCCCTTCGGGCGTTCCTGAAGCCAGGCAGGAGGAAAACGGTACGAGCGCGGATATCACGAGAGCGAAACGGGTTATCTGTAACTTGAGATGCGAGCTCATCGGAAGGAGAATTTGCGGGGATGGCAAGAACAACAAAGAGGGTGTAACCAACGACGGTCGGCCGTAGTCGCTTCCTATTGCCGCGGTTGAGCCGTCGGAGAAGTCTTTGCCGGGCCGGAGCGGATGACGGTCGTGGTGCTCTTGTAGGAGTAATGAGAGGTGGGGGTGCTGTTGGTGGCAGCGCGGCAACTGACACTGACAGTTACAGTGCCGTCTTCGCTGGTGACGGTGGAGCTGTCGGAGACATCGGAGGGACCGGTCCCATCCGACACAGCCTTGCACTGGGCTGAGGCCGTCACCGGGCGCCCATCCCGGGAGACGGCGCTTGCGGAAACGGAAACCGGTACTTCTGCGGTGCGGGTAGCGGGCGTGAGAGGGGTGGCCGGTATGGCGCCGCGTAGGGAGGGGATGGCGGGTGAGCCGGGAGATGTCCCGGGGTTTGTTTCCTGGGCCAGGGAGGGAAGTGCGGCCAGCGTGATGGCGAGCGCGGCCAGGGATGCGGTGGTGATTGGGGAATTTGTCATGGCGTTTCTTTGTTCTGTCCGCCATCCTAGCAGAGGAAATGTATTCAATCAAGAAGGCTGACACATAATGACGTGTTTGATGTGTTTACTTGGGCTTTGGTTGGGGCATAAAGGCTGTGGATGGAAGACGTGGGATGGAAGGCTTGAGCTGAGTCAGATTCTGTCCCGAATTGCAGCATGCTTTTGACGAGATATAATGCAACAGCGCGCAATACCAAGCTATCGAGCTTGCCATTGCGCGCTGTCGTATAGATTCTCGAGAGGCGGGAGTGGGATTTGAACCCACGAATGACGGTTTTGCAAACCGTTGCCTTAGGCCACTTGGCTATCCCGCCTTGTCGCGTTCCCCGCAGGGAGCGGCGCTATTTTACGCAGAAAAAACCGTTGAGTCAAGCATAAAAAAGAAAAAACTCACACATCGAGGGGAGGTTTTGGCTTTGCCCTGGGTCTGTTCATGGCGAAAGAGGTGTTTTACTCCGTTGGGAGTAGGGGAGATGCAGCAAGTGTGGTCTGCACCCTGTTGAGGCCGTTAATACTCGTGCAAATTGGAAAACGGGATGCTGAAAGGAGCAGAGAGGCCACGCCCAGCGAGGCCGGGCGTGGCCAATACGATATCAATCACCGGGACAGGGCCCGACAGTTTATACGCTCATGGAGAAGGCCAGTGAGGCGTCGATCGCCTGGGCGATCGAGGTTGTCTGATGCTCGGTGACGGGTTGATTGGTTTTGACAAAAGCCAGCGAATCCCCGGATTCGGCGTCGCGCGGGGCGACGATGTTTTCAATGTTGATGCCTGCTTGCGAGAGTTCCTGCCCGATGGTGGCGATGACGCCCGGGCGATCTTTGTATCGCAGCACCAGCGTGTTGCCGTTCAGTCCGGCGTAGAGGTGATCAAAGACGTCGATGCGGGAGACGACCGGCTGGCCGTCTACGACCATGCCGCGCACGCTGGCTTTCTTTTGCTCTCCGTCGTCTTCCATGAAGAGGTCAATGGTGAGGGCATCATCGTACAGTTTGTCGTCCATCGGTTCCCGGGCGACAAAAACGATGCCGTGTTCGCGGAGGGATGCCTCGGCAGCGGCAGGCATCAGACCATGCTCTGCACCGGGGACGGTTCCTTCGAGAATCCAGGGCGTAAACCATTTGCGGTAGGAGCGGAGGTTGTTGTAGAAGGTGCACTCGATGCGGCGGATGGGTTTGTTGCTTCCTACGCAGCTGGCAAGTTTGCCCAGCAGGGCTGCCAGCTGAAGGTGAGCCGGGTTCAGGTCGGCGGGTTTTTCTGCGTTGATGACGCAGGTGATGTCACCGTGATCAAAATAGGCTTCCATCTGCCGGGCTGCCTGAAGGGCTGCTTTTTTGTTCGCTTCCCGGGTGTTGGCTCCAAGGTGGGGCAGCATCACATCTGCGACGTCAGCACTGGGCTGCTGGGCCGCGGTGTCTTTGGGATGTACGTCGGTGGCGTAGAGGATTTTCTTGCCGGCCGCTTTGGCTGCCCGGAGGGCGTCTTCATCTACTACGCCGTAACGCGCACAGTTGATGAGCATTGCTCCGTCTTTCATCTTGTTGATGAGTTCGGCATTGATCATGCCGCGGGTGGAGGGGCCTCCCGGTACGTGGATGGAGATGATGTCTGCGGTGGAGAAGATTTCATCCAGACTGGACGGTGTGGCGCCGATGTTGAGGGCCCGTTGTTTGGAAAGGAAGTGGTCGTAGCCGAGGATCTTGCATTCGAAGCCTTGAAGGCGGCGCACCAGCAGGCGGCCGATGTTGCCGAGACCGAGGATGCCGACGGTTTTGCCTGTGAGCTCTTTGCCCATGTATTTTTTCTTGTTCCATTCGCCGGCGCGGGTGGTGGTGTCCCCGGGGATGAGGAAGCGATAGGCCGCCAGAATCATGGCGATGACTTCTTCTGCCACGGCGTTGGAGTTGGCGCCGGGGGTGTTCATGACATCGATGTTTTTCGTGCGTGCGTAGACGTAGTCGATGTTGTCGTAGCCGGCTCCGGCGCGGATGATGCACTTGAGCTGCGGCAGGGCGTCGATGATGTCAGGTGTTACCTTTTCGGAGCGGACGATGATGCCGGCGGTGTCGGGGTTGGCTGCTGCAAGTTCGGCGAGGGGGGTGGTGTCGTCTTGTACGACGTTATAGCCGGCTGTTGTGAGGGTGGCTGCGGCGGCCTGATCGAGTTTGGTGGGGATGAGAATTTTCATGTTGGTGTGGCGGCTGTGGATGGATAAATTTCTGTAGATGAATAAAGAGGGGTTGCAGCAGTGGGAATGCTGTGATGGGAGAATACTGTGATGGGAATAAGACGGCAGTTTGGTGATGGTAATGTGACCAGAGGGATTGCCAGGGAGGTATGCGCTTAGCGCTCGATTTCGTGGACGAAAAGACCGGAGCGCAGCTTGGGTTCAAACCAAGTGGACTTGGGTGGCATGATTTCACCGCTGTCTGCCACATGGAATAGGTCGGCCATGGTGACGGGGTAGAGAGCAAAAGCAACGCCCGACTTTGTGCGTTTTTCGAGCTCTTCGAGGCCGCGTATCCCGCCGACGAAGTCAATGCGTGGGCTGGTGCGGGGGTCACTGATGCCGAGGATGGGGGCAAGAAGATTGGATTGCAGGATGGCGCAGTCCAGGCTTTGGATGGGATGCCCTGCGTCATAGGTGCCGGGCTTGGCGGTGAGGATGTGCCAGCGGCCGTTCAGGTACATGCCGAACTCGTGTTTGGTTCGGGGGGCATAGGGGGCGCCGGCGGGCGCGGGGGTGACGGTGAAGGCGGCGCTGATCGCGTCGGTGAACTGCTCGGGCGTGAGGCCGTTGAGGTCGCTGACGACTCGATTGTAGTCCATAATGAAGAGATCTTCATCGCAGAAGGTGACGGCCATGAGGTAGTTGAACTCTTCCTCTCCTGTGTAGTCCGGGTGCTGCTCGCGGCGTTTGGCGGATACCGCTGCACTGGAGGCGGTGCGGTGGTGTCCGTCGGCGATGTAGAGGGCGGGTACTTCTTCAAATCCCCTGCGGATGGTGTCGATGACACCGGGATCGGTCACGGGCCAGAGCAGATGCGTCACGCCGTCTTCGCTTTTGAAGTCATACTCCGGCTTGTGAAATTTAATCCACTCGCGGATGGCGGTGGAGATGCCTTCGTGCTTGCGGTAGGCGAGGAAGACGGGCTCCGTCTGGGCGGAGCAGGTGTCAAAGTGGTTGATGCGGTCGAGTTCTTTCTCTTTGCGGGTGAGTTCGTGCCGGAGGATGGTTCCGTTCTGGTATTCATCGACACTGGCGCAGCCGACGATGCCCGTCTGGACGCGTCCCCACATGATCTGCCGGTAGATGTAGTAGCAGGGGGCGGCTTCGCGGACCAAAAAGCCTTCCTGAATGAATTTTTCGAGGTTTTCCCGGCTTTTCTCGTAGGTGATGGTGTCGTGGATGGCTTCTTCGCTGGTGTCGATGTCGGCTCGGCAGATGTGCAGGAACGAAGAGGGGTTTCCTGCTGCCATGGCACAGGCTTCCCGGTGGTTCATGACGTCGTAGGGAAGGCAGGAGACTTGCTCCACGTACTGCTTGGGCGGCCGCAGGGCGGCGAAGGGGCGGATTGTAGCCATATAGTCGGTGATTTTAACGCTTCATATCCTATCACTCCGCGACTGCTTGTCAAGCCGCAATGCCCGGAAGGAGTGGGAATTCCTTTGTGCTGGCGACTGTTTCTGTGCGGGATGGGCTGGTGTTGTGTCAGGTTGTTTGGGTGAAAGCGACGGCTCCGCTGTAGCCGGGGGCCGGGGAGAAGAGGTGTACGCGCGGTGCGTTTTCGTACAGGGGGATGATTTGCCCTCTGTCGAAGAGAAAGGGAAAGTCATGCGCCTGCCAGATGGTGGAGCCAGCGTGCTTGATGAGGGCTTCTGCAGTGCACCAGCAGGTAAAGAATTCAGACTCGGGGCAGCCGCGTTCCCTGAAGGCACGGAGTTGCTCCGGGGCCATAAAGCGGGGAGCAAGGCGGGCAAAAGGCCGCTGTCGGATGCGCTCGATGTCGACCCCGATGGCCTGATGGTGGAAGGCGATGCAGAGGTAATCGCCGGAGTGGCTGATGTTGAAGTGGCAGTGGGGGTGGGTGGGTTTGCCGTGGGGGGTGATCCCCAGGTGTACCTCGCTGGGTAGGCAGCCGAGGCGCCTGGCGAGTTCACGCTTGAGCAGAGGGCGGATGAGCAGGTAGCGCTCACCCCGGCGGGCGAGTGCTTCCCGCTCCTGGTCATCCAGTAGGGCGATGTCGGCCGGGTTGGCTCGCATGCCGGCAAGGTGGTAGATCTGGTATTCCATGGGGGAGGAAGGCTCGCGGAGGTTCTCGGGGTTAAAGCCTGATGATGCGCAGGCTGCTGTCCCGGGTGTCATAGATGCCGAAGGAGCGCATGCCGGTGCGTCCCTGGATTTCACCGGGGTTGGCGAGTAAGCTGTGTTTACCTTGTTGCTGGGCTGCGATGTGCGTGTGCCCGTAGAAGATGGCGTCGTAGGTTCCCAGTGCCGCTTCTCTGGCAGCTGTGTGCGGGTAGTGACAGAAGAAGATGCGGCGCGAGTCGATGGTGATGCTTGCTGCGGTGCCGTGGTGGGTTGTGTCGGGCAGGGATTCCGCCAGTTGGAGGTGGAAGTCGTGGTGCTGTTCGTTATTGCCAAACACGAGGTCAATGGGGTGCGGCCATTCCTCACGCATGGTCTGCATGGTGCTCAGGGAGGTGAGGTCGCCCATGAAAAGAAGATGCTGACAGCCGAGCGCGTCCGCGCGGTGCAGAGCGGTGATCATGGGGGCTGTATGGTCGTGTATGTCCGAAAAAAGGGCTATCAGCATGGGCCAGGAGGGAAAAGGGAATGGGAAAAGAAAAAGGCGGGAAAGAAGAGAGGGAAAGAAGAGGGAAAAAGAAGTGGTAGAGGAAGTGGCAAAGGAAGTAGGACTGAGGACGGTGTGGTGGGCTGATGATGTCTTGCCGGAGGGTTATTCTTTCTCGGCGATGAAAAAGGGCGATAGGGGAAGGGGCCTGGATAAGGGAGTTCCCATGGTGCCGATGCTCAGGCCAGCATGGGAGTCGGATGTGGACTCAGTACTGTGGGGCTGCCTGAGATACCAGATGCGGGTTCCCGGAGTGAGGCGGGATTTAATCCTGGGGGAGCAGATGATTTCTCCCCGTAGCCCAATCAGCCCGGCAAACTTCGGCCGGACATTGATGAGTTGGCGGACGTTGTCGGCGATTTCCTGTGCGTAGCTTTTACCTTTTCTTTCCCGGAACCAGCGGCCGTAGGTGGTGTTCAGCCAATCGATGTCGCTGCCATCCCGGAGCCACATGCCATCTGTAAATGTTTGACGGCTGCGGCGGATGATGCTCAGAAAGCTGCGTGCGTCTTGCTGGAGGGAAGGACAAAAATGAATGCCGGTGATTTCGGGCTCCGGGTGTTTGAGAATGAGCTGGAGAATCGCGTGAAACAGGTAAGCGCGCGCCAGGGGCGGGCAGTAGGGGGCTTCTGCGTTGATGATGGTATCGAGCAGGGTGGGGAGGTTGGCTTGCTCAAAGAAGGTTTCGCGCTCGATGCCTGTCGCCTTGATGAGGGGGGTGGCATCGATCGTTGTTTTCATAATGGTCTCAGCCTCCGTCCAGATGAAGCCTGCCGGCTTGGAGGGGGTGTAGGCTGGGTCGTAAGTGGAACGGATGATTTTGGCGTCCTGGTACCCTTTTGTTTGGCTGAAGACGACGGGATCTTTTTCCGTGATGCAGGTTTCGCCTTCTTTGTTGCGCAGTTTAAAAAAGACGCGGTGCAGGGGTTCGGAGGTGAAAACTCCTTCGATGATGGCGGTTTGTTCACGCGTCGCGGGTCTTTCCGCAGAGAAGGTGGGGCCTGCGTTCAACAGGGTGGATTCAAGAACTTGGTGCGCGACACCGCCCCCGCCGTCGCGGACGGTTTGCTCAAGATCCTGTGCGGGCGGCAGCTGACGGAGGGGGGCCATCAGTTGCCGGGCCGGGGCATAGTGAGCCGGTGTGAACTCATCGATCAGGCTCCGATAGTGAGCGTAGGACTGGGCTTGCTGCAGATTGTGCAGCAGGCGCTGCAGCTCGGCCAGGTCGCGCAGGGCAAGCTCGGTATGGTGCAGAGCTTGTTTGGCGGGTTCGATGAGCTCTTCACTGAGCGTGTGTTTTGTACACGCTTCCCGGTAGAAGCGGATGCGTTGCATCAGGCCTTGACGGTATGTTTCCAGTGCCTGAGTATCGGTCTCCAAAGAGCTGGTGGGCTGAGGCGGGGGAGGGAGGGGCTTCGCCAGCACGGCAATCACACTCGATCGTTTGGCGAGGAGTGATTGCTTCATCTGCTCCATCAGCTCATGCCAGGCATCCAGCATGTCCTGATGCGGATAGACCAAGGCGGTGAGCTCGTCCGCAAAACGCGAACGCTCCAGGTCACTCAGTGACGCGAAGGCGGCGGGGTTGTTCTGCCAGTGGGAGATGAGCCGCAGCAGCTCGTCACGCTGAGCGTGTTGCTGCTCTATCCAGGTCTCGGCCAGGGCTACGCTGTTGCGCAGTTGTGTACTCAGTATGCGGTCGATGGGGTGTTTTGCCTCTTTCAGCCTGGCGTGGATGAGTTCCCAGTGCCCCGAGCGCAGGGCGAGTTCCAGAGCTTCGCTTTTTGCCAGTGCCAGGTCGTGGCGGCATACCCCCGCGCAGATAATCCCTGTGGTGAGCAGGATGCCCAGAACAGTACAGACAACGGTCTTCCTCCGGTGATTTGCCCGCCGCCGGAGTTCTGCCCCGATGGCATGCCGGAAGCTGACGAGGTGTTCCTGTGGGGGAAGGGAGGCGGCGCTTGCCGCGTAGCGGCGCAACTGGAGCTCATCCAGGTTGTGCCAGTCGAGCTGTTTTTCTCTGAAATCGGATAAGGCCCGGAGTGTTTCCTCCTGTTGCTCTTTTTCCTCGCGTTGGCGGCGTTGCTCCTTTGTTTCGGTGATCCGCAGAGGAACACCGGTGCGTAAACGGTGGAGTTCTTCCGCGGCAAATGTGTCGTCCGGCTGTTCCTGCAGCATGCGGAGAAGAATTTGTCCCGCCTGCTTCAGATCTCCCGCCAAAGCATACGCACGCAGGGCCCGAAGCGCTGCGTTTTTACCTGCTCTGTCCCGTTTCCTGGCTCTGACCTGTTTCCCGGACATATCGTGATTACTTGCTTACCGGGGATTGTCATTCGGTCGCCTTGGGCCGTGATCCACGCGACTGAGCCTCTGGCAGTGGTTCATTCTCCTGTGCTTCCGGTCGCGATTCCTCCGCTGTTCCCCTGAGCGGCGTTTTCCCCGCCTCCGCTTCAGGGAGAGCCTCTGCCGCGGGGGACTGACGGTCCGCAGCGGAATCCGGAAGAACCGGCTCAAATTGCCAAATCAGCACGTCTTCTGCAACGTCGATGTTCTTGAGCCTCAGCGTCAGCCGTATCGCGGGGGAATCGCACAGACACTCGCGGAAATAACTTCCAAAACGGCGCATGAGGGTGTCGCTCAGCAGTGTTTCAATGCGGTTTTGGACGAATCTGGCCTTGAGAGGAGAGGAGAACATCTCCATGACCTTGTTTTTGTCTCCGTGCAGCGCCAGGAATTGGGTGCCGATGTGGTTCTCAAAGAATCGGTAGGCACTCACGGCTTCTATGCTTGCTGTGGCATTGATATAGAGCCTGGCCAGTTGGTCTGGCTGTGTTTTGGAGTGCCGTCCCAGCTGGAACTCCTGAGCGGCAAAGAAAAGATCAGCGAGAGGAATCGATTGCCCGTCCTTGAGCGGGAAGCTGCGCGAAAGCTGAGAGAGCTGTCGCACCAAGAAATCCCTGAAGTTGATTGAGCAGGATACTTTGGGGAGGATGTCAAACTCCTTGTGCTGATTGGGAATGGTGCGAAAATCGATCGTATAGCGGTTACTGCCGATCCGGGTGCCGGTAATGGGAGCAAACTGACAGACGTAACCGATGGAAGGAATGCAGACCGGCGACTCCGTTCGAGGGGAGAGTTCGATGTCCGGCAGCTGGTAAGCATCCTCGGGTGCGATGCCGGGCATGGGTTGGAGCCCGAAACGGACCTCGTTTTTGCGGTTGGGGCCGGCATAGAGTTTGAAGCGGTTGAGGGGGAGCGACGGAGGCTCCACGCCTGCCCAGTCAACGGTAAGAGTGATTTCCAGCGGCTGCGCCAGAATAGTGGGGTGCAGCACCTGATCCCGGGTGGGCAGGGGAATGCAGACAATCTGCGGTGAGCCGCCATTGAACACGATGTCTCTCAGCTGCCCGCTTTCGAAGCGGAGTTCAAGGCAGAAATCCGGGGCCGCCGTTCCGTCCGAGCCGATGAGCGAGATGCTGAAGGTTTCGGTATTGCCGTCTGTGCAGTGCCCGGTTTTGAGGGTGTGATGTTCTGCATCGAGGAAGAGCCGCAGGGGTTTGTTAAGTTCACCGGCACCGTGTGCGATGATGAGTTCTCCCTGTGTGATCGGGTGTTCTACCGCGGCCAAAAGCATATCGCGCACCATGGCGTCCTCCTGACCTGTGCCGCTCCGGTTGGCATCACGTTGGGATAGAGTGTCCTGGCCTGTTTCCTGTGGGGAAGTCGGGCTCTGTCCTGCAACCAGGGCATAGGGACGCTGGCCCATGGCGGATGTGTTTTCCGGTGGCTGGACGCTGGGCAGGGCATCGGCGATGTCCTCGTGTGACTCGTCCGCCTGAGCGGCCTCGGCCGGGGCCGGACACGAATCCAGCAGCCAGGCTGGCAGGGGCAGGTTGGGCCTGATGATTCCCTGTACCCAGCGGGGTGAGGTGTTCGGTGGCGGCGTGGAGGAAAACCGCCGCAGAATCGGGTCCATGTAGCGGCCAAAATCCCGGTGAAGCCAGGTGATCATGTCCGGGAAGCGCGAGAAGATAAAGGCCCAGCGGGGGTATTCGTCATCCAACGCTTTGAACCAAGCCTCGTCCGGATGGCGTGCAAAGGTCGCCTGGTACATGAAAAAGCGACCAAGCTGGTGCTCACTCAGGTGGAACTGGCGGGCAAATTGCATGAGGCTGATCAGTTCGGCAGCGTAATCAGAGGAAAGATTGCCTGCTTCCCGCAGAGAACTGACACAGGCCAGGAAGGCGGAGGCATCCGGTGAGTCTGGGAAGGGAAGCTGCCGGGCCTGGGCTGCCAGCTGATCAAGTGTGAGTTGGGCGGCGGTGGCGTCGTAGGGGGCGCGACAGAGAGCACGCAGGCGGCCGACCATGTTTTTCAGACTGCCCGGGGCAGATGTGCCGCTCGGGACTACGTCCGCCGTGCCGCTTTCTCCATCTTCCCAGACCAGTCCCATCGGGTGCTTGCCGGGCATGCCGGCGTGGATGATAATGCCACCGGCCACAAGAATACCAACGCCCAGGACAAGCCCCGAAACCCGCAGCCAGTTGATGCGCTTGGGCGGTAGCTCGTAGGTGTCCTCATCACTGCTTTCGCAATACCGGTATGGCGAGGGTGGGTTCGGAGCGGCAAGGTCGGGTTCGGGAGAAGGAAGCGGGGTGTTGGAGGAAACAGGATGCTGGAGTGTGCTGAACTCCTCGGCGCTTGCAGCGATTTCTTTCTCGGGCAGAATCAGATCCGGGGAGATATCCAGAATGGCTTTGCCGGATTGCTCCGCTTTGGCCACCAGGGGAGAAGCGGCCGTTGCAAAGATGCGGCGGGTGAAGCTGAAGCTGTCGGAGTCCGCCGCATGTGTCGTAAACGTCTTGCCCCACCCCCGGCTCGCCGCCAGCCAATCGCTTTCGTTGATGAGCAGCAGGATTGTCCCGGAATCCGTCTGTTCGGGAACCAGACACAGGCAGTCCCTGTCGTATGGAGGCGTGAAAAAAGCCCGGGCATTGCTTTTGTGACCGGTCAGCCGCTTCCACGTTGCTTGCCGGGAAGCATCCGGCAGGGCAGAAGCTGACAACCTGGGCTCGCCGGAGAGCGTTCGCGGCTCCCCTTGCCACTGCTTGTACCAGAAGGCGGAGCGCTCCAGTGCCAGGATAATGCCCGCGGGAGTGGGCCGCATGGCGTTGTTCCTCATGGCAATAACTTCTTCGGGAGTCAGGGCAATATGATGAGCAATGTGACAGACCCGACCACTGTAGTCCGCTCCGGCCAGACTGACAGCAGTCAGTACGTGGTAGGCAGCGCCCTCGTGCTCGATGATCTGGTAGGAGTACTGGGTGCCGGTGATGAGGGATGCAGCCTGCTCACGGTAAACACTGATGTTTTCCAGTTTCTGGGCCAGCCGCCTGGGAATGTCCTCCGAGCGCGCGACAGTGCCGTAGCCGGATCCCGGGGAATCCAGCAGAACAGGGGCACTGGTGTAAACGAGCTGGAAGGACATGGCGGCGGGTTATTTCTGAGAGCTGGGCAGCAGAGAAGGCTCCACGCAGCTGAGTGCCCAGAGGATGGGATCCGTCACGCGGAAAGGATGCACCGACCCCGATTGGGGACCGATGACAATTTGACCGTCGCTGTTGGTGAACTCGATCGGAGACTCACCGAGGGCGGAAGCCATGAAGTAGCGTACGTTCTCGGAGATGGTCTCGATGTTGGTGCAGATGTGGGGGGTGATGTTGAAGAGGAACTGTCGCAGCCGTGCCGAATTAACGTTGACATGCTCGGGCATGAACATACCGGAACGCGTGACCGGCAGGAGCGGTTCCGGCCCAAGCAAGTGCCCCCAAGTATCGGATTTGCCGATGATGACGGCCAGCGGAACGTCGAGTTTTTGCCCCTGCGGCAGATTCAGGCGGGAGCGCAGGCGCATCTCCGCTTCTGTCAGCAGCATGGATTGCCTCCCTGCAAGGCGGCGATTCAGGTGAATCTGGGGGTCTTTGTGATCCTTGAGCAGACTCCGGAACTCCGGGTTGGCCGTGGGGTCGAACAGAAAGAAGATGGCGGAGGCTACATCGAGATGCTCTACGGAAGGCCCTTGCTCCAGCGGGGCTCCGGGCTCGAAGTTCTCACCTGCGTTGTCATAGAACACGACAGAGTAGACGTCTGTCCCCTTGTTAAGCCGGTACGTGAACGGCCTGGGCATGGAATAGAAGTGATTGTGCCGCCAGACCTTGTGGTAAACGTTGCTCTGCAGGCGAGTCTTGCCGATGTAGGTCTCCTGCTCGGAGAGACCGGAGAAGAGGCGCATGCGCATGTCGTTGAGCGGTGCATTGGCGGCGGGATCCGCATCGCGGAAAGGAATGCCGAACTCGCGGGGAATTTCATGCTCCAGTTCATGAATGAGCGAGGCCAGGTAGTACGATTTACCAGCAGCCGGCACGCCGATGAGTGAAAAAATGTGTTGCGTGGAGGAAGTGAAGAATGGCGGCAGCTTGCAGTGGCAGTAGGGGCACGCAAACTCGTTGCAGGGCGAGCCTTTGGCATCCAGAGGCAATCCGTTTTCCGTGAAACTCGACGGAATAAAGCGCTGCATTTCTCCATCACCCAGAATGTCATCGTGCATCAGGTCCGGGTGGGTGGCAATGGCCAGCACGGCATTGCGGGGAAACTTCTCCCAGCAGGAGGGGCAGCGGCATACAGCGGGAAGGGCGCGGGCGTCATCGTCTTTTGGGGATTCTCCGGGGTGGGCCCCGCTGTTGGAGACGAAGTCCACGACTTCAACGATATCGCGCAGGTAGAACGCACAGTTCTCCAGCCCCTGGAAGGTGGCAAGAGCCTGTTCGGGGAGAGACTTGATCTCGCGCTTCAGATCGGTCAGGTTGAATGGGCCGTGCCATGCGTCCTTGTCCTTGTCATAGACGTACCAGATATGAGAGTCGTAAGCGCTGAAATTCGGCCGCTGCGCGGAATCTCCGTACCAGCAGATAAGGCATGCGCCTGCCAGGACCATCAGGTACATGTTGTTGGGTTTGATGACGCAGTCGCCCTTGAGTCGCACGCCGTTGAGAGAGTAGCTCTCGATGTTGCCATGGGGGAAAAAGCGGCACATGTCATCGCGCTTGACGAAGGAACCGCCGTTCTCCCGGTTCATTTGCACGCGAAAAGTATTGCGGACACCGGAGCCGATGGGCATCATGCTGCTGTTGGCCACGCGGAGCTTGCCGGTGAGGCAATCGTAGATGTAGAGTTGGTTATTCATGTCCTGAATTTGCCCATTTATATAGCACAAAGACGGTGCCGCGTCAAGCAAAGCCGGTTCCCGGACAGGGCTTGCGTTCCCGGGTAATTTGCGTGCCGGGGTCAGGTCTGTTCCCTCAAAAACAGGTAGGGCTTTTTTGCTGGCGCAGAAGGTTTGAGCCATTTGCTTACGCGTCGATCCGAGCGGGCGGTATTGGACCTCCTTTTGGTGAACTCATTTTAGGCGAGTCTCCTTTGGGGGTACAATTTGTGGTGTACGGATTTGCCGGGGGTTTGCGCTTGCACGCACCGCAGCTTTGTGCTATAGTGCGCCCGCTCTCTTGAGCCCAACCCACGATTGATTATGTCCGATCCAAGTAAGTTCCGTAATTTGGCTATTATTGCACACGTCGACCATGGTAAAACAACGCTGGTAGATCAGTTGCTGAAGGCCGGCGGCACATACCGGGAAAACCAGGAGGTGCAGGACCGGGCAATGGACTCGATGGATTTGGAACGTGAGAAGGGTATCACCATTAAGGCGAAGAATACATCGATTCACTGGAACGGCTACACGATTAATATCGTTGACACCCCGGGGCATGCGGATTTCGGTGCTGAGGTGGAGCGTGTGATGAAGATGGTGGATGGGGTGATCCTGGTGGTGGATGCCTACGAGGGGCCGCAGGCCCAAACGCGCTTTGTGCTGCGTAAGGCACTCCAGGAAGGATTGCTGCCTATTGTGGTGGTCAACAAGATTGACCGTCCTCACGCAGACCCTCTCAAGGTGCGCGATCAGGTGCTGGAGCTGCTGATGGATTTGGATGCGACAGAGGAGCAGTTCGAGGCGCCGTTTGTGTACGGATCCGCCCGTGATGGCTACTTCATGAATAGTCCTGAGAATGAGCCGCCTGTGGATTGTACGCCGCTGCTGCACCAGATTGTGAAGCATATACCGGCACCGAAGGACGCGGATCCGGATGCTCCGTTTAAGATGTTGATCTCGAATATCGACTGGGATGATTACGTCGGCCGCGTGGCAATCGGCAGGGTGACGAGCGGGCGTGTGATGAAGGGCGATAGCCTGTACCTGCTGCGACCGGATGGCAGCCGGGTGCAGGGAAAGGTAACGAAGCTTTTCGAGTACAGTGGCCTGCAGACGACAGACTCAGCTGTCGGGGAGGCCGGAAATATTATCGGGTTGTCGGGCTTTGAGGATGTTGATATCGGCGAGACGCTGACGGCGGACCCCGAGGGGGAGGCTCTGCCCTTCGTGGAGATTGAGCCGCCGACGGTGCAGATGGAGTTCAGTATCAATGATGGGCCGCTGGGCGGAAAAGATGGACGCAATGTGACAAGCCGCGTGATTCGTGAGCGCCTGATGCGTGAAATGCGTACGAATATTTCGATCAAGGTGGAAGATACGGATCTGGCGGGTGTGTTTATGGTATCCGCCCGTGGGACAATGCAAATTGCGATTCTGGTGGAGCAGATGCGACGCGAGAACTTTGAGGTGCTGGTGTCGCGGCCGAAGGTAATCACGCGTGAGATTGATGGTGTGCGCTGTGAACCGTTCGAGACTGTGTACATCGAGGTGCCGGATGACTGCGCGAATGGCGTGGTTCGCATTCTGGGTAATCGCCGGGGAATCCTCGAGAATATGGAAGCGAATGGGTCGGGGCGCACCCTGATTCGGGCGACTATCCCGACACGTGGGCTGATCGGGTTTGAGTTTGAACTGGTGAACCTGACGAGCGGACACGGTATTTTCTCTCACCTCTTCAAAGAGTATGCTCCTTATGCCGGCGAAATTGTGACGCGCCAGAGCAGTACGCTGATTTCGATGGAAAATGGCATCGCCCGCCCCTACGCACTCCAGGCAATGGAAGAGCGAGGGCCTTTGTTCGTGGCTCCAGGCGATGAGGTGTACGTGGGGATGATTGTGGGGGAGAACCCGAAGCCCAACGATATCGAGGTCAATCCGACGCGTGAAAAGCATCTGACTAACCACCGATCTGCAACGAAGAATGACTCCATCCAGTTGACTCCGCCGCGTGTGTTCTCGCTGGAGCGTGCCATCGAGTATATCGAACCGGACGAGCTGGTGGAGGCGACGCCGCACTTTATCCGGATGCGCAAGCGCATCCTGGATTCGACTGCGCGCCGTCGTGCCGGGTACGCCGAGAGCCAGAACGCGTGACTCATATTGGCTGAAGCCGAACACGCGCCGCATGTTGGGTGGTGATTCTGTCCTCGATTGCTATGGAACTGGCGTGGCAGATTACGATGTATGTACTGGCGGTCCTGTGCCTCATCGCGGGACTGGCTGGCTGTGTGCTGCCGTACCCCGGGCATGTGTTCGTGCTGCTGGGGTTGGTGTGCTACGCCGTCGGGTTGGGCGATGCGGATCTGGGGTGGTGGATCTGGGTTTTCCTGTCGGTCCTGACAGTACTGGGAATGCTCGTCGATAATATCACGACACTGGTAGGTGCCAAGTGCTTCGGATCGAGTCGTGCAGCCGTTTGGATGAGTCTCGTTGGTTTCCTCGTGGGTTGCTTTTTCTTCCCGATCGGACTGATTGTTGGCCCCTTCCTGGGTGCGGTGCTGGCAGAGCTTTTAATAGCGCGGCGCGACTGGAAACAGTCGTCTGTTTCCGGGCTGGGGGCGCTGCTGGGTGTCGTCGCCGGTATGTATGCCAAGGTTCTGATCGCCGCCATTATGGTTATCTGGTTTGTGATACACGTGAATGTGTATGGCAGCGGGCATGAGACACTGCTGTGGATCCCGTATTAATGCCTGGCTGCCAGGAGGCAGGAAACGGCGGACGGGAGCATGACGCCTCCGACAGCAAGGGATGCTCCGTATGATAGGGAAAACAAAGCCCCAGCCTCTGAGCGTCGCGCACGTACAGCGGATGCTCCGCATGATAGGGGAAACACTGGGGCTATTCCGGATATGGAACGTTTTGCGGCGTCTGTTGCTTCTCCCTATGTGTGAACTCCCGGCAGGGAGCATCCCCAGCTCCGGCAGCGTCGAGGAATGACGAAACCGGCGCAGCCGAAGCCGCGCCGGTTACTCTGTGGAGGACTTGGGGATGGGCAGGGAGACTCCGCAGCCTGCCCGGGCGCCTGGCTCAGTCAAGTCGCGCAAAAGCCTGATCGAGATCGTCGATGAGATCCTGAACGTTTTCCGTGCCAATCGAGAGACGGACGGTACCCGGCCTGATGCCACAGGCTGCCTGTTCATCTGAGCTTAATTGAGAGTGGGTCGTGGAAGCCGGGTGAATGACGAGACTCTTGACGTCTGCAACGTTCGCCAGTAGAGAGAATAACTCCAAGCTTTCGCAGAAACGGCGCGCTGCTGCTCCTCCTCCTTTAATTTCGAAGGTGAAGATAGAGCCGCCACCCAACGGGAAATAGCGCCGGTAGAGAGCATGATCGCGATGAGTACTCAGGCTTGGGTGGTTGACGCGCTCTACCAGTGGATGCTGTGCCAGGTAGTCGACGAGGCGGAGGGCGTTTTGCACGTGGCGTTCGACGCGCAGAGAGAGGGTCTCCAGCCCTTGCAGCAGGAGAAACGAGTTGAAGGGACTGATGCTGGCTCCCTGATCCCGCAGCAGGGTGGCCCGTATGCTGATCAAGTAGGCCAGGGCACCGCAGGCTTCGCAGAAAACGAGACCGTGGTAGCTTTCCCGGGGAGTGGTGAGGCTCGGGAACTTACCCGGGTGTGCCGTCCAGTCAAATTTACCGCTGTCGATGATAACGCCTCCCAAGACGGTGCCATGACCGCCCAGAAACTTGGTTGCACTGTGTACGACGATATCGGCTCCGTGCTCGATGGGTCGCAGCAGATAGGGCGTAGCAAAGGTATTGTCTACGATGAGTGGCAGCCCATGGCGGTGCGCTATGTCCGCAAGCGTGCTGATGTCTGCGACGTCGCTGTTCGGGTTGCCCAGGGACTCGACAAAAATGCACTTGGTGGTCGGTCTGATCGCAGCCTCAACACAGGCCGGATCGGCAATGTCTGCAAAGGTGGTACTGATGCCGCTTTCCTTCAGTGTGTGCGCCAGCAGGTTGTAAGTGCCGCCATAGATCGATGCAGAGGCAACGAGGTGGTCTCCTGCCTTGGCGATAGCGCGGATAGCGTAGTCTATGGCAGCAGAGCCGCTCGCTACGGCCAGCGCGGCCGCGCCGCCTTCCAGTGCTGCGATGCGCTGCTCGAATACGTCCGAGGTCGGGTTCGTGAGGCGCGTGTAGATGTTGCCCGCTTCTTTGAGTGCAAAGCGATTGGCAGCCTGATGGCTGTCTTTGAAGACGTAGGAGGTGGTGGCGTATATCGGTACGGCACGGGAGCCCGTCGCCGGGTCCGGTGTTTCTTGACCCGCGTGCAGCTGCTGGGTTTCAAATCGGTATGTCTTGCTCATGATTTAAGTCTTTTTTGTGGAGTCCAGAAGAGGTTAGATGTAAAACCTACCAACATAGTAGGATATGGAAATTATAACATGTCTCTGGCTGACGTCAAGACTTTTTGCCGACAATGTCTAACAATTGCATAAAGAGTTTGTGTCAAAGCACAAAATAACACATTGTGTCGGAGCAGCGTTGCAGGGATAAGCTCGGGCTGATAATCAACTGCTACCGCACACTGGTGGAATGGTTGCCGGAGATGCCAGGGTTGATGCGTTGTAACTTAGCGCGTTATGTCGCCGCCTCCGCCCGACACCGCAGGAATGAGCCTGTCGCTGCTCGGGGCAAGCATCCCCCGGAGCAGAGACGGGGAACAGCCAGCGCGCAGGGCTCAAACAGCTCCGGAAGCGTGCATTTGCTTTGCAGACTGAAGCAGTCAGCAGCAAGCCAAGCCTGGGTTCTGCGGACCGTGCTGCAAACCTCAACAGGCGAAGTTAGAGCGTAGAGCAGGGGACCTGGCTGGGAATAGCGGAGCAATAGCTCAAGTGCTCTGAGCCGTATTTACGCGGGAGACGGAACCAAGGTGCCAAGGGCTCGGCGGAAGTCGCCTGCTTTCCACTGTCCTGGCGCTGAAGGTTTACTGCCGAGGTAGCCATAAATGAGGCAGGAACCGAGTTGAGAGAAGAGAAGGCGGCTGGTAGGTCCGAGCTCACCCATACCCATCAGGGCCATAGGGCCACGGGCTGCCTCCAGAAGCTCACAGCCAATACCCATGTCGGTGGCTTCATTGAGGCGAAAAGCAAACTTGGTGACGTCCATGCGCTGAGCCCTGGCCTTGTCTTCGAGGGCGAGCATGGTCGATACAGCCGGCGTATCGATAAAGTCGTGAGAGGAGCCAATGAGGGTGATGCCGCGTTTGCGGGCTTCGCTGAGGAGGGCCTTGGCTTCAGGAATACGGGCAATCTCCCAGTCGAGCAGGTCTGCCATGGGCAGTAATTGGCGGGCGAGACTGATGCGGTCAGACTCGTCCCAGTTAGACCGGCATCCCCCTTCTGATGCGTGCCTCAGCGTGATGAGCAAAGGGCGCACACAGCGGCGCTCCAGCAGCTGCTCAGCGGAGATAGAGGTAGGCAGGGAGTCGACTCGCAGCTCAATGATGTCACACTCAGGGTCTGCCCCCGGCTCGCTGACGCTCAGCCAAGTGTCCCAGTCCGATACGGCTCCGACGACAAGTGGGGGATAAGGGCGCTGCGAGGGGTGGAGAAATTTCATGCTGCTCGCATTATACCACGCACCTCGCGCTTTGGCAAGTCACCTGGTGCAGAGCTCAGGGCAGACGCATGAGAAAATTTTGCGAGGAAGTAGGTTGGGGTAAAGAGCGACTTTGCGGTCCGGTTCTGATCTTCATATCACCGTTTTAGATACGCCATCATCCACGTGCGTCTGTCCTGAAATCCGAGAAACGAAATCACCCCCCCATTATATCATTGGACCTCTGTGCTGCTGATGGCGCCATGGACATGAGGGAGCACTCCGCCCTGCAAGCGAAGCTGAAGGAACCCGCCGTGCCGCCTGGAACGGCAGCGACACCGGAACCGGGGCATCCAGGAAGGTGTCCGTCTTGCTTCACCAGCGCAAACTACCCTTCATCTACAGGAAGAAACAAGAACGGCGACGTTAGCTGCCGAACTCCATCCAGCACGCACCTCTCAACCATGGGCCCATCAGACGAGCCTCCCCCAAGCGCACACCCCAGCGTCCAAACCTGCGGCAATGTCAGGAGCAATAATTTCAGCTTCAGGCGAGGTATGCACAAGATTCCAGACGGTCCGCTAATAAATCAGGAGAGGAAAACACACACCGTCTCAGGAGGCATCATCCTCAGTAGCATGGGCCGATTCCCACTCTTCAATAATGGATTTCCAGTCCTTGATGATGGCCCCATGGCCAGTAACGATGTTTTCTCCACTTGCCGTGACGATGACAGCTGCGGGAATAGCACCGACAACAAAAAAGCCGGGCAGTTTCTCTGCATCATCAAGCATAATGGCGGGGAATTTAGCCTTATGAGCTTTTAGAAAACGCTTAGCATCTTCTGTCGTTTCGTCAAGGCTGCAGAGGATAATCTCAACGCCCTTGCGCTTCATTTTGCGGTACAACTTGGCAATTTCGGGCATTTCCTGTTGACAGGGACCACACCAACTGGCAGACTGCAGGTAGATATAGTATTTTGCTCTTTTGTTGATGCGCCCGTTAAAAGATTTGACCTGTGAAAGACACTCTTCCATACTTGCCCCCTGCGATCGCTGGTCCCCCTCCGAAGAGGTGCCCGGAATATTGGATTCCTGCGCAGAGACCATGGGGGCAGCGGTGATGAGAGGGAAGAGCGACAGCAGGGGGAGCAGGAACTTAGCATTCATGGCTTGCGATGCGGAGAGTACTGTAGCAATTCTACTTGTCAGCTTGGAGGGAGTCAAGAAAAAAACAGATTCGCTCCCCAGCAGCGAACGCCTCATTGCATCAAAATACAACGCCCCGAAAGAGATCCCGAGAGAGAAACGACGCGATGGCAATTCTACGGTTGCTTCAAATAAAAAGTCACCATCATCATGACATGTCCCAGTTTATGAGAGGAGAAAGGAACAAGCCCTCCGTAGTTGGCTGCTGAATGAGGAAAGAAGCAGGAAAGCCGACTCCGGCATCCATGACGATGTCCTGCCTATAAATCCAGTAAACACGCCATACGAGTACGCAATCATCCCACCGGATAAACGCAAAGTAAACTCTCCGGTCACCACATCCGCGACAACATCCGCCAGCCGCTCCAATACCTCCGCGACAAAGGCTTCATCGCCTTCACCGCCCGCGGATACAGCCCAGATGCGTTTCTGATTTCGACTCCCATCTTCGAGACAGCCTTAACCGTGCACCCCGTGGCAGGCGCATCCCGGTTCAGCATGGCTGGCTTCATTCGAATCGGCGTCAATACCGGGAAGTTGCCAGAAGTGGGAGGCGTCTCTGCGGCGGGCCGGCACCATGTAGCGGCTGCGCAGCAGGGAGCAGTCGCGATGCCCCATCTCGAGTTGCAGGGCAGGCAGGTTGCGGAAGTGCGCGGCGTGGTAGCTGGCAAAGGTATGGCGGCAGACGTCGGGAACCCAGCGTGTGAAGCCCGCCGCACGGCGCAGTTGTTGCCAGCGGCGTTCCCAGTTGCGAGGAATGGCGCAATCGTGTGGGGTGAGGTTGCCGAGTCCCCGCAGCGGCACTGCCCGGCCCCCACCGGTCTTACTGACCTGCGGGCGGATGATGACCTGGTGCTCCTCCCAGCAGATGTCGCTCGGTTTCAGACGTTTGACTTCGGTGGGGCGGATGCCGCAATAGAGCATCAGGTGCAGGGAAAAGCGCATGGACTGGTGCGCTTCTGTCTCGCAGGTGCGGCGGAGCCGGGAGACTTCCTGCACGCTCAGCGGGGTGATAGGTTTCTCCTTGATGCTGGGAACTTCAATCCGCGATACAGGATTGGAGTCACACCACTCCTGCCTGATGCCGTAGGCAAAGATGCTGTGAAGGATGACGCGCCCTTTCACATAGCTGCTTTTGCTGCGCCCAAAAGCCTCATTCAAAATCCGCCGGCACTGCGCGGTGCTGATGCTGCGTAAGGGCAGGGTAGCGGCTCCTTCTACTCTCAAAATCCTTCGTACAAAATGCCGCAGATCCTGACGAGAACTCGCCCGCAGATCCCCCCGCGCCCGCACGCTTGCCCAAGCCGCCTCCTCCAGGGAAACCGTTTGCTCCGCCACCCGTACCTGCTCCGTCCCCACACGGATCACCCGCCGTATCAGCAGCAGTATCTCACCTCGGCTTTTCCCCCGCGCCAGCTCCCCCAAGCCCTCAATGGCTTCCAGCGCCAGGCGTGCCATATCACTGACCATGAGGGGCTCATCCCGCAGGAGTCGTTTCGCCAGTGCTTTGTCTGTTTTGTCTGTTGTTGTGTTCATTAAAAATGCAG
>CALXRG010000027.1 GCA_944390825.1 uncultured Akkermansia sp.
TATTGAACATACTGGGCATGGTAGGAGATTTCTCCTCCATGCTCAATGTTTTTTTGCCCTTTGCGTTGTTTTTTTCTCCTTCTCCCGGCTCTGTTGCGGCGTCATTCCACACAGTTAGCAGAGGAGCCAAAAAAGCTTCTTTACCGGGCTGCGGCCCACCTCTCCCCGTGATGAATAACGAATGTAAACAAATCCATACACTCAGAATCAGCGGCTGCACGGAATTACACGGCAACCTTGCGGGAAAAGACCGTATCTGGCGGCTTCATTTGCAGGCACGCGGCGAACTCACCGCCCTGACACAGGTGGCGGGTTCGCGGCTGCAATGACGCCAGAAAAGCATGTACTCCAATCGCTCAACAAGATCCGCCCTCAGTGGGAAAGTCACCCCCAACGCGAGGCGCGGCAAGAACGTGGTGCAAAGCCTGGCTTATTCAATCAAGGTGATCAGTCCTGCACACGCAGGGCCATGGCCTGCTCCTCTGTAAGTTCGACGCAGTTCCAAGGCAAACCGTATTGATTGAGAGCGTCCATGAAGGGATCCGGATCGTTTTGCTCCATGTTAAAGACCCCCTTACCACCCCAGACGCCTGAGAGTATCAGGCGGCCGCCAATGGCAGCCGGTACACCCGTGGTGTAAGAAATGGCCTGAGAGCCGACTTCTTTGTAGCATTCCTCGTGGTCGCAGATATTGTAGATATAAACGGCCTTGTACTTGCCATCCTTGCGCCCCTGAATAACGCAACCAATGCAGGTGCGCCCGTGGGTGGTTTTGCCGAGGTCTCCGGGATCAGGCAACACGGCTTTGAGGAATTGCAGCGGGACGATTTCCACACCATTGTACATGACGGGGTCGATACGGGTCATGCCAACGTTCTTGAGGACGGTGAGGTGGTTAATGTAGTTTGGCGAGAAGCTCATCCAGAACTGGGCGCGCTTGATGGTGGGGATGTGCCGCACAAGCGATTCCATCTCTTCGTGGTACATGCGGTAGATCTCATAGGTGCCCACTCCTTGGGGACACGTAAACGGCCTGTGCATGCTCATGGCGGCCGTCTCACGGAAGGCTCCATCCTCCCAGTGACGGCAGGGAGCAGAAACCTCCCGGATATTGATTTCGGGGTTGAAGTTAGTGGCAAAAGCCTGGCCATGATCGCCTCCGTTGACGTCGATGATGTCGAGGTACTCGATCTCGTCGAAATGGTGCTTGAGAGCCCAGGCTGTATAGACATTGGTCACGCCCGGGTCGAATCCGGACCCCAACAGCGCGTAAAGGCCGGCATTACGGAAGCGGTCCTGGTATGCCCACTGCCAGCTGTACTCGAACTTCGCGACATCGCGCGGCTCGTAATTGGCCGTATCCATGTAGTGGCAACCATAGGCAAGGCAGGCATCCATAAGCGGAAGGTCCTGGTAGGGAAGCGCAACATTGAGCACCAGGTCGGGTTTGACCTCACGCAGCAGTGCGACCGTGGCATCCACATTATCGGCATCCACGGCATGCGTGGAGATGGTGACACCTGTGCGGGCAAGAACATCCGCAGCAATGGCATCACACTTGCTCTTCGTACGCGATGCCAGGTGAATGTGCTGGTAGACATCCTTCATCTGGGCACACTTATGGGCCACCACGTGGCCCACTCCGCCAGCGCCGATAATCAATACAGTGTTCATGACGCCCAAGATTGCACCAGAAAGGCCGGATAGTCAAGGATATTTCCTTCTTTGTCTCAAAAAAGGCACCGCAGGCGGCGCAGCAGACCTCACAACCACCGGGCCGCAAATTCAGAAGATCACATTCCCTTTTTCAAGACCTACTCAACGCCGCACAACCCTCGCGAAAAGCACCACAACCTGACCTAAAGCGACAGGCAGGGACAAGAACAACTTCTTGGCAAAAGGCAAATCCGAACGCCACACCTCGCTCAGCGGCGTGCTGCGCCGGCAGCGTATTGCTACATCCCTGGCAAGTTTCTGACGCTCCCACATCCATTTTTGCCATGCGGAAAACCAGGATGTCAGATACACCCGCCGCTGGCAGATGTACTCGGGGGAACTCAACCCAAACTCCCTGCCGCACAACTGGAGGATCATCTTATTCGTCCACGCAAGCTCGCAATGGCGGGGACTGCATGATACGCTCATCGGGTGCACACGATAACAATACCGCGCACGGCAGAATGCGACACTGGCAGACCTCATCATTCCCACCCGGAGCGAATACTCATTGGATGAAATACTGCGGTCATCCACCGCCGCCAGCTCGTCTGGCGTGAGCTGATGCCGGGTCTTCATCAGCATGCCATTGAGCGATATCTTCCAGTCCCCCAATGTCAACCCAAAAGCCTGGCGTCCTGTAAGAACCTGCGAGAAATCAAACGACTCATCAGGAATACTCCATGACGACTGTCCCCCGCGAATCTCCGCACCATACCCGCAATAGCATGTGCCGACACACTCGGCTCCGGTTTCCTGCTGACGCTTCACGACCTTTTCCAGATATTCCGGTTCGAGCACATCGTCACTGTCCAGCTCCAATGCGAACTCCGTACGCGCCAAGTGAAATGCCACAGCCACTGGTCTGCCCGCCGACCCCGAGTTCTGCTCCAGCCTGTGGAGACGAATGCGGGCATCCCTGGCGGCGTACGCTTGAAGTATCTCCCAAGTCTGATCCCGGGAACCATCATCCACGCACACCAACTCCCAATACGGATACGTCTGGGCCAGAACGCTTTCGATGCTCTCCGCCAAATAGCAGGCGGCATTGTAACACGGCATGCACAACGTCACGGAGACAGCGGGGGCTGCCTCACGCCCAGCGGGCTCGGATGCCGCCTCCGACGCTTTACCATTTGACTGACTCATATCAACCTTCTGTCTTTCTTTCAGTACGCAGTTCCAATGGTGAAGGGTGGCCCGCACAGGGCACAGCTCACGCGGCAAATGGCAACGCCCAGCCGCCCAGAAGCGGAACCTGGGGAGTTCCTTCACCAGGATGCCAACGTTTTATCTGTTGCTCAATTAAGTTCCTCACCCCTGCTGAGCAGCCTTGCGGGCAGCCTTCTCTGCGGCCTTGGCAGCCTTGGCTGCCATCTTCGCTTTCTCCTCCTCGGAAAGGATGCGCGGGAAAACCGGGCTGGGGGCCTGCACGGTGTGACCGTTGGGCAGGACTCCCCAAGAAAGAGTTTGAGGCGTCCATCCCTCCGGAGAGATCTGCAACTGACTCAAAATGCGGACAGAAGCCTCCGGCAGGACACAACCAATCAGGTAACCAACATGGGCACAACTCTCCAGTAGGTGCGCAAGCACGCGCTGCAACTCAGAAAGAGCCGCTTCATCCTTTGCCAGCACCCAAGGCTGCTTCTGTTCAATGTAGCTGTTGCAAAGACCTACATGCGCATTCAGCACGGCCAGAGCCTCCGAGGTACTGTAACTATTCATGAGCTCGGTGAACTTTTTCTCCGTCGAAGCAAGACTCTCGCGCAGTGCTGCAGAGAGGGCGTCATCGCCGGAATCCGTCGTCAGCACCCCGCCGCAATAACGCACGCACATGTTAAGCGAGCGGTTAACGAGGTTGCCGATGTCGTTGGCAAGCTCCGTGTTGTAAATCATTTTCAGGCGCTCGGGGTCAAAATCACTGTCATAGCCGGTCTTCGTGTCACGGACAAGGTAATAACGCACAGCCTCCGGGCCGAACGCATCACAGAGATCGTTCGGGTCGACGATGTTGCCCAACGACTTGGACATCTTCTCCCCCTTGATATTGAGCCAGCCATGCACCAGCAAACGCGGCATCGCCTCATCGGGGAATCCCATGGCGTGCAACATGCAAAGCCAGTAAATACCGTGCGCAGGAATCAGAATATCCTTACCGATGACCTCGCAGGCGGCTGGCCAAAGCCTGCCGAAATCCGGCAATCCGCTCCCATCCTCCGCCAGATACCCGGCAAATGAAACATAATTGATCAGTGCATCAAACCACACATAAGTCACGAAATCCGGGTCGAACGGCAACGGAATCCCCCAACTGAGACGCTCCTTCGGGCGACTGATACAAAGATCATTACCATAAGCACGCTCAATCCCCTGCAATAAATCCTGACGGCGGAACTCCGGCGTCACTACATCCGGATGACTGAGCACGAACTCCTTAAGCCAGGCCACATGCTCGCTGAGATTAAAATACCAATTTTCCTCCTCAAGCTCAATAACCTGCCCCCACTCAGGCCCGAACGTACCATCCTCGCCCCGTTCTTTATCCGTCAGGAACTGCTCCTGACGCACAGAATAAAACCCCTTGTACGCCTTCTTGTACAGGCAGCCTTTGTCCTTCAAATCACTCAGGATCTTCTGCACACAAGCCTCATGGCGAGGATCCGTCGTCGCAGCCCAACCGTCGTAGCCGATGCCCAAGCGCTTCCACAGTGCCACGAAACGCTGCGTCACAGAATCGGCATACTCCTTCGGCGTAATACCCGCCTCCTCAGCCTTCTGCTGCACCTTCTGGCCATGCTGGTCCACACCCGTCAGCAGGAAAACCGGCTCTCCGCACATTCGATGCCAGCGAGCAAGAACGTCGGCTAGAACTTTCTCGTAAGCATGCCCAATATGAGGCGAGCCATTGGTGTAATCAATTGCTGTCGTGATGTAGAACATAACGGCCGCATTCTACCACAGCCAGCCCGCCAAAGCAAGGGCAATCTCGGGACAGCAAACAGCTTTCCGCGCAGAATAACAGCATCAGCAACAGTCGGCACGCTCCGCCTTACGCTCCCGCGCAAAGGTCCTTACTTCTTCTGAGGGGAATGAGGTATACCGGGGGAATCA
Organism: uncultured Akkermansia sp.; assembly: GCA_944390825.1. GTDB lineage: Bacteria > Verrucomicrobiota > Verrucomicrobiia > Verrucomicrobiales > Akkermansiaceae > Akkermansia. Next base: position 4,828 of record CALXRG010000027.1, read on the forward strand.
GAACTCACAGTTACGGGGCGTGCGCGGATACGGCAGCACATCCCGGATATTCTGCACGCCGGTCACAAACATCATCAACCGCTCAAACCCCACGCCAAATCCCGCATGAGGCACCGTACCATAGCGGCGCAAATCGTTGTACCAGGAGTAAGCCTCCTTGTCCATCCCCATACGCTCAAGGTTTCCCTCCAGCACATCGAGCCGTTCCTCACGCTGGCTGCCACCGATCATCTCACCGATGCCCGGTACCAGCACGTCCATCGCCGTGACGGTTTTCCCATCATCATTCAAGCGCATATAAAACGGCTTAATCTCACGCGGATAATCGTACACAATCACCGGCCCCCTGAAGTATTTCTCCGTCAGGAAGCGTTCATGCTCACTCTGCATATCCATTCCCCAGTGCGGCGGATACTCAAAATGCTCACCACTCTGCCGCATGATCTCAATAGCCTCCGTATACGAGCAACGCACGAACTTCTTACAGCTCACCTCCTCCAGCCGGGTACGCAATCCCTTATCCACGAAACGGCAGAAAAAGTCAAAATCCCCGGAATCATCAGCCAGCATCGTATCAGCGATATGCTTAATGAAAGCCTCTGCAACCTCCATGTTACCCTGGAGGTCACAAAAAGCCATCTCCGGCTCAATCATCCAAAACTCAGCAGCATGGCGCGAGGTGTTGCTGTTCTCCGCGCGGAACGTCGGCCCGAACGTATAAATATTGCTCAGCGCACACGCAAACGTCTCGCCCTCCAATTGTCCGGATACCGTCAAACTTGCAGGCTTCCCGAAAAAATCATGTTCATAGCCCTTATTGTCAGCCAGGGGATCGAGCGTCGTCACACGGAACATCTCCCCCGCCCCCTCACAATCCGACGCCGTAATAATCGGCGTATGTACCCACACAAAATCACGATCCAGGAAAAAACGATGCACTGCCGCCGCAATGCGAGAACGCGTACGAAACACAGCCCCGAACAAATTCGTCCGCGGACGGAGATGCGCAATACTGCGCAAAAACTCCGGCGAGTGCCCCTTCTTCTGCAGCGGATAACTCTCCGGCGAAGCCCCGATCAAGCGCAGGCGCGTTGCCTGGATTTCCCACTTCTGCCTACCGGGACTCTCCACCAAACTCCCTTCCACTGCCACCGAAGCGCCAGTCGACATACGTCCAATATCCTCATAGCCAGGGATACCCGCATCAGCCACTACCTGGATCGAAGCCAAGCTCGTTCCATCATTGACCTCCAGGAACGAAAAAGCCTTACTATCACGCCGGGTACGCACCCAGCCCTCTACCAAAATCCGCTCTTTGGCAGCCTCTGCCGCCAACGCATGCTTCACCAATGTACGTTGCATAGCCTCTCAATCAGGTTCCGGCAGTACTATAGCACCAGCCTCCCGATCTGGCGAGCAAAATTCCCCAAAACGCTCATCCTGGGCCTCGGCCAACGTTGTAGGCGCGTCATAACGAGTCCCCAAAGTCGCCTGGTAATTGATCGGCAACAGGGGGCAGAGGGTACTGTTCCACGACATAGGTTACAAAAAAGTATCAGGACAAGTGTAACCTATGTGGGTAAACTACCTATCCCTTTTTTTCTCCCCCATAACGCAGGACTCTTCACAGACTCTCTGGCATATAATCGCCCTCGGGCTTAGGAAACCTCCTGTCAGACTCCCGATTGTAGTCGCTGTCATACACGGTATGCAGTTTTTGCCACAACTCTTTTGGGAAATAGCGCTTAGCATCAAAGCGATATAACGCCACTGTGTCGTAGATAAACGTCTTATTTCGCATCAGAAAGCGAAAATCTTTTTCCTCCCCGTCAAAGAACGCCTTGCAATGCAAATCATAATCATAAACGGGTAAGCTGGCACCCCTTCTTCGACACACGGGAGGGCACTTTTCTCCTCCCCCGAACACGAGTGGGTGCGTGACTCCCGGAAACTTGATTTTCTTCTTTTCCTCCTCATTGATTCTGGAGAAAGATCGTTAAGTATGATACTCTGAACTCTCCCTCCAGAAATCGGGCAGGAGCATGGATAAGAAAGCACGCCATCAGCCGCATACACCTCCATGTGTAGCCGGAAGAGGAGTGGCAAAACTCAGGCCCGAACGAGAGAACGCACTTACGGATCGTACAATATCCTCGTTCAGCATCGGCGTACAGCAGGACCTCCTCATCCTAGATGGGAAAATCACGCACGTAACTCTCTCTTTGAGTGCATAAAGAGAAAATTGTCACACTTAGGACAACAAATATTGCATCTTCGGTCAATTGTAAGCTTGATCTCAACGCGACCTCCCGTAATCATGGACAGGCTATTATAACCGATATATCGAATTTGAAGGACTAACAATATAATATAGCAACTAGCTTTACAGAGGCGTTCTTCGGTGCGTTTTATTTGGACGCAATGCGGGCTATTCCCGGAAACTCGTCGCTGACTCGCTTTTACCTTGCGCGCAGGCATTCCCTGTGCTACAGTCGGCCCGCCATGCGACGCCGCCGCACCAAAGTAACCTGGATGACCCTGCTGATTCTTCTCGCAGGCATCCTCATCACCTACTTTGATCCCCAGCGGCAGCTCGTCAATGCGGCCCGCGTGGAAGAAATCGGCTCTCAGCAGGCAACGCCCGGGTACTGTACCCACGTGGCGGACGGAGACACAGCAGTACTGCGGCAGGGAACGCACAGTGTCCGCGTGAGATTGGGCGGCATTGATGCACCCGAAAAGGACCAGTCGTACGGCGATCAGTCGAAAGCTGAGCTTGAGCGCCTCATCGGAGGGAAACAGGTATACCTGGTCGAAACAGATCAGGACAAATACGGACGCACCGTCGGAGTCCTCTTCATCCGGGATGGCCACTCGTACCGCAACGTTAACCTCGCCATGCTGGAAGCCGGTGCCGCCTGGCACTACGTGCAGTATTCTCTGGGCAGCGCCTATGCCGAAGCAGAGCAGCGGGCACAGGCGGCCCGCCGCGGGCTCTGGGCCGAGCCATCCCCCACGGCTCCCTGGGACTACCGCCACCAACGCTAACACCTTAATCACCATGAAAATCCATAACATCATCATCGCCGGTATTGCCCTCTGTGCGGCAATGAGCACCATGCCCAGCTGCACCTACTCGAACGCTCTTCAGCGTCAGGAAAGCGGTCTGGCCGCCCTCAACAGGAGCCTTTCCGCAGTGCAGGATCAAGCCTCGGCCGATGCCGCTGCTTCCGCCGTGCGACTTTATGGCAATCAGCTTGCCTCTGACCTCAATGTCCTCTTCCAGAACGGCAAGCCCAGCCTGCTGGAGCTTCTCATGCTCAAGAACAGCTACCAGAGCAGCAACATCAGCACCGAAGCCAAAAATGTCCTGGGCCAGCTTATCCGCATCGGCTCCAACGGGTTCTACAACTCCACGGACCTCCGTAATGCCACTGTCCAAGCCGTTCTGAACCAGATTACCGGCAGCAAAACCGCAACCTCCGCCAGAGTACCGCAACCGACCTTCCTCCAGCCGGCGACCAGCACCGGGGTACCTGCCACCACCGCGACCCCGGGACTGCTCCAAGGTGTCCACCAGCTGCTCAACGGACAGCGCTAATCGGGCCGTAACCGGGGGGCAGCGGCTGCCCCCGGCATCGGTTTCATTCCCCGATCCGTTCCGCCGCTCCCCCGGCAGAGAGCAGACTCCTGTTCCCTGCCCCCCTTTCTCCTCCGGGGAAGCCGGCTGCAGCATTGCTATGACACTCCCCGCTTGGGAGCGTACAGAAAAACAACTTGACCCCTAACGGCGCCCAAGGTAGCATGCGTGTATATCATGAAAGCAACCTCCCTACACCTGCTTCTTGGCCTTCTTGTGACCCTGCTGAGCTCGTGCAGCAATCTCTCGACCAACGAAAACGTTGCCCAGGTCCTATTGGGGCGTCCCTTTAGCGATCTCTGTCAGTGTATGGGGGGACCTCCCCACAATTCCCCCGCTGAAAACGCTGCCCAGTGGGATTTTTCCCGTCAGGAGGTCGTCGAGCATTATTCTCCCCCCACCCTGTTTGAAGACGGGGATGGCAATCTGTTCTTCTTCCCGGAGGAGTACAGTCATGAGCGCAAAGACCACAGTCTAAGCGTCTCGGCCCAATTACGCCGCGGCAACGTTCAAACGCTCACCTTCTTCTCCGATGACTGGGATCTGCCGATCAACCCGGCGTGGGGCATGGTCAATGAAGCCGAACTGGACTGGAACAAAGCCGCAGCCAATGATGATCTGTCTGAGCTGCTGGCACTGGAGCGCAAACGTCCTCTGCTGGCCACACGCGAATACCGCGTACGAGCCTGTCTGCAGGCCGCTCAGTACGATGCCGGCAAGGTGCTCTGCCACTACCTCGGCAGTGGCCAGGTGAAGTTGACCGACGCGGGCAAGACCTGGGTGTTGCCCCCGCTCTCAGGCAACATCAACCGAGGTGATGCCGGCTGCTTCGCGCTGGCTCATCTGAGTGTGCTGAGCGTTCTGCAGCAGCGCAACAGCCCCACCGTTCGGGAAAAGCTGGCCAAACTGGGCATCCGCTATTGAGAGCCCCCTCTCCAGGGGAAAGTCTGAGGTCCTACCCTTCGGGACTGTATTTTAGGCTTGCCATTTGGGAGCGATGCGTGTAGGCTTTCGCAAGCCGTTCGGGTTCGGGTGGCCGCTGTCGGGCGCTTACGCCTGGTAGAGGAAAGTCCGGACATCACAAGGCAGCGTGTCCTGTGAAAGCAGGAGACACCCGGTTTCAAGGCCGGGTGGACGGATAGTGCCACAGAAAACAAACCGCCCGCAAGGGTAAGGGTGAAAAGGTGGGGTAAGAGCCCACCGCTCCGGAGGCAACAAAGGAGGCATGGTAAACCCCGCGCGATGCAAGACAAACAGGGGAAGGGTCGCCTGCCCGTTTATCCCCGGGTATTAGTTGCACCCTGCTTCGGCAGGGCATGGCCTCCCGGCCGTGAGAAAAATGGTCACCCAGCCCGCGAGGGTGGACAGAATCTGGCTTACAGAACCCGAACGGCTTATGCCCTCTCTGCTCACGCCTGGGTGAGGCATGCATTGCCGCGGCCGAGGCTGTTCGCGAGAGACCCGCCGGCCGCACCAGGAGGCATGTGCCTCACTTGGCGACCACTGTCGGAGCCGTTTCACTGGCATCGCCGGGTACCTGAGCCGCAGCACGCTTTTGTTTTTCACGTACGGCAAGTGCCATTTGGATAGCGTTGGCGATGTTGTGGTAGAACACGTAGCACACGGGAGCAATTGATGCGAGGGGCGTTGCAAATGGCTGATTGGCGATGTACAATGTCAGAATGGTATTCTTCTGACCAAGGCACTGGGAGCACTCGCGCTTATACCGCGGGTAACCCAGCCAGTAGCCTGCGAGAAAACCGAACAGGCAGATGGCGGCAGCGGCCACCGCCATGGGCCAGATGTCATGCCACGTGTAGTGCATCAGCAGAATGCGCTTGGTGCCAATAGCCGCGATGAGTGTCAGATTCCAAAGCCAGATACCCAGGGAGAAGTCTCTCAGCTTCGGCGCCCACCGCTTGCTGGGCGGATAAATCAGCCGAAGAATCAGGGCAAGTACGGCGGGTACGACCATGATATAGGTGAGTTGCTCACCGACCAGCAGCATGAGCGTGGTATAGGTCAGCCCGGGATCATGGACGACAAAGGGCAGTACGAACGGCGTCAGCACGGCGAATACCACCTGACTGAGCAGCATCGCTGTAGCGGTGAACTCGATATCTCCATCCATCAGGCCCACAATGATCGGGCTGGCCGCCGCGATCGGTGCCGCCCCGCAGTAGTACAGAGCTTCGGCTGTCACCGGGAATCCCATGGCCCTGGCTGCAAACCAGAAGCCGATACCGATCACCTGTATGCCCAGGAAGATCAGGATGTGAAGCCATGTGGGCTTGAGTTTCTTCACATCAACGCCAACGAAGGTCACGCTCAGCATCATCGCGATACCCACAGGCTGCAGCCAGCTTAATTCGGCCAGGCTGTCATAAAACATACCGCCGATAACGAATGCCAACACCATGAGGATACTTCTGATCTGCCCTTTGAACATAAGCGTTTAATTGTGTGAGGAAAAAGGATTGGGAGCAGGGCTTCAGTGACGAATGAGGTTTAACGGAGGAAAAAGCGCAACATCATGTTGCCCAGGGAGGATATGGGGTGATAGCGGAACGGCAAGTCGAGCCAGGTGGCTTTCTTCAGGATGGACTTGTAATGCGTGAACGTATCGAAGCCTGCCTTGCCATGGTAGGCACCCATGCCGCTGAGCCCGACCCCGCCAAAGGGGAGTTTTTCTGCGGCGAGGTGCACGATCGTGTCATTGACACAGCCTCCGCCAAAGCTCAGGCGCTCCAACAGCCCCTGCTCCACCCGCCGGGACTCGCTGAAAATATAGCAAGCCAGGGGCTTGGGCCGGGCAAGGACGAACGCCTCTGCCTCCGACAAATAATCATACGGGATGACCGGCAGCAAGGGGCCGAAGATTTCTTCCTGCATGCAGGGGGAGTCCTCCGTCACGCCGGTGAGCAGCGTGGGCTCGATGCGCAGATTTTCTTCGTTGGCGCCGCCGCCAACCGGCATCTCCGCTCCCGCCATCATCGCCTTGATGCGGTCAAAGTGCCTGCGGTTGATGATGTGGACATAATCAGGATTGAGCAGGGGTGACTCTCCCAACATCTCCTGTACCGCACAGCGAAACTCTTCCACGAACTCGTCGAGACGCTTCCGTGGCACCAGCACGTAATCCGGAGCAACGCAAGTCTGCCCGGCGTTCAACACCTTGCCGAACGCGATGCGGCGCGCGGTTACACCCATGGATGCGCTCTCATCGATGATGCACGGGCTCTTGCCCCCGAGCTCCAGGGTCACCGGCGTCAGATTCCGGGCGGCGGCTTCCATGATGCTGCGGCCTACGGCTGTACTGCCGGTGAAGAAAATATAGTCGAAAGGAAGCTCGGTGAGCTTGCGGCTCACATCGCTTTCCCCCTCGACCACGGAGACATAGTCGCGGGGGAAAATCTCGCTGAGCAGCTCCCTGATGGCAGAAGCCGTGGCCGGTGCATATTCGGAAGGCTTGACGATGCAGCAGTTGCCTGCTGCCAGTGCGGCAATCAGGGGGTCGAGACAGAGAAGCAGCGGATAATTCCAAGGGCTGATAATCAGGGTCACGCCGTAGGGCTCAGGTATCACCCGGCAGGAGCTCGGGAAATGGGCCATAGGCGCGGATACGCGTTTTATTTTTGTCCAGCTGCGAAGGTGCCGCAGTGCACAGCTCAAGCTGCTGAGCAGCATGCCGATCTCGCTCATGTAGGCTTCGTGGGCGCTTTTGCCAAGGTCGGCATGCAAGGCCTCACACAAGCGGTCTTCGTGTGTCAGGATAGCCTTGCGGAGACTCTTGAGCGCCTGCCGGCGGTAGGCTACATCGGCTGTAACGCGATTGCGGAAAAAAGCCCGCTGGGCATCGAAAAGTTCCTGGAGATTCATGGGTGATTCAAGCATGGGACATGAAGGTGATAACCATAGGTGAGGGATTCAGGCTCGGGTGAATGATTCCGGCATGCATTTTACATCGCTTGCTTCAGCACGGCGAGCACCTGCTCTTCATCAGCTGAACGGGGATTGACAATCAGGGAGCCATCGTTGATCGCTACCCAGGCAACGCGCTCCAGATCTTCTTCTTTTACGCCGGCCTCCGACAACGTCAGTGGCAGCCCCGTGAGCGAGGCCAAGCTTTCCCGCAGCTGCCCGATCGCGCTGATCGCAGCCTCGGCACGCTCTGCCTGCGGCACCCCTTCCGCCTGCGGGTAGCCGATCAGGTGAGGCAGCAGCGCCGCGTACGCATCACCGGCATGGCTAAGGTTATAACGCATGACGTGGGGCAGCAGAATCATCATCGCTACGGCGTGGGGCACATAGCATACCCCGCCCAGAGCGTGCCCCACGGCATGAACCATCCCCACCATGGAATTGGAAAAAGCAATACCGGCCATCGTCGAGGCCACGGCCATCGCAAACCGTGCCTCGCGGTGGCTGCCGTTGCGGGTAGCCTCCTCCAGGTTCTGCATGATGAGCTCCATGGCGGCATGAGCATAAGCGGTACTGAGCGGGTTGGCCTGGAGACACGTAGCCGCCTCCACGGCATGGCACAACGCATCGAATCCGGTGCTGGCTGTGGCCCGCGGCGGCAGTCCCTGCGTCATCCGGGGATCAATAACCGCCACATCCGGCTCGACAAACGGCGAAATAAACTCCATCTTCACCTGCGTCTTATCATTGCGAATGACCGCCGCCCCCGTGCACTCGGATCCTGTCCCGGCCGTCGTCGGCACCACCAGGAACGGCACGTGACGCCCGCGGCACAGATTTTCAACCCCGGCCAGGGAGAGGATATCCTCTGCCTGCTGCGAAAGCACCAGGCGCACCCCTTTGGCCGTATCAATCACGGAGCCCCCGCCAACAGCCACCAGCGAATCGCAGTGGCCGCTGCGGTAAAGCTCTGCTATGCGATTGACAACCAGGAGCGATGAATCCACCGGTATATCCGTGAATAAATCGGCAGGCGGGCAACCCTCGGCTTCCATGGCCTGTGTCACACGGGACAGGGTGCCGATTTTGGCAAGCACGGCATCCGAAAGCACAAGCGGTCGCGAAGCCCCGAGGTGGCGCAGCTCACTGGCTATGCGCTCAAGAGCCAACTCTCCGCAGAGCAGCTTCACGGCATTCTGAAATTCAAAGTAGGGGGGTATCATCATGGTCTTATCACGGGGCTGGTGTCGTTTCTGTGAAATAAAGCTTATAGCGTCCCGTCAGAAAACCCGCACAGAGGCGGGCATACACGCGCAGCGGACTGCACTCGGTGTGCGGGACATCCGTCAGAATGCGGCGCGTCATCCATTTGGGGAACAGATAGGCCTCCACCAGGCTGATCAGGCGGGCGAGCCGCATCACATCACCCACATCCCCCGCTACCGAAAAAGCATGGCGGGCATAGCCCTGAGCCAGCCCCATCTGCCCGGTAAACAGGCTGAAAGCCAGAGGCATCGCCTTGATATCAATCGCGCACCCCGCTTGACTCAGCCCCGCCACCCGGCGCAGATGCGCATCCTGCCACACGACGAAAAGGTGCGGCCCGGAGGCACTGGCATGAATCGCGTAGGAAGCACCATCAGGCAAGCGCTCCAGCTCGCGGGCCACGCGGGAGTCAAGATGCCTGAGCTCGATGAGTGCTGCGTGCACAATCCGCAGCACCACCGCCACCGTCAAACGTTGCAGGGCGTGTTTCACCATGTTTCGCCGCGTTTGGCGGCAGCTCGGGTTAAACGATCCATCATCGCACAGCCAAGACCCTGGAGAGGCAGTTCCTCGGCTATAATCACATCGACCGACGGGCTCTCATCCATCGCCCGCATCACCGCAAACAGACGCACCGCCGCCTCCGACAAACGCCCGCTGCCGGGAGAAAGCGGCATAACCTCCGTCCAGCAATCCTGAGCAGCCAGCTCTGAATCCCCCTGGTAAGTGATGAGTCCGTAGCGCACACCGGGCTCAGGCTGGAAAGCCTCACGGGGGTTGTGCAGCATAAGCGGCTTCGAGGGAGCATAGTGACTCTTAAGCATGCCTGGCGCCGTCGGAGCCTCCTCCTGCCCGTTCTCCCCGGCCCCGGAGCCGGGAACAGAGGCCTCCGGGTCCGAGGATGTCTTCTTCCCTGGTTTGAGAACGCGACAAATCTTGCGCAGCTTTTCCCGCGTCACCGGGCCTTCACGCAACAGCCGCACAGCCGGCTTGCCTTTTTCATCCAGGCAGGGCTGCAAAATCGTACTCTCCAACCCCTCCGAGCAAGCACCGGCATCCAGCACCAAAGGAATCTTCCCCCCCAGCTCCGTCAGCACGGCCGACGCACTGGTCGGGGAAATATGCCCGAAGCGATTGGCACTCGGAGCCGCAATCGGGTGACCCAGCGCACGCGCCACTCCCCGCATGACCTCATGGCTCGGCACGCGGCAGGCAACCGTCGGCAAGCCGCTTGTCACGATATCCGGCACACAAGCCTTGCGCGGCAACACCAGCGTCATCGGCCCCGGCCAGAACTCCCGGGCAAGGGCATCCACAAGCGGCTGCAAGCCTGCAGGAATCTCCACAATATCACGCAGAGCCCTGGCGCTCGGCAAATGGCAAATAAGCGGATCAAAACTCGGACGCTCCTTGACGGCAAACACATCGGCGACCGCCTCCGTATTAAAAGCATCCGCCCCCAGTCCATACACAGTCTCTGTGGGAATCGCCACCAAACCACCGTCTGCCAGCACGGCCGCCGCTTCCCTGTAAACGGCCCGGCAATCCTCCAGGGGATCAACCCCGATCACGCGCGTTTCCATGGGGGGATCTTAGTCCCCCCTCCCCTGTTTGTCAACCAAAATACACCGATGCAGCAGCTGATGGACATTGACAGAGGCGCCCCGCCGCGTTATGCTTGGCGCATGGACTCAACCCCTGCCGCAGAGGCTGCTCTCACTTTCTTCCACCGCGGGTACAGCTGTGCCCAATCAGTGCTCGCCCCTTTTGCCGGGCAACTGGGCATCACCACAGAACAGGCCCTGCGCTTTGCTTCCGGCTTCGGCGCCGGCATGGGCCGCATGCGCGGCACCTGTGGTGCGCTCTCATCCCTGTGCATGATAGCCGGCCATTGTCATGGCAATACCGAGGGAACAGCAGAAGGCAAGGAACACATCTACAAACTCATCCGCACCCTCGCCGGAGAATTCAGCAACGAGTTCGGTTCTATCACATGCAGCAAACTGCTGAACCTGCCCGACAACGTGGTCGAATCCGCCAGGCCCGAGGAAAGAAGTGCCGAGTACTACGCAGCCCGCCCCTGCGAACGCTGCATCGCCTTCTGTGCTGAGCGAGCTCAAGTACTCCTGAATCACGCCTGAACTACTCCTGAATCACGCCGGAACCATAGCACCAAACAGCACGCCGAAATGATTGATACTCTCCAAAATAACGCCAAAAACAGCACTAAGAATTAGGCTATTAGAATACCGCATGCCGTTATTCCCTGAAAAAGATGGATTTTTTCTTGACTAGATTCAGTCTGACTGATAGAATTCCCCCGTCTAAGGAGCCGGACAAGTAAAGGTTCCCGGGCTCCTCCGAGAGTCCGATTCATAGGGTAGTTGGGCTCCCAGGGTCTTCGGACCCTGGGAGACTTCCTTTCCGGAGGAGGGGAGACATTTCCTGTAGCCAAGCACAAAAGCCTCAACCTTTCCCCTTGCGCACGGCGTCAGTCTTTCCTAGCCCTGCCTGTGGACCATTCTTCATCGATTTTTCCACCTTGCAGCATTCATTCCCCCTCCAAGCAGTTTCCCTCCCCTGACAGAACACCTTAGATCCGGGAATTGGAAAATCAGCGACGAAACAGCAGAACATACGGACACATTTAAAGCTTGCCATCAGGCCAATCTTTTCGCTAGGATGTCTGACGCAGTTTTTCCGTCAGGATAAAATTTCCGTCAGGATAAAACATCCCTACAGCACAAAAGCATATGAAAAAAAGCATCATCACCTCGGCCATGCTCGCCCTGCCCGCCTTGGCGGGCGTGGTTTCAGCCGCCGAAAGCCCCGTATACCCCTGCCCCCAGAAAATCAACCTGCAACAGCAGTACACCCGGGCCGGGAACGTTACGGTGAGCGTGAGAACACCGGAAAGCGAGGGGGACGCATGGTCCAGGATTCCGCAGGATAAGGAAGGAGCCTACTCGATCAGCATCACCCCCGGCAAAGTAGAAATCCGAGCCAACGATGAGCTGGGAGTACACTATGCCAAGCAAACAATTTCCCAGCTTCTGCTGGCCGTCGCTGATGCCAAAAATCCACACCGCGATCCATTCCCGGATAAAACAGTCCAGGAAGTAGCCATGCTGGGAGACCTCCCCCTGGGAGAAATCACCGACTGGCCCGATCTCCCGTTCCGGGGAACCGTCGAAGGCTTCTACGGCGCCCCATGGAGCAAAGAAGCCCGCATCTCCCAATTTCAATTCTACGGGCGCAACAAAATGAACCTGTACATCTACGCCCCCAAAGACGACCCCTACCACCACGGAGCAGGATGCTACAAGCCATACCCGGCAGACAAAGCCGCAGAACTGGCCGATTTAGTCAAAGAGGCCCGCAACAACCACGTACGCTTCGTCTGGGCCATCCACCCGGCCAACACCATCAAATGGGCACAAAACGCAGGACGGGACGACCTGGAGCGCCTGTGCGCCAAGCTGCAGCAAATGTATGAGCTCGGGGTACGCGATTTCGGCGTTTTTGTCGACGACGCATCGGGCGAAATCTGCAATGCAAAGTACCAGATTGCCCTCTGTGACTACCTGATGGAGCACTTCATCCGCAAACACCCCGACGTACATCAGGGGCTCATCATGTGCCCCACCGGCTACAACAAAGCCTGGGCCGACCCGGCCTACCTCAAAGCCCTCGGCGACGGTCTGGAAAAAAGCATCTACGTGATGTGGACCGGCGACACCGTCGTCCACGACATCTCACTGGACGGGCAGAAATGGGTCAATACCCTTTTGAAACGTCCGACCTTCATCTGGTGGAACTGGCCGGTCACCGACTACAAACGATCCCGCCTCTGCATGGGCCGCACGTACGGTCTCGGGAAGGAAAAAGAAATGCTGACAGAAATGAGCGGCTTCACATCCAACCCGATGGAACACGCCGAAGCCAGCAAGGTGGCACTTTTCAGCATTGCAGATTACACATGGAACATCGGCGGCTTCGACTCCGACCCCTCGTGGCGCGAAGGCATCCGACGCCTCTACCCCCAATCGCACGACGCCATGCAAATATTCTGCGACCACAACTCCTACCTGCTGCCGAACGCCCACGGACACGAACGGGAAGAATCAGTCGGCACAGCAGACTCCGCCAAAACCCTCCGCAACTCCCCAACCCAAGGCGAAACCGCGACCCAAGCACTTCCTGCCCTCATAGCAGAATTTGCCAACATGGAACAGGCAGCACACACCATTGCCTCGGGGAGCGACACCGCCCAAGTGTACCGCGAAATCCAACCGTGGGTCACCCAGTTTGAACTGGTTGGTCAGGCAGGGAAAACCCTCCTGAGCACCCTCACGCAAGAACCGGGCCAGGCACGCACAGAAGCCATCCTGAAAGCAGCCCGCGCCATGAACACCATGAGAACAGTAACCCGCCCTGACTGGACACCCGGAGGCGTCACCCGGAAGCGAGGAGTCGAAGTAGCCATGCGCGAGATGACACCCACCCTCAAAGCAACCTTTGACAAACTCAATCTCGAACTCTACGCCACCTTGGCAGGCAAAACAGTCAAATCACTGAAACCCACCTTCATCTGCCAGGGCGGGAATGCCAACATCGATCCGGGACTCTTGAATGACGACGATCTGAAAACCTACTGGCTCTCCGTCATCGAACAACAGCCAGGCATGTGGTACGGCTACGACTTCGGCGAAACCACCGACATCAAAAACATCCGCCTTGCCATGGGCGGCCCCAAAGGCAACGACTACTTCGAGCAAGGACAACTGGAAATCTCGCAAGACGGCGCGAACTGGCAACCAGTAGGAGCTCCCACAGGCGGCACCTTCGTCGCAATGGACTTCAACGACCAGCCTCTCCGGGCCCGCATGCTGCGATTCCGCATCACCAGACCACACAAACCTTACTGGGTAGGCATCAACGAATTCAGCGTCAACAAACCCGTAGAAGACACCGCCATCAGCACCATCCCGGGATTTGAGAACCTGTCCACCGCCCGCGACAGGCAAATGATAGGCATCAACCGTATCATGGAAGTCACCACCTGCAACCCCGGAGACACCCTGGAACTGGTCTTTGCTGAGCCCGTGCAATCCACCTGGCTCGAAGTCAACCTTGGCAACAAACAAATACAAAACTGGGCGACCATCGAAGTCCTTCTGGAAGACGGCACCACCATCACCCCCTCCTTCCAGCAAAGCAAAGGCGGAGAAATCCTCACCTGCTACGGCGACAAACTGCCCAAGCAACGCATCAAAGCAATGACGCTAACCAACACCGGTACGGACAAGCAGGAAATCAAGCTCAACGTCTTCAAAAGCGACATCCCGCCCACCGATCCCGACCGCAGCAAAAAGGATCTGCTGGATGCGGACTTCAGCACAGCGTACAGCTGTGCGCAGGACGTCAAACTTCAACTGAGCGTACCAGCCGGCACCCGGGAAGCGATTATCGTTGGAGACGCCGCATGCACCATCACCCAAGCCACCCCCGGAGCGACGGAAGGAAGCATCCGCCACTTCACCCTCCCCGAAGGAGTAACCTCCGTGACACTCCAAGCCCCGGCACAACCCGGCAAATGGATCCAGGAAGTCATCTTCAAATAACCCCGGAGAAAGCACAACCGAACCACGGCCCGCCAGCCTGGCTCGATACCAGATCCAAGCAGGACCTCTGGCACGGCAGCTCACACCGCCATCACACATCCCGCAGCACCGCAACGTGCCGCGGGATTTTTCTGTTGTCGGGTCCGTTTGACAGCACGCACAGAAGAGAGGTAAACACTCAATAAAACGTAAGCACTCAACCAAAACCATTGTAGGCAGGCGTGCGAAAATAGAGGCCTATGTTTACATTGCCTCAAAACACCATTGCTTACCTGCTCAAGGAACCCATCGACATGCGCTATGGCATGTTCCGCCTTCAGGGAGTCATTGCTCAGCTCATGCAGCAGCCCATGCCCCGGGGTGCTTTCTACTTTTTCATCAACAAAGGGCACAGCCTGCTCAAGGCCGTTTGGTTCGACGTCCCCGCAAATACCGATCGCCAACAACGCGGTGGAGCGAGCGATCCGCCCGCTGGAAGTGGGGAGACACAACAGCCTGTTTATAGGCTCGCCAAAGGCGAGTAAGCGAGCAGCGATCCTGTACACGACGGTGAGAGAATGCCAGCGGATGAGAGTAGACAGCGAAGCGTGGCTGACGGCAGTGCTGCTGCGGCTGCCGGACTACCGCGGCGACTATCTTGACCTGCTGCCGGGCATGCTGGAGCTGCCAAAGGTCGGGGGCGGTGCCACGAGCGTGAAAGCCTAATCCCCCAAGCATCTGGCTCCGACTTAAGCGACGAGCTCGCCCCCCATCAGGGAGGTGAGATCGTTGCGTGCTTACACTTCATTGGCAGTAGCCGTCGGCTCAGCGAGCGCCACCATCCCCGGCAACAGTCCGGCGACCACTATCTGTAATGATGTGATTCAGTTTCAAGTGTTGTCTTGTGATGAATTGATTTTACTCAAATAAAAGTGTTTCCAATGTTCTGATACTTCTATAACCTATGGCTCGGTGCGGTGCCGCCGAGAGTCAGTACTTCTTTCAGGGGGGCGAGTGCTCAAAGGAGTCAGAGCTAACTCCCGGCCAACAGAGTCAGGATGACGTAAAGGGAGAGGTAGAAGAGGAGCAGCGTGAGGGTGCGGCGCGTGGCTCCGGGGTTGGATCGGTGTTGCAGTAGAAGCATCGCCAGATATGAAGAACAGGCATAGCGCCGCAGGCACCAATACCGCCAGAGGCAGCCCAACCCCAACAGGGGAATCATGAAGAACCCGACGAGGACGTGCACCATCATACAGCTTTCCACGGGGTAGCTTCGTTCGATCGGCTCATCGGGGAAAACGGCGGCAATGAACAGCATCGGCAAGATCGATACCAGGGCGAAAATGCCGAGACCCAAGAAGCCGTACTTGACGTAAGGAAGGCTTTTTTCCATAGAGCAAGCAAGAACAGGATCGGGATGAGCACGACCATGCCCAGCCCTAAGTAGGCCTGAGCGCCAATCGGGTGCTCGTAGAGGGTGTCGAAGTTACTCATGGCCGTGACGAACAGCTGCCAGTAGGCCATAAAGAGCACGATCAGGCAGCTAAAGATGATTTCGAGAACGCTCAGCAACTTCCGCCACCCGCTGTTGATGAAGGGAGCAGGTACCGGCTCGAAGATGAGAGGAGCCCCATCCCCCTGAGGAAAGGGGATGGAGCATACTTTTTTGATCTTCTTCATCGCATGTCAGTTATTTAAACTTCACGCCAGCCTGACTAGCTTTCTCCTTCATGGAAGCCAAGGCTCCATTATTTCTGCCATCTTGCGTTCCTCCGATATCTCCATGTTTCGTCCTTGTCCCGTCGTCATTTCTTTTTATTTTAATTCTTTCTTCTCCCTTGTATTTTTGAGGCGGAAAAAGCACTTGTTCTATAACAGAGCGAGAATCACTTTGAATGAAAAAAAGGGAAGTCACGTTATCTGGCTTAACTGACGTATTCCAGTTAGCAAAAGACATATCCACAGGATCAAATAAACGCGGGTGTAAACTTCTTTCTGTAAAATTGAAAACCGAGTTTCCAGCCAGCGCCCCCGCATGGCGCAAAACGAGCCC
>CALXRG010000028.1 GCA_944390825.1 uncultured Akkermansia sp.
CTGTTGCCGCTGATCTGGTAGCCGGTGGCTTTCCAGCTGATGTGGGTGAGGGTGGGGTAGACTTCGCCCGCCCATTCGTACGCTCCGATGGCGCGGACGATGACCTGCACGAGGGCTTTCTTGTAGCGGCGTATCAGGATGTCGCCTGCTTGCAGGGTGACGCTGGCCATGCCGGGGTGAAGCCGGATCAGCTCGCCCTCACGCTCGAGGTTGTAGGTGCTCAGGCGGGAGGCTTGCTCTTCCTGCCCTGCGACGGGTTCGACCTCGGCCGGGGAGGCGGGCTGTGCTTCTGCCGGGGAGGCGGGCTCGTCCTCTGCCGAGGTGGTGGGCTCTGATTCTGCCGAGGTAAGGGGTTCCACCTCTGCCGAGGTAAGGGGCTCTTCTTCGTCCCGGGCCTCGGCTTCCTTGCTGGCTTCCCACGGAAGGCTCGTGTCGACCTTGGCTTGAGCCTCTCGCCGTTGAGCTGCGTTGCGGCGCACCCGCCGCCCTCGGGCGCAGAACTTTTCGTAGGTCGTGCGCGCCTTCTGATCGGCCAGCTTCAGCACGCCCTCGGCTAGGAGCTCCGGCAAGGGGATTGTGCATGTCTCGTCGGCGCTCCATTTCCCCTGCCCTTTGTAGCAGATGCTCGTGCCGCCGGCCGTCGCTCTCACCCGGACTCTTTTGCCTTCGCGGGTGATGGCCCCGATCATGGGGGACTCTGTGTATTTGTTGGTTCTCATGGTGTGTGCTTTCTTGCTGTTGATGTAGTGGAGGATGGCCTCGGCGCCTTTGCGGTACACGGTTACCGCCAGGAGGTCTCCGCCCAGCCAGATGGCCCAGTAGCGGGTGTTGCGGTATCGTGTGATGCTGAGTGGCGTTTTCACCGTGGATTTGCGTCTTAATTGTTTACGGTTAAGGTGTTATCCTGTTGTAGAGTATAGCACCCTCAGGGTCACTGTCCAGCACTTTTTTTACTCTTTTTTCATTTATGTTCAATGGCTTAGAGGATGGCCTGGCCTCCTAATTCCTACTATAGTTGTGACTCATAACGGGGAAGCCGAAAATCGGCGATTTTTGGGGGTCAAAATACACAGATTTATGAGTCGAAAAATTAACTCATTCATTTTCAATGGGTTGAGACTTTGAGAGGTGCAAACGGCCCAGTCTCGCACAATCTATTGATGACGAGCACCTTAGAGGCAAAAAGACACTTTGAGAAGATGCCAGTACACGAGTCCTTTGGAGTCCCGAAGGGGTCAAAATGGCCTAAAAATGGGTCAAAAATGGGGCTTTTCAGGGCAAAAACGGGGCTTTTTCGCTATGAGTCGAGTACTTCGCAACTCTTTCAGATGAAGCTACTAACAACAAAAAAGCCCGCCCCCCGGAAAGGTGCCGGGAGGCGAGCTATCATACTAGGGCCGGTGGGGTTCGAACCCACGACCAAAGGATTATGAGTCCTCTGCTCTAACCGCTGAGCTACAGCCCCGCAGGGAGTATAGCAAAGCACCGGTACTGTGTAAAGCAGAAAGTGTTCGTGCGCGTGTCGAGCGCGAATATCACTGAGTGGCGCGTACGCCCTTCCTGCGCGAGGATGAGCAATCCTCTGACAGTGTCAGCCAGGCTTTCCCCTGGCACGCAACGCTTTGGCTGTACCCCCGAGGCGTGATGACGAAGTATTGTTCGTGTCCGGTTTGCCTTATTTACCGGACTTCTCCTCATCTCCCATACCGCACCACATCTCCAAAGCACCTTCTGCGTAGGCTCCATACGAGGATGTGGGGTCGATGTTGCGCATCTCTATGTAAAGAGCCTTGAGCAACTGGGGCGACCCGTGATTGCGCCGTACATGTCCCGTGAGAGCGGCCAGCATTTCCTGACGCTGGTACTTGGAACGGCCTCCGGCATCCTCCATCTCCCGGATGTAGTTATAAGCTTGCTCTATGCTCATCGTCTGAATCTTCTCGACAAGGACGAGAGGATCAAACTTCAGCTTCTTCAATTCATCCTGAGCGTCCTTCGCTTCTCCTTTCTTGTCGGAGTCCTCGCTCTTCAGGGCGGAAAGAGGTACTGCCAGATCGTAATTGGCTGCTTCAGCAAGCAGAGCCCGGCGCGCCGCCCCACTCGCTCTCACGGCCTTCTCCAAAACCTTCTCCTGCTCATAGAATTGGGTGATCAGATCCGATAATGCTGCTGAAGCAGAGGCTAGATCTTTCATCTCATCCGCGCTCTGGACAACGCCCCGCAGGTTCCCCTGCGAATCAACAACTGCCAGGCACGGGTAGCTCCATATTCCCCCCGGAAGGGATCTCCCCTCCATCACTCGCTCGAATTCCTTCTTCTGCCTATCATCCGGGAACTGGTATATCGGCACCTCCACTACGTCAACCCCCCGTAGAGCCCGGGAAAGACCGCGTTTTTTGATGAACTCGTCATACCGGGCCTCACTCACCTTATCATAGTTGGCTCCATAGCAAAAAAGAACTACCGGTTTCTTGCCGCCGGCCTTTTTCAGCGCCGCAGCGTAGCTGATCGCTCCATAGGATACTCCCGAGCAAAGCAGCAGGAGTAAGAAGGCTTGGTAGATAATTTTTTTCATTTGTCTTTATCGCGGTTTCTGAGTTGTTTTCCGTATACGAAGAAGCCAAGGATTTTCTTGACCTCGTACTTGTCGCCCTCGCGGGTCATGCGGACGAAACGGCCGACTGCCGCTTTCTTGCTATCCCACGTAAAGGTGATCGTGGATCCCTGAACCTGTGCGGAGGGGCACACGACGTTCCAGTTCTGACCATCTTCGGAAACTTCAAGTACAAAGGGGCGGTCAGTCCTGGCTTTTTCTCCCAGCACACACACGGCGCCGGTGATCTCACTAGTTCTCTCGAGCTCAACTTTCAGCCCAGCTTTCCCTTCAAACTTACCGGGGATAACGCCGCCTGTCTTCTGCAGGACGCCCCAATGCAGGCAAGCATCATAGCGCTCGGATTCTGACAGCGTCACCGCCGTCTGGATAAGCCCCGTTTCGGATATTAACCGTCCGCCTGTCGAACGGACAGCAAACTTCGTCCTTGGGAATTTCTTGCGGAACTTGCGCTGAGCGAGTTTGCCAATCGCCTGGAAAGCACGACGGTCGCTGTTGTCAGATGCTGTCGAGATCGCTTCACCAAGGGTTCGCCACGTTTCGTCGGCTTCTTTGGAGGTGACCCTGGCTCGGGACAATGCGCCGATCACCAGTTTGTAGAAATCCTCACTCATCTCTTCGGAACTTGACGACGAGGAGTTGGCCGACAGGAAATCCATACCCCATGAAAGTGCACCGGGAGCGTAGTCGGGCTTGCTCATCAGCGTGCGAAGGGTTGTTTTCATGAAATCGAGTTTTTCCTTGTCATCCTTCAATGACCTGATCTGGGCGTTGAGGAGGTTGGCAATATCCCAGCGGTTGGTGCCATGGGTATCGCATACGCTGAAGAAGGAGGCGTACATTTTGTTGCGTTCTTTGGCATTCGTCACCAGGGGGAGCAGCGTCGGGTAGATGTACTTCCGGAGGAGCGTAGCCGCTGCTGCGTGATATTTTCTGGCCAGCGTATCTACGGAAAGATCATGGATTTCCTTCCACTTGGCTTTGTTCTCCTTACCGTACTTGCCGAGATAGCCGGCATAGCGCAGCCAGCACATCCAGTTCAACGGCTGAATGATGACGGAATTTTCGTAACAGGTCGCCGCAGCCTTTACTTTGCGCTGCGTGGACAGCACATCTCCCAGCGCAAGCACCTGATCCGATGCCAGCGTCTTGAATTCATCGGTATAGAGCGCCTGCATCAGCTCCAGGAAATCCCACTCGTGTTCTTTCCAGAACGTCTTGTGCATTCCCCTCTGCCAGTAAATGGTGTAGCTTTTTTCCCATTTGTCACCTACGCGGACAGTGTAGGCGCAGTGGCCCGGCTCACCCATAGTCATAGCCGGTATGCCGGCAGCCAGTGCTCCGTATGCACCGTAATGCGAACAGGCGCCGCACACTCCGCCGATCTCTCGGTAGGCCAACGCCAGAATTCCGCCGTTCTTCCTCAGATACGGTCCGATGTAATCGCTTGTCGAGAAGACCGTATCACCGGCGGCATTGCGCAAGCGGTACTGAATCTGATTACAGGCATCGAGATACCCCTGCACGGGCAGGCGCACATTATCACGCTGCCACTGCAGCGACTTGACACCGCCCCATCCGCCATTGGGCATGCACCCCGTCACAAGCCTCGTATCCCAGTAATGAAGCGTATCGAAAATCGCATTCAACTGCCCGCTTCGGGCACTGTTGAAATAATAGGAGAAACGCTCCAGCATGTCGCTCTCATTCCACCCCTCACGGGCAAACTCAAGCGCCGTCGTCGTGGCCACTCGGCGGGCAAGCGGGTTGTTGAGTTCTTCCGAGTTGCGCATGAAAATCGCATTCATGTAGTCCAGCGTCTTATCCATGTTAACCGCGGGCCCCGAATACAGCAAGCCGTACATCCACCCCAAATCTCCTCCCATCGTCTCAAGCAGACGCCCCCCCAGACTGCTCTTGGCGATCTCTGACACTTTGGCTGTACCTGCCTTGTTGATCAGCGTCAGCCGAGCCAAATCCAGGCGGTTCGCAGGGTCCTGCAAGAAGGCCATCATGGACTGCTGATCGAACTGCCCAAGCTTAGACAAGATTTTGTCAATCAGCGCTTGGCGCAGTGTGATGGCATCAGCCCACTGGGCGGCCGTCAAGTCCGTTGATTTAAAGTATCCTTTGCGGCGGCTGTTCTTTTCCTCCTGCTCCAGGGCACGCGCAAGCTGATCGCCCATGCGCCTGGCATCCTGAACCTGAGGATTCGAATACACCGGCGGCAATGAAGCCTGCGCCGGATCAACGGGAACATCATCCTCCTGGAAAAATTGCTCCGTCAGGCCACTTTCCGCCGGCATGAAGTCTGTTGATTCGATGTTGCTGACGGTATCTTCCTTACCGTCGTCGACACCCTCATCCACGTCGTCAACCGGAGTGTCATCCTTGACCACCGGCTTAGGCTTGTCGGGCTTGACGGGTTCGACAACCTCGGGTTTTTGGTCCGAAACAACGGGCTCAGGCTTGGGCTCAACCGCCACCTGCTTGGCAGGCAGAGGAAACAGGAACGGATAAATGATGTAGCCGGCCCCGGCAAAAACAACCATAGCCATGGCTACAAGTATGATGAAACGCAGCATAAGTCAATCGTGTTGAAAATCTTGGTTGAATATATCTGGTTGGGTATTAGCAATATAACATCAAAATCATCAGTCAGCTGGCGCGGATACGGGCAACGGGTTACTGGTTCTGCCCTGAGCGCTCCCGGATTCTATCGATTGCAACTCTGGCAGAGTGCCGCACTATAGCATCGTCGTGGCGCAATAGCGGCTCAATCCGCGCAACCGCTTGCACCGTTCCGTAGCGCTGCAAAAAACGCAGCAGGGAATTGATCCGCGAAATACTCTCCGTCTTCTCCAGGTACTCAAGCAACTTCGGCTCCGCCCGGCTTCCAAGCCCAACCAGTGCATTTTCCCATGCCACTGGATTGGCAGCCCACAAACGAGTCACCGGCTCGACCATGAACTCGGGCTCCTCTCTCACCAGCAGATTAACGACCTGAGGGGGCACAGGTAACCCTGCCGAACAGCGTCGGCGAAAATACTCCATGCAAATCTCCACACCTTGCTTATCGCCCGGGGACATGTACACACCAAGGGCCCGGACCAACTGCGTATAGGCGTCATCATCCACGCCCCAGGGATCAGACAGCGCGCGGACGAGCGTGTGAACAATATCAGAGCGCAGCAACCGCACGTTCGCATCCGCCAACGTTTGCGCGGCCCTGGCCACGCGATTGGAATCCGGACTGAGAAGCTCGTACAAGTTAGCCGCCACGAACGACGGATCATAAACCGTGGTCAACGTTGCAGCGGAATACGGATTAGCCAAATATGCTTTCTGCGGATCGAAACTCAGCTCATATATTCCCTCCTGGTCAGACACATACGTTAACACACCAAAGCGTGACAGGATACCGGAGATCTGCTTTGCATCACAAGCAGACCCGCTGACAACGTACAAATACCCGGTACCCTCCTCATAGGCGTGGGTCTGTCCGGCACGCAGTATGCGGGTCAGTTCATCACGCAGCATGTCACGCATGACCGGTTCCTGCTCATCCATAAACACCGCAATATGCGACACTCCGGGAGCATCCTTCCGAGTCTGATCCAGGATTTCCAGATCGGACGCGGTGAGAACGCGCTCCCCCATCCTGGCTCTTTTCTCGGACTCCATCTCCAGGGCTATGGCCACGCCACTCTTACCTGCAACAGGAGACGATGGCACAGGAGCAGCTTCCCCCCCACTTTCCGCGAGTCGGTACGTCATCTTGGGGAGGTACCAGCCTCCCGCCAGCATCAGGCACGACATCGGGATAACCAGCCAGCGGTGCTTGCGGGTCGACGTCATCACCAGCAACGCCGACACAAGTGCGATCACTCCTGAAAGCACGTGCTGACTGACGGAAGGCAATTCATTGATGAAGGTCTTGTAATGCTCTCCGCTACCGAGCATAAAAGCAAACGCCCCTGCACCGAAGACCAGCAAACCAAGCAGGAAGCGCACCTTCCCCGCCGAACTGAAAGCAGCAGCATCCCCCAAATCCTGACTCATCCGGACAGCCCGGTCCCTCTGACGGCGGAGCGCATGCGATAAAGCCCGACTCATCTCCGCGTCCCCCTCTTCTATCGAGGAGAATTCCGCTTTCCCAAATTCTGCCTCCAAAGCCGAAGCCGGAACCTTGCTTTTTGATGGGGAAGGAAGAGAAGATGGAGCAGCAACTGCCGCTCCTGGATGCCCTGCACAGGCATCCCCTGCGGGGCAACTATTGCTGCCATCCGCAACTCCTGCCTCCTCCCCGCTACCGCCAAACTCGGACTCCAGGCAATCAGGGCACACGTCTACCCCCTTATGCAAAACACTGAACCTTCTGTGACACCTGGAACACTCCGCCTCCATGCTCAGTAGCATACCATATTCACCGATAGCACGCAAGCCCCCTTTTGCCAGCACGGGGCAGACGCATTAGAAAAATCTGCGTCAGTCCTTGATAATTTTCAGAT
The DNA here is from genome assembly GCA_944390825.1 of uncultured Akkermansia sp. GTDB lineage: Bacteria > Verrucomicrobiota > Verrucomicrobiia > Verrucomicrobiales > Akkermansiaceae > Akkermansia. The sequence goes on from CALXRG010000028.1 coordinate 7,126, forward strand.
AATATTATGATATTTTTCTCCTTTCATAGAGTGAAATTGGTTCTTATGGTGACTCGGCTCCCCATCTCTCTGCTGTATGACCGTTATTTTGCAATGGTCGTTATGCCTATGTGTCTGCCCTGTTACCAGAGCAGCAATTTGTTTTTTTGGAGGGGGTACGAGCCGCTTCATTGGGACAAAAACAAACCTCCGACGAACCAAAACAGACTTTTCTGTCTTGTCTCTCTAGGCCGCACCTCTTTCCCTGCATTTTTTACTCGATCTCCGAGCTAGCGGCAAAAGGTGGCACATGATCCCGACGGAAGGGAAAAAGGCTTTGTGTTGCCTTTTGGATAAAACCACTTGAATAAAAAACCAATTCCGGCAAACCGCCGGAGGCCTAAAATCTCAATTTCATTGCACATTATGCTTGCAATCCTGCATCTGCGCGACTATAATCGCTGCCGCACGGGGCATTAGCTCAGTTGGTAGAGCGGTTGCATCGCACGCAACAGGTCAGGGGTTCGAATCCCCTATGCTCCAGAAATGCACGAGTGGCTGATTCTCAACGGATCAGCCACTTTTTTTGCACCGGCGAGCACCGCACGCCACTGCGATACCCACGCTCAGCATACAGAAGAAACGCGGGCTCGCATTTTACCGGCACAGTCGACTCTCCTCCCGGGGGAAAGCACCACCCTGCCACGGCAACGCGGCTTCTCATCCGGATACTATGCTCCTGCTCCCTCCTTTCCCCGGTAAAAACCAATGCTGACAAAGCAGGAATGTCCTCACTTCGGAGGCCCCGCGGGAATTGGCTGGCGGGAGGATAAATCAGAGCCCCGTACGCAGCAGAATCAGAGCTCGTAGTATGTGTAGCCGTTCAGGCCGTCACGGTAGGCTTCCAGAGCATCGCGCCTCTGACGGGGAGTAATCCGCCCTGCTTCCACGGCGCGCTCGGCGATTGCCCTAAACTTCGACACCAACGCTTTCGGGTCGTATTTGACGTAGGTGAGGACATCAGCCACGGAGTCGCCTTCTTCCTCGTTGGTGAAGACGGGGCGTCCGTTTTCGAGGTGGACACCGACGACATTTGTATCACCCAGGAGGTTGTGGATGTCCCCCAAGGTTTCCTGGTAAGCGCCAACGAGAAAGATCGCGATGTAGTAATTTTCCGTACCCTCTACTTCATGCAAAGGAAGGGAAGTCGCGACGTCCTCGCGGTCGATGAACTTGTCCACCTTGCCGTCGCAGTCACAGGTGATGTCAACCAGAACGGACTTCTGCGTCGGGCGCTCGCAAAGACGCTGGATAGGCATGACGGGGAACAGCTGGTCAATGGCCCAGGAATCCGGCAGGCTCTGAAAGAGCGAAAAGTTGGCATAGTAGAAGTCGACCATGTTGTCGGAAACTTCCTTGAGGTCTTCGGGGATCTCGCTCATTTCAGCAAGGCGGCGCGAAATCAGTCCCATGATGTGCCAGTAGATGGCTTCACCCGTGCCACGCTCACGCAATGAGGCATTGCCGTAGAAGAATTGCATACGCAGCTGGTCACGGTAGTAGTTGGCGTCATTGTAGCATTCCTGGATGTTCTTGCGCGTGAGCATGCGGTGTGTTTCGTCGAGCGCTTTGAGGATCTCGCTGGGGTTCTCGGGCAGTGCTGGAGCCGTCGAGTCCAGTCCAGGAGCGCTTGTAACATCCAGGATATTGAAGATCAATACTGAGTGATAGGCTGTGACGGCACGGCCTGACTCGGTCACAAGTGTGGGATGGGCGACCCCGCACTTTGTGCACATCTCCCCGACGACCTCAACAATATCTCGCGCGTATTCTTCGATGGAATAGTTGCAGGAAGAGTGGAAATTGGTTTGCGAGCCATCGTAGTCAACGGCAAGACCGCCACCCATATCGAGGGTTCCCATGGGTGCGCCTTCGCGAACGAGGTCTATGTAGATGCGGCAAGCTTCTGTCAGGCCTTCGCGAATGACGGAAATGTTCGGGATCTGGGAGCCTTGGTGATAATGCAACACCTTCAGGCAATGGAGCATATTGGCAGCTTTAAGCTGGTCAACAACATCGATCACCTGGGCTGCATTGAGGCCAAAAACCGATTTGTCGCCCGCTGATTCGCTCCAGTGACCGGAGCCTTTGGCGGCAAGGCGGACGCGCACGCCCAGGTTGGGCTCCATGCCAAGTTTGCGGGCGCGGTCCATAATGGCGGGCAATTCATTGGGCATTTCAAGAATGAGGCAGATGTTGAGGCCCATGCGCTGACCCATGAGAGCCAAGTCAATGAATTCGTCGTCCTTGTAGCCGTTGCACATCAGGAAGGCTTCATCATCACACATCATGGCCATGGCCGCAATGAGCTCTGGCTTGGAACCGGCCTCCAAACCGTAGTGGTAACGGGCACCGTAGGAGACGACTTCCTCCACAATCTGGCGCTGCTGATTCACCTTGATGGGGTAGACTCCACGGTACTCACCCTGGTACTTCACGGCTTTGATCGCCTTGCGGAAGCTCATGTTGAGCTCGTCGATGCGGGCCCTGAGCAAATCGCGAAAGCGCAACAGAACAGGAGCATCGGTACCGCGCTCGGCCAACCCGTCCATGATGGCTCGCAGGCTGACGTTGCGGGATGTGCCGTCCGTATCCCTCAAGTGCACTTCTACTTCTCCTGTGCGGGACACGTTGAAGTAGCCGTTGCTCCAATCCTCTACCCCGTAAAGATCGGCGGAGTCAGAGGCAGTCCAGTTGCGCACCTTGCGCTTGATGATTGTCTTCTTTCGGGCGGGCATGGCAGGTATTCTGAGCGATGTTAATTCTGAGCGGAAAATAAAAAATCGTGACCACGAATGCAGCGCGCTGTCGCACGCGCGTTATACAGCATACCTCTATCGATGTCAATCATTAGTTAGCCCTCAGCTGCCAAATTCGCTGAACAATGAGGGGGGCTGGGTGCAGGAACAGGGCCCGGCAACATAGGTCCGGACTGTCCACAATGCGTCACCTCCCTTTCCCCTGCTTCTCCAACTCCCAGTCAGCCAACACCCATGCAGCCATCCCGTTGCCTGGTAATGGGGCCCTTCCAAACGACAGAAGTCCCCGCCTCCCGGGGCGGATGGCTTGCGCCGGGAGGCCTCAACCGGGAAGCGGATCATAGTCGGCTCTTTTTCCACCCGTCTGTCAGTAATGAGGGCTTGTCTCACTATACTGTTGACAGCCACATGCCCATGAATTAAGCTTGCCCCGAAAGCAGCGCGGAGCTGCCGCCTTTTTTACGCCCATGAAAAGCACGTTATTGTTCGCCCTTCTGCTCGGTACCGCCATTTGTGTACACCCTTTCACAGCTCGGGCAGAAGAACCCGTAGAGGAAGCAGCAGGAGAAACCACCTCGGAGCAAAGTGGAGCCGCCGCTCCTGCCGTGAAAAACGACCTCGAAGCCTATGTGAATGCGGGCAACAGGGTGGCAGAAGCCATGAAGGAGCTGACGATCCTCCTCCGCGGGGTTAACAGCAAAGAATCGGCCGATGCCGCTTGCGCGGAGGTTGCCTCTGCTGCACGCAAACTGGTCGAGGTCAGCCACGCTGCAGAATCACTTCCTGCTCCTTCAGAGGAATTGCAAACGGGGTTGGTTGAAAAGCTCACGGAGAGTGGGTTCATCGATACAACCCAGGAGTTTCTGCAAACGCTCATGGTACTTGCCGCACACGAGTGCTATGAATCCGCGGCATTGCAAGAGGCTTTGAAAGTTCTGGACGGTACCGAACCCGCCAACTGAAAGTTCGCCAGGCGTGCATTTGTGGTTCGCTCACTTCGGAGTTTTCATCCGGGGGGGGCTCAAGGTTTATGTTTTCCTGTCGGCGGTTACACAGCGGACCCGGTTAAAGGTCTCAGGGGTGCAACCACAGGACTCAGGGGTGCAACCGCAGGAGGGCAGCCTGCGGGGAACAGAAACGAGCCGGCCCCGGCGCAAGTCCCGTGTTTGCCCTTCTTCCTGTAGCGAGAGGGAGCGAAGAGCCAAACGGAAAAATGCTGCTTTCATAGTTACGCTGACTGTTTTCAGCCTGGCAGCTCTGCTAAACGAGCCTTTCGCCAGATATTCCTGCTCCGGGACACAAAATTATCTCGACAGGAGGAAGATTCGACCTTATCATAGGCATGATATGAAAACGCAACTGATCATCGCAAGTATCACGGCTATGGCATTGACTTCATGCTGGCATGACCACCATCACAATCAACCGCCGCCACCACGCCAAACGAACTATTACGTGGCTCCGATGAAAGCTCACCAGCCCAAACCAAAGCCCAAACCAAAGCCAAAACCCAAGAAAAAACACTGGAAGCACGACGATCCCCGCTACCACTGGTGACACGCGGCCGGCTTGGCATCGCCGCCAGCACCTGTGCTCCCGAGGTCCGGGGCAGTTTCATCGGTCGCCTTTGGCGGCCGTTGTTGCTTCAAGGGGGAGGCAGATCTGGGCTCCGGATGCTGTTTGAGAGCGGATAGCAGACTCTGCATACGCGCTGCGGACGCCAACACGGAGTTCACACCCCCGATTCGCGGCGCGAGGGTGCGACCGGTGAAGCTCCCGAGCGGGTGACAAACCAGACACCTGCCGCAATCAAAAGTACGGCTGCACACTTTGGCAGCGTCAGCACATCGACCCCCCAGCAAATTCCTGCGGTCGCAGCAATGACCGGTTGCACATAGTTGTACGTGGCTACCACCGGCGGTTTCAGCCTTCTCTGGGCGATAATAAGCAAAATATAGCACAAAAACGTACCTACGCCCACAACGTACGCGGCGCCTGCCCACTCTCGGACGGACAGGCTCCCCCATGGCAGCTCCACGAGTTGCAAGCTCATAAATGGCAATGAAATCAGCGCGGAAATTGTAAAAAGCCACTTCATGATGGTGACTGTCGAATACCTCCTGATCACCCGTCCGAAAAAGACAAAATAACATGAAGCAAAAAACTGTGAGGCAAGGCAAAGGACGTCCCCGACGGGATTTCCTCCCAAGCTGCCGCCCGCTGATGCCAGCACAAGGATGATCGCCCCGGAAGCCCCCAGTGCCAATCCCAGAAGTCTGCGGGCTGTGAGGCGTTCATGGAGCACCACGGCAGCCAGAGCCATTGTCATCACCGGGGTCGAGGTGGCAATGACGCAGGCATTCGTGGGTGAGGTATATTGCACACCAATGACAAAACAGTACTGGTTGAGGGCCATGCCGCACAGCGACATCCCCACCAGTGCAGGCCAATCACGCCTTCTTATTTTTTCCTGTCGAGCAAAAAACGACACCAGCCAGAACATCAGGGCAGATCCGCCGATGCGCCAGGCTGCCAGCATGCTGCCATCCACCGTACCGCTCCACATCACTACCTTGGCTACGGGACTCATCAGCCCGAAGAAGCTTGCAGCCAGAAGCACGGCCACGTGTCCCTGAATCATGCGGTGTTCCATCCCAGGCAGGCATTGTACTCTTATGGGCTGCAAAATCAAGCCCTGTTCCAGGAAACCCCAGGTAAGTTGCAACAACTCTGTCCGAAAGAAGAAATTTTATTCCGACAAGTAAAGGCAACACGAAGAGGCAACACGAAGAGGGCCCAGAGGTAACACGAAAAGGGTCCCGAAAGAAGACCTGAATGAGGACGGATAAGTCTGGACGTCGCTGATCCTGACGGGGTGTGACGGGGTGTGATGGGGGGGGCTTTTCATGAGCCAACGCCGGGGCTGCAGATCGGATATAGCTGCATGAGCTGTTTCAGCATCCGGGCTCGGCCATTCAAGCTTCCCCTCAGCCCGAATTCTGAAGCATTCGGATGCATCGCGCCAAATTAAACGCGCCCTGAGGGTCATGCGTGCATCAGCGGGTGCGTTCTTCCGCGATACTTGAAGGCAACGCGAGACTTCCCGCGATTTCTATCCGAATATCTGATACAGCCTCCGCAACACATGTACAGCCGGAGTTTTCGCTTGACAACAGGCGTATAGCACTCTACAATCAACGCGTACAAGTTCCGGTCTGCTATGAGATTGGAGCGGGTTCCGTGCCCGCTCTTTTTTTATAGCTTATTCACACTTAAACACGAGCACATCCATGGCCACCTCCGACATCACCGCATTGATTGATTTTTACGTCCGCGAGAAGGATCTTACCCGCGAGCGCGTTATCCAGGCTCTTGAAGCCTCTTTCCTCACGGCCTACGCCAAAATGGTTCCGGGTGCAGAACGCATCCATAGCCTCAAGGCTGTGGTCAACAGCCAGAAGGGTACGGTAAAAATCAAGGCGACCATGACGGTGGTGCCTGATGGGGAGCTGAAGGATCCTTACAACGAGATCCAGCTTTCTCAGGCTCAGCAGTTGGCTGCCCGCAAGGGGGCTGAAGCTCAGGTCGGCGAGGAGGTGACGGTCAACATTACACCGAAGGATTTCGGCCGTATCGCTGTGCAGACAGCCCGCCAGACAATGCAGCAGCGTATCCGCAAGGCCGAGCAGGAAATGCTGGCCGAGGCTTTCCGTGATCGCGCCGGCGAGGTGGTGACCGGTACAGTGCGCCGCTATGATAAGGGCGATGTGGTGGTGGAGGTCGAGAAGTTCGAGGGCTATGTGCCGATGCGCCAGCGCATTCCCGGCGAGGAGTACGCCCCCGGTGATCAGATGCGTTTCTATGTGGTGGAGGTTCGCGACGGTGTCCGCGGCAATGAGTTGATTCTTTCCCGCAGCCATCCCAACCTGGTGCGCCGGCTTTTTGAGAACGAGGTCATCGAGATTGCCGAGCATACGGTGGAGATTGTCAATGTTGTGCGCGAGGCAGGCTACCGTACGAAGCTGGTGGTCAAGTCCAATGACCCCAATGTTGATCCGGTGGGAGCCTGCGTTGGTATGCGTGGTACCCGCGTGAAGAACGTGGTCAACGAACTTAATCACGAGAAGATGGACATCCTCGAGTACACGGAGGACAAGGTGGCAATGGTCACTCAGTCTCTCTCTCCGATTGAGCCCATCAATATTATTGAAGATCCGGAAACCAAGACGATCACCGTCCAGGTGGAGGATGAGCGGGCAGCAGCGAAAGCCAAGGGCCGCAAGGGACAGAATGTGCGCCTGACGGGCCGCCTGATTTCTTCACCGAATGACCGCTGGGAGGTCCGGGTTGAGGCGTACGACGAGCACGCCAAAGCCAAGGCCATTGCCAAGGAAGGCGCCGGGGAGCTGGCTGCTCAGCTCGGTATTACGGACGACTTGGCGGCAGCCATGGTGGCTGCCGGCTTCACGACGGTACAGGGTATCGTCGCTTACGGTGTGCAGCCGGAGGATTTGGAGGAAGCTCTCGGCATCACGAAGGAAAAAGCTCTTGATATTATTCAGAAGGCCAAGGCGGCCTGCTAACTTCACTGCATTTCATTTTCACATGGCAAATCAAGATTCCAAGAAAAAGGGTCCTGTGCTGGATCTCATTGGCGGTTCTACCAGGAAAAAGTCTGTTTCTGCACCCACTGCGGCTTCTTCTCAAGCTGCTGCTCCGGCTGCCGCGCCGGCTGAGCGAGTGCTGAAACCGGCTCCCAAAAAAGAGGCGCTGGATCTGCTTACTCCCCGCAAGCACGAGAAAGCCCCTGCGGCCCAAGCACCCGCGGCCAAACCCGAAGTCAAGGAGGCACCGGCTCCTGCCCCCATGCCGAAGATTGAAGCTCCCGCGCCTGTATCGGAAGATGGCAAGATTTTGAACATCAAGGCTCCGATCAGCGTGGCCGACTTGGCTGCCCATATGTCGCTCAAGCCTTTTAAACTGATCGCGGATTTGCTGCCGATGGGCGTTTTTGCCAACCCTGCTACCGTTCTGGACAGTGACCAGGTAGCGGCCCTGTGCGAAAAGCATGGCTTCACCTACGAGCGAGTCAAGCGGGAGAAAGGCGCGGGGGTCAAGGCTCAGGTGGAGAAGATCGAAGAACCCGAGGCTGTAGCAATCGAAGAAGAGCCGGAAGACGCCCTGAAGGTGCGCACTCCCATCATCACGGTGATGGGGCACGTCGACCACGGCAAGACCTCCCTGCTCGACTACATCCGGCGCACCAAGGTGGTAGCCGGCGAAGCCGGCGGCATCACCCAGCACATCGGAGCGTATACGGTGGAGCATGGCAAGAATACGCTGACCTTCATTGACACTCCCGGTCACGCCATTTTCACGGAAATGCGGGCCCGCGGCGCCGACGTCACGGACATCGTGGTACTTGTCGTCGCGGCGAATGACGGCATCATGCCCCAGACCCGGGAGGCCATCATGCACGCCAAGGCTGCGAACAAGACCATCATCGTCGCGGTCAACAAATGCGATCTCCCCGCAGCTGATCCGGTGCGTGTGCGCACCCAGCTGATGGAGGAAGGACTGATGCCGACAGACTTCGGTGGCGACATCGAGTGTGTCAATGTCTCGGCAGTCACAGGAGAAGGCATCGATGAGCTGCTTGATCTTCTCTGTTTGCAGGCCGAAGTACTTGAACTGAAGGCCAATCCGCACGCCAACTGCCGGGCTTCCATCATCGAAGCCCGCATGGAACAAGGCAAGGGCAGCTCCGCTACCGTTATCGTGGAAAGCGGCACGCTCAAGGTGGGGATGCCCTTCATTTGCGGTCCCTACGCCGGCAAGGTGAAAACCCTCTTCAACGACAAGGGCAAGCCCATCAAGAAAGTCACGCCGGGCATGCCCGCCGAGGTTTCCGGGTTCCTGGAGACTCCCAACGTGGGCGATGAACTGGTCGAAATGAAAAACGACCGCGCCGCTCGCAAGCTCTCTGAGGAGCGCTTGGAGGAGCTGCGCCAGCAGCGGCTGAGTGCCCCGCGTCGCTCGCGCATGGAGGATATTCTCGCGATGATGAGCGACAGCAACCAGAAAGCCGTGCTGAAGCTTTACCTCAAAGGCGACGTTCAGGGTTCTGTGGAGGCCATCCGCAAGGCCATTCTCGACATCGAGAGCGAAAAGGTGGAGTGCCAGTTCATTGGTGCTGCGGCGGGGCCGATTTCGGAGAGTGATGTGCTGCTGGCGTCCTCTTCCGATGCGGTTATCCTGGGATTCAATGTCAAGGTCGAAAGCAACGCCGTCAAAGCAGTCAAGCGCGAAGGTGTGCAGGTGAAGATCTTCTCCATTGTCTATGAGTTGATTGACCAGGTGAAGGACGCCATGCTTGGTCTGCTGGAGCCGGAGACCCGTGAGACGGTTCTCGGCCATGCAGAAATCAAGCAGGTGTTTAAATTGAACAAAGGCAAGGCTGCGGGGTCTTATGTATCAGACGGCAAGATGCTGCGCACGGCCGAAGCCCGCGTTCTGCGCGATGGTCAGGTTGTGTTCGACGGCAAGATGTCCACGCTTCGCCGCTTCCAGGATGAAGTCGAGGAAGTCAAGAGCGGTCTGGAATGCGGCATCCGACTGGCCGACTACAACGACTACGAGGAAGGCGACATTATCGAATGCTACTCCCTCGAGAAAATCAAACAAACACTCTAACCCCACCCCATCCCCCTATGGCATCACGCCGCCTGGACAAAGTCAACGAACTGATGAAGCGGGAGATCGGCTCCTTCGTCCAAAAGGAGTTCGACTGGCCCGGTACCATCGTCTCAATCCTTGACGTCGAAATCACAGAAGATCTCAAGGAGGGCCGCGTCTGGGTCGGCGTTGTCGGCCGCATGTCGCCCGTCCAAGTCATCGAAAAGCTGACCCGCAACAAGGGCGTGATACAAAACGCCGTCAGCAAACGCGTCATCCTGCGCAACACGCCGCGCCTCACGTTTAAACACGATGACTCAGCCAAACGGGGTGTTGATCTTGTCAATCTGCTGGACGATATCGACAAAAACCTACCCAAAGCAGATCCCCTACCCCCAGGAGAACACGACCCGGAGCTGTAAAAGCCTGCCATGAAGCGCAAACTGATCATCAGGCGGGTTAGCTCGTTTGTACCGACCTTCCTTTTGCTCGGTCTTCTTTTGCTCGCCGGCTTGCTCGGATGGCTGACGTTCTTTGGGCTCCCCGGTGCGGCTCTGCGCTACCTGGAGGAACAGGCTGCGGCACAAGGGATTTACCTGCACATCGGTCAGATACGCCTCAGTCCCAGTGCCGGACTGGCCCTGAGGGCCAAAGGAATCGAGCTTCGCGCGACCCGGGATGCTGACCGACCACTGGTGGAGATTCCCGAGCTGCTGGCCTCGGTCCGGGCGTCCAAACTGCTCCAGGGCGAGCTTGTCATGGCACGCGTCCAGGTCAAAGGCGGCTGTGTTTCCCTGCCTGTGACCGATCGGGAAAACGCTGAGTTGACGCTCAGTCACATCAGCGCCAATGCCATTTTCAGAGGTTCCAATGACAGCTTTGATGCCGAAGCCGACATGCAGCTCTTGGGCATACCGATTGTCCTGCATTACTCGTGCACCCTTCCTGCAACCGCCCTGCCCGAAAACTCCGCTACGGAAGACACCTCCGCAGATGGGACATCCTCCGCCCTCCCCAGACTGGATGCAGAGCTTGCCCAGATTCAGCCCTACATCAACCAGGTCTACAACACCATCAAAAAACAAAACTGGGAACCACAGGACACACCCGGACTGAATCTGAGAATCCAGCAAAAACAGGACGACACCGAAGCAGCCCTCGTCGCGACGGTTCCGAGGTTTGAAGCCCATGGCTTCCACTTCCGCGATGCGCGCATGATTCTTCAGTACGAGGGGCAGGTTCTCACCATCAGCGATGCCCGGTTCACCACCGTCGATCCCAACTCAGAAGTTTCGCTCAAAGCCGCTTACTCTCTGGAAGAAAACCGCGTCTCCTTCCGGCTCAGCAGCACCGCCGCCGTCGTCCCGATGGCCAAAAGCCTACTGCAAGAACAGGCTCCCATCCTGGAAAAATTTCACCACGCCGATGAGCATGCGCCCAAGATAGCCATCACCGGTGATCTCCAATTCACCGACGATAACGGCTTGGAGCACGCCCAAATCCAAGGCACCATCGACCAGGAGCAACTCCAGATCGGATCACGGACAGTCGACGAACTGGGCATCTCCTTCTCCTACAACGACGGGAACTTCAACATCGACAAATTCGGGCTTGAGTACGGCGGTGGCTTTCTGTCCGTCACAGCCCAGGCACAGGAAGGCAGCGGAGACATTGCGGTGCGCGGCAAACTGCCGGTAGAGGAGACTCTGGCGCTGGTGTCAGAGTTCACGGAGTCCCCCGTCTCGCTGCCTCAGCCTATCAAAACCGGCGACACCATCGAGCTGCAAATGGACGCCAAGCTCAACGTCGCCTACCGGAAAGGAGACCTGCTCACCCTCCGCACAGCAGTCCCCACCCTACAGAACTGTCACCTGACACTCCGCTCAGATTCCTTCTCATACAACCGGGAAATCAATCTCAGCAACCCCGAGTTCCGTCTGACCATCCGCGGGTTGGAGCACAACGCCTACCACATTCCGTACAAAGCAGACATCTTTCGTCTGCGCGCCAGCTTCGACAGCGCCGGTATCGAAACCGAAGGCGCAGCCCCTGCCCTCTCACTGTCGCGCACCATCCTGAGCACCTCCGCCAAAGACGTCCAAATCGACCCCACAACCTGGAAAACAGAAAGCATCTCCGCCGAAGCAGCCACCCTCTTTGCGGCCTGCCGCTCCTTTGCATACGGGGACATCTCGGGTGAGAACCTGAGCGCCGCAGGAGTCAATCTCGGCTCTCTGCTGCGACTCAACAAAAAAGACCACTTCACCATCACCTCCAACGTCTCAGCCCAAGTACAGCACCTGCGGTACAAAGACACACCGGGATACAACGCGAGCCTGCTGATCATCCCCACATCGCTGACCCACGGCATGCTCAAAATCGACATCCGGCCGGACGGACAGGAATCCGGCGCCTCCCCCCTCGCATCAGGAAAAGCACCAACACAGGCTTCTTCTGTTACCTCCGCCCCAGCTCACAACAGCGTTGCCCAAGACACCACAACCACCGCCCCCGCAGCCCCAAAACAGAACGGCAACGTCTCCTTCTCCTACAGTCTTAGCCCGGACAACACCCTGTCTCTCCAGCAAATTTCCGCTCTCGTCCCCGTAGCAGACTACGCCCCCATCCTGGCATCCTGCGGCGTCACCATCCAGGAGATAGACCTTCCCCCCCTGGTCAGCCTAGAGGGCTCCGCCCGCCTCAACTTGGATAACACAACTCTGGAAAGCGCACAAGTATCCGTAGACATCCCCAGCCTGACCCGGATCTCCTGCGCCGTTCCCGCCCTCGCCGGCACCCGTGAAGAAATCGCCCTGAGCGTCAACGCTCATCTTGCGGGCAATCCCGACAACGGAACCCTGACCTTCGAAGGAGACCTGCAAGTCGCGCACCAAACAGGCAAACTCACCGGCACCTTCACAGGCGACACCACAGGCAAACTCAGCATCAAAGCCGACAGCGACATCAGCCTCAAAGCCCTCGACCATCTGATAGACGTGAGTGATGCCCACTCCATCATCCGTGATTTCGACGTCTCCGACGCCTCACAAACCCACATCACCAACATTGACGTCGACCTCGACCTCGGTCAGGGACTCAAACTGCGCTCTGACTGCGACGTCGAACTACGCAACATGGGCTACCAGCTCGACGCCGTCCGCGACGAAACAGATGAGCAAGGAAACCCCACCGGCAAAGAAACCAAGCACCTCGACATGGTCCGGGTAGACAAAGTTTCCTGCCACGTCACCACCATCGTCAACTACGACCAAGTCAACACCCAGGGGCTCCCCCTGCCGGACGAAGCCACCGTCAGCATCAACAATCCCGAACTCATCTACGACAACCGCGACTGGATACAGCGCCACAAATTCACCAAAGCATCACCTCAAACCACATCACTGAAAGGCGACCGCATCCTCCTTGACCTCGAAAAAAACACCGTTGAACTCTTCAAACTACGGGGCAACGTCTACCCTGCCTACTCCATAGGCATGTTCTACTCCGACCTCTACGGCTTCCTGGAAGACGCCCGCATCACCTACCCCGTCACCGTAGAGACAGACTACTGCCGCTTTCCCATCGCCTCCAATTGCCAGGAAAGCATGACAGGCCTGATCAGCTGCAAATCCTCGACCAAAATCGACTACACCTTCGCAGGCATCGTCTTCCCGCTGGAAGACTTCTCCGGGTTCGTCGACATCTCAGACGACTTTGTCACGCTTGACCGACTCAACGCCCAGTGCTGGAGCGGCGTGATCAATGCCATCATCAAGTTTGGCATCTCCACCAAACGCACCTCCATCGACGGCTACCTGCGCGCAGCCAACATGGACCTGCGCCAAATCGCGCGAGCCATGGACAGCGATCAAAGCCATGCCCTGTGCAACGGCGAAATCCGCTTCCAAGCTCCCGGGCCGGACATCAAAGACCTGCAAGCCTACGGCTACATCTCGGCTTCCAGCGGCGACCTGATGAACCTCGAAATCTTCCACCCCGTTGGCGAGTTCATCTCCGACCTGCCCAACTATCTGGGAATCCTCTCCAAAAAAGCAGATACCGCCAAACGCAGTAACCTGGCTGCCGAGACCACGGATTTCATCATGGGCCGCACCGGGCGTGCCGTCGATCGCATCGGCAGCACCGCAAGCTCACTGCCCTTTGCCAATCACCTCATCAAATACAGTCTGTCGGACGCCTCCACCAAGTTTGACATGATAGGCGGGCACTTCATCACGCGGGAAGCCCAGGCACGCGGTGTCAACCTCTCCGTCAAGATGAAGCTGGACATCAACATGATGGACATGACCCTTTCCGGCGACCTCTGGCCCAGCATTGACAGCGTGCCCGCCGTCGTTCTCAAGCCCATCACCTTCCTCTCCGACTTCATGATCGACATCCGCCTGCACGGCCCTCTCCACGACATCTCATGGAGCCTCGGCCTGGACGACAAAACCTTCTCCAACACTTCCTCCAAGAAGACTCCTGCAACGGCACCAGTCCCCACCACCAAGCGACAGAAGGAAAAACGCCAGGCCCGCTAAGTTCCACTCCCCCTTAAACACACCGGAATGTCCTCCAAATCTTCGTAAGCACTCAACGAGCTCACCTCCCTGATGGGGGGGTGAGCTCGTCGCTTGAGTTGATATCGGGCTTGTGGATA
>CALXRG010000029.1 GCA_944390825.1 uncultured Akkermansia sp.
CTGTTGCTGAAGATGCGCCAAGTGCACTTCATGCGCCTTCAAAGACTCCACAAAACCTCCCACGACTACTACCAGCAGATTTGAAACAGACCCGACGGCGACCAACGTCGCCCTCGCTGTGGATACAAAGCTCATCTGCAACGGTGGAACCCTGAGCGTCAAAGGAGCGCTGAGCGTTACCTCTCCGGCCGACCTGTCCGGCATTCAACTGATGAGCTCCCCGGCAACATCAGCGACGCTCAACGCCAATCTGAACCTCGCACAAGCAAGCGCTCTCAGCATGAGCGGCACCCTCGATCTCGCGAACCACACACTCACCCTCGGCAACGGCAAACTGGCACTGAGTCTCACGGGAGACTGGATTCTGGGCAGCGCAGGAGAGTCTCTGGATCTGACTCTCTTCTCCGGTCTGAGCTCGCTGAAGATAGGCTCCACTGAGTATAAAAACGGCTTCAGCGTGAAAGCCGCAAACTACCTGAGCGGAGACCTCATCACCGACGACACTCTACTGGTATACAGCAGAATCGGTGATTTTAATGCCCTGAGCCTCACCGGGCTGAAAGTCGTACCGGAACCGGCCACGGCTACGTTGAGTCTGCTGGCGCTCGCGGGGCTGCTCGGACGTCGCCGCCGCCGCAACTGAGCAAGGAGTTTTCCGAGTCGAAGACTTCCGCCCGGAAGTCTCCGTTCTCACTGAACTGCCAGGAGCCGGCGGTATCGCAGCGGCTGCGTCCAGTCTCATCACTCCAAACCCTGCGCCCTGTGCAGAGCCTTACCAGCCGCAGCCTCGCCTCATTCTTCTCCAGCGGGCTCCTCCTCGCCCGGGTATTTTCTCCCACCCTTACCAAAGAATAGCTCTCCCTCTCACCATGCCCATTGTCGCCAGATGCGTATTCCGCACCTGACATAGCAAGCAGAATACGTCGTATGCTTGCCTCCATGGCAGAGCTTACTCCCTAGTCTCCATGGCAGCGTGCTCACCGGTCTCCATGGCAGCGTGCTCTCCGGCAGCAGCGGAGCATCGCCTCAGCTGCAGACCTCAACACATAATTTGCCGCCCCGCTGCGACACGGCAGGGGGCGGCAAGTCTTACAGTGGTCGCGTACGACAAAGCGTACGGCGACCTGATGTGTGCGTGGTTCTTTAGGAGAACTTGGCGATGAGAGCCTGACGCTGAGCCTCCAGCTCGGCAGGCAGTTTGTCGCCCACCATGTTGAAGAGATCGGTCTGGGACTCAAGCTCAGCCTGCCACTCGGAGGAGGACAGGTGCATGTTGTCCTTGAACTGCTCCTCGCTGTAGTCGAGGCCCGTGAGGTCGAGCTCGTCGTACTTCGGAGAGACACCCAAGGCAGTCTCCTGACCCTCGACCTCGCCATGGCAGCGGCGGAGGATCCAGTCGAGCACGCGCATGTTGTCACCGAAGCCCGGCCAGATGAAGTGACCGTCCTTGTCCTTGCGGAACCAGTTGACGTTGAAGATCTTGGGCAGCTTGCAGGAGCAGGTCTTCTCGCCCATCTCCAGCCAGTGCTTCCAGTAGTCGCCAACGTTGTAGCCGATGAAGGGCTTCATGGCCATCGGGTCGCGGCGCACCTGACCGATCTTGCCGAAGGCAGCGGCGGTCATCTCGGAACCCATCGTGGCACCGACGTACACGCCGTGGTTCCAATCGCGGGACTGGAAGACGAGCGGCATGGTGGTGGCGCGGCGGCCGCCGAAGAGGAAGGCGCTGATGGAAACACCCTCGGGGTTGTAGTACTCCGGATCCAGCGTCGGGCACTGAGCTGCGGGAGCTGTGAAGCGGCTGTTCGGGTGGGCGCAGGGGCGGCCGCAGCCCGGGGTCCAGTCGTTGCCCTGCCAGTCAATGGCATGTGCCGGCGGCTCGCCGTCCATGCCTTCCCACCAGACGTCACCGTCGTCGGTCAGGCCCACGTTCGTGAAGATGATGTTCTTCTTGATCGTGTCCATGGCGATGGGGTTGGTCTTGTAGGAGGTGCCGGGAGCCACGCCAAAGTAACCGTTCTCCGGGTTGATGGCATGGAAGGTGCCGTCCTCGTGGGGCCAGATCCATGCGATGTCATCACCGATGATGCTGGTCTTCCAGCCCTTCTCACGGAAGGCGGGCGGAGGCACGAGCATGGCCAGGTTGGTCTTGCCGCAGGCGGAGGGGAATGCGCCGGTCACATAGGACTTGCGGCCGTTCGGATCCGTGATGCCGAGGATGAGCATGTGCTCAGCCATCCAGCCGTTCTTGCGGGCGATGGTGGAGGCGATGCGCAGCGCAAGGCACTTCTTGCCCAGCAGAGCGTTGCCACCGTAACCGGAACCGTAGGAGATGATTTCGCCGGTCTCGGGGAAGTGGCAGATGTACTTCTCCTCGTTGTTGCAGGGCCAGGTGGCGTCCTGCTGACCGGGCTCAAGGGGAGCACCGACGGTGTGCAGGCAGGGCACAAAGTCGCCGTAGCCGTCGCGCTTGGGGTTGCCGCCGCCCTGGGCTTCTTCCTCCAGGCGCTTGAGGACCTTGGCGCCCATGATGGTCATGATGCGCATGTTGGTCACGACGTAAGCGGAGTCCGTGATCTCGATGCCGATCTTGGCAAGCGGGGAGTCAAGCGGGCCCATGCAGAAGGGGATAACGTACATGGTACGGCCTTTCATGGCGCCGTCGAGGAAGGTGTTGAGGATGGCCTTCATCTCGGCGGGGGCCTTCCAGTTGTTGGTGGGACCGGCGTCCTCCTGCTTCTCGGTGCAGATGAAGGTACGCTCTTCCACGCGGGCAACGTCGGAAGGGGTAGAACGTGCCAGGAAGCTGCCGGGGCGCTTCTCGGGGTTCAGGCGAATGTAGGTGCCTTTCTCAACCAGCATGTCGCAAAGCTGGGTATTTTCTTCCTCGGAACCGTCGCACCAGTAGACGGAATCGGGTTTGCAGAGCTGGCGGATCTGCTCCACCCACTCAGCGGCCTTCTTGTGAGTAGTACCAGTGATTTTCATGGTGCTCGTAAGTTAGCATAGATGCCCTGAGCTTGCAACTCTTATTTGCGTCTTTTGGCGCTCGGACGTGGATTTTTTTGTCATGCGGGAGGCGACGCCGGCGCAGCAAAACGGATAGGCTACTGATTTGGTGGGAATATGATATTCTGTTTCTGTTTTTAGAGGGGGCTGTAGCTCAACGGCAAGGGATGCCGGGCTGCCCCATGAGCGGTGCGTCAGCACAGCGATTTGGGGTTGATGGCCGGTGTATGCTGTGGTAGAATGAGCCCAGCATGAAGGAGGAGTTGCCACGCAACGAAGACATTGTTTTTGCCAAGCAAAACGAGAAAGTGAAACGCAGCCGCGGACGGGCGAACAACACGCATCGCCGTTATGTGTCTGCGGGTGCGGTGATTGTATGGTTGCTGCTGGCTCTGGCCGGGCTGTGCCTGTGGGCGCTGCACCTGTTGGGGTACGTGTGACCTGTTGGGGCAGGCAAGAGGGGGCACGTTCCGGGGGAAAAGGGCAGGTCAGAGCACGAAATAGCCGAGAGCACCGGGTTCTTCTCTGCGCGGCGGTATAGGGCTCAGCGCAACGGTATACGACGTTGCGCTGAACGTAGTGCTTAGCACAACAGCATAGTGTTCGGCGCAACGTCGTGAGCCTAGGGTGTAGCTGTGCTCTGCCAGCGCTCGTAAAGGGAAGGGCCAAGGGTGCGACTGAACAGCATGGCTTCCGCGCGGTCATGGATGTAAGGCATTCCTTGTTCATCGCGGCAGCGGCCATCGAAGCGCAGGTTGATATCAGCCGCCCGGCAGGCGTTCCAGCGTCCGCCGGCAGCCAGAAGGAAGTCATAACCCGACTGGGAATGGGTGATGTAGGCGTTGCCCCACCAGGTAACGGTGCGAGGACGCACCGGGGTGCAGGTGGAGTCGATGGGGTCGAGCGTGAGGAGATAGACGCGTCCCTGCCCCGGCGGCAGCATAGCAGCCAGTCTGAGGGCTGTGCCGGCACCCAGGCTGTGGCCGATGAGGACGATGTCGGCCTGCGGGTTAAGGTGGCGGAAGGTGGCAATGTCCCGGGCAATGCTCTGTATTCCTTCCCGGGGCACGTCGGGGCGCCCGGCGTGCCAATGGTAATAAGCGACAGGGGCCGCTTGAATTTGCCTCAACCTGCCGGTAAGGTGGTGCATAATGCCATGTATTTCATCGCCAAAGCCGCCGATGAGCAGCAAGGCGCGATCTGCCTGAACCGCCGGCAGAGGCTCTTGCGGCAGGGCATGGGCCGCTCCGCCGATACGAACTACTCGGGGGGATGCGGAAGATGAGGGGTGAGATGACGGGGGTGACGGGGGAACCGGGAGAGACGGGCCGCCGGTCGATGAAGGCATGGGAGCAGGCGTTTCACCCCTGTCGGATAGCGCGCTGGAATGCGATGGCTCCACTGCGTCTGTTTCTCCCCACACCATGCCCGCAGCCAGTGCGAGCGGGAGACTCAGGCGGCGGTGGAATTTCATGGGGGACGATGGGATTGGAGCCGATGGAGTGTGAAAACTGGAGGCGCAAGAACGGGAGAGATGCCTGAAGCTGTCCCGGCGCCACAATCAGGAACCGGGCTGCGCCTGCACCTCCACCCGCTCCATCTTGGAAACAGGACGCACGGGGTAACGGGAACCGGCGTTGTTCCTGTAATAGTGGTCCACCGTAAAGCGAACGGCGTCTCCAGGCTGAAGCTGTGAAACGAGTTGGCGGATAGCGGGATCCTGTCCCTCCTGGTCCTTGAGGACGCTGATGTAAAGTTCGGAACCTGGCTCGGCTTTGGCGTCCCCGTATTGACCGGGGCGATCGTAGTGTTCGTTGGCGACGACGCGGAAGACGGCCAGCTTGTCCGCATGGTTGCAACGGTCAGGGCAGAGTGAAGTCAGGTGCCGGCAAGGGTGGTCGATTGTTTTTTCGTAAACGGCGACAACCGTGTTGGTCGCGAGCAGATCAGCTTCTTCCGGGGTGAAGTCGGCGCAGGCCGGGAAGGCAGCCAGCAAGGTGATAGCAAGAGGGATGGCGTTCATGTTTGCGTTTGTGTCTCTCGGGGTGAGACACCGCTGGCTCGTGTTTCTGCGAAAATTGGGGAAAAGCGGGGGTGTTTTCTGAGGAGATAAGGCTAGGAACACGGGGGGGGGAAACAACCGGGGGAGGTTGTTCAGGTGCCGGTACCCTGCCCTGGGCTTCCGACTTTCGCAGCGGAGGTGGTGGTGAAGCAGCTGCCGACAAGGAAGGTGACAAGGGTGCCGATGGTGACGCGCCAAGGGAAGGCGATGGTTATGGCCCAGCCTTCGTAGCGGCCGATTTCCAGCAGGATGACGGTTGCAAAGCCGGCGAGCATGGCGAGGATGTTGCCGCGGTCGCTGCCCCGCCTTTTGGTGAGCATGCCCAGCAGGAAGACGCCCAGCAGCGATCCGTAGGTGTAGCCGAAGATGCCCAGGGCGATGGGAATGATGCGCACGGTCGGATCCATGACGGAGTACCAGGCTGTGCCGCAGCCGACGAGGATGAGCAGCAGGGCAAAAGCCACGGTGAGCCAGCGTACGGCGCAAAGCTGCTCGCGCTCTCCGGCCTGCGGGCGGAAGACGTCGCGGTACCAGTCGCGGGTGGCGGTGGTGGCCAGGGCATTGAGGGCGGTGCTCAGGGAGCCCATGGCCGTGGCCAGCAGGGCGGCGACGAGCAGTCCGCGGACGCCGACGGGGAGGTGATGGACGATGAAGTAGGGGAAGATGTCGCTGCTTTTGCCGGGCAGGTGGATGCCTGTCTTGGCTTGGTAGGCGAAGAGGAGGATGCCGCAGGTAAGGAAGATGAGGACGACCGGGATGTCGGCCACGCCGGAGAGGATGACGGCGCGGGTGCCGGTGCGGCGGTCTTTGGCTGCCAGCATGCGCTGAACCATGTCCTGGTCGGTGCCGTGAGTGGCCATGGTGAGGAAGGTGGCGCCAAGGAAGGCGCTCCAGAGGGTATATTCACTGCCGAGGATGCTCTTGATATCAGCCGCGAGCCCCTGCCCGGTCAGGCCGAGGTCAAAGACTTTCCAGGGCTGGATGCGATCAACGCCGCAGGGGTTGAGGGAGGTATCGCCAACGGTGGAGGTGATGCTCTGCCAGGCCTGCGCCCAGGTGCTGTCGCCTTTGATGCCCAGGAGGAGGTAGCCAATGGTGGTCAGGACGGCTACGACCAGGATGGTCGCTTGCAGGACGTCGGTCCAGACGACGGCTTTGAGCCCGCCCAGGGTGGTGTAGATGGCGGTGGCGATGGTGATGAGAGTCAGAGCCAGGAAGTAGATGACGAGGGTTTCGGTGGCGGTGGCGCTTTCTTGCCCGGTGATGAAGGTGTAGGCGATGACGAGCAGGATACCGGCGATGTAGAGTCTGGTGCCGCTGGCCAGCACGCGGCTGATGAGGAAGGTGACGCTGGCCCAGCGCCGGGTGGTGATGCCGAAGCGCTTTTCCAGGTATTCGTAGATGGAGACGACGCGGTAGCGGTAGTAGGGGCGCAGGAAGAGTTTGCCGACGATGATGCGACCCAGCACGGTGCCGATGCCAAGCTGGACGTAGGTAAAGTTGCGCAGGGCGTAGCCCTCACCGGGGGTGCCGAGGAAGGTGGCGGCGCTGATTTCAGCGGCGATGATGGAGGCGAGGATGGCCCACCAGGGCATGCTGCGGTTGCCGAGGGCGTAGCTTTCCAGGGAGTTTTGCTTGCGGCCAACGTAGAGACCGATGCCGAAAATGGCGCAGAAGTAGGCGAGAATGATGAGCAGATCGAGGGTCATGGCGGCAGGAGGGCCGGTGTAAGACGGCGGATTGGGTAAGGATGCCCGGTTCGGAGGGGGAGGCGGTCGCAGCTGAGGGGGGAACTGTCGCACCGCGACCGGCGGGTGGGACGTCGGGGGGCGGCAAGGAAAAAGCCGGTGGCGTCACCCGGACGCCACCGGCGCAGAACAGACGTGACGTCAGCCCTGCCTGACCGCCAGGGCGGCAGCAACGAGCCCTTGGAAAAGGGGATGCGGGGTGTTCGGTCGGCTCTGGAACTCCGGGTGGAACTGGCAGGCGATGAAGAAGGGATGCCCGGGAATCTCCACGACCTCGACGAGGCCGTGCTCGTCATTGGTGGCAGAGATGACCATGCCGGCTTTTTCGACGGCATCGCGGTAGTCGGCGTTAAACTCATAGCGGTGACGGTGACGCTCGGAGATGACCTCCTTGCCGTCATAGAGCCGGCTGCAGAGAGTCCCGGGCACGATGTGCGCCGGGTAGGCGCCGAGGCGCATGGTGGCGCCCATGTTCTCGATGTGCTTCTGCTCTTCCTGGAGGCAGATCACGGGGGCTGAGGTGGTCTGGGAGAATTCGGTGGAATTGGCGTCCTGAAGGCCCAGGACATTGCGGGCGAACTCAATCACCGCCACCTGCATCCCAAGGCAGATACCCAGGAAGGGAATACCCTTCTCGCGGGCATAGTGCACTGCCTTGATTTTGCCTTCGATACCGCGGTCACCGAAGCCGCCGGGCACCAGGATACCATCGACGCCGGAGAGCATTTCATCGCAGTTGCCCTGCTCCAGGGCTTCGGCGTCAACCCGGGTGATTTCTACGCGGCAGTCGTTGGCCGCGCCGGCATGGGTGAAGCTCTCGTAGATGGACTTGTAGGCGTCCTGCAGCGAAATGTACTTGCCCACCACGGCAATGCGCACACTGTGTGAGGGGTGAATCACGCGGCCGACGAACTTTTGCCAGTCGTCAAGTTTCGGCTTGGGAACAGTGATGCCCAACACCTCCGTGACAATGCGGTCGATGCGGTCGCGCCCCAAGTCCAGCGGGCATTCGTAGATGGAGTGTTTCACGTCACAGAACGCGACGACATTGCGCGGCGGCACGTTGCAGAACATACCGATTTTCTTCTTTTCCTCGTCGGTGAGGTTGTCCATCTCCGTACGGCAAACGATGATATCGGGCTGGATACCGATCTCGCGCAGCTTAGCAACACTCTGCTGTGTCGGTTTGGTCTTGGTCTCGCCCGCTGCCTTGATGTAGGGCAGCAGCGTCACGTGAATGAAGCAGCAGTTCTGCCGCCCCACCTCAAGCGCAAACTGACGCAGAGCCTCGAGGAAGAGGTAGCCCTCGATATCGCCCACCGTGCCTCCAATTTCCGTGATGATGACGTCGCATTCTTTGTTGGCTTCGGTCAGATCGTAGAGTCTCTGCTTGATTTCGTCGGTCACGTGCGGGATGTACTGCACCGTCTTGCCGAGGTAATCGCCGCGGCGCTCCTTCTCCAGCACATGCTCGAAGACCTTGCCGCTGGTCAGGTTGTTGAGGCGGGAGAGCTGGCAGTGCACAAAGCGCTCATAGTGCCCCAGGTCGAGGTCTGTCTCCGCGCCGTCGTTGAGCACGTACACTTCACCGTGCTGGTACGGGCTCATCGTGCCCGGGTCGATATTCAGGTAGGGGTCAAACTTCTGCATGGTCACTTCCAGACCGCAATGCTCCAGAAGAGTGCCAATGGATGCCGCTGCCAACCCCTTGCCCAGTGAGGAAACAACGCCGCCGGTCACAAAGATGTATTTCATACGTGTGCTTGCTTGTGTTTCTGCCAGCCTACCAAAAAAGGCCGGCCGCGTCGAGCCTTTCTCCCCCCGATTGGACAGCCGTCGCTCCCTTCCCCTGCCTACCACCCCCCGTAAGCCTCTCATTTCCCGAATCTTTACTTTCCGCTTGCTTTTCCAAGGATTTCATCTATACTTTCTTAACAAGGTTTATAAAGTTGTTCTTCATTCTCCCCAAAAACGGACAAACCGTCCCATGAACAGAACCCAACAGGAAGCCGGCAGCAGGAAGCGGATTCGAGCCACCATGCGGGAACTCGGGGAAGCTACGCGTCCCCAACTGGCCAAAGCCACCGGCCTCAGCCTGGTACTGGTGGGGAAAGTGGTAGCCGCGATGTGTGCAGCGGGAGAACTGACGGAGCTGGGGCACATCGCCTCCGGGGGAGGTCGGCCGGCGGTACTGTACCGCTACCGGCAGGCACCGGTGGCTCTTTTCGTGGCGGAGCGCAGGGGGCCTCTGCTCACAGGCAGGCTGGATATCCTAATCCGGGAGGGGGAATCATACACTGCTGGGGAGGCCCTCTTTGCCATCCTGCACGAACAAAGCCTCGATGACTGGCTGGATGCCGTGATACGGCGGCATTCCCTGGGGAGTATAGCACTGGAGCTGCCTCCCGACCTGTCCGACGACGCTCTGCGGCATCACCTGCAACAGCGGTACGGCTGCACCGTGCAGCGCATCACCCCCGCCGTGGTACTCGCCGGACAGCGAGAGAAAGAGATCACCCTCGCCCTGCCTCAAGGGGCGGAACCAACCGCCTGCTTCCGCCGCAGAGGAAAGCAGGAGCCCTGCGGCCGCCTTGGCCTGCTGCCGATGCCGGCAAACTGGCAAAATCTGGATTATGAAGATCACACTCTGGTGGAAGAAATGGTCGCACGCCTGCTGCTGATGCTCACCTGCTCCCTGGCACCGGCGACCATCTCTCTCCACGCGGGATTCTGGACAAAGCGCCTGACCGGCCGCATCCGCTACAATCTGAGTGCCAAACTCAAAGACTCAAGCGTGCCGTTCTTGCTCTTCCGGGAGCTGAGCCCCGCCGTGCTCAACCAACGCAGATGCCTCTACCTCCTTCATCCCCACGCAAATCAAACTCTCTCCGGCCTGGAGTAACACACGTGAAAACTCGCTCCGAAAAAAAACACCACCAACTACCCACGTGGCCCATTTCCCGGGCTCAAACAAAACGACTCTCCAGCGAAGTCCGCGGAAAACGCTCCCGCGAAGTCCGCGGACAAGTTTCCACATGGGATGAGAGAGGAGCTCTTTTCTTTGACCGATGAGATCAGGGGGTAAACAGAGCCTCTCCTGCGCTATTTTCTGTTATTATGGTATAAAATGGGAGATCTACTATGAAGCATTCGGGGTATCATCCCCGCCTAACCACCCTAAAATAAGACAGAGGAGAATGTACCAGCACTCCCATTCCGAGGCCATGGGCAAATGCCCATTTTTCCCGCACGACAAATGGCTGCAAATGGAGCGTTCACAGCGCCAGGTCCTCCCCACCAAGGATATCACAGCCTTGCCGGGTGTAATTTCAGCAGCAAGCAAAAAAAGCACATCTTCAGATCTGCACATTCCCCCTCCACCGACAAAAACATGACATCTTGCGGGAGATTCCGGCTGTAGGTCAACCGACACAATCACATTGCCGTCTTTCTCTCATGTAACTGCCTTCGGTGCATTTCAACAAAACTCATACCTGTCCATCGTTTTCGAGCTCTCAACACTTTAGTATTGCAATTCCGGCAAAACACGCTATCATACCACCAGCGCACGGGACACCTCGGCCTTTCATGGCCTCCACCGGTGCGTACCATTTTAAACACAAACCATGAAAACGCTCAAGCGATTCGTACTTGTAGGCGCCCCTGCCTCCGGCAAGGGCACGCAGTCCTCCTTCCTCTCCGAGACCTACGACCTCAAGCCCCTCAGCACCGGCGCACTCTTGCGCGCGGAAGTTGCTGCAGGCTCTGAGCTGGGTTTGGAAGCTAAGAAATACATGGACGCCGCCATGTTCGTACCTGACGAAGTCGTCAACGGCATCGTCGCCAAATGGCTGGGCGAAAACAAAGACTGCGGCTGCCTGTTGGATGGCTATCCCCGCACCGTCTCCCAAGCCGAAACACTGGACGCGAACCTCACCGCCATGGGTCTGGGAGTCGACATTGTCGTTTACCTTAACGTTTCCCTTGAACTCATCCAAGCCCGCATGCTCAAGCGCAAAGCGTGCCCGAAGTGCGGAGAAACCACACGCAACGGCGAAGAGACCTGCCCGAAGTGCGGCACCTCCATGATCGTCCGCTCCGACGATAACCCTGAAGCCTTTGCCAAGCGCTGGAAAGACTACGAAACCCTTACGGTCCCCGTTATCGAGCACTACCGTAAGCAAGGGAAAGTCGTCCAGATCGACGTCACACAGGAAGGCGAGCCGGAGGACGTCTCCGCCCGCATTGCTGCCGCCATCCGTGCCTACTCGGAGAAGTAATCCCTCCGGGCGTGTGCCTGCAGCAACGCTCCACCCTCATCCGCGGGGAAGGCTCATCGGGCCTTCCCCTTTTTTGCGCTCTCCCAAGCTCCGATATCTCCCGGAGAACTGCGGGCCCGTGCTCACTTGCACAACCGGCACACCGAAAAAGAAACTATATACAATTTCAGCTACTCCAGTTTTCAAAAAACATTAAATGAAAAATAGAGACTGCGACCGTGAGGTATACCCCCACTCTGCCGTCTCCATTCCTGACAAAGGGAACAGACAGGCCCCCTGATGTCAGCAAAAAAGTCCTGCAAAGCCCCCGGCTGTACACAGCCAAAAAGAACAGATCCTACACCAGCTTGATGGGGCACAGTTAGTTCGCTGAGCACTAACTGCAACGGGAAGGAGGCGAGGAGTTCTTCTGAGGCAAGAAATACGCGGCGACAGTCATCAGCCGCAACATGGAGCGTCTGACAGAGCGTCTGACATCAACCAATGGTTTCTTCCTCCGGTTTCCCGGCAGAGGGACGCGGCGCATTGGTGCCGCCAATCAGCAGGACCATCTCACCTTTCGGGGGACGCGACTGGAACTCCTCCAGTAGCGTGGCTGCCGTTCCTCTGTGGTAGGTTTCGTATACCTTAGTCAGCTCCCGGGCGACACACAGTGGCACTTGGGGGTCGATATCCGCCAGGGCCTGTAGCGTCTTGACGATCCGGAAGGGCGACTCATAAAAAATGCTTGTGAACGAGGACTCCACCGCCGACCGGAGCACCGCTGACCGGCGTCCTGATTTCACCGGCAGAAAGCCACCGAAGAAAAATGCATCACTGGGAAGCCCCGATCCCACCAGTGCCGTCACGACAGCCGATGGCCCGGGCAACACAGTAAAGGGTACCCCCCTGCTCTTCAGCTCCTGAATCAGACGGTAGCCCGGATCACTGACTCCCGGCATACCCGCATCCGTCACCACAGCAAAACGTTCCCCAGCAAGAGCGCGGGCAGCCACCTCCGGAGCACGCTGACATTCATTATGCTCATGCAAGCTCAGCAACGGCTTGCGGATACCGTAGTGAGCCAGCAGCATGCCTGTGTTGCGCGTATCCTCACAGCAGATACAATCAACCGCCTCCAACACCGCCAGGGCGCGGCGGGTAATGTCCTCGCGGTTACCAATCGGCAGCCCCACAAAACTGACGGGATACTCGATCATGTCCCTGCCAGGCGCGACACAATCGACTGAGCAGCCAGGCGGGCCCCGTAGGACAAGGCGTTATCCCTGGTGGTCTGCATGTTGATGTTTTCACGGTTGTAGTAACTGGTCTGTGAACTTGCCGTTGTCGAAAGCAGAGTCTTGCCTGTCTTTCTGTTGATCACCTCATAGTGATAAGTGATCTTAAGCCCGATCTCCGAACTCAGGTAGCTGTCGCGCCAGTCTGACGAAAGAGAACGGGGGGTGACGGAGAGCACCTGCCCCCGAATGACAAAATCACTGCTGGCCGGGGACGCCAGCTTGTAGGTGCCGTCCGCCTGCAAAGCATCAGTCAGGGCTGTCGTCAACTGCATCGCCAGCAGAGGCTGTGTTGAAAAGTTCTCAAACATCTCCACGTGAAAGGTCTGCAGCCCCTGCATCACCGTGGGTTTGATGCCGCCTACCCTGTATCCGCAGGAAGTCATGCTGCCCAAAGGCAACAACACCGCACAGCCAAGCAACAATGCAAAAAAACGCTTCATACCCTCCCGTCTGTGTCAGTATTATTGCTGCGCGACCCCTGCATTCAGGCTGCGGGCCTGACGATAAAGCCGCCGGGCTTCCCGGGCGGCTTCGGGATTCTGCTTAGCTTCGTTGATCACGTTCTGGAAACACTGCATAGCAGCCCCGTACTCATTCGCGCGGAAGAGGTAATACTTGCCGACCTCCAGCTCCTGGCCTACCAGCAGGCTCCGCATGTTGACCACCTGTTTTCTGGCAGTGGCACTTTCCTTATGGTTGGGGTAGCGCAGCAGGAACTCTTCATATGCTTCCTGAGCCTTGGTGACATTCACCATATTGTTATTACCCCGGGCGCGTTCCTCTGCCCAGAGCTTGGCCACCATGAGCTGAGCGCCGGGGGCAAGCGCATCGTCCGGGTAATTATAGGCCAACTGGCGATAAGTTTCCCGGGCGCTGGCAATCTTGTCATTCTTCAGCTGATACTGAGCCAGCACGGAGAGAGCCGTTGCCGCCATATCATTGTACGGCGCATTGCTGACGATCTCCTGCAGCCACTGTTCCACCACGGAGTACTCCATCTCCGTGTTCCACAGTCCCCACATCACCGGGGTCTTCATCTTGCCGTTTGCGGCATCCATCGCGAGAGCCAGCTGACGGTTGAGGGCTTTGGTGTAGTAGGTGCTGTTGTGATACCGGGAGATGACCTTGCCGTACTCCTTGAATGCCTGGCGGTAGTCCTGCTCTTTTTCGTACATCTGCCCCAGCATATACCGGGCCTTGGGGGCGTTAGGCGAGAGCTCGTGGTAGAACACGATCTCCTCCAGCGCATCGATCGCATCACCGTACTTCCCGGCTTTATCAAACTCCACCGCCTGACGATACAGCTCATCCGCCCTCGGATCCTCGGCCCTTACCATGCCTGCGGGCAAAGCCGCATCCTCAAACTCCTGGCACATGGTCAGCCCCATGGCCGCAACTGCCACAATCGGTAGTACTACTCTAGGTTTCATCTTCGCGGATAGCATAACACGCTTACCCCCGCCGGGGCAAGCGTGAAATGCTCGTGAATTTGTCTTACTTCTTGCCGTACACTGCCTCGGCATCAAAGCAGCAGCCCTCATCAGCAGCTTCCAGAGCCACCGGCTCACCGGATTTCACGGCATCGCCAAAGGGCACAGAGCGGAAGAAGCAGGAGTGATGGCCCGTGTGGCACGCACCGGCGCCGATCTGATCCACCAGCAGCACCAGCGCATCCTGATCGCAATCCACCAGGATCTGATGCACCTTCTGAATGTGCCCGGAAGTCAATCCCTTGTGCCAAATCTCCTGACGCGAACGCGAATAATACACGGCCTCGCCGATCTCGATGGTCATCTTGAGGGCTTCCTCGTTCATGTAGGCAAGCATCAGCGGCTCCTTGGTCTTGTAGTCCACAGCCATCGCCGGGATCAAACCGTTTGCATCAAATTTCGGCATCAGGAGCATATTCTTCTCCACCTCCTTGTAACTGCCCCGCGGGGCAAAAACGATCGTTTTATCGGACATAACGCGGACATTGTACCACAACATCCTCAAAAAGCAAGACTTCTTCACTCCTTTTGTACAGCTCACGCAGTACTGCTCACACGCGCTCTGAGTGTTTTCTCTTTCTCACTAAAATTTAACTCGCCAAAGCCCGTTCCCCGTGCTAGAATACCCCCGTGAACAAGTGTTTCCCCCTCCCGTGGGGAAACCTGTAATTCCAGTCTGCTATGAACGATCTCACCAAGCCTTTCAAACGCCTGCCCGTTGCCCTCATTGGCACGGGGTCGTATGTTCCTGAGCGTCGCCTGACCAACTCCGATCTGGAGAAGATGGTCGATACCTCCAACGAGTGGATTGTTGAACGCACGGGTATCGAGGAGCGCCGCATTGCCGCGCCGGACGAAAAAACCAGCGACATGGCGACCAAGGCAGCCCTCCGGGCCATCGAAGCGGCAGGTATCCAACCCGAGGAAATTGACCTGCTCATCGTCTCCACGATTACACCTGACACCTTCACACCTTCCACCGCCTGCTACGTGCAGGCGAACATTGGCGCCAAGAATGCTGCAGCCTTTGACATTTCTGCTGCCTGCTGCGGCTTCCTCTTTGCCCTCAAAACTGCCGTTCAGTACATTGGCTGCGGACAGGCCAAAACGGCGCTGATCATTTCCAGCGAGAAGCTCAGCCACATCGTGAACTGGGAGGATCGCACAACCTGCGTCCTGTTCGGCGACGGTGCCGGCGCTGCCGTTCTCCGTACCGGCTCCGGCAAAGAAAATGACAGCGCCGTACTTGCATCGGATATTGGTTCTGACGGCACGCTGACCGACATTCTGAAAGTCCCCGGCGGCGGCACCGCCATTCCCACCACAGAAGACAATATCAACGAGAAGCTGTACACCCTGGCCATGCGTGGCAACGAGGTTTTCCGCCACGCCGTGCAGCACATGAAAGATTCCGCGCTCTCGCTGATCGAGCGCACCGGCATCAAACCGGAAGACATCGCTTTGGTGGTGCCTCACCAAGCCAATCTGCGCATCATCAATGCCGTGACTTCCCGTATCGGCATTCCGCCCGAGCGAGTCTTCGTCAACCTGCAAAAGTACGGCAATACCTCCGGTGCCGCCTGTGCCATTGCCTTGGACGAGGCCGTGCGCGCAGGACGCGCCAAGAAGGGCGACATCGTCCTTATGGTAGCCTTTGGGGCAGGCCTCACCTGGAGCTCCGCTGCCATCCGCCTCTGACCCGCCGACATTACCTTCCACCCCCGCAGATGCTCTTGCTCTGCGGGGGCTTTTTCAAAGACAGCACGCCTCCTCCGCTAGCTTTCATCCCCCCCCACTACCAGATCCCCCCAACCCAGAAGCGACTTCTTCCCCGGTTCTTTTCCGATTCTTTCCCAGACCTGCACCTTCCCCCCATCACTCTTCAACTCAAATACACAACCATGGAACCCTACAGCATGAAAAACCCGTTCCCGGCCACCGTGCTGGGAGTACGTCCCGTCACCAAACCCGGCAGCGCCAAGGAAACCATCCATGTGGATTACTCCCTGGAAGGCTCCGGGCTCAGCTACACAACCGGCGATGCCCTCGGCGTTATCCCCCGTAACGACCCTGCCCTTGTCGATCAGCTGATTGAAGCCCTCGGCCTTGACCCCGCAGCAGAAGTTCCCACAACAGATGGCACCCCAGCTCCCCTGCGTGATGCCCTGATCAACTGCTACGACATCACCGGACTCAAAAAAGGCACCCTCACCAAATGGAATGCCGTCGCTCAGAGCGACAAGCTCGCCGCCATTCTCGAAAACAAAGACGAGCTCAAAAACTTCGTCTGGGGGCGCGATCTGCTCGATCTGGCCACCTGCCCGGACTGCAAAGCGTGCTTCCCTGATGCTGCTGCCTTTGTGGCCATCCTCCCGAAGCTCACTCCGCGCCTCTACTCCATTGCCAGCAGCCCCGATGCTGTTCCCGGCCAGGTATCGCTCTGTGTCGGCGCCGTGCGCTACACCAGCCATGACCGCCAG
Organism: uncultured Akkermansia sp.; assembly: GCA_944390825.1. Lineage (GTDB taxonomy): Bacteria > Verrucomicrobiota > Verrucomicrobiia > Verrucomicrobiales > Akkermansiaceae > Akkermansia. The sequence continues at coordinate 16,350 of CALXRG010000029.1, forward strand.
CGCGGCGGGGTGTGCTCCACTTTCATGGCCGACCGCATCCAGGCTGGCGACAAAGTCAAGGTCTTTGTCCACTGCAACAAAAACTTCCGTCTTCCCGAGGACGGCTCCACCCCCATCATCATGGTCGGCCCGGGTACGGGCATCGCGCCGTTCCGGGCATTCTGGCAGCAGCGCATTGCTGACAATGCCTCCGGCCCCATGTGGCTTTTCTTCGGCAATCCGTACAAAGCGACAGACTCCTGCTACGAGGACGAACTCGCTCCACTCGTTGAATCCGGCAAACTCAAGCTCTCCGTTGCCTGGAGCCGCGATCAGGCCTACAAGATCTACGTTCAGAACCTCATGGAACAGGCTGGCGAGGAGATCTGGCAATGGCTTGAAAACGGCGCCGCCTTCTACATGTGCGGCGATGCCAACCGCATGGCCAAGGATGTCGAGAAGGAGCTGCTCGCCATCATCTCCAAGTACGGTAACCGCTCTGAGGAAGAGGCCGCTGCTTACCTTGCCGACATGAAGGCGGCCAAGCGTTACCAGAAGGACGTCTACTAACCCTTGCGGAAACAGACGACCGACGGACGGAGCCCTCACGGGTGCGGCGTCAGCACGGGTCCCGCACTGACTGGCCCCCGCGTCTGGCGGCGCCCTCGGAGCGTCCTCTACCCTCCGCCTTATCATCGGGGAAGCGATGTCTGACCGACCGCTTCCCCGGTTTCTTTGCCCGCGTTCCCGTATCCCACCGCTCCGCATTCCTGTATCCCCCCGCTCCCTTTGCCTCAATTCTTTTACCTCCGTAAGCACTCAACCAAAACCATTGTAGGCAGGCGTGCGAAAATAGAGGCCTATGTCTACATTGCCTCAGAACACCATCGCTTACCTGCTCAAGGAACCCATCGACATGCGCTACGGCATGTTCCGCCTTCAGGGGGGGGGCATTGCTCAGCTCATGCAGCAGCCTATGCCACGGGGCGCTTTCTACTTTTTCACCAATAAAGGGCACAGCCTGCTCAAGGCCGTCTGGTTTGACGGCACCGGACTGTGCCTCTTTTGCAAAAGGCTGGAAAAAGGCACCTTTACCTGG
>CALXRG010000030.1 GCA_944390825.1 uncultured Akkermansia sp.
CCACACCCGAGCCCCAGCCCGCGCACCCCACCGGAGCCACACCCGAGCCCCAGCCCGTGCAACCCTCCAGGTCCACCCCCGAGCCCCAGCCCTCGCAGCCCGCCGGAGCCACCCCCGAGCCTCAGCCCGCGCAACCCACCGAGGCCACACCCGAGCCCCAGCCCGAGCAACCCACCGAGGCCACACCCGAGCCCCAGCCCGTGCAACCCGTCGGGGCCACACCCGAGCCCCAGCCCGTGCAACCCACCGAGGCCACACCCGAGGTCGGCCTGGAGCCAAACACCGTAAACCCGGCAGAGAGCACGAGTGAGACTTGACAGCGCGGTCAATTCAAGGCATACTTGCCGGCGCTATGTTAAACTTATTCGATACACAGTCGGGGGCCATCAAGCCCGTACAGGCAGAAGACGGCAAAACGCTGCGCTTCTACTGTTGCGGCCCGACCGTGTACGCCGCGGCACACATCGGCAACTTCCGCACCTTTGTTGTCCAGGACGTCTTCCGGCGCGTCGTCGAACTCGGAGGCCTCCGCACCAAACACGTGCGAAACATCACCGACGTAGATGACAAAACCATCCGCAACTCCCAAGCCCAGGGGAAAGCGCTCAACGAATACACCGCCATCTGGACCGACAAATTCCACACCGACTGCAAAGCACTCAACTGCCTGCCGCCGCACGTCGAACCCAGTGCCGTAGGCCACATAGCCGAGCAGATTGAACTCGTCAAGCTCCTCATGGAAAAAGGCCACGCCTACCAAAGCGAAGACGGCTCGGTCTACTTCCGCATCTCCTCCTACCCGGACTACGGGCGCCTGGCCCACCTCGACCGCCAGGAACTCGACCTCGGCAAAACCGCCAACACCCGTGCCGATGCGGACGAATACGAAAAAGACAGCGTCGCCGACTTCGTCCTCTGGAAAGCCCGCCGACCGGAAGACGGCCCGAACTACTGGCCCTCCCCCTGGGGAGAAGGCCGTCCCGGCTGGCACCTCGAGTGCTCCGCCATGAGCCACAAATACCTCGGCGACACCTTTGACCTGCACTCCGGCGGTGTCGACCTCATCTTCCCGCACCACGAGAACGAAATTGCCCAAAGCCGCTGCGCCTGCGGCGGCGAAAGCGCCCGGCACTGGTTCCACGTCACCCATCTTCTCGTCGACGGCGCCAAAATGAGCAAAAGCCTCGGCAACATGTACACCCTCGACCAGCTCGCTGAGATGGGATACAGCCCTGCCGCCCTGCGCTACGTCCTCGCCGGCGCCTACTACCGCCGCCCGCTCAACTTCACTCTTTCCGGCATGAAGGACGCCACCAGCGCCCTGAACAAACTCGCCCGCTTCGACAAAGAACTTGCCAAAGCCTGCCCCGCCGCCAAAGAGCCCACCTACCGGGATCTCATCAAAAACCGCCCCGAGCCCGGTGTCTTCCAGCCCGCCTGGGACAGCCTGGAAGACGACCTGAACACCCCCGAAGCCCTGGGCCACGTCTTCAGCGCGATCAAGAGCATCAAACCCGCCGAACTCACCCCGGCAGAAGCAGAAGCAACCCGCCGCGCCTTCCGCCTCATCATCGAAGCCCTCGGCCTCCAGCTTCCCGACCCCGATGCCGAGATCGACGTCCCGGCCGACATCCGGGCCATCGCGGATGAACGCTGGGCTGCCCGGCAGCAAAAAGACTGGGCCAAAGCCGACGCCCTCCGCGGCCGCCTGGCCGAACTCGGCTGGGCGATGAAAGACGGCAAAGACGGCTACAAACTCACGAAAGCCTAAACCACCGGCTCCATCATCCCCGCAATCCGCGCAGCAGCCCGCCACAGCACCGGGCTGCTGCGGGTGCCGCTCCCGGCAGAGCCCCCCCTCACTGCCGCCCGCATTCCCCCGCCCCCCATTCACCATTACCGCACACCGCCATGGACAACACCAAAAACCTCACCCTCCTCGGCAAGCACTCCGCCTTCTTCACCTCCCCCGACGACGCCAAACTCGAAGCCTTCCCGAACCGCTCCCCGCAGCGGGCCTACACCATCATACTCGACACGCACGAGTTCTCCTCCCTCTGCCCCGTGACCGGCCAGCCGGACACCTGCCACCTCACCATCACCTACAGCCCGGCAGACAAGTGCGTCGAAACCAAAAGCCTCAAATACTACCTCGCCTCCTACCGCAACTACCCCGCCTTCAACGAACAAATCATCAACCGCATCCTCGACGATCTCGTCGCCGCCATCGCCCCCGCCTGGATGAAAGTAGAAGGCCGCTTTGGCGCCCGCGGCGGCATCCAGCTCACCACCATCGCCGAGCACCAACCCGAAAACCGCCCCCTCTAAATTCCTCCTTTTTTTCCCCCGTACACCATTGTTTCCTTCCCTTTTTCCACAGCGCAGCACCCCCATGAACGTAGCCGTACTCCTCTCCGGCGGTCTGGACTCCACCACCGCCCTCCACTGGGCCAAGCAACACCATACCGTCACATGCGCCCTCGCCTTCAACTACGGCAGCAACCACGCCGCCCATGAACTCGCCTGCGCCAGCTGGCAAGCCCGGCAACTCGGCATCCCCTACCGGGAAATCGACATCACCACCATCTCACGCCACCTCAGCAGCGCCCTACTCAGCGGAGCGGACGCCATCCCCACCGGAGACTACGCCACCGACAACATGACCCAAACCGTCGTCCCCTTCCGCAACGGCATCTTCCTCGCCATCGCCGCCGGCATCGCCGAAAGCAACGGCGCCGAGGGCATCGTCATCGCCGCCCACAGCGGCGACCACGCCATCTACCCCGACTGCCGGGAAGACTTCATGCAAGCCATGGCCAGCGCCATCCGGCTGGGCACCTACGCCGGGCTCGACATCCTGCGGCCCTTCATCCACGCCAGCAAAGCCGACATCGTCCGTGCCGGCGCCGACCTCCACGTCGACTTTGCCCACACCTACTCCTGCTACTGCGGACGTGACCGCCACTGCGGCCTCTGCGGCACCTGCCGCGAACGCAAAGAAGCCTTCCGCAGCGCCGGCATCCCCGACCCCACCGACTACGAAGCCTAAGGAACCCCGCCCCCACACAACCAGCCTCCCGCCCCCTCCACAATCAGCCATCCGCGCCCGAGACCAGCCTTTCCTGCCCCGCGCCCCGCATCACTCATCCAATCCCCCCGCACCCCACTCACCCGCACCACACCATGCCCAGCGTCCTCATCAAAACCTACGGCTGCCAAATGAACGAACGCGACACCGAACAAGTCGCCAGCATGTTCCTGGCAGGAGGCTACGAACTCACCAAAGATGAAGACACCGCCGACATCATCCTCATCAACACCTGCTCCGTCCGCGAAAAAGCCGAACTCAAAGCCCAGGGCAAAATGGGCCTCCTCTGCGCCCGCCCGCACGCCAAACCCTGGGTTGTCTACGGCTTCATGGGCTGCATGAGCCAGAGCTGCGGCCAGGATCTCTTCCGCATCATCCCGAGGCTTGACATCGTCACCGGCACCCGCCAATACCACAACGTCTACCAACTCTGCAACCGCCTCCTGCGCAGCCGCCTCGGCAACCCACCCACCGAACCCCTCCGGCGCGGCGCCCACATCTGCCACACCGAGCACGAAGACGGCTTCCAGAACGCCATCCGCGACCACCTTCCCCCCAGCGGCCACTGCACCGCCTTTGTCTCCATCATGCAAGGCTGCGACATGCGCTGCTCCTACTGCATCGTCCCCAGCACCCGCGGAGAAGAATGCAGCCGCCCCATGGACGACATCCTGCGCGAAGCCCGCGAACTCGTCGACCGCGGCGTCAAAGAAATCACCCTACTGGGCCAAATCGTCAACCGCTACGGCAAAGAGCAACCCCTCATCAACGGGCGCAGCGCCTTCGTCCGACTCCTCGAGCAACTCAGTGACATCGACGGCCTCGAGCGCCTGCGCTTCACCTCACCGCACCCCATCGGCTTCCGCGAAGACCTCGTCCGCGCCTACACCTACCTGCCCAAACTCTGCAGCCACATCCACTTCCCCATGCAAAGCGGCAGCGATCGCATCCTCGCCCTCATGCGCCGCCCCTACAAGAACGAAAAATACATTCGCCTCTGCGAAGCCATGCGCGAAGCCCGGCCAGACCTCGCCATCACCACCGACATCATCGTCGGCTTCCCCGGCGAAACCGACGACGACTACCAGCAAACCAAAGCCGCCGTCGAACGCATCCAATTCGACAACGCCTTCATCTTCCAATACTCCCCGCGGCGCGACACCATCGCCGCCGCCATGCCCGACCAGATCTGCCTGCGCGTCAAAGAAGAACGCAACCACGACCTACTGGAAACCGTCAACCGCATCGCCACCGCCCGCAACAACGCCCTCGTCGGCACCCTGCAGCACATCCTCGTCGAAAGCCTCAGCAAAAACAACCCCAACCGCCTCCAAGGCCGCACCTCGCAGAACAAACCCGTCATGATCCCCGCCGGCAGCGCCGCCATCGGCAGCATCGTCCCCGTACGCATCACCGAAAGCACCGGCTTCACCCTCTACGGAGAACCAGCATGACCCCGGTCATTCCCCACCTGCTCCTGCCCCTCCTGCTCATCCACCTCACCCCAGGTAACGCAGCAGACACCACACCACCAGAGCCCGGCCCACCAGCCCCGGAAACAACACCACCCTACCCCTGGATCGGGCAAGCCCCCCCCGACATCGTCCGCAACGCCCTCACCCCCGACCACATCCTCAACGAACCCGCCGGCAACTGGCGGCCCATCCTGCGCACCCTCTACGCCCCCCACATACGCGACTGCAAAAGCGCCCGCGAAGCCGTCCTGCGCATCGCCTCCACCATCACCGAGACCACCGGCATCCACTACTCCACCGAACGCCGCACACCCTGCATGTCCCCCCTGGAAGCCCTGCGCGAGAAAAAAGTCTCCTGCACCGGCCAAAGCATCTTCCTTGCCTGCGCCCTACGCTCCATCGGCATCCCCGCCCGCGCCGTCGGCATCCGCACCTGGAACCACATCCCCGGCAACCACACCTGGACCGAAGCCTGGTTTGACGGAAAGTGGCACATGATCGAAGTCAACGAACACGACTTCAACACCCCTTGGGTCATGGAATACATCGGCATGCTCGACCCCACCCGGCCCGAGCAACGCATCTACGCGGCCCAAACCGACCCCTCACCCCACCACTTCCCCACCGTCTGGGAACCAAACGCCCGAATCCCGGCCACCGACGTCACCGACCGCTACCTGGCACTTGCCCGCGACCATGCCGCCAAACAAGGCCAACCCGCCGACACCCAGCGCCTCCTCATCGACATCCAACCGAGGCCCCAGCACCCCCTCACCATCGAACTCCTCGACCCACACGGTACCATCATCGCCACCGCCTCACTCCCCACCACCAGCGACGACATCCGCCGCCTCACCCCCCTCAACCTCCCCCGCCGCGGCCGCCACACCCTCCGCCTGCGCGGCACCGCCCGCACCCTCCCCATCACCCCCACCCCCAACGTCGTCCAAATCCTCCGGCTAGCGTATCCCATAGAAAAGAACCCATAACCCTCTTTTCCTATCCCATCATCCGCTGGCGAAAGCACTTGTCCACGTCAAGCGTTGTGGTAGAATGTCGGCATCCCCCTTTATTACCTCCCCAAGCCATGACGATAACCGTACCGGGATACTACGATCTGCTCATCACGCAAGCCATCCGTAATCAGTTGAATCTGCTGGACGGTGCGAAGTGGGATCATGAAGAAGTCGCGATAGACGAAGGAGATGCGATACTCCATCAGATCGTGGTGCATATGGCAAGCGAGGTGATGGCGTATGCGAAAGAGGAGCTCGGAGACTGCAAGCCCCATGACTTCATGGCTCGGATGAAGGAGTTGCTGCAGCGCGAGGAATTGTTGGATGTAATCCGTGATCAGGTGCTGCCGCTTGATGGCAAAAAATTGCGACGCATCAAAACCGTCTCTCCCCCGGAAGCAGATAGAGTTCTACCCGACACGCCACTGGGGCTTTCCGCACTTCTGACGGGAGCGCGCCACTCTGTTAAACTGATGGAACAGATCAAGAAGGAGTTGTTGACCTGTGATCGGGCGGATTGGGTTGTATCATTTATCCGAATGACCGGCATCAATCAGTTGCGCGAAGCTCTGAAACAGTTTACCTCCACCCCAGCCCCAGATGGGGGGCCTCGCTTGAGAATAGCCACCACGACGTATCTAGGAGTAACGGAGGCTAAAGCCATAGCGTTCTTGCGGAATCTACCGCATACGCAAGTCAGAATCTCGTATGATGCTCAAAGTACCCGTCTGCACGCCAAGGCATATATTTTCCACCGGCGGACAGGTTTTGGAACCGCCTATATCGGCTCTTCCAACGTCTCGAAAGTAGCCATGGATCACGGGTTAGAGTGGAATGTCAAATTGAGTCAGCACGAACTCGGCTATCTATGGGACGCAGTCAATGGGTCCTTTGAAACCCATTGGGCAGACTCTGAGCATTTCCGTGATTACCAGCCGGATGATTATCTCCATCTGCGCCGAGCCCTAACTCGAGAGCAAGGCAGAAAAGAGTCGGACCCATTCTCTGAAACTTTTTTCGATATATCACCCTACCCCTACCAGCAAGAAGCACTAGACGCCATAGCGCGCGAGCGCGCATGCGGCAAAACTCGTCATCTCATTGTGGCTGCTACGGGAACAGGTAAAACAATGATTGCAGCCTTTGATTTTAAGCGTTTCCGCAAAGAGCACCCTGAAGCCAATCTTCTCTTCGTCGCCCATCGTAAAGAAATTTTAGAACAAGCACGTAATAAATTCCGCCAGGTTCTCCGCGAAGGGGGCTTTGGGGAAGTGGTACATGGCGATCGGGAACCCTCTGAACCTAGACATTGGTTCTGTACGATTCAAACATGGAACGCACGGTACACCGGTGTTCCGGTTGACCATTTTGATTATGTTGTGTTGGATGAAGCCCACCACGAAGCGGCGGATAGTTACAAGAACCTCACGGATAAGCTGCAGCCTCTATCTCTCTTAGGCCTAACGGCTACCCCCGAACGCATGGATGGCAAGAGCATCTTACCTTCTTTCGGCGGCACAATAACACACGAACTTCGACTGGTGGAAGCCATCGAACGGCGACTGCTCGCTCCGTTTGTCTACTACGGTCTAGCCGATGAACCCGACATCGACTTTTCTCACCTCACGTGGGCAGCAGGACGCTACAAAAGCGAGGAATTGGACCATCTGCTGACGCACAACGAAAAGCGCGCACAATGGGTAATGGACCAGCTGTTGGAACGAGTGGATGATGTTTTATCTATCCGAGCTCTGGGATTTTGCGTAAGCATCAAGCACGCTCACTTTATGGCTGATTTCTGCCAACGTCACAAGATCCCAGCCCTTGCACTGACTGCGTCCAGCAATGCTGAAGAACGCAGACAAGCAATCGAGAAGCTTCACAAGCGCGACATTAACATCATTTTCACCGTCGATTTGTACAATGAAGGGGTGGACCTGCCTTTCCTCGATACTGTCCTCTTTCTCCGTCCCACCGAAAGCCTAACCGTCTTTCTCCAACAACTCGGGCGAGGGCTGCGTCGCTGCGACGAAGAAGACAAGGCGTGTTTAAGCGTCTTTGATTTCGTAGCGGCACAGCATGCACAGTTCAACTACACGCAGCGGTTTGAAGCACTAAGCAAAGTCGTAGGCCAGGAAAAACTAAAGCGACACATCCGTGAAGGATTCCAAGATTTACCAGCAGGCTGCGCCATTAGTCTTGAAAAACAAGCTGCTCAAATCATCCTCGATAACATCACCCAAGCACAAAAACGACTGACAGCCCGGCACATGGCCAACGAGTTGCGTCGCATTCGCCGCGCCAACAACGACCGACCACTTTCGCTGGCCGAAATGATGTATTCTTTCCATTTGAAAGAACCAGATGCGTTGTACTCAAAAAAACGCATTCCTTCCCAACTCCAAAGCTTAGGAACCAACGCCGAACATCACGAAAGCCAGCAGATTGCATCCTTCGAGACTCAACTGGCAAATGGCATGAGACGCCTTCTATTACAAACAGATGGCAACATGCTGACCGACGCGAAACGCAGCCTCGAGGCAATAGAATTCACACAACGCGACGTCTTGCAGCAGTTCTACTCCATCCTCTGGTACGGAGATAAGAAACCAGGTAAAACCCTAGAAGAAACGCACCAATTTGTCCTCCAACTACCGGGTGTCCGCCGAGACCTCCAAGAACTCATCAGCTGGGTCTGCGAACATCGAGCGATCTTCGGGCAAAAGCAATATCCAGTGACAAGTCATCTACAACTGCATGCCTCCTACACCCGCGAACAAATACTTCAAGCACTTGGCCTAGCCTCATTCGAGCAACCGATAGAGTTCCGCGAAGGTGTGAAATACCTCAAAGACCGCAAACTCTACATTCTGCTCTGCGATATTGAAAAATCAGAATCAGACTTCTCACCACTAACGATGTATGAGGACTACGCCATTTCGGACACCTTGTTCCACTGGCAAACCCAGCATAGCACATCACCGACCACCCCCACTGGGCAAAGCTACATCCACCACAAAAGACAAGGCATCACCGTGATGCTCTTCATTCGCCAACGCAAGAAAAATGACCAAGGTGTTTTCCTCCCCTACACCTTCTTAGGCCCTGTACACTACCTCGACCACGTCGGAAGTCGCCCCATGAGCATCCGGTGGCGTCTTGAAAATCCCATACCTGCCGCTGTTCTCGAATGGGCCAAGCACGACCTCTTATAATCTCGTCACAAATTCCTGCCCCACACTGCGGGAATCTCGTAAGGGCTCTGTGTAAAGACACAACAAACTCACTAACTCGACACGGGGTGAGCATGCAATGGACTCACCTCCCTGATACGGGAGGTGAGTCCATTGCATGAGCCGAGGCCAGATGCTTGGAAAATGAGACTTCGAGGCTCGTGTTTCTCCCCCTAGCCTCAGGGAGCTCCAGCATGCCCCGCAGAAGGTCGAAAATCACACTCGATGAGCCTGTAGAAGTCAGCCCCCAAAAAGAGAGAGGGACTATCCCAGTTCTTGGATCGGTGAGTTGTCCACCGTATCGTGAATTATGACACAGGTAGACGCAACACCCCGTTGACGCATGTCCAAATTTTTTGATATGATGTTTTTACACCCCCATTCTGGTAGGTGTTCACCAAGGTTAAGTTAGACAATTCAAACAACAAGAAATGATGAAAAAAACGATGACGAAGGGCCTCCACCTGGGGGTACGCGCTGCGGTTGTGGCGATGGCTGCGCTGGTCGCGCTGCCAACCATGGCGGATGAAGATGATATTCCTTTGCTGGAGGCTGCCGAGCATGGCCAGGTGAGCCGAGTGGAGCAAATTCTCAATTCGGGAGTTGGAGTTAATATCACGGATCACGACGGGGAGACTGCTCTGATGCAGGCTGCTTCGGATGGGCGTCTGAATGTGGTGCAGCTTCTGCTGGCCCGCGGCGCAAGCGTCAACATGAAGGATCGTGATGGTAAAACTGCGCTCATGGCTGCGGCGGATGAGGGTAACCCCGCAGTGGTTGAGGCTCTCCTGGCTGCTGGAGCAGAGGTGAATGCGGTTGACCGCGACGGTAAGACTGCTCTGATGGAGGCGGCGGATGAAGGTAACGCTGAGGTGGTGCTTCTGCTGCTGAGCAAAGGTGCAGATCCTAAGATGCGCGACAACCGTGGTCGTACGGCTCGTGACATGGCCGTGCAGGAGGGTGGCTGGCGCCAGATGAAGGTGGCCGAACTCCTCCAGGGTAAGTAAGCCGGGTTGTCCGTACCATGTCAAGGGCGGGTTGGAGAAAGTCCAACCCGCCTTTTTTGCGTTCGGTAAGGTATGTCTTCACCTATCCTGTCAGGCGGGGATGTGCTCCCCCTTCCTTTTTCTCTCGCCTTTTTTGATTCGACGTACGAGCGGCGCGTCTCCTGCTTTTCTCCAGTGCACATTGTTTTTCACCCTCGGCAATAGATACACAGCTCTGTGGCGTCGAAGTCGGCCGCTTAGGCAAGGTGCGCCCTTGTTGATGAATAGAGGAGCCGTGTTGTGAATGATCTGGACCGAACCTGGCAGGCATGCAGGTCGGGTAATTGGATTCCGTGCAGACGGTGTGTAGGGAAAAATAGTCTTCCTCAAAGAAGGAGGGGAGAGGGGGCGCTAGCGACCGGGCTTGGTATTTCCTTCCGTTTTTTCCTCCTGTTTTTTGTCGTTCGACTCGGGTTTTGGCTTGGCCAATTTATCATCAATTGTCACAAACTGGGCTTCTGGGCTGAGTCCTCCTATCTCATCGAGCAATTCACGGCAGCGGGAATGAAGACGTTGATAATCCAGGGGGACCTTTTCCGCCTCGCGGGAACCGGGGAAAATAATATAGGACACCCCGAGATTCGAAACGGCCCGCGCGTACACTGTTGCTTTCGGGTTCACTTCCTTGGCCAGGCGCAGCGAGGCTTCTCCTGTTTTGAAATTAGGTCCGAAGTCTCCGACGATGGCGGGGAACACGCGGTTGTCCACTACGACTGCTGCGTAATCCCCCGGCTGGGGTCGGTACTGGTTGCTGCCTCCCTCCCGGAACGTAAGGGGAATCACTATGAACGGATCGTACTCAGCCAGCAAATAACTGAACCGCTTCAGATTATCAATCACGCGCTTTGTTTGTTCAATGGCTGCGGATGATGCTTTCTGCTCCCGCAAGCGCTTGAGCTTGTCCTCCCAAGTGGGCAGCAGCGGATTGGGGGTGTCCGTACGTTTACGCCAGAAATAGGATGTGGACGGCTGGTAGTTGTCGCTTTTGCGGATTTTCTCAGGCATTGTGGGCAGGCGGTCTCCGTCCGATCCGTCTGACACTACGTCCATGTCGGCCTGCACCCACAGCACACGGCGCCCGCTGTCTGGCGACTTGATTTCCAGGATGGTATCTGTATCAAAGAAGTTATGTCGGTCGATCAGGCGATCCAGAGTCGCTGCGTTTTTGCGGACGCGATTCTGCTTGTGCTTGTAAAGGGCATGAAACCACGGTGAAACCCGGGCGGTCTTCATCAAAGCGTCGTAGTGATTGAGCAGTTTCGGCAGTTTGGGGTTAGCCAGAGCCAGCTCATCCCCGGTTGCAGCCGGGCGCGGCAGCAGCAATTCCAGCGACACTTTCACCCTGTACGCATCGCGCTTATTTCTGTCTTCCGTGGCCGTGTTGCCCTTGATAAAGTTCACGTTACTGGCGACGTTGATGCCCTTGGCCATTTCGGCTATATGGTCATAGCTGGCGGGGTCAACGCGGAGGGGAAGAGCCGGAGGAAAAGGCGGCAGCTCAATCACTGGCAGCGAGAAGCGGGCATTGAGTTTCCAGGGTTTGGCTCCGGCATCCTGCTGCGGCTCTTTTTCTTGGGCTTCTCCCTGTGCTTCCTTCTGAGCTTTCCCCTGATCTTCCGACTGAGCAGGCGGGGAAGGCTGACCGGTGCCCTCCGGTAGTGATTCTCGTCCGGCGGACGGCAAACCGCTTTGGGGCGCTCCGGCAGACTCTTTCCGGGCCTCTTCTTTTCCTGGTGGTTCCGGCGTTTCCGAGCGGGACTTACCTCCGCCGTGATTAGCCAGCAGAACCCGGATCAACTGCACGGGATAAGGCGTGTAAAGCGAACCTGCTCCCAGCAGTAAGGCGGCAAGCACGCCGCATTTGAACCACGTCATTCGGCGGGCTGATTTGGATGGACGCCTGGGTTTCATGCCTCCGTTACGGGGTTAACCCGGCGGGGCCGGAATTTCAAAATCAATCGCAGCAGCCACAGCGGCGCATTGCGCAGCAAAAATCCCGCCAGTGCGATCTTGGGCGATGGATAATAACGCACATCTCCCCGCCGCAAGGCAATCAGCGAACCGCGGACAATCTCCGACACCGGTGTATAAAAAACAGAATAAAATGCCGGCTTGCCGCTACTCTGCCCGACACGCCGTGCCACGTCCCCAAATCCGGTCGATGCCGGACCGGGGCAAACCGCCAGCACAGGGATACCAAACTCCGCCAGCTCAATGTGCAACGCCTCACTAAACGACGCCACAAACGCCTTCGTCGCGGCATATACCGCAAAATCGGGAATAAATACATCCGCTGCCAGCGAGGCGACATTGATCACCGCCCCTCCCTTCTCCCGCATCACCGGGATCATCGCCCGGGTGAGCTCCACGACTGCGGTCATGTTGACGTCAATCATGCAGTGGTTCCGTTCGGGGTCCGACTCTGCAAACGCCCCGTAATCACCAAGTCCGGCATTATTGATCAGCAACGTCCGGGCTGGCTCCAGGGAGCGCAGCTTTCGCACCAGCTCCTCTCTGGCTGCGGCACACGCCAGATCACAGGGGCACACTCTCACCTCCAACCCGGGGTGCTCACGGGTCAACTCCCCGGCCAGCTGTCGCAACCTCTCCTCGCGCCGGGCAATCAGCACCATACCGGTACACTCCGGCGCCAGCTCTCGGGCAAACGCTTCGCCAAAGCCGGAAGAGGCCCCTGTTATAATAACCTGCTGACCATTCACGCTGCCATCATTTCACGACACCGCAGCCGATGCAAGCAAAATTCCCGTCACTGGCACAGTTTTTACTTTATCATTGCGGTGCCGCGGTGTATACTTCACGCGTGCACGTGGTAAACCGCCACGGAGCCTGAGTGAAAATGAAGATCGTTCTTGCATACTCCGGTGGTCTTGACACATCTGTCCTCATGGTGTGGCTCAAGGAGAAGTACAATGCTGAAATCATCGCCTACTGCGCTGACGTCGGCCAGGCAGAGGAACTCGACGGCGTGATCGAGAAGGCCCTGGCGACAGGTGCTTCCAAGTGTATCATCGGCGATCTGAAGGCTGACTTCGCCGCCAATTACATCTTCCCGATGTTCCAGGCCAACGCTCTCTATGAGGGCCGCTACCTGCTGGGCACTTCCATTGCCCGCCCCTGCATCTCCAAGGCCATGGTAGATCTCGCTCTCGCTGAAGGGGCCGATGCCATTGCCCACGGTGCCACTGGCAAGGGCAACGATCAGGTGCGCTTCGAGCTCTCCATCAATGCTCTGGCTCCCCAGCTTCAGGTGATTGCCCCCTGGCGCATGAAAGAATGGCGTGACCAGTTCCCGGGCCGTGCCGAGCTTATCGCGTACGCTGAAAGCCATAACATCCCGATCCGTCAGAGCATGAAGAAGCCCTACTCCATGGATCGCAATCTGCTTCACATTTCCTACGAGGCCGGTATCCTGGAGGATACCTGGTACGATGCCACCAAGGTGGAAGACCGCCCCATGTACGTCCTCTCCAACGCTCCTGAGGATGCTCCCGACGCCCCGCAGTACCTGCAGTGCCTCTTTGAGAAGGGTGACATCATCGGTCTTCAGACTGAGGGTCTGTCTGATATCATCGACAGGGTGGGCGCCAGCAAAAACATCACGGGTGAGAAAGATGGCTACACCCTGCTCGACCCGCTGGGTGTCATGCTCGTGCTCAACTACCTCGGCGGTCTCCATGGCATCGGCCGCGTGGACATCGTTGAGAACCGCTTCGTCGGCATGAAGAGCCGCGGCATTTACGAGACCCCGGGCGGCACCATCCTGCTGGCGGCTCACCGCGACATCGAGACCCTTACCATGGATCGCGAGGCTCAGAAAGTGCGCGACTCCCTTATCCCCGAGTACGCAGCCATGGTCTACAACGGCTTCTGGTTTGCCCCTGAGCGTGAGGCTATTCAGGCTCTCGTCACGAAGACACAGGAAACGGTCAACGGCGAAGTGCGTCTCAAACTCTACAAAGGCAACGTCATGTACGCCGGTCGCCGCAGTCCGAACTCGCTCTACAGTTATGCCATCGCCACCATGGAAGGCGACTACACTGACGAGGACTACAACCAGGATGATGCCTCTGGCTTCATCCACCTCAACGGCCTGCGCCTCAAGCAGTTTGCCCGCGTCAACAGAAAGTAAATTTCCACGGCTTCGGTCTCCCCGCATGCTTCTGCGGGGAGACCTTTCTTTTTTCTCGCAGTCAGTCACCTGATCCTGCCTTCATTCCTTCCACTCATTGCCATGCCATCTCTCCCCAAGCTCTCCTACGTCCTGCTCTCCCACAACAGGGAGCAGTACATACGCCAAGCTCTGGAGAGTGCCTTTGCCCAGGACTATGAGGGAGAGCTCGAGTATATCATTTCAGACGACTGCTCCACTGACCGCACCTTTGATATTATCCAGGACTGCGTTGCGGCTTACAAAGGAGGGCGCCGCGTTGCAGTCACCCGGACACCCCGCAACCTGCATTTGGCCGGCAACACCAATCATGCCATACAATTTGTTGACTCCGATTGGATTGTACGGGCGGATGATGATGATATTTCTGCCCGCAACCGCTGCACACTGGTGGGGCAAGCCATTTCCAGGTATCCGCAGGCTACAATGATCTTCGGCAAACAAGTGGGGTTCACCGATGCAGAGGAACCCCGTGTGCTCTCACTTGCAGGCCAGGTGAATGCATTGCCTCCTCATATGGAGGAAGACCCGCTTCCTCTTTCCCGCTTCTTTCAGGATGGGATCCTGCACCAGGCGTGGTCCATGAAGCATTTCCGGGAGTTTGGTCCGCTTCCGTCTGATGGGCAATATGTCGACGACCTCATCTCCTTCTACCGCTGCTGCATGCTTGGGTCAGGGGTGCTCATTGAGGCGCCCCTCGCTTTTGTACGACGTGCAAGCAACAACATGAGCCTGGGGGGCGATACCGGCGGAGTCGGCTACCGGGATATCGTCAGGCAGGAACTCTTTACGCAATCGTACAACGACATAACACGAAGGCCTCTTGGCGAAACTCTTCAGCAGCTGGCCTCGTATACTGCCCGTTGCACCTCCCGTCAGGTACCGGAGGCCGCTGCCCGGGCCATTATCTCACATCTCAGGCAAGCCATAGAGGAACGCAACCTCTTATGCCGCTACTGGCAGGATTCCAGTTTTAAGCGCCTCGAAATCCGCAGGGCCCAAAAACTCACAGGCCTCTTTTCCCTTCTGCGCTGTCTTCCTCTCCCGATATTCGCCGCAGCCTTATCCACCTACCGCTACCTGTTCAAACGATGAGCAAGCCCACGGTCGCCATTTTGGCTGATTTCCCAGTGTTTGAAGTCGATCCCATGCAGCCCCGACCGCGTGGCCACTACGCCATCTGGCTTTCCGCGCTCTTCGACTCACTGAAGACGCAGGATGAATACAACATCCACTGGGTGACGCTCTGCAAACACCTGCCGGACGCACGGCACATCATCGCGGGAGGGCAGCACTTTCACCTCCTGCCCAGAGCCAGGAAAAAACTCGGGCTCTACTCGCTGTATGTGTACGACCGCTTTCATGTGGCACAGGCCTTGAAACAAATTCACCCGGACCTGGTACATGCCTGGGGGACGGAGGATTGCTATGCCCTCTGCGGAAAAGACTTTGCAGGGAGGAAACTTCTATCGATCCAAGGGCTGCTGAGGACCTACATGCAGCGGGCTCGCATGTCCACCTTTGAGCGGCATCACAGCCTGTATGAAATCCCCGCTATCAAGGCCTATCGGCACATCACCACGGAATCCCCCTGGGCGGCAGAGCAGGCTCTGGCACTGGCGCCGGGTCGAGTCGTCCACCATCTGGAATATGCGGTAGAAGAGCGGTTCTTCGATATGCAGCGCCATCCATCGGAGACTCCCACCGTCCTCTTTGGCGGTACCAATACACCCGTCAAAAACATACCCACCTTGGTACGGGCCTTTTCAGACCCGCGACTTGCTCATGTCACGTTGCGTCTGGCCGGACCGGAGCCCAATGACTTCCCGCAAGGGCTCCCGAACAATATCACGGCGCTCGGACGCATCAGTCGCGATGACATGGTGCGGGAAATGGCCTCCGTCTGGTGCCTTGTTCACCCCAGCCTTGCAGACACCGGGCCTACCGTTGCCAAAGAGGCACGGGTGATGGGTCTGCCCGTCATTCTTTCGACGGCCTGCGGCAGCAAACAACATATCGTCGAGGGTAAATCCGGCTACATTATCGACCCCTTGGACACGGAGCAGCTCATCCGAGCCGTCCTTTCTGTGACGGCAAGCAGAGAAACATCCATCGGCATGGGGCGGTTTGGACAGGAACAATGCCGGCGGGCTCTGTGCTCTGAAACCATGCGGGAACGCCTTTTGGAAATCTACCGGGAGCGTCTGGCAGAGCAGTGAACAGGGCCTCCCGCCTGAGCACAGCCATCCACCGCGGCCGCATGCATGCGGTCGCCCGTCTGTGCGCTTCACACAGCACAGCCTCAATCTCACGGTAAGCACTCAACCAAAACCATTGTAGGCAGGCGTGCGAAAATAGAGGCCTATGTTTACATTGCCTCAAAACACCAT
>CALXRG010000031.1 GCA_944390825.1 uncultured Akkermansia sp.
TTATCCACAAGCCCGATATCAACTCAAGCGACGAGCTCACCCCCCCATCAGGGAGGTGAGCTCGTTGAGTGCTTACGGAAAGACCGGGGGGAATGCGGGCAGTGCTGCTGCGCGTGAGCGGGGGGTTAGTGCGTTGCGGCGGTGAGGGCCGCGAGGAGTTCTGCCCGGCCGGCGGGTAGATTTTTGAAGTGGTGAAGCAGGGCGGCTGCGGGGTGGATGGTGGGGGTGTAGAGGCCGTGGAGGGTGGCGAGGCGCTTTTCGAAGTGCAGCAGGATGCGTTCTGTGGGGGGATGGGTGCAGAGGTAGTCGAGGGCGCCATGGATGAGGGTGTGCCAGGCGGGGTCGGCGTCTTCGCCTTCAACGGTGGCGGTGATGAGTTTGGCCATGTGGGAGGCGAGTCTCAGGCAGAGGAGGTTGCGGCGCAGTTCGAGCCGGGGATGGAGGAGCTCGGCGCTGCGCAGGGTATGCAGGTCTCCTTGCTTGGCGGGGGTGTAGAGGAGCTCACAGTCGTGGAAGAGGTCGATGCGCCCGGCAAGGGTGCTGCCGGGTTTGCGGGCGTCGCGTGCGGCGGTGCGCAGGATGCCTCGGGAGCTGGTGCACCAGGTGATGATGAGGCCTTGCTCGCCCAGGGGGGAGAGTCTCAGGATGCTGCCCCGGTCTTTCTGGGGGGTGTTCACTCGGTGGCAGCGGCGTGGCTTTTGTCTGCCAGCTGACTTTGATTGAAGGCGCGGACGAATCCCACCAGGGTGCCTGAGGACCCGAAGATGGTTTGGGCGGCGTTCAGTGCTCTGTTGGCTTCGTTGAGTTGGCCTTCGACCAGGTTGAAGGCGGCTTCGCTCATGTAGTAGAGGGGGGTGTCGGAGATGGGGGTAAGGCCTTTGACTTGTTCGCGTGCCTGGTCCGGGCGATTCATGGCGAGGTGGCTCAGCAGAATTCGGTATTTGAGGATGTCGCGGACGAGGGGGGTGAGCTTGTAGAGCGGTGAGGTCAGCATGTGTTGTGATACGGCGATGCATGCGTCGTACCGGCCTTGTGCCAGTAGCAGGTTGCTTTCGCTGAAGACGGCTACTTCGTTGTCGGGAAGAAGTTCCTTGGATTTGCTGATGAGGGCCGGGATTTCGTCGAGTCTGTTCAGATCGAGCAGGCAGCTGATTTGGAGGTTCAGTGCGTGGGGGTTGTTGCTGAAGAGCAGTTCACAGGAGCCGAGGGCAAGGAGGCAGAGCTCGGTGTCTCCCTTTTGATAGAGGTCTTTGGCCCGCCTCATTTCCATGATGTATTGGGAGCGTGTTTCTGCCGGCAGTTGTTCGAATTCCGCTTCCCAGGAGGGGGCCGTAGCAGGGGGTGGGGCGGCCGGTGAGGGGGCAGCGGAGGTAGGTGCTTCTGCAGGGGGAGTGGCCGGGGTGGCTGCCGTCGTGGTGGTCGCGGGGGGGGCGTCCTCAGGCGGGGTTGCCGGTGGAGTTGTCACGGGAGTGGCCGGAGCCTGGGCGCTTTCTTTCGGGGTGTCGAAGACCGGGATGGTGGGTAGCCCTTGGGCTGGGGCGGAGGTGGCACCGGCGGTGCACAGGCCGAGGCTTATGAGCAGATGGGTTGCGTGTGGGATTCGAACCATGGGTGTCAGCTGATGGTGTTCAGGTGGTTTTGGACTCTCTCGGCGATGGCGGCGGGTACCAGACCGTACTTGCTGCGCAGCACGTCGAGACTGCCGTGCTCGATAAAATGGTCGGGCCAGCCGACGCGCAGTACCGGAATCCGGCAGCCCAGCTCGCTGAGCGCTTCCATGACTGCGGAGCCAAAGCCGCCGCTGATGGTGTGATCTTCGAGGGTGACGATCAGCTTGCTGCGCCTCGCTTGCTCCAGAAGGCATTCTTTGTCAATGGGTTTGATAAAGCGGGCGTTGACGTGGGTGATGGAGAGGCCTGCGAGCCGCAGCAGTTCTCCTGTTTTGGCGGCCACGGCGTTCATGTTTCCGAGGGCGAGGAGAGTGATGCCGCCTGGCGTTTCGTCCTGGCTGATGATTTCGGCTTTGCCGATGGGTAGCTCGGTGAGTGTTTCGGGGAGCCCGCAGCCTTCGCCTTTGCCGCGGGGGTAGCGGATGGCGGAGGGGCCGGTGCTGATGCTGTTCATGGTGTAGAGCATGTGGGCCAGCTCGGCTTCATCTTTCGGCTGCATCAGGATCAGGTCGGGGATGCACCGCATCATGGCTATGTCGTACAGCCCATGGTGAGTCGGGCCGTCGTCCGGGGACAGTCCGGCGCGATCCATGCAGAAGCGCACCGGAAGTTTTTGCAGGGCTGCGTCGTGCTGGATCATGTCGACGCTGCGCTGCATGAAGGTGGAGTAGACGGCCAGGTAGGGCTTGAGGCCTTGCGTCGCTTGTCCGCAGGCGAACAGGGCGGCGTGTTCTTCGGCAATGCCGACGTCATAGAAGCGACGGGGAAATTGCTCTCGGAAGATGTTCAGACAGGTGCCGCTGGGCATGGCCGCGGTGATGGCGGTGATGGCTGGGTCCTGCCCGGCGATGCGTGTCAGGGTTTGGCCGAAGGCTTGGGAGTAGGTGAGGCCCCCCGAGACAGTGGTGCCGTCTTCGATGTTGTACTTGCCAATGCCGTGGAATTTGGCGGGATCCTGGCAGGCGGGGGCGTAGCCCTTGCCTTTTTCCGTGATGATGTGGACGATGGCAGGACCTTTGCGCTTGCGCACAATGCGCAGGATGCGCTCCAGGCGGTTGATGTCGTGCCCGTCAATCGGGCCGTAGTAGGTGAGGCCCAGTTCCTGGAAGAAGCTCAGCGGGGTGATGAGGCCTTGGGCAGCCCGTATCAGTCGCGAGGCTTGTTCTTTGGCTTTGGGCCCGCCGATGGTTTCGATGAGGCTGCGGGCGCGCTCCCGGAGCCATTCGTAGGTTTCGGTTTCCTGAAGACTGCCGAAATAACGGGAGAGCGCTCCGACGTTTTTGTCGATACTCCATTCGTTGTCGTTGAGAATCAGGATGAATCGTTTGGTCGTGGTCGAGATGTTGTTCAGGCCTTCCAGAGTGGTGCCGCAGCCGAATGAGCCGTCGCCTACGACTGCTACGACGTCGAAGTCATCGCCTTTCAGGTCTCGTGCTGCAGCCATGCCCAGGCCGGCTGAGAGGGCGGTGCCGGCGTGTCCCGCGCCGTAGACATCATGCTCGCTTTCGCTGATTTTCATGAAGCCCGAGAGGCCGCCGAATTGGCGTATGGTGTTGAAGCGTTCAGCCCGCCCGGTGAGAAGTTTGTGGATGTAGCTCTGGTGGGAGACGTCGAAGAGGATTTTGTCTTTTGGGGTGGAGAAGACCCGGTGCAGGGCGATGGTTAATTCAACGACGCCCAGATTGGGGGCGAGGTGCCCGCCGGTCTTGGAGAGGGTGTAGATGAGCACGTCGCGCACCTCTTGGGCGAGGGCGGGGAGTTGCTCCGGGGGAAGTCGTTTAAGATCCTCCGGTGAGTGGATGCCGGAAAGGATGGGTGGAAGGTTAGAAGAGGCTGAATCCATGGTCGTCGGCGGGGGAGGCAGCCGTTTTCCCGTTGGTGGCTGTCTTGTTGTTTTTGGAAGTGGGGGTGGGGGATTGCTCGGGGAATTCGGTTGCTGAGGACGGCTCAGCGGATTCCGGCGATTCCGGCTCGGAGAGGGTGCGTATTTTGAGTTCTGCCTGCTCGAGAAGTTGGCGGCTTTTGCGGATGAGCCGGTTGCCTTCGGCTGTCAGGGCGATGGTCTCTTCCAGCCCGGTTTCGGGATGGTCGATGCGGGCGATGATTTGTTCCAGCCGGGCAATGGATTGCTCGAAGCTGAGGGGGGATGCCGGGGAGCCTCCGGTGTTCGTTGAGTTTGTACTCATTGATGTTAGAGGAGAGTGTTGGTTGGGCGTGTGTAAAGGACGTAATGGGCTCCCAGCAGGAAGTGCGGCTGGGCAAACTCACCACGGGAGGAGACGAGGTATCCAAGGGGTTTTGCGTCACTCGCTCTGCTGGGCTTGCTCATAAACAGGTCGGTGATGCGGGTGTTGTGTTTGGGGTCGATGAGCAGAACGGAGGCTTCCATGGCCAAGGGCGCAAATTCGCCGTTTCGGGCCATGATGTCGGTCATGCCCCGTTTGACGTCTGTGGTGGAAGTCGGGGTGATCAGGATTCCTTGAATCTGGCTTCCTGTCGAGTTGACCCATTTGGTGATTTCGTCGAACATGTAGACGGATTCGGGCAGCCAGACGGCTTTGCGGTTGCTGTACCATGCTACTGCCCATGGCTGGTCGGTGACAATGACGTCCTGCGGGTTGGTGAGATCAACCAGCCCGGGAAGTGCCGGGGAGACTCTGCCGTACAGTGCCGGGGGGTAATAGGGTGGGAAGTTGGCTTGCCCGGCATCACGAAGGGCAAACCCCAGAGGAATGTCCCGGACGAGGTTGCCGATGTGTGCCCCGGAGCAGATGAGAAGCAGGATCGTCAGTACAAAACCCCGTGCGACGCTCAGGTTGTCGCTGAGTTTGCACAGCACGGTGAAGTTGAAGATGAGCGACATGCCGTAGGCTGCAAAAATGGGCAGGAAGAGGATCATCAATTGGGCGTCGCTGATTTCCCCGCCTCCGGCTGTGAGGCTCATGCCGATGGCACAGGCAATCCACATGGTGAAGATGGCCCATTTGAAGCCGTTGACTTCGCTGCGTTTGTAGATTTTGAGAAGTGCCAGGAAGAAGAGGGCGGGTATGAAGAGTCCCCCCATGAGGCTGACTGATTTGCCAAAGAAGCTGAAGGCGTAGCCCAGCAGGCGGACGATGAAGGAACTGTTGTTGATGGCGGAGGCGGCTTCCACGCCTGAACGCAGGGCTGCTTCCGCGGCGTCGCCGCCGAGGCAGTTGGAGACCAGGAGGAAGTAGTATCGCAGGCCGTCTCCATATGGGGCGACCATGGGAGAGATGACCAGGGCTTCCAGCAGGTATATGATCAGTGCGGTAGCTGCGGCATAGAGGATGCCCTGGTTGAAGTACATCGCACAGAAAACAGCAAAGCCAATCAGGCACCACATGGCACTCCACCCGCTCAGTACCATCAGGGTGAGAAAGAGCAGGGCTCCCGCCACGTAAAGCCGTTGCCGGACGATTTGCGCCTGATCATCCCCGGTGGCGACGGCGGATAGAATAAAGTGCGCCGCTGCGAGCAGGCAGCACATCATGAGGGGTTGCGGCAGGCCGCTCAGGGCGTATTCGAACACTGTGCTGTTGAAGATCATCAGGACACATACCGATGCTGCAACCCACTCATCAAAGAGGCGCAGCAGAAGGCTGTAGCCCAGCACTGCGGCGATGATGAAAAACACCAGACTCGTGGCTGCGATGACCCGGTCGCCCGGATAGATGCGGTTGGTAAGTTTGTCGCGTTGGGCCAGTTCTGCGCGTTTGGCGTCAAAATGATGATAGCCTGTCATTTTCAGGGCGGCTGCCATGGCCCAGATGTTCAGCGGTGCATGGTGGATGCTGGGGAAATGATCCGAGTCTGTGACGGGCTCCCCTTTTTTGGCTGCGTTTTTGTCTGCCTTGGCGACTTTGGCGATGTCCAGCGGGCGGATGAATTGCGTCACCATGCCGCGGCCGTTGGCGAGATTCCGGGCGATCTGCGCCTGATCCATCACGGAGGCGTGGTTGAGACCTTTGAAGGTGATAAAAAGAGAAACCAGACTCAGGGCGAGCAGCACGAGGGCGAGCAGGGCCCGAATGGCCCATTTGCTTTTGCCGGAGTTCCAGAAGAGTGTCGTGTCTCGGTGTAGCATTACGGTGTGGGGGGACTGGATGAAAGATTCTGATGGGCTGCCATTTTGCGCTGGAGGGTGCGCCGGTTGATGCCAAGAAGCTGCGCGGCTTCTGTGCGGTTGCCGCGGGCTTGCCGGAGGGCTTCTTCAATGACGCGCTGCTCGACCCATTCTAAGTTCAAAGTAGGTAAAATATCAAGCCTAAACTCAGAGCGGGACTCCCTTTCCTTCGGAGGTACGGGTGCGGCCTTCTCCTGCAGATACTCGGGCAGATCGCGGGGGGTGATTTCGTTGCCTTCGGCCATGACTACGCCGTGTTCGATGGCGGTACGCAGTTGCCGTACGTTGCCCGGCCAGCTGTAATGGCGGAGAAGATCCAGGGCGGCCCTTGTGAGGCTGAGTGGTTCTTTGTTGTTCTGGCGGGCAAGTTCCTGCACGAAGGCATGCGCCATGAGGACGATGTCCCCTGCGCGTTCCCGCAGGGGAGGCAGGTTGATGCAGATGACATTGAGACGCTGGTACAGATCGAGGCGGAAGGTGCCTTCCTGTACCATCTCCTCCAGCCGCCGGTTGGTGGCTGCTATGACGCGCACGTTGATGGAGATGGGGGTATTGCTGCCGACGCGCTCGATTGTGCGCTCACTGAGCACGCGCAGCAGTTTGACTTGCGTCGGAATGTCTATCTCCCCGATTTCATCCAGGAAGATAGTGCCATCCTGGGCCTCTTCAAAGCGGCCGACACGGCGTTGGAGTGCTCCGGTGAAGGCTCCTTTCTCGTGGCCGAAGAGCTCGCTTTCCATCAGCTGGGGGGAGAGTGCTGCGCAGTTTACCGCAACAAACTTCTGTTTGCGGCGGGGCGAGAGGTTGTGGATGGCGCGGGCTACCAGTTCTTTGCCAGTGCCGCTTTCGCCCTGGATGAGCACCGAAGCTGTGGTGGGAGCCACGCGGCGGATGCTGTTGAAGATGGGCTGCATTTGCGGGCTGTTGCCCAGCATGCTGTCCAGTCCCTGGGTCGGTTGCAGGCGGGCACTGAGTTCCTCGTTGCGGCTTTCAAGCTCGCGCGTGTGGGCTGCCCGCTTCAGCAGAAGCTCGACCTCGTCCAAGTTGAGCGGTTTGGTCAGGAAGTAGTAGGCCCCGTGCCGTTTCGCCTCGGCGGCAGTGTCGGCACTGCCGTAAGCCGTCATCATGATGCAGGTCGGCGGCGGAGAGAGCTTTTGAGCGGCATCAATCAGATCCATGCCGCTTTCACCGCCCAGGCGCAGATCCGTCAGCAGGATGTCCACCGGCTCACTCTCCAGAATGGCCCGCGCAGCTTTGCCGTTCGCAGCAGCATATACCTCATAATCGTCCTCGAGCGCTTGGCTCAGGACGTCACGGGTCGACTTTTCATCATCGACAATAAGAAGAACAGGCTGCATGAGTGGAACGTAAGAAATCCCCGCTGCGAGGATAGACGAACCCGCCGGCGCATGTGCACAAGCAGCCGGCGGGCCTGAAACGGGGCTCAGATGATCCAGAGTCCTTCGGTCTCGTCGAAACCGAACATGATATTGAACGCGTGCACACCCTGACCTCCGGCCCCCTTGATGACGTTGTCTTCCGCGCTCATGAGCACCAGTCGGTTGGTGCGGGCGTCAACGGCCCAGCCCACGTCAACAAAGTTCGTGCGTGTCACATTCTTGGTGTCAGGCGGGCGGTTGAGCCCCATCAGGCGGACGAAGGGTGCTGCCGCATAGGCTTGCTCCAGGCAAGCGGTCACCGCTTCGGGAGTCGCTCCCGGGGCAAGCTTGGCCACGGTCGTGGTCAGGATACCCGTGTTGACCGGAATGAGGTGGGGCGTGAACGTGATGACAACTTTGGAGCCGGCTGCTGCACTGAGCTCCTGTTCAATCTCGGAAAGGTGACGGTGGCGAGGCACGCTGTAGGCGCGCATGCTTTCATTGCATTCACAGAAGAGGAGGGTGATGTCTGCTTTGCGCCCCGCTCCGGACACACCGCTGCCGCTGTTCACCACGATGTCATCCGGGAGGATCAGCCCCGCTTTCAGCAGGGGGACGAGCGGCAGAATGATGCTTGTTGGGTAGCAGCCGGGAGAGCCCACGATGCGCGCTTTGGCGATTTCCTCACGGTGCCATTCCGGCATGCCGTAGACAGCTTCCTGCATCAGCTCGATATCGGCATGCGGCTTGCCGTAGAACTCTTCGTAGACTGCGGGATCGTTCAGACGGAAATCCGCAGAGAGGTCAATTACGCGGATGCCGGCTTCTACCAGGCCGCGGCCGTAACTGACGGATACGCCGTGCGGCAGGGCGAGAAAAGCGGCCTGCGCACCAGTCGCTGCGATGGCCGCTACATCCGAATCCGTGAAGCGCAGATCCGCGCCCGGGACGTGGCGGAAACGCGGGAAAAGATCACTGAGCTTCTGTCCCGCGTACTGGCGGGAGGTCGCGCATACGAGCTCCACCCCGGGGTGTCTCAGCAGGATGCGAAGGAGTTCCTGGCCGGTGTATCCACTGGCGCCTACGACGGCTGTTTTCACCTTTTTCATGGCAAAAGGAGTGTATCACACAAAAAATGTGTTGACAACTCCAAAAAACGTGTGTATACTCGCTCCGCCGACACGGCGGAGTGCTGAAGGAGTGAGGCGAATCACCCGGATGTGCTTCACCGCTGCGGTAAAAGACTCGGGCAGTAGCGCAGTCTGGTAGCGCACTTGCATGGGGTGCAAGGGGTCGTGGGTTCGAATCCCGCTTGCCCGACTTTGAGGAGAGGGTCAGGACTTGGTTCCTGACCCTCTCTTTTTTGCGTGTCCGGTGCCGTACCTGACGTGACCGTCGCGACGGGCGGGGAAAAGCGCCGGCATCTGTGCCCATGCTGTCTTCTCGCCGATGCCGGATTTGCAGCGGTACGGATCAGCGTCAGTATCAGTACTGCCAGTAGCGGATGGGGTTGCCTTCCGCGATGAGGATGACTTCGCGCAGTTGGTAGAAGGCGGGACGTCGCCCTCGCGCCTGGCTTTTCACGGTCAGGATGCCTTCTTTTGTCAGCAGGTCGATCATGCGTTGGAGGCTAGAGACGGCAGGGCCGTCGATCCGTTTGCAGATGTAGGATTTGGTGAAGACCGGAGATTCAAAGATGGCATCCAGCAGCGGTCCGCCGTAGGGGGAGTTGGTGATCTCCCTGACTCGCTGGCTGAGCTCGGTGTGGAGTCTCAGCATGGCGGTGGCTCGGCGATCGTTTTCCCTGGCTTGGGACTGGACGGCTTGCAGAAAGAACCGAACCCACTCCTGCCAGGCGCTACCGGGGTGCCGGTGCAGTTGGTTGAGGAGGCCCGTGTAGGTGTCGCGGTGCCGTTCAAAGTATTCGCTGAGGTAGAAAACGGGGCGGCTCAGAATGCCTTTCTGGGTGAGAATCAGCGGGATGAGCAGCCTGCCGATGCGACCGTTGCCGTCGTTGAACGGGTGGATGAGTTCAAACTGGGCATGCAGGATGGCGGCCAGAAGGAGCGGGTGCTCGGTGCTGGTCTGCAGGTGGTGCTGCCAATTTTCCAGGTAGGATTCTACGGTGAGCGGTGACGGTGGTACGTAGCTGGCTTCCTCGATGGTACAGCCTCGGCGGCCAATCCAGTTTTGCGTTGTGCGGATAAGTCCGGGGGATTTGTTCTGTCCCCGTACGCTGTCGAGCAGAATTTTGTGGATCTCGCGGATCAGTCCCAGGGTGATTCCCCGCTCTCGCAGGCATTTGTTGCCGTAGCGCAGGGCTTCCCGGTAGTTGAGAATCTCCTGTACGTCCCGGGTCTGTTCATCGGTGCCAGTCTCGCCGGCTTCCAGGGTGTAGACTTCGTCCAGTGTTGACTGGGTTCCTTCGATTTTGGATGAGAGTACGGCTTCCTGAGCCAGGAGCGGAGACAGCATGACGTTGGCATAACTCATGTGACTGATCATGCCGTCGTAGCGGGACAGGTACCCCACTGCCTGCCCGAAAATGTCAAATAGGGAACTTAAATTCAGGTGCCCAATGGGCAGCTGGGGGAGGATGTATGCATGGCTCATGGCATTATCATGCCATTTATATGGAGTTTGTCAACCACTTTTTTAAATAACTGGGCAACAAATGGCAAAGGGTGTGCTTTGTTGCCCACAGGTGGGTGACAAAGGGGTGTTGTTGCCCACTTTTTGAGAAAAGTGGGTAGCAAAAGAATTTGTTGCCCACAGGTGGATGACAAAAGGTTTTGACACCCACTTTTTTTAATAACTGGGCAACAAACGAATTTGTTGCCCGCAGGTGGGTGACAAAGAGACGTTGTTATTAGGGTTGAGAGACGTCTCTGCTGAGAGCTGGGGAGGATTGCTTGCGGCGGGCTGTGGGTACGTGGTACCGGCGGGGTGGGGCCGCTGCGGCATGAGTGACTGCTTTGCTCCCGCTGTGTTCTCTTTGGCCGCTGGAGCAAGGGGCTTAGCCGATGCAGACCCAAGGCAGGCGGTCGGTGGCGGGGGCACAGTGGAGACGGGTGGCCAGGCCGAGTTCGTCAAGGGTGTGTTGCATCTGCCGGGTGGCGATGGCTGGGGTGTTGCAGTCTTGACTGAGGTGGACGAGGACGAGGGCTTGCAGGCCGGGATGGGCGATCTCCCGGATGAAGTCGCAGGCTTGTTCGTTGGAGAGGTGTCCCCACTGGCCGCTGATGCGGTCGATGAGCGGGTAGGGGCGCCCCGAGTTTTGCAGCATGTCCGGGTCGTAGTTTGACTCCAGCAGCAGTCCGTCGACGTCGCTCAGCAGTTCACGCATGCCGCGCATGATGCGCCCGGTGTCGGTGATGTAGCCCAGGCGCGTACCGTCGCATTCAAAGAGGTAGCCGAGCGGGTCAACCGCGTCGTGGCTGGTGCAGAAGGCGGTGACGCTGAAATCCCCGATCTGTATCGGAGCTCCCGGTTCCAGGCAGGTAAATCGGGCGTTGGGTGCGCTGTCCCGCAGGTCCGGCAGCAGGTAGCGGCTGCAGTAGATGGGCAGGGGTGTACGCTTGCTCAGGACGCCCAGACCGCAGAGGTGATCTGTGTGCTCGTGCGTGTAGAGGATGCCGTCGATTTGCGGCAGCGACAGCTCGCATTCGCTCAGTCCTTTGCGGATGCGGGTGGCGCTGATGCCGGTGTCTACCATTAAGACGGTGCCGCCACCGTGAATCACGGTGGCGTTACCTTTACTGCTGCTGGCCAGGGTGGAGACGCGAATCATTACGGCTTCGGTGTCAGGTATTTGGCCGGGGTTACGTCTTCGGGGGTGAGCTCGTCGAGGCTCTTGCCGTTGTAGCGGCCGGTGAGCGATTTGAGGAACTCGGTCACCTGGGTGATGTCTTTGTCCGTTACCGGGGTGGCAGACTGAGTGGCAAACATGATGCGCACAGCATCTTCCAGCTTGTCTACGGAGCCAGTGTGGAAGTAGGGCGCAGTCAGCGCGACGTTGCGCAGGGTGGGTACGCGGAACATGTCTTTGTGTTTGCCATCTTTGGTGAAGTCCATGCGGCCGAAGGCTCCTTCCTGGTAGTCTGCGGGGGCTGCCTGGCTGCGCAGGTCGGAGAAGGTGTTGATGTATTCGAAGCTGCCGCCGCCCATCGCCGCTCCGCTGTGGCAGGTGGCGCAGCCGTGGGCGAGGAAGGTTTCCCAGCCGGCTTTCTGATCGGGGGTGATGGCATTCTCGTCGCCGTTGAGGTAGAGGTCGAAGGGTGAATCGGGTGTGACGAGAGTTTCCTCGAAGGCGGCTATGGCTTCGGTGATGGTGTCGGCGGTGATGCCGCGGTCACCGAAGACGGCGGCAAAGCGCATCACGAGATCCTGGTCCTGGGCAAGTTTTGCAGAGATGTCGTCCCAGTCCTCGGGTTTGGCGTAGCCCATTTCCACGGGGTTGAGGGGTGGACCGCCGGCTTGTTCCTTGAGATTGGCGGCGCGGCCGTCCCAGAATTGGCAGATGTGGTTGGCTGTGTTGAAGACCGTCGGCGCATTGACACCGCCGAGTTGGGGTTTGCCGTCTGCTCCGGGTACACCTTCGGATTTGGGTTTGTTGTCTGTGCCGCCTTTGGTGAGGTCGTGGCAGGAGGCGCAGGAGATTTCGTTGGTGGTGGAAAGCCGCGGATCATAGTAGAGCAGCTTGCCGAGTTCGATCTTGGCCAGCTGGTCGGCTGAGGGGGTGGGTGCGGGGTCAATGGGGACGACAAAGACGTTGGTGTTTTTGTCGTCCGGCAGGCCGTAGGCCTTGGCGATGACTTTGGCATCGTAGGGGGTCAGGCGGCTGCCCCAGTGGACCATGGTGTAGGAGGTGGGGGGCATGTGCTGCTTGGAGAGTGTGCGGTAGAGTTTGAGCAGGTCGACTGCTTTTTTGCGCAGCGAGGTATCGCCTTCGATGAGCCAAGAGCGTTGGGCTCCGTCTACGTGTTTTTGCAGCAGGCCAAAGGAGAGGTGATTGAGGTCGGAGTTGACAGTTGGGTTTGTGCCGTGGCAGTTGGCGCACTTGGCTTGGATGATGGCGTCTGCTTCTTGTTTGACCTGTTCGGGGGTCATTTGTGTGTAGAGTTTGACGTCATCGGTGTTCGCTGTCAGCAGAATGGAGAGTGCTGCGACTACTGCGCCGACTCCACAGACGCCGAGCAAAACAGTGCCGTAAAAGAGGGGAGATGTACGTTGGAATTTCATACCTGAAAAGCGTTTGACGAGTGTATTCTATCATGGTTCTAATCGTTGACAAGTTTATTTCCGCAGGAGGAGAAGATTTGCCGTTTTTTGGGGGATGGCGGGCACTGGATGTTTTTGGTTATTTTAAACTTGAGTTGTGAGGGATATGTTCTATGGCGTAGGGGGCGGTGCAGGCTGAGGGGGCTGGTGAGGCAGAAGGGGCCGGGTCTTTCTGGAGTGGGGGTGTCGGTGTTGGGACGCCCCGCTGTGTGATGTGACGGTTTTCCGGCGTGCTCTTTGGGCTTGTCAAGTACCGGTCAATGCGCTAAAGTCTCGGCATGAAGATTTGCCGCCTGCTTATCCTTTCTTCCGGCTTGTTGCTGCTTTCCTCCTGCATGGGTACCAAAGACCTGAAAATCACTTCTGCTCCCGAAGGCGCCAACGTCCGCATCAATGGGAAACCCGTCGGGGTCACTCCTCTCACCACTGAAATTGCTCAGGACAAGGATCTCGGAATTGTCGTTCAGAAACCCGGGTATGAGGCTTCTTCCCGGACGCTCAAGACGAAGAACAGCTTCTGGCTTAGCCTCATTTGGGCCAAAAATGATCCCAAGGCCCAATATATCGACGAGGACGAGGTGTACTTTGTCTTGCGGCCTATTCCCACTCTTTCCAATTACAGTCCCGGCACTTTGCCTGAATATACCGGTGGTAGTGGTCGTACGGGCGATATGTTCAAGAAGTCGGGGAAACAGGGGGCTGATGCCGCACCGCCCAAGCTGAAGCCTCTCCCCGATTTCCGTTGAGCAGCGGGGGGCGTTGAGATAGGGCATCTGGGTTGTGGCGTCTGGATGCGTGAGTCAAAATCCCAAAATTATCCAAAGATGTAATTTTGGTGAGATTTTGCTTGCAAAAAGGGGAAATGAGGGTATAGTGGCTCCACGTCCATCGCGCTGCCGCGAGTGGCACGGGAAGCTGCCGCGAGGTGGCGCAAGAGAAACAGAACACAAGAACACAGATTATGGCTCGTCTTTTCGGTATCGAAATACCCAATGAGAAGCGCATCGAGGCATCCCTTTGCTATATTTACGGCATTGGAGCCTCCACCGCCAAGAAGGTGCTCGAGCAGGCCGGTATCTCTCCGGATCTGCGCACGGGTACTCTCTCGGACGCTCAACTGACCAAGATTGTCCAGGCGATCACCAGCAACAACCTCGTTATTGAGGGTGATCTTCGCCGTGAGAAGCAGATGGCTCTGAAGCGTCTGACCAGCATTAACTGCCTGCGTGGCATTCGTCACCGCAAGGGGCTTCCCGTGCGTGGTCAGCGCACCCGCACGAACGCCCGTACCCGCAAGGGCCGCAAGAAGACTGTCGGCGCCAAGAAGTAATAACCCCTAACCGAAGATACTGAACATGGCTGAAGAAACCATCCAGGAAGAAGTGAAAAACACCGCCGCCGCTGAGGCTCCTGCCGCCGTGGCTCCCGCTGCGGAGACTCCCGCTCCCGAGCCCAAGAAGACGGAGCAGCGCCGTGATATCTTTGCCGAACTCGGTCTCGCTGACGACGAGGACAAGGTGAAGATCCTTAAGGCTAAAGGCAGCAAGAATGTCACCAAGGGTATCGTGCACATTTCCTCCACCTTCAACAACACGGTGGTGAGTGTCACGGACATGAAGGGTAACGTCATCGGCTGGTCCTCTGCCGGCAAGCTCAATTTCAAGGGCAGCCGCAAGAGCACGGCTTATGCCGGTCAGGTTGTATGCCAGGATGCATGCCGCCAGGCGATGGGCCACGGCCTCAAGGAGGTCGAGGTGCGCGTCAAGGGGCCGGGTTCCGGCCGTGAGTCTGCCGTGCGTGCCGTCCAGACGATCGGTTTGGAGATTTCCTCCATTGCCGACGTCACGCCGATTCCCCACAATGGCTGCCGTCCTCCCAAGGCTCGTCGCGCCTGATGAATTAACCCACTAAGCAGAAAGAATTTTAGAATTATGGCTCGTTACACAGGTCCTACCGCCAAGGTCAGCCGTCGTTTCGGCGTTGAGCTCTTCGGTGCCAGCAAGGCTTTTGCCCGCCGTCCGTTCCCTCCGGGACAGCACGGTGCCCGCGCCGGCCGCAAAAAGAAGTCCGATTACGGCGTCATGCTCGCTGAGAAGCAGAAGCTGCGCTTCATGTACGGCGTGCTCGAAGGCCAGTTCCGCAAGTACTATGAGGAAGCCAGCCGCAGCCGTGGCGTCACGGGCGACATCCTTCTTCAGCTGTTGGAGCTTCGTCTTGACAACGTCATTTACCGCCTCAACTTTGCCAACACCCGCGCTGCTGCCCGCCAGATGGTCAGCCATGGCCACGTGCTGGTGAACGGCAAGAAGGTGAACATCCCCTCCTACGGCGTCAAGCCCGGGGACGTCATCTCCATCGCCGCCAAGGCCCGCTCCCAGGCTCTTGCAAATCGCTTCGTCGAGGTTGCGGCCAACGCTACCACGCCTGAGTGGCTGGAGGTCGATCCTTCCAAGCTCACCGCGAAGGTTCAGCGTGTTCCTTCCGTTGAGGAGATTGCACCGATTGTGAACGTGCAGCTCATCGTGGAGTTGTACTCCCGCTGATCAGGCTTCGGCATACACAGGATTTCTCCCATCAAGCTCCTGCGGCTTCGGCTCGCAGGAGCTTTTTTTGCTCTGCCAGCACGGGGATGGGGTTGGAGGGGCATGCCTGGTAGCCTCACTCGGAGAGGGGAAGGCACTGTAAGCATTCGATCAAAACCGTTTTAGGCAGGCATGTGAGCATGGAGGCGTATGTTTACATTGCTTCAGAACACCATCTCCTACGGACTCTGAGGAGCTATTGGTATGCGGCTGCGGCATGCTTCGCCTTCTGAGAGTCATCGCTCAGCATAAGCACTCAATGAGCTCGCCTCGCCCCCGTGCCTGGGAGGTGAGCTCATTGAGTGCGGTGCTTACGTTCGTAAGCACTCAACGAGCTCACCTCCCTGATGGAGGGGCGAGCTCGTCGCTTGAGTTGATATCGGGCTTGTGGAT
>CALXRG010000032.1 GCA_944390825.1 uncultured Akkermansia sp.
GGGTGCTTTCCCTTGCCAAATCCGGTACCATACCGGAATAACCATAATAAACCAGGACAATATGGAAAGCACCCGAAAAAAGGTAGCGTCATCTACCAATTGCTGATACAATTTGGGGGTAAGGAAAAATAAACAGTACAGCCGCGAGTTTCGGAAGAGCCTATTTTCAGAAAACAAGGTCTGCCGCTATTTACGCTCGCATTCATCTAAACACGCTCCGTACCATTATGAGTAACACCTATAGATTTATCGCACTCTGCATGGGGGGCTTTCCCCTTCTTGCAACCGCGAGTGCAAACGAACATCCGTCTCAGGACTATCTCTGGTACAGACAACCGGCAATCGTACGCCCTGCCCCCCTTCCCTGGACCGAGGGTGAGAGCGATTCCGGCAACCTACCGGGTAAGGATACAAGTGATGCTTGGGAATCCCAAACGCTCCCCGTTGGCAATGGGCGCATTGGCGGAACCATTTTTGGCGGCAACCACCGCGAGCGCATTAACTTGAACGAGGTCAGTCTGTGGAGCGGCGGCTCCAATCTTCCCAATAACGGTTACGGTTACACATACGGGCCGACCGCGGGAAAAAATGAATTCGGTTCCTACCAGCCATTCGGCAATCTGTACATTGATTTCAAATTGAAAGGAGAAGCAACGGAATACTCCCGCTCACTCAATCTGAAGGATGGTATTGCTCGCGTTTCCTTCACGGATGATGGCGTGAAGCATGAGCGCGAATGCTTTGTGAGCCACCCGGACAATGTGCTGGTCTATATGGCCAAGACAGATACCGCAGACGGGCTGAATGCCAAAATAGCGCTGACGCCCTGCCACACCGTCACCTACAGCAAAAGCAAAACCGGCATCACCATGAGCGGCAAGCTTGCCAACGGTGAGAAGTTTGAAGGTCAACTGCTCATCAAGGTACAGGGCGGCACTATTACCGCCAAGGGCAAGAGCGGTACCGTTCAGGTGAACTACAGGAACAAAGGCGATAACATGGAGCCGACATTCTCTGCGGCCAACATGCCCTACATCGAGGTCAAAGGGGCTCAGGCTCTGTGCGTTTATGTATCCCTCGCCACAGATTATAAAATGAAATACGAGGCAAACTGGAAGGGCGCAGATCCGCGAGCCACCAACTCGGCCATCCTTTCCAAGCTGAACAAGAAGAGCTACAAAGCCGTGCGCTCAGCTCACACCAAAAATTATAAAGCTCTCTATAACCGGCTTCGCATTAAGCTAGGCAAAACGGATTCCGCCATAGCTGCTCTGCCTACAGACGAACGCATCAGCGCTTACAGGAACGGCGGGCAAGACCCCGAGCTGGAAGCCACCATCTATCAATACGGGCGCTATGTGCTCATCTGCGGCTCCCGCCCCGGAAATCTGCCCGTCAACCTGCAAGGCATCTGGAACGACAAGGTGCACGCCGCCTGGGCATGCGACTATCACAACAACATCAACCTGCAAATGTGCTACTGGGGCGCCGAGGTTGGCAATCTCTCCGAGTGTCACATGCCGTTCATCAGATTTATCAAGGCTATGGAAAAGCCACTTACCCAGATGACGGCCAAGCACTTTGGCTCCTCGGTAAAAGGCTGGACAACCCGCATTTCCCAAAATCCCTGGGGTGGCGGCGGTTGGGAAAAATGGAATCCGCCGGTAAATGCTTGGTACGCGCTGCATGTGTGGGAGCACTATAACTACACTCGCGACAAAGCCTATTTGAAAAACATCGGGTACCCGATTCTCAAGAATATATGCGCCTTCTGGCAAACCCGCCTCAAGAAACTGGGTAAGGGCGGCGAGGGACTTGTTTCCAACGGCCAGAAAATCAACGTAGCAGATTATCCGGAACTGAAAGAAATCAAGGCAGGTGCGCTCGTATCGCCGGAAAGCTGGTCACACGAATGGGGCCCCATTGAAGATGGCGTTATGCATGACCAACAGCTTATCTGGGAGCTTTTCGACAACACAGCCAAGGCAGCCAAAGAGCTGGGAACCGACGAGGCCTGGGCTGAAAAACTGCTCAGCATGCGAGATAAGTTGGTCCCCTGCCGCGTAGGTAAAGGCGGCTACCTGCAAGAGTGGATAATCGATCGCGATAATTTACCGAATGGCGGCTCAGCCTTATCGGGCCACCGCCACACCTCCCACCTCATCGGCGTCTTCCCCGGCACCTCCATTTCCATGGCAAAAACGCCGGAGCTGGCAAAGGCTGCCATGAAGAGCCTGAAGCTCCGCGGCTGCGGTGGTGACAACCGCCGCAGCTGGACCTGGCCCTGGCGCACGGCACTATGGGCGCGTTTTGGAGATACGCAGCAGGCCTATGAAATGGTGCAGAATTATATTCGCTACAACGTGCTCGACAACCTGTTCGGCAACCACCCGCCCATGCAGATGGATGGCACTTACGGCATGACCGGTGGCATGAGCGAAATGCTGCTTCAGAGCCATGCCGGGCATATTCACCTTCTGCCCACCCTGCCCGCCGTCTGGAATGATGGTTATGTGAAAGGAATCCGCGCCCGCGGCAACATTACTGTTGATATGAAATGGAAGGATGGGCAGGTAATCGACTACAAGCTCACCACCACAAGCCCCCCGGAGGAGGTTACTGTCATCGTTAACGGTGAAAAGAAGAGCGTGCTGCCCACCCTCGTGCAACAAGCTAAAGACAAGGCAGAGCCTACTGAACAAAAGAGCCCCGAAACGAAAAAGAAAAAGAAGAAGCTGCAACCCTAGGCATTATTTCCCATGCGGCCTCCTTACTCCGGTAAGGAGGCTTTTTTTGTGCGCAGCCCGCTATGAGGGTTTTATTTAGGACATCTATGGATGATTTGTAAGCACTCAACCAAAACCATTGTAGGCAGGCGTGCGAAAATAGAGGCCTATGTTTACATTGCCTCAAAACACCATCGCTTACCTGCTCAAGGAACCCATCGACATGCGCTACGGCATGTTCCGCCTTCAGGGGGTCATTGCTCAGCTCATGCAGCAGCCCATGCCTCGGGGTTCTTTCTACTTTTTCATCAACAAAGAGCACAGCTTGCTCAAGGCTGTCTGGTTCGACGGCAGTTAGGTACCGCTCCTTCGTTGTTCATGAAGTCGACGAGGGACGTCGATAACCGTGCGCATAGCTAGCGGCTCCGCAGTGAGGATAAGGTGCGCGCTGAATATTTTTCAGGGTTGCGTCATAAGTATCTTTCCGACGTTTTGTGTGCCGGCCGCCCGTTCATATTCAGGGACTGATTGAGCATACTGGGCATGGTAGGAGATTTCTCCTCCATGCTCAATGCATTTTGCCCTTTGCGTTGTTTTTCTTCTTCTCTCGACTCTGTTGCGGCGTCATTCTACACAATTAGCTGAAGAGCCGCCATCTGCCCGCCTGGGCTGTGAAGTATCTAACCTACACGCAAGTCTTTAACATATCGGGATGCAGTCATTACGGCGAATCCTTATTCCGTTTGTTGCGCTTATCGTTCTTCTTCAGCATTTTGTTCACTTCCATGTCGAAGTCAGAAACGATGGGTTGTTTTTTGTTGTAGATGTTGTATTCCCTCTCTGCTTTGGCTTTAGCTTCTTTTGCAGTGATGCGTCCCTTGCCCTCGAGGATGTCGTACTTTCGGAAGGCAAGGAACTCATTGATACTCCGGGCGAATTCCTCCATCGTGAAGGTGTTTTCCCGTTCAATCAAATCCTCAATGTAGTCAAAATAGCCTGAGACGGTGCGTTCCAGCTGGCGAATCTGCTTTTCA
Source organism: uncultured Akkermansia sp. (assembly GCA_944390825.1). Taxonomy (GTDB): domain Bacteria; phylum Verrucomicrobiota; class Verrucomicrobiia; order Verrucomicrobiales; family Akkermansiaceae; genus Akkermansia. Next base: position 3,761 of record CALXRG010000032.1, read on the forward strand.
GAAAGGTAATTCTTAGCAATCAGGACGTCGGACTTGACGATTCTTCCATCCGGTGCGGTTTTCCAAGTCGTTAGCCCCATATGATCTTTGCTGCTGTCGGCGCGGTTGAAGATGATTTCCGCGCCGGTCTTTCCCGTGATCGCATAGTGGGACTTATTCTGTACCATTGCACAGCAACTGCATGTGATGTCAGAATTGCCGCCGCCCAGATGCGGAAGTGGGTTGCCCGGCGGGAATTGACGCGCTAACCTACGGAGATGATCGCATCAAGGTTGTAGAAGAAGACGTCCCGGGTTTGCGTCTTACCGTCCAAGGCTCCGTGTTGAGTGGTTGTTGCAATTTTTGCAACAACCACTTCCTCAGACAATTCCCCTTCGGCAAAAATGTTCTTTAAGTGTCTGCTGATGCTGGATTTATCTACCCCGAAGAGGTCGGCCATCGCCTTTTGCGTCAGCCAGACGGTTTCATCTTTTACCAGGGCGTTGACGGAGACGTCCTCGTGAGCAGATTGATAGAGAAGGAAATTGAAATCTTTGGACATAGGGAAAACAGAGCGGGTTAGACGACTTCAGGCTCGCCGATAATCAGGTTCATTTCAGCCCACCGTGCGTTCTCACATGCGGTGATGCAGGAACTTACAGGCATCGCCGCACACATGGTTCCCAGAGTCAAGCCGCCATGGTCCAGATCACCAGTGCTGTCAGGGATTTTGCAGAGCATTTCCTTACGCTTGATGGCGGGGACGCCATGTTTTCTGTTGTTGATATCCCTGTCCTCACGCCTTGGCTCGGCATCCTCATCAGGCATCCGGTTACTGTCAATGTCTATCATGCTCGCGTTTCTCCGCACGCAGTTGATCGGGGCGGCAAAGTTTTCGGAGACAAAGCGGGGAGGGTGTATTCCCTGCCTGTTCTGTTTGAAATCCCCGTCGCCAACGTCTTCTTGGTGTTCCCCCGCAACTGCCCGTATGCGTTTGTGTCGTTCTTCTCTCTGCTGAGTGCAGGTGGCCATATCCTCCAGATGCTATTACGACGTTCTGCCTATCATAAAAGGCCGCTCAAGTCAAGAAAGAAGACCGCCTAGGCAGGGCCTCATTACATGGGTCTCATAGTTTGGAGAACAAAGAAAAGGGAAACAGAGCACGCACCGGAAGCCTGAAGGCAGCAGAACTTGAGCGATTCGCATAGCAAAATGCCCGGTAAGGGCAGGATCCGTTGGCGATTGCGGCATGAGGGGCTCATTCACCCATTGCCCCAGATCGATTTTATTGAGGAGATTCAGCCTCGGGAATGGGACGGAATGGGACGGAATGAGACGGATGGCATCGGTACATCGCTTTCGTCTCGATGAATGGCAGCGAGGGAATGGCTGTCATGGACGTCCGGATTTGAATGCACACAGCGTTTTCACCGGTGCCGACGAAGGACTTGAACTTTGGAACATGTGTGGTGGGAACGGGACATGGGCTTGCCTTTTGAGCTCGGGCGGGTTATACTGGCGGCCATGTATGAGTCCCTTGCCCAGCTGCTGCTGCAGCACGATCGCATCGGTGTGATTTCCCATTTCCGGCCGGATGGTGATGCCATCGGTTCTTCGGTAGCCCTGGCGCTTGCCCTCAAGGCTATGGGGAAGGAGGTGCACCTCTGGAATGAAGATGGTGTGCCGGCGCGGTACGCTTTCCTGGAGGGGGCGGAGCTTATGGAGCCGCTGCCCGCCGCCTGGCCGGAGGGGATGGGTCTGCTGATTTGTGTGGACGCTGGGGATTGGAAGCGCTTGGGTGATGCCGCGATGGCTGCTATGGAGGCCGCTCCGGTGAAGGTTAATATTGATCACCATGATACGAACTCCCGTTACGGCGATGTCAATATCGTGGAGGGCGGGGTGGCTGCTACCGGGTTTGTGCTTTACCGTATGTTCCGCGAGTTCGGGGTGGAGATCACTCCGGCGATTGCTACCGCGCTTTATGTGGCGATTAGTACGGATACGGGGTCGTTCCAGTATTCTTCCACGACGCCTGAGGTCATGCGCGCAGCGGCGGACCTGATCGGGGCCGGGGTGGATGTGCAGGATGTCAACCGCCGCGTGTATCAGGAAATTCCGCTCACGACGCTCATCGTTAACCGCGAGGTGCTTAACCACATGGTGGTGGAGGAGCACGGTATGCTCTCCCACTACACGATGGAGGGCGGTACGCGTGAGCGTTTGGGTATTACGATGGAGGATACGAAGGATCTGGTGGATATTATCCGGGTGATTCAGGGGGTGAAGGCCAGTGTGATTTTTGAGCAGCTGGATGATGGCCGGGTGCGGGCATCGCTGCGTTCCAAGGATCCGCGTGTGAATGTGGCGGAGGTGGCTCAGCGCTTCGGCGGCGGCGGTCACTGCATGGCGGCGGGGATTCGCATGCGCGGTGAGCTGGCGGATTGCCGGGAGAGGGTGCTTGCGGCGCTGCGTGAGGTGTTGCGGGCGTTGCCGGGTGGGCGTGCCTGATGGCCGGGCGTGCCTGAGTGTTGCTAACGTTCTGACTGTGTTGCTGACGATGAGTGCTGTCCAAGTCCCGGTGCCGCAACAGATGCTCCCGGAGTCCGCTCCTGAGGGGGTGCTGCTGGTTGATAAGGATCCCGGTTTTACGTCACATAATGCCGTGGCGTTGTGCCGCCGCATTCTGCAAACCAAGAAAGTCGGCCATTGCGGTACGCTGGATCCGATGGCGACCGGTTTGCTGATGGTGGTGGTCGGTAGGGCTACCAAGCTCCAGGATCGTCTTATGTGCGAGGATAAGGAGTATACCGCGACGCTGAAACTCGGCATCGAGACGAACAGTCAGGATGCGGATGGTGAGGTGGTGGCTGTCCGGCCGACGGATGGCTTGACGGAGGAGGCGGTGCGTGGGGCTTTTGCTCATTTCCTCGGGGCGTTTGATCAGGTGCCGCCGATGTTTTCCGCTGTCAAAATCAACGGCGTTCCCTGTTACAAGCTCGCCCGCAAGGGCAGGGATGTCGAGCGCAAGGCCCGCCATGTGCAGGTGTTTGATTTTGAGATTGGGCGGATGGATCTCGCGGCGGGTGAGGTGGATTTTCGCGTGCATTGTTCCAAGGGGTTTTATGTGCGTACGTATGCGCACGATATTGGGCAGCTTCTGGGCTGTGGCGCGCATCTGACGGCGCTGCGGCGGACGCGCTCGGGGTGTTTCCGCGTGGAGGATGCCATCACGGTTCCTGAATTGAAGGCAGGTACGCGCGGGGAGCTGCTGGCCCGTCTGCTGCCGGTGGAAAAGGTTCTTGCTGACCGGGCGGAGGCCGGAGCGCTTTCCCCTGGCGGTGTGCCCGGCTCAGGCCAGGGTGCCGAAAATGCCCGCTGACACACTCTTCCCGGTTCCTCTCCCACGCAGCCATGACGATACTCGAAAGCCTTGATGAACTGCAATCCCTGGACCGCCCCATCCACTGGGCTATGGGGTTTTTCGATGGTGTGCATCGCGGGCATGCGCGCGTCATCCAGTCGGCTTGTACTCCCGGTGCCCTGCGCGGTGTGCTGACTTTTGCCCAGCATCCGCTCTCCCTGCTGAGGCCGGAATCGCAGCCGCTGCTGCTGACTCCGGATCCGGCGTTTAAGGCCGCGCGTCTCGCGGCACTCGGCGCTGATGTGCTGCTGCGCCTGCCCTTCACCCGGCAACTCGCCTCAACCGCTCCGGGGGATTTCCTTAGCGAGCTGGCGGCAGCTGCTCCCATGGCGGGGGTTTCTGTTGGTGCAAATTGGCATTTTGGCCGCGGCGGAGCCGGCAATGTTGATTTGCTTAGGCAGGAGGCGGCGCGGTACGGGTTCCGGGCTTGCGTTTCGGAGCTTCTGCACCAGGGGGGCGACACCATTTGCTCCAGCCGCATCCGGGAGTTGCTGACGGCGGGTGATCTGGAGCGGGTCGGTGTGATGCTGGGGTATCCGTTTACCATCGCCGGATCGGTGGAGCATGGTCAGCACTTGGCCCGCGACTTAGGCTTTCCCACGGCCAATATCACCCTGCCTCCCAGTGCCGCCCTCCCTCCGTTTGGTGTCTACGAGGTCAGTTGCGATCTGGCGGGACAGGTGCTCCACGGCATAGCCAACCTCGGCTTGCGGCCCACCATCCGGGAGCAAAACAAGGTAGTGCGGCTCGAAACGCATTTCCTCGGCGGCTTTTCCGGTGATCTGTACGGCAGACGGCTGGAGATCGTGCTGCGCCGTTTTTTGCGTCCTGAGCGCTCCTTCTCCGGCATCAGAGCGCTGCGTGAGCAGATAGCCCGTGATGTGGCAGCGGTGCAGGAGTGAGACTGCCCGGCTTATCCCTCCACCCCTCCCGGAAAGAGAAAAAAGTCCTCCGGGAGAAGACGTTGCCGCGATGCGGGCTTGACCTGCGGAAAATTTGTGGCACAATGTTCTGACTAATTCCTCACATACATGTTAACAACGCTCAAGTCTCTGATTGACAACCCGGCTTTTTACTTCATCGTGGGCATGCTGCTGCTGTGCCTCTTCGCGTGGTATCTGGCCTCGGAAAATGAAAGAGTGAAGCGCAACGCCGGCACCCTCTTTATCCTGGGCATTTCGGCCTTCTCGCTGCTGTCTCTCTTCATGAACGGCATGCAGTACGGCATTGACATCCGCGGCGGCGTGGAACTCACGCTCGAAGTCCAGGACAAGCTCGATGAGTACGGCCACATGTCCCCCCCCAACGAAGAAGACATGGAGAAGGCCTGCGAGATCCTCAACGAGCGACTCAACGCCACTGGCACCAGCGAGGTGCAGATCATCCACTCCGGTAACAAAATCCTGATCCAGATTCCGCAGCAGGACTCCCAGGATGAGGCGCGTAACAAGGAGAAAATCGACGCCATGGTGAAGACTCTCACCAAAATGGCCAAGCTTGAATTACTCGCCGTCTACCCCAATTCCGAAAACGTCATCTGGCATCCCCAAACCCAGGAAAACATCAAGAAATACGAAGCCGCCATGGACGAGTACAACGCGAAACTCGCCGCCGGCGAGCGCGTTTCCCGGGCCCCGGCACTGCCCCGCATCCCTGACGTCGACGAGTTTGCGGGCCTCAACAGCTACATGATCCTGCCCAGCCCCCAAATCAACGACGAGACCGGCGAGCCCGCTCTCGACCGCAATGGGCGGCAGAAGGTGTCCTACTTCGTCGTGGAAAAACCCTACGCTGCCATGCAGCGCGGCGTCTACGTCACAGGGCGTGAAGTAGCAGCCGCCCGCCCGAATGCTGTCCAGCGCGGCGTTGTGGACGTAACCCTGAGCCGCAGCGGTGCCGGCCGCATGGGTGAGCTCACGGGTGCGATGCAGATCGGGCGCGACCGCCTGGCCGTCGTCCTCAACAACGAAATCAAATGCGCCCCGACGGTGCAGGCCGTTCTGCACAAAGACTTCCAGATCTCCGGCCTCATGGCCAAGGGCGAAGCCCAGGACATCTCCAAAGCCCTGGCCAACCCCCTCTCCAGCGACCTCAAAGTCGAAGGCCGCAAAGACGTCTCCGCCCAACTCGGTAAAAGCGCCCTTGATCAAGGCACCCTGGCCGGTATCGTGGGCATGGTAGGCATCTTCTTCTTCTGCTACTGGTACTACCGCAGCGCCGGCATGGTCGCCATGGTGGGACTGAGCATCAACGCCCTCATCCTGCTGGGTCTCATGAGCCTCTTTGGCTTCGTGCTGACACTGCCGGGTATCGCAGGTATCGTCCTGACCCTGGGCGTGGCCGTAGACTCCAACGTACTCATCTACGAACGCATGCGAGAGGAGCGTGCCCTGGGCAAGCCCTTCATCGTCTGCCTGCGACTTGCCTACGAAAAAGCCTTCTCGGCCATTTTCGACTCCAACCTCACCTCCCTCATCACAGCGTTGATTCTCTTCTGGCTTGCGAGCGGCTCCATCAAAGGCTTTGCCGTCACCACGAGCGTCGGTATCATCACCTCCATGATTGGAGCAATCGTAGTCACCCGCATCCTCTTCTTCTGGGCCGACCACCTCGGCGTTCTCAAAGACTTCAAGTTCAGCCGAGCCCCACTTGCCGGCTCCAACTATGACTTCATGAAATGGGGCAAACTCGCCACCTGGGCCTCAGCCGTCGCCATTAGTCTGTGCCTTCTCTACGGCATCTTCGTACGCGGGGATGATGCGCTGGGCATCGACTTCACCGGTGGCGCCGCCATCACCTACGTTGTTCCCTCCGAGTCCGAGCTCGACTATCACCTCGTAGAGAACAAAGTCGAAAACATGGAACTCTCCAAGCGCGCCACACCCCAGGAGTTCAGCAGCGGTACCGACCGCAACATCAAAATCCGCTGCGCCTCCAAGGATGAAGCCCACCAAATCGACGCCGTCCTGCGCGCCGACATCCCCCACATGAAAGAACTCCCGGAAGCCACCGTTGAGGAAGTCAGTTCCTCGCTTGGCAGCGCCTTCTTCAAAACAGCCTGCTGGGCAATGCTCGCCGGCATGGTAGGCATCTGCCTCTACCTGGCCGTCCGCTTCGAATGGTCCTTTGCCATGGGCGCACTCGTCTCCACAGCGCACGACCTCATCGGCATCATAGCCCTGGTTGTGCTGCTGGGCACTGAGCTGAATATCATCCACATCGGTGCCTTCCTGACAGTGATGGGCTACTCCATCAACGACACCATCGTCATCTTTGACCGCATCCGCGAGCGCCTCTCCATCTCTGACGGCTCCGAAAAACTCGAAGACATCATGAACGAAGCCATCAACTCCACCCTCTCGCGCACCCTGCTGACCTCCATGTCCACCATAGCCGCGCTCATTGCGCTGCTGGCACTCGGCGGTCCTGCCATGCGCGACTTCTCACTCACGATGCTTCTGGGTATCTTCATCGGCACCTACTCCTCCATCTTCATTGCGACCCCGGTGGTGTACTGGTTTGCCCGCAAGCATGACCTGCGTGCCGAAGTGCAGGGTGAACGCGATCCCGCCGTTTAAGCCGTGCGACGCCGTTGGTGGAACAGTCTGCTGCTGCTCTGCGTGCTGGCCTTTGCTGCCGCTACCTGGGGCTCGGTGGACTGTGGCCAGCGGCTCGAACAACGGGATTTGGCGGCTGAAGATGCGACGCATCTTCGCCGCCTCATCTATTTCCACTTTGCTCTCTCCCAGCTGGCCATTGTCGGTGCCTGCATGCTCTTCTACCTGCGCCATGCGCGCTGGAAGCGCTACTATCTCCTGGTAAGCTACAACGAAAAAGGACTCAGCCTCAATCCCCCTGGCATCCTCATGCCGCGGGGGCGCGTCTACCGTTGCAGCCTGCGCAGCCTGGAGCATGCGGAGCTGCCCCCTTCCGACGCCCCCGTACTTGTCTACCCCATGATGATGCTTTCCGGCATCTCCAGCGGAGAAAAGCTCGAATCCGCCCTGGAATCCGCCTACGCCCGCCGTGGGCAGAGGCCCGACCTGTACTACCAGCCGGTCTTCGGCGCATCACCATGGCTGCCCAAAGCCGTGGCTCAGCACCTCAAAACGCGGCTCAGCCCCGGGACCGGGGTCCTGATCGTAGCCCATGGATCCACCCTGCCGGAGCCACCTCCGGAGCCCCGTCTGCTGTGCCGCCGCCTCGGCAAACTCCTGCCGCGCACCGAGATAGCACTGGGTTACTTCGGGCAGGCCCCCTCCGCTCTGCACGTACTGAGAAGCATGACCAGCCGGCACATCCTCGTCCTCCCCTTCCTCCTGACAGAAGGCCTCCACACCGCGCGCGACCTGCCGACCCCCGCTCAAGCTGAGGCTTGCGGTAAAACCATCGAGCGCCTGCCCGTCATCGCCTCACTTCTCGATCGCGACGAGGACGCACCAACTGCCGCATCACCAACTGCCGCACCACAGGCACACAAGGTACCTGCGCACACGGCACCTGCACACAAGGTACAAGAGACGGCCGCACCGGGCTCCCCGACCGCACCCGTTCCCGCACCGCATCCACCCGCCAGCGTATGAAAATCGCCCTGAAAGTCACACCCGGAGCGCGACGCAACGAACTACTTGGCTGGGAAGACGATTACCCGCAAATCGGCCGCATCTGCAAGGTTAAAATCGCCGCCGCTCCCGTTGAAGGAAAAGCCAACAAAGAGATTGTCTCCTATCTCTCATCGCTGCTGAGGGTGCCGAAAAGCGCCGTAACACTGCTGCACGGTTCCACTGGCCGCATCAAGCTGGTGGAGGTCCCCGATGACACAGACCTTGCCCCGCTTGATCGCCCCGGCACCTGAGACCTCAGAGCTCCGCCGGAGCAGTCGCGTGCCCCCCCCAGTTCCCCCGTGCATCCGCAAGTGGGGGGGAGGCACATAACGCAGGGAAGAACTCGAGCATGCAACAGCCGCCATCACCGTACGCCCTTGCGGCATGCACCCCAGCTGACCATAAGCCGCTGTCGGGACTCGGCTCATCGCGTGCTGCAAGCCCCATTCTGCGCGCAATTCGTAAGCACCCAACCAGAACCATTGCAGGCAGGCATGGAAGAACAGAGGCGCAAATCTGGGTCTGTTTCAGATTCGCTGAGGTTTTGAGCAGTCTCGGATGACAAAAAAAGTAGCAGTTCAGCCTTGCCTGTTTTTG
>CALXRG010000033.1 GCA_944390825.1 uncultured Akkermansia sp.
ATTATCCACAAGCCCGATATCAACTCAAGCGACGAGCTCACCCCCCATCAGGGAGGTGAGCTCGTTGAGTGCTTACACCAAACCTGCAGAACTCGGCGCTAAACCCGGAGGGGTGCTGCGCTCGAAGCGGCAGAAGGCAGGGTTTGAACCGGCAGAACGTTGAGGCGGCTGTTTTTACCAGCGGCCCTTGTTGAAGCGGCTTACCTCACGCTGGACTTCGCGCATTTCGGCGCGTTCTTTGAGGTCGTAGCGTTGATCGCGGTGTGTTTTACCGCGGCCGACGCCGATTTCGGCTTTGACTTTGCCGTTTTTCCAGTAGAGACGCAGCAGGGGCAGCGCGTAGCCTTTCTGGGCCATTTGGATTTCCAGCTTGAGGATTTCGCGCTTGTGCATCAGCAGGCGGCGGGGACGCTTCGCCTCATGCTGGAACCATTTGCCGGCGGTTTCCCAGGGCTGGACGTCGCAGCCGTAGAGGAACAGCTGGCCTTTTTCCACCCGGGCAAAGGCATCAGCCACGTTGACGCGGCCTTCGCGAATGGATTTGACCTCTGTGCCGCGCAACTCAATGCCGCACTCGTGCCGGCCGAGAATCTCATAATCGCGGCCTGCTTTTTTGTTGGTTGCGATAAGGTTGCTGCCTGAGCTGGGTTTGCGGGCCATGGGTGCCGGGGGATGAAGGGATGGTGGAAAAGATGCGAAAAGCGCGCTCGGGTTCCGCTGGTGGAATCCCGGTGGCGCGCTTGCAGTAGAGCCCGGGTGAATCGGGGAAAATCAGAAGTTGGGGGTGACGGTCACGGTGTCGGTGGAGGGCTGGTTGTCCTCGTCAGCCAAGGCGTCAAAGGGATCCACTTCCGAGGAGATTGCTTCAAGCTCGTCGTCCGTTGCTTCGTGCCAGATAATTTTGCCTTCGATGATCTCGGTGAGGGCAATATCGCCACACCCCATCTCCGGAGTGGTGGGGATGTAGGGATCGTATCCGTGGTTGAGCTGCTGGACGCGCTTGGAGACAATGTTGACCAGAAGCTGGTTGTCGCCGACGATCGCTGCGGCTTTCTCGATAAGTTCAACGTTCATGGATGGAAATTGGCTTGGGTTCCGCGCCTGTGCGGGTGACCATTATACATGCCTGATGCTTGTGTTGCAAGCCTATATTCTCGGCATGAAACAAAAAGTGAAACAAAGGAGAGGCGGGGCGGCACGCCTCTGATCTGTGGTGTTGTTTGAGGCTCTATGGGCAGGCGGGAGTGGGTGTGCAGGTGCCAGCCTGCGTGCGCCAAAAGGTTTTGATGGGTGAATGCGATGGCCCATTTGCTGGGATCGCAGGAAGCAAAGGGGAGAGGTTTCAGCGGCAGCCGACGGGCCTCATCCCTTTGCTGTTTCTGGCATCAGCTTGCGGTGGTAAGCTGGTGGCAGGCTTTGACGGTGTTGGCCATGAGCATGGCGATGGTCATGGGCCCGACGCCGCCGGGTACCGGGGTGATGTAGGAGCACTGATCTCTCACTCCTTCAAAGTCAACGTCTCCTACGATGCGATACCCGCGGGCGGCAGTGGCGTCGGGCACGCGGTTGATGCCTACGTCGAGGACAACTGCGCCGGGTTTGATGAAGTCGGCGGTGACCATCTTCGGGCGGCCGACGGCGGCGACGATGATGTCCGCAGTGCGGCACAGCGCAGCGAGGTCTTTGGTGCGGGAGTGGGCAATGGTGACGGTGGCGTTGGCTTGCTTGCTGACCAGAAGGTTGGCCATGGGCTTGCCCACAATCATGCTGCGGCCAATGACGACGGCATGTTTGCCGGCGGTTTCGATGCCGTAGGCTTTGAGCAATTCCATGCAACCCAGCGGGGTGCATGGCACAAAGCCGTCAGGTTCTTCCAGGACGAGTTTGGCGACGTTGACGGGGTGGAAGCCGTCGACGTCCTTGCGGGGATCGATGTTGAGGACGACGGCTTCTTCGTCGATGTGTTTCGGGGGGGGGCTCTGGACGAGGATGCCGTGGATGCGGTCGTCGGCGTTGAGTTTGTGGATGAGTTGGACGAGTTCTTCCTGGGTGGTTTCGGTCGGAAGTGCCCATTTCTGGGAGTAGATGCCCAGTTCGGCACAGGCTTTCACCTTAGAACCGACGTATACTTGTGAGGCGGGGTCCTCGCCTACGAGGACGACGGCAAGGCCGGGGGTATGCCCTTGGGCGGTGAGTGCTGCGATTTCGGTTTTCAGGCCTTCGCGGATGCGTTGCGAAACTTCTTTTCCGTTGATCAGTGTGGTTGTCATCTTGCTTGGGTGTGTTAAACTTGTATTTGTTGTTGGGATTTCCTGTAGGATCACGGGCTGTGGAATGGCTGGTATCGCTGGTTGGGAGACGAAGACTGAGGGAAAGGAGGCGGTGACCCGACGGCGGTGAGGGAAGGGAGCTAGCGCCGCTCTAGGTTTTCGGCGGGCCGGCGGGTCGTTGTTCCAGTGAGGGAAAGTCCGGCAAACTGTAAGAGAGGGCGGCTTCCAGGCGCCGGCAGTAGTTGCGGATGGTTTCATCATCTGCCGCTGAGGGTACGTAAATGGGCTCTCCCAGGCGCAGGATGACGCGGGAAAAGGGTTTGGGGATGATGTAGCCGTCCCATGCGGAGTTCACACGCCAGCACTTGGGTGTTTCAATGCAAATTGGCAGGACGGGGACTCCGGAAGCAGAGGCTGCTTTGATGACTCCGGGGCGGCACTTGTAGCGCGGGCCCTTGGGGCCATCCGGGGTAATGCACATGCTATACCCGCTGTTGAGTTCGCGAAGCACATCCATGAATCCGGCGACTCCCCGTCTGCCGCTGGAGCCGCGTACTGCCCGCATGCCGTAATCCTCGGCGATAGCCGCCAGCATTGCTCCGTCTTTGCTGGCGCTGGTCAGCATGCTCATGGTCTTCTTGCCATGGATGACGTAGCGATAAAAATGGCACGGAGTAAAGGTGCGATTGTGCCAGAGGGCCGCGATGATTTGTTGCTCTTTGGGGAGTTTGGGGTCACAGCAGTATATCACCTCTTTGCGGAGAGTGAAGCATACGGCTTTAATCAGCACCCCCATCAGATGGCCCAAAGGGCGCGACCACCATTTTGCTCTCAGCTCACCTGCCATAATTTGTTTACCAGAGATTCACGATCGATTCGCTACAGGGTTGAAGGACTGTCCTCACCGATAAGCAGGAGGGGTTATTCGCTGAAGGGGTTGAGGGGAAGCTCTTGTGATGGGCTGTTTTCCCCACCGTTTTTACCGTTTGTGTCTTGTGATGCAGCTGACCATGGGTCTTCTTGCCAGGGTGTGTTCCCCCACCCTGTTGTTTGCTGACCGCCGGTGCCGGCGGCTCCGGGCTGATCGCCTGACGCCGGGGACTCCTTCGGGGAGGCTCCCGTGTAAGTGGATGCCTTGGAAGCTGATTCCTGAATCAATGCATCCACGTCCACTTCTTCGAGGTTGAGGCGCTCACGGCCGAGGCGATCACCCTCCGCGCGGGCTTCCTGCTCCCGGGAGTCGTCCGTAGGACTGTTGGCATTACCCGAAAGTGCCGTGTTGAGCCAGCACCAGGATCCTTGCTGCTGGAAAATGGGATCGGGGCGTCCATCTGCGTACTCGCGCGTGGCCAGTACATCCGGAATACCATAGTCGAAGCTGCCACTCAGGGTGTTGGTTGCGTCCACGGTTACCTTGCCACGCAGGGTGACGGTTTCTGCGTCCATCATGTCCCCTTCAGCGATAGAGAGCGTCATGGTGCCCTGCTCTTGAGAGAGGGCAAGCTTGCCCCGCATCACCTTCACCGGCAGGTAAAGGCGGCGCTGATCCCTCTCAAGGTGCTTACGGATCACTCCCAGCGCCGGCATGCCCACAATGGCAACCTCCGCTACATCAAACTCGCCCTGGAAGACCGGTCTCTCACCGTTCAGAGGCAGCTGAACTGTCACATGAGAATTGGTATTCCCGGGTGAGGCTACTGTTTTGGCCGTCAGGATTTGAGCAAAGCGACCCTGCGTGAACTCGGCAAAATCAACGCGGTTGGAGCTCAGTCCGAATGGACCGGCCAGGGATGCGCCGTTTTCGAGCTTGCCGGTAATCAGCACAAATGAACCATCATCTGCTTTCGCTCCGGCAAAATGTGTGCGCAACGAGAAGTCCTCCACACCGTTGGCCGAGAGCAGGCACTTCCCCTCCTTGATGTCCATCATCTTCCACCCCTTCATCATGAACTTGCCGCCCATGAAGCGAATGGACGCTGTCCTGTGGTCGGAGCGCGGATAGTACAGGTAGGAGTCTGTGCCGCGCAGTTCCATCAGCGGTGTTCCTTCACTGCCGGCAATCACGGTCAACTCGTGGCAGCTGATGCGGTTGAACTTCCACAGATCTTCTCCCTGCTGCAGGGGCATCTTCATTACTCCATCTGCCGTCCTCAAACGCACCGTTGCTTCTTTGACACTCAGCACATCCGCAGTCAGCACACCTGTCATGAAGGAGATGGGCGAAAGCTTGGCGGAGATACCACTAAGCTCGACTTTCTCAATCATCGAATCGGCCGGAAACTCAGCCACTATTGCGTCTGCGGTGAAATCCAGACCATCGATCTTGGCTCCGCTGCAATTCAGGTCGGTCACTCCCCAGTTGCTTTTCAGGGTTTCCGCCTGTTGAGTAAGATAGCTTTCCCCGCTCATCATGCTCATGCGGTAGGCGTAGAAGGCACCAAATGCGCCGCAGCAGAGCAGTAACACAAGGAGGGCGATGATGATGACGTTCCTTGTCCTAACCCGTTTCTCCCGGTCAGTCACCATGACGCGGCGTTTCTTGGTCACGCGAATAACCTTAGTGCCATCGGCGCGAACGACTACTTCACGTGATTTTTCCTTGCTCGGCGCTTCCTCATTAAGGCGTTTGATGATGGTGCGCACTTGCGACATATCGTCGCCTTCCATCGTGTATTTATCGTTATGTTCACTCATGATAATCAGCAGAGAGCGGAGAATAGCCAGGAGCAATAGCCCCGGCGCGTTCAGGGAGTGTTGCTGCTGCCGGGTGCCGATACCATTTCCCCGGTCCTGACGCTTCGCCCTGTCGGGTCGACGACGTCAACCTTGGCAAAGTAGATGATGGCTTTGCGATCATCTTTTGAGCCGGAGGAGCGGAAGAGTCTCCCCACGAGTGGCAGATCTCCCAGAACCGGTACTTTGTCTTCATAGTTTACAGCCCGGGCTTCCTTCAGGCCGCCCAATACAATGACGGACCCCGAAGCAAGCGAAAGCTGGGTATTGGTGCGGTAGCGCTTGATAATCGGCTGCAGAATCAGGTTGTCGGAGAGGCGGACGAGCCTGATCTGGTTTTCGTTCATTAAGGCGACATTGAAGGGCTGGCCCCAGTTGACGAAGCCTTCAAACTCGTTCGTGGTGGTGGTCAGTGCAATATCGATGATATTGCCATCATCCGAAACACTTGCACTGTGAATCTGGATGATCGTGCCAAAGCCGGCGAGCTCTTCATCTGTCATCCCGTAGCGCGTAAAGTCGGTCGGGTGAGCCGGTGCGGCCGTCGCAGCATAGGCGACTTCGCGATTATCGTTATTATTGTTGCTGTTTCCGTCCGAATCGTACGAGGTTCCACCGCCTCTCTTCGGCAAATACAGAGTGTTCGAGGTAACTTGCGGTGTTTCGTAGCTGGAGGGGAAAAAGACCTCTCTGACCGTACCGAAGGTCACCTGCTCCTCACGCTCCGGAGCAAACACGATGCGGGGGCTCTGCAGCAGGTCAGCTCCCGTTTTCTGGGAGAGGCCTCGCATGATCATCGTGACGTCGGCAGTGTTCCATACGCCGCGGAATCCGAAAATACCCGGCGATTTTTCGCCTACCGTGGAGCCGTATCCCGCAGAGGAGCCCGCACTGATCAGACGGTCAATGTTGGCGGCATTGAGGACCGAGGCGCCGGAGCGCAGTCCATCTGTCACGTGGGGCTGACCGGCATCCCCGATGAAGGATTCAAATGACACGCCCGTCGTGGGGCGTACGATATCCTCCTTGTCTGTCTGGGGACCGCCGCCTCCGCCTTGCATCTCACTGCCCAGGCTGACGTTGAACATCCACTCGAAGCCCAGATCCTCCAGTTGCTTCTCTGTCACGGAGATCATGATCACGCTGAGCACCAGGGAGCGTTCCTTGTTTGCCGGGATGCTCAGCAGATCGCCGATGTAGTCAAGGTTGTGAGCAGTATTGCGCACGCGCAGTGTGCGGGAGGAGGGGAAATAGCGGGCGTATGACCCCTCGGGGAAAGAAACGCCCATGCCTTTGAGGCTTGCCTTGGCATCGATGCGGTTTGTGCGGATGCGGCTGAATCCGCCTCCCTCGTCCTCATCCTCCGAGAACTCGTCTTCATTCGGAGCCGAGAAGAAGTGTGCCGGTACCATGAATGTGCGTTCCATCATGGGGCCGAAGTCTTTGCCGGAGTAGGTCAGTACCAGATTGTTCTTGTCGAAGTAGTACGAGATCCCCATTTGGTTGACCAATATGTCCAGCAACCCGATCACTGAGATGTTTTCGAGATTCAGGGAGACGCGTTTTTCCTGCATCTCCTTGTAGCTCTTGGAATCTTGCGTGCCGAAATAGGAAATGACGTTGATGCGGGGTACTTGCCCGCCCGCGCCCAGAGTCTCATTTTCGGCGCTGGCGATGCGGTTGCGGATCATTTCCGCGATGTCGTAGATGGTGGATTCCTCAAACAGAACCCTCGGGATCATCATCTTGGACAGCAGGTCCGAAAGTTTGCTCTCTTGAGCCAGGCTGACCTCCTGCGGGCCCAATTCTCCTTCGATGTTCAGATCTTCCGGTGGGGTGATGAAGTCGTCGGGCTCGCTGGTGTCGTACTGGGCATCTACGTCGGCCAGGGCTTTGGCGCGGTAGCTGTCTCTCGCCGCATTGCTGCTTTGCTGCGTCGCTTTGTAGCATTGCTCCATGCCGCGGCGTGCTGCTGCGTTGTAGGCATCGATGCGGAGGACGCTTTGGAAGGTTTCGATGGCCTGGTCATAGGAGCCCAGATCGTAGTATCCCTGGGCTAGCGTGAGCAGGCGCTGCACCTCGTGCACGTCACCTACGTGCTGGGGGGTGAGGGCGGGGTTGGTCCGCACGGGATCCATGGTCTTCTCCAGCTCGGATTTGGCAAGCTTGTTCTGAGGGGACAGCTCAATGGCCTCCATCAGAAATTGCTTGGCTTCCTCGCTGCGGCCGACTTTCCGGTAATCCATCGCCTTGGCGATCAGGGCATCAGACAGGCTGTCGCGGATGAAGGTCACCTGCACTTGCGTGGCTGGAGCTTTGGGGATGACTGCCAGTGCGTTGCGGTAGCTCTCGACAGCTTCCGAGTACTTGCCGGCAGCGTAATAGGAGCGGGCTTCCTGCAGCTGCTGGAGCGCATCTTGCACGGCAGCCTGCCGCTGGGCCGCGACGCGCTGTTCCGCAGTGCTATCCTGCGGCGTTTCGGCAGAATGCAAGGGCGCTGCTGAAAGTACTCCGGCAGCTAACGCGGGAAGAATAAGGGCACGAGAAGAGAGCTTCATCATGGTATGTGTCTCCATACTATCAAATGCCACGGGCAAAGTCACGGCCAAAATGTGCCTTGGAGCAAAATTCGTCAATGTTCAGGCGACTGGCGTCACGCCGGAAACACGCCGGGAAAGCTGGGACGGCGCTGACTTTATGCGCCCCGGCAGGGAATATTCGGATGGGAGGGGGCACGCTGGGAATGCCGCCTCGGCCAGAATGCCGGTGATCTTTCAATGCAGCTTCGGATAGGAGACTGGTGGCCTCTCGGGCTTCGCGGCATTTACTGTCCACGTGTGGTTCTGATCATGTACCGAAGACAGAGAAATAGCGTTGCAGAAGCTCTGCAACGCTATCAGAAATCATAAACTCAGCAACAGGGGACTCCCGGGGCTTTCCCCCGGCGCGTTCCGGACTTGGCGGAAATCAGTCGTTCTGGATGCGGGAGTAGGGGTATTTGCTCTGGAACCCAAGCTCTTCCGGGAATTCGGAGAAGCCGGACCAGACGTTGTACTCCTTCAGACCGTTACGGCCGCAGCTGCCCTGGTAGGGCGGACGGTAAGTGCACTTGTAGGTCGGGGCCCAGAAGGTCACCAGCTCGTAGAAGCCATAACCCACGCGGGTGAAGGTGCGGGCGAGGCCATCCACGATGCCGACGGAGTAGCCGGCGTAGTCGCCCTCGCGCTTGTTCCAGCGCAGCATGGTGACGGGGAGCTCTTCCACAGCGAAAAGGATGTTGCCGACAGCACGGCCAAGCTTGCGGGTGGACGTATATTCTGATGCGGGCGGTGCCTGAATATCAGCGGCGGCTGTGCCCACCATAGCGAGGAGAAGTGAAGAAAGGAGTAAGCGCTTCATGACATCACCAGTCATACCATATCGTCCTACTGAACGCAAGAGAAAAATGAAAGAAAATGAACTCTTGTGTACATTTTACTTCAGCAGGTTGCCAAGGGGGGTGTGAATTTCGTCATCTGTCAGATAACATCCCGGATCAGAGCCGTACCAATGGCCGTTGGCAAACGCTGCCCGAGTGCGGAAACCGCCGCCGCAGAGGGGGAAGTGGACGCAGCCGGCGCAGCGGCCGGTGAGTTTGCTCTGCCGCTCAGCGGGATCGGCACTGCCGCGCAGTTCCTTAAGCAGGTCTGCGGAGGGCTGGGTGGAGGCTTCCCAGACGTCGGAAAATTTTTGGGTTTTGACGTTGCCGAGGGTGACGCCTTGCCAGAATTGATCGGGGTGGATGTTGCCCTGGGTGTCGATGTTGGCGATGCCGCGGCCAGAGCTGTTGGCGCCGCCGCCGTTCCACTGGAGCAGTTTGAGGGTTTGCGGGGCGAGGGGAGAGCCTTCGCGCAGCTGCCGCAGCAGCAGGTAGACGCCGTCGGCCGGTTGCGTCACGGTCAGAAGCTCGCGATCCTGACCGGCTGCGTGCCAGGCTTCCGCGCGGGCGATGAGCATGTCCAGTGCGGCGCGCGCTTCTTCCGGGTGGAGGCTGGCGACGTCAACGCCGCGGCCGGTGGGCACAAGGTGGTAGAAGCAGACGCGTTTGATGTCCTGCGCTTCGATGAAATCGAGAATCTGCTCCATGCACTGGACGTTGTTGCGGGTGAGGGTAAGGCGCAGACCGGTTTTCTGGCCGACTTCCTCGCAGAGGCGGAAGCCGCGGATGGCGCCGTCGAAGGCGCCGGGAACGCCGCGAAACTTGTCGTGTACTTCCCCGATGCCGTCGAGCGAGATGCCGACGTAGGCGACGCCGACGTCCTTGAAGAGGCGGGCGAGCTCGGGGGTGATGCGCGTGCCGTTGGTGGAGATGGTGACTTTGAGGCCGCGCGCGGTGGCTCGCCGGAGGATGTCCGGCAGGTGGGGGTGCAGGAGCGGCTCGCCGCCGGAGAGCAGCAGGGCGCTGGCGCCGTAGGCTGCCAGGTCGTCGATGACATCGCAGCACTGTTCCCAGGTGAGTTCGCCGGGGTATTTTTCCGCGTGGGAGTCGGCGTAGCAGTGAACGCAGCGCAGATTGCAGGTGCGGGTGATGTTCCACACGACGATGGGTTTGCGCGTGCGGGAGGAGGCGGGGGTGCAGGCGGCAGTGCTGGCCAGCGGGGAATGGGAGCCGTGGCCCAGACCGTAGCGAAGGTGATCGGCCGGCTGTTCCTGGCCGGTCCAAAGGCGCGTGATGTTGATCATGAGTGGGGATGGGAGGGGGTGGATTGACCGCGCAGGGCGGCCGGGATGTAGCTGCAGAGGGGCTCGCAGGCCATCATGTCGCCGCTGATGCCGTAGGCGCGGGCGCGGGAGCCGCCGCAGATGTGGCGGTATTCGCACTGGCCGCATTTGCCGCCGAGCGCGTCGTCATCGCGCAGGGTGACGAAGATCGGGTGTGTGCGGTAAACCTCGGCGAGGTCATCGGTGCGGACGTTGCCGGCGGTAAGGGGCAGGAAGCCGCTGGGTTGGATTTCTCCGGTGTGGGAGATGAAGAGCACTCCTTTGCCGTCGCGCGTGGGGATCATGTGTCCGGGGGCTGGTCTGCCGGTGCGGGCTGCCTGGAGCAGGGTGCGGCGGTAGTGGTGGCCCTCGGTGGTTTTGATGGCGAAGGGAAGCTGACCGCGCAGGGATTCCAGGCGGTGCCAGAGCTGCTCGAGGTCATCGGCTCCCGGCAGGTCATCCTGCGTGGCACGGCCGGTGGGAACGAGGACGAAGACGCTCCAGACGTCCGGTTTGATTTGTTTCATGAGCTCGATGAAGCCGTCGATTTGGTCGAGAGTGGAGTGGGCGACGGTGGTGTTGATCTGGAGCTGGATGCCGGCTTGCTGGGCCATGCGGGCGGCTTGGAGGGTGCGCTCGAAGGTGTGGGGAACGCCGCGGAAGCGGTCGTGCTGCGCTTCGGTGGCGCCGTCGAGGCTGAGGCTCATGCTGACGATGCCGGCTTGCCTCAGGCGGGCAAAGTCGGTGTGCAGCAGGCGGGGTGTGGCGGCGGGACTGAGGGCTACGCGGAGCCCTTGGGTGCTGGCCCGTTCGATGATGTCGAACACATCGCGGCGCATCATGGGGTCACCTCCTGTCAGCACGAGCATGGGAGGGGCAAGCCGGGCGATGTCGTCCGTAAGCTTCATGGCTTCTTCGTGGGTGAGCTCGTCGGGGTGGGCGTGGGGTTGCGCGACGGCCCGGCAGTGCTTGCAGGCGAGGGCGCAGGCGCGCGTGAGCTCCCAGAAGAGGATGAAGGGACGCTCGGCAAAATCGACACGGGGGAATGGGGGGTGCTTGGCCACGGGCGTTCATTCTACACGGGCGCCCGAGCCTTGGCAAGCCTGATTTGCGGCAGGCAACGGCGGCATGTGAAGAAAAAATGAGCGTTTTGTGATAAAATTCTTGACAGGTCGGGCAGATAAAGGTATCCTACCGACCCGTTCCCGGACAATTCTTATATCAACAACAAACTTTATATCATGCGTTCTGTCACTGTACGTAAAGGAGAACCGATCGATCGCGCTCTGAAGCGCTTGAAGACAAAGCTTGACACTGAGGGTATCCTCGAAGAGATGCGCCGCCGTCGCGCATTTGAGAGCCCCATGGATGAGAAGCGCCGCAAGGCCCGCACGGCCAATAAGCGCAACAAGGTCAAGTGGCGTTTTACGAGTAAGGAGGAGATCCCGGCAGCAGCCGTCACCCCCGCTGCTGAGGCCTGATCCCCGTTTGTTCGGGAAAGCTTTCTGAAAACCCGAGTTGGCGTTTGCCGACTCGGGTTTTCTGTGTGCTCCGGCTTGATGAGGGAGGGGAAAGACGTAAGCACTCAACCAAAACCATTGTAGGCAGGCGTGCGAAAATAGAGGCCTATGTTTACATTGCCTCAAAACACC
>CALXRG010000034.1 GCA_944390825.1 uncultured Akkermansia sp.
CGTGTGCTCGTAGAGTGCAGCGGCGGAGCGCCAGGAAGCGAAAATAGCGGTTTCCACACACTTTGCGCTTGACCCCATGCCCGTCTACAATGGTTTTGGTTGAGTGCTTACGCTTCTGGGAAAGCGCTGACGCTATCATCTCCTGAATAAACAGCTATTCCATGCCGGGCCACGTCAGCCGGTACTCACTGCCGCCCACTCGCGCGTCCTCCGTTAGGCCGCAACCTGATGGAGAGAAGGATCTTTGGGCTCACTCTGCCTGATGGCAGCGTGGAATCAAGGTCTTCTTCATAGAGCCGGGGGAATCCTGAGATTGGCCCATCCGACATGTGAAGCACTTGCCGGGCGTCCGTGTTTCCCTGCTGTGCGGCCTTTTGCCACCACTTCAGTGCAGCAGGCACGTCCTTCTCCACATGCACCCCGCGAAAGCAATAAACACCGAACCGGTATTGAGCCTTGTCGTGCCCCTGTTCAGCAGCCGCACGATACCACCGCACTGCCTCCATCCCGTTCTTCGCAACGCCCACACCTTTGGTGTAGCAGCCGCCCAACGCGTACTGCGCATCGGCATCTCCTTGCTCTGCGGCAAGACGGTACCACCGCACCGCTTCTGCCTCATTCTTATCCACACCACACCCCTGTTCGTAACACACACCTAAATTGTACTGCGCTCCGGCATACCCCTGTTGGGCGGCTGCACGAAACCACTTCACTGCCCCAGTCTCGTCCTTTACCACGCCCTGACCTTGGGCATAACACACACCCAAATTGTACTGCGCTTCGACTTCCCCCTGCTCTGCCGCGAGACGGTACCACCGCACCGCTTCTGCCTCATTCTTATCCACACCACACCCCTGTTCGTAACACACACCTAAATTGTACTGCGCTCCGGCATACCCCTGTTCGGCAGCTGCACGAAACCACTTCACCGCCTCCACATCATTCTTGACCAGACCCTTACCAAACTTATAGCTACATCCCAACTGATACTGAGCCACGTCCAGTCCCTGCTCGGCAGCAGCACGATACCATTTCACCGCCTCCGCTTCATTCTTCTCTACGCCCGTACCTTGAGCGTAGCAAAAACCCAGATTGTACTGCGCGAAGGAAGCTCCTTGCACAGCGGCCTTGCGGTACCACTTCACTGCCTCCGCCTCATCCTCCTCCACGCCCAGCCCCTGATCATAACAGAGTCCCAAATTGTACTGCGCTTTGCAGTGCCCCTGCTCAGCAGCTGCACGGTACCACCTCACCGCATGGCAGAAATCTGAGTCATCGTGATAACAAGCACCTAATTTGAACTGGGCCTCTGCGTCTCCTTGCACGGCGGCGGCGCGGTACCATTTCACAGCTTCCTCCTCATCCTTCTTCACGCCCAATCCTTCGGCGTAGCAGACGCCCAATTTGCACTGCGCAGTGAGATCGCCTTGCATGGCGGCAGCACGGTACCATCTGAACGCCTCCGCCTCGTTCTTCTTCACACCCATTCCTTCGGCGTAGCAACCACCCAATTTGCACTGCGCAGTGAGATCGCCTTGCATGGCGGCAGCACGGTACCATCTGAACGCCTCCGCCTCGTTCTTCTTTACACCCATTCCTTCGGCGTAGCAGACGCCCAAATTGTACTGAGCCCCAGCATTGCCTTGCCCGGCGGCAACGCGGTACCACCGTACGGCTTCAGCCTCATTCTTCTCCACGCCTAGACCTTGGGCGTAGCAGCCGCCCAGATTGCACTGTGCCAAGGCATAGCCCTGCTCGGCGGCAAGACGGTACCACCGCACCGCCTCTGCCTCATTCTTCTCCAAGCCCAATCCTTCGGTGCAGCAAAAGCCCAATTGATACTGCGCCTCGGCATCACCTTGCTCAGCAGCAATGCGGTACCACTTCACCGCCTCCGCCTTGTTTGGCTCGACTCCCAACCCATAAAAAAGGCAAGCACCCACGTTGTACACAGCCGCGGTATTGCCTTGCTCTGCGGCAGCGCAGTACCATCTGAATGCCTCCGCCTCGTTCTGTTTCACGCCCAAACCTTCGGCGTAGCAAAGGCCCAAATTGAACTGCGCCTCTGCATTGCCTTGCTCTGCGGCAGAGCGGAGCCACCGCGCGGCTTCAGCCTCATTCTTCTCCACGCCAGCACCCGTTCCATAGCAAACGCCCAGATTGCACTGAGCCTCGGCATCCCCCTGCTCTGCCGCGAGACGGTACCACCGCACCGCCTCTGCCTCATCCTTCTCCACGCCAGAACCCAGGGCAAAGCAAAGCCCCAGGTTGTACTGCGCGCCGGCATTGCCTTGCACCGCGGCGGCGCGGAACCATCTCGCCGCCTCGCTCTCGCTCTGTTCCACTCCCAAACCGTCGATGTAACAAATACCGAGAGCGAACTGAGCGTCGGCATCTCCCTGCTCTGCGGCAGCACAGTACCACTTCACCGCCTCTGATATGTTGCGCTCCACCCCGCATCCCTCATCGTAACAAAGACCCAATTTGAACTGCGCCTCAGCGTTCCCCTGCTCCGCAGCCTTGCGATACCATCTCGCAGCCTCGGCGTCATTTTTCTCTACGCCCGTTCCCTCAGCATAGCGGTCGCCCAATTGACACTGCACCTCGGCATCTCCCTGCACAGCAGCCTGTTGCATCGCTGCCAAAGTGGAAGGCTCCGCATCGGAAGGAGCCTGGACCGGGGTTTCCGCGGCAAATGCAGTCGGCCGGGGCATGGTCTGCCCGTGCGGTGCAGCCGCAGCCATCAGGCCAGAGGGAAAAAGGCAGCCCGTTCGGACAGCCCAGAGGATAACGTTGTGTGAGCGTTTCATGGAAGGAAATGAGGGACTACAGCGAGTGGCGTTCCGCAGGGGGAACAACAGTATGATATAACAAGTGAAAGACGGTTGCAAGCATCTGCTTCACGGCGCGTCCTGCAAGTGCGGCGGGCTGGGGGCAGCGTGCTCTCATTCTAATGATGCCGGTCCGCGAACGCGAAAATGGAACGTTGACTGCTTCTGTTTCTGTAACGGATTGGACTCCAGGCCTATAGGAAAGGATTGCTGCGGCTGCGGATTTGACGGTGGGTGTGTGCTTGCGGGTCTGTGCTCATTAGTTCCCGGTTCGGGGGCTCTCCCCTCTCAGCATGAGAATCACGGTGGGGCTCAACGCAGCATCTCCAACGCCCGGGCCGTGCATTCCAGCGCGCGATCAACGTCCTCTGCGGTGTTGTAGAGAGCGAAGGAATAGCGCGTCGTCCCGGTGATGCCCAGTGACTGCATGAACGGTTGGCAGCAGTGGTGCCCCGTGCGTACGGCTACGCCCATCTGATCCAGCAGGGTGCCAAGGTCGTAGTGGTGGACGTGCGGTACAGTGATGGAGATGAGGGCTCCGCGTTTTTCTCGGGGCCCCAGGATGCGGATCCCGCCGATGGATTCCAGTCCATTGTACATTCGGCGGGTGAGTTCCTGTTCGTGGGTTTCGATGGCTGACAGGCCAATTTTTCTGACGTAGCGCAGCGCCTCTGCAAGCACGATGTTGCCCGCAATGTTGGGGGTGCCGGCTTCGTATTTAAATGGCAGTCCGTTGTAGGTTGTCTTGGCAAACGTGACCTCGCTGATCATCTCCCCGCCTCCCTGCCAGGGGGGAAGCTGATTGAGTAGCTCTTCCCGGCCCCAGAGGACGCCTGTTCCTGTGGGACCATAGACCTTGTGTCCTGAGAAGGCGTAGAAATCACACCCCAGGGCTTGTACATCTACTGGCATGTGGGCGGTGCTCTGCGCGCCGTCTATCAGTACGAGGGTGTCCGGCCGGTTGGTGCGCGCGTCGGCTATGATTTCCTGGACCGGGTTGATGATGCCGAGGGCGTTGGAGACGTAGGGAATTGCCACAAGGCGGGTTGCGGGGCCGAGCAGGCGTTGGTAGGCTTCCCGGTCAAAGGTTAGGGCCTCGGTCAGTGGGATGGGGCGCAGGATGGCTCCGGTGCGCTCGCTCAGCATCTGCCAGGGGACGATGTTGGAGTGGTGGGCGTCTGTCGTGACGAGGATCTCATCCCCTGCCTTGACCAGACCGGAAAGTCCCAGGACTGAGGCGACCAGGTTGATGCCTGCTGTGCAGCCGGCTGTGAAGATGATTTCTCGGGATGATGCGGCGTGCAGGAAATCTGCTGCCGTTTCGCGGGCCTGTTCGTGGGCTTCTGTTGCGAGGCGGCTCAGGTAATGGGCTCCACGGTGGATGTTGGAGTTCTGCTGTTCATAGTAACGGCGCTCGGCGTCCAGCACGCATTGGGGTTTGTGCGTGGTGGCGGCGTTGTCTAAATACACTAGGGGCCGTTTGCCTACTTTTGTCTCGAGAATGGGGAACTCGGCGCGGTGGTTCATGAATTGCTGCCCTCCTTCAGGTGCTCGATCATGCGGTAGGCTTCCTGCGGTACGTATTCTTTCCACTGGGGGTCATCCGCCTGAATCATCTTTATGATATCGCGGGGTGTCTGGAAAAGCAGTTTCTGATTGAAGTAGGGCACATCAACGATGTCACCCTGGGCGCAGAGATGACGGTAGAGATAGTGGTACTTCTCCGGGGCCTTGTAGGTTGAGGCGGTGACAAACTCTCCGGTCTTGCGGTTAATCCAGGGGGTGACGTAACATTTGGTGTTGTTGACGAAGATTTGCCCCATGGTCGAGAGGATGCCGCCCGGGGTGTCAGCCCACTTGTCTTTGAAGAGTTCGTTGAGCAGTCCGATGGAAAGGGCGATGGCGACGGGCTCTTTGGTGAACTGGGTGAGCAGCGAGGAGATGCGGTGGAAGTGGGGGATGTTGGTGACCATGACCGTCTTGCCCAGCGCCGCCAGTGCGTCTGCCCGGTCAATGAAATCCAGGACATCGACATCTTTGCCACGCAGAAGATTGGATAAGGATATTTCGCAGATGTCAATCTCCCGGTTGCGTTGCTCCTCGGGCAGGGATTCCTGGAACTTCGCCCGCACGCTGTCCATCATTTCGAGGTGGATGTTGCAGAGGGGAAGGAAGCTGCCGCGCATCAGGACGATGGGTCGCTTGTAGAGCAAATCTGCGGGTTGCGCCACGGAGCCATCCGGTCGGAACAGTGTGGCTTCGGACAGATTGCTTTGCACCAGTTGCAGGGCCAGGATGCGGTTGTCAAACATGCTGAAACCATGTCCCGAAAAGCGCATGAAGTCCACGTCATAAAAGCTGCGATCGACATTGGCTCCGATTTCCTGCACAAAGTCTTCCATACGTTCGCGTTTATAGAAGAGGGCATAGAGCAGGTTGACTCCCAGTATGCCCAGCACTCTCATCTGCAGGTCGTGATCCGGTACCAGCAGGCGCACATGCATGACCAGATCACTGGGTGGGGCCTCGGGTTTGAGCTGGAAGCGTACGCCGATCCAGGCGGACCAGGGGCCGTTGTCGCGGTAGCCTTTGCATTTGACGGTGTTGCAGAAGGCGAAGAAGCATGTATCCTTGCCGCGCTTCTCGCCAAGTCGGTTGATGAGTTGGCGGTACTCATAGTCCATCATCTGCTGGAGTCTCTCCTCTGAGACGTAGCGCCGCACCGGGCCATACAGGCTGTCGCTTACGGTCATGTCGTATGCTGAGATGGTCTTGGCTACGGTGCCGGCAGCTCCCGAGGAGCGGAAGAACCAGTTGGCGGTTTCCTGGCCTGCGCCGATTTCGGCAAAGGATCCGTAGTAAAGCTTATCCATGTTGATGCGGAAAGCTTTTTCCTGGGTGGCGGCGAGTGATTGATTGGTGGTGGACATGGGAAAGGGTGTGAGGAAGGGGAAAAGGCGTGATGAAGGGGAAGAGTGCGAGAAAGGGAAAGAGTGCGAGGAAGGGAGGGTCAGATTTGGAGGGGCAGGACAGGCAGGGAACGCAGGGTCCGCGGGGCTCGCATGGGGATGGAGGAGTCGATCTCCGGCTTGTCTGATTCATCCGGTGCGCTCTCTGCGGTGGCGACATTGCCCACAGCACCGGCTGTGCCCTGTGCCAGATCCTGGTCGCTCTTATAGCGGGGATTGAGCGTCAAATCACAGCCGTAGGGGTCTTCGCCGATCAGGGCGGTGTCTTTCGGCAGCACGGGTACTACGGGCAGCACGCGCGAGCTGTTCATGGCTCCTCCCCCTATTTCCAGGAAATCGACGAGGGTGGGTACGCCGTCACCGTGCACAGTGCAGTAGCCAAGGGACAGATCCCCTTTGGGGAAGTACTCGCGGTACACGGAGCGTGTGTGCACCGGATTGCCGTCTTTCATGGTGGTGTGGAAACAGAAATTGGATGCAATCTGGCCGGATGTCACACAAATCTCCACTTCCTGGGTATCGGAGGGCATCGGGATGGGTTTATCCTCGTACTTGCCGGCAGAGGTTTTAAAGACGGCACCCAAGACAGGCCCGCAGGTGTCTGACGAGAAGGCTTCGGGGTAGATGGCTTTATGGTCATTGAGGAAGCCTATCCACACGCCGCAGGTGAATGATGAGTTGTACCCGATCAGCGCATTATCCGAAAAATCGTAGTTGGTGCCGGATTTGACCGCTCCGTTGAAGTCGGCGGGCATGTAGGGCTGCACGCGTTGGGCTGAGCCTTTCTGCAGCGAATCGCGCATGATGGAATGCAGGACGTAGGCATTGTACGGCTTGGTGCTGTCGGCCATGCGGTGCTGAATGGCCCGGGGATTTTCCCAAAGCAGATTGCCGTTGCCGTCTTCGATTTTGGTAATCACGTATGGCTCGATGGGGCGCCGGCCGGCGTTCGGAAAAATCGTGTAGGCCAGCACCAGCTCTTTCATGGAGACCGGCTCCGTACCGAGGAAGACGCGCGGGTAGTACTGCGGGCGTACTTCGGTGCTGTTCGGGTTGCGCGGCGGTGGTGTGAGGCCGCAGCGCTGAAGTGTGTTAACAAACGGCTTGGCGGCCTGCTTTGAGTTTGCGGTCAGGGCAATACCCAAGCGGGCCGAGGCCGCGGTCTTGGACCACTGTAGGGCTTGGCGGAAGGTGATCGCGTCCAGATAGCGTCCTTTGTTGACTTCCATTCCCCACTCTCCCAGCACGCCCTCTGAGCCGCCAATACCGGCCAGGCGGTTGTCCATGGCATCATCAATAAGCTGGGAGCACGGAGTGAAGCCGTTCTCCAGAGCACTCAGGTACAGGAAGGGCAGCATGGCGGTCCCCACGGGGCGTTTGCCGCTCTCGATGATGTCGAAGTTATCGCGGTCGAAGTTGCGCCCGCCGACGTAGACAAGTGTGGCTCCGGTCGTATTCTCAACAGCATACACGAGACCGTCCACGTAGCGGTGCTGCTTGCAGCGGGGATCGTCCTTTTCCGAGAAGTGCACGTGGGTGAAATCCTTGCGGGATTCCAGGCTTTCGAGCTGCCTGTCGAGGGCTTGCTGTGCAGCATCCTGGAGGCTCTTATCGATGGTTGTGTAGACTTTGATGCCCGCACTTTTGACGATTTCTTCTCCCCTGACAGGATCCTGGAAAATAGAAACAGCTTGCTTGAGCACCAGCGCGTAGAGGAAACTGGTGTTGCGGCGCAAGGGCTTGGGGTTGAGTTCCAGCGGCTGCTGCTTGACACGCTCGGCGTCTTCAAGCGACAGGTAGCCGGAGCGCTGCATACGGTCAATGACGTCGTTGCGCCACTTGAAGTTGAGCTGGGGATTGCGGATCGGGTTGTAGTTCTCGGGGTTTTTCACGAGTGCTGCAATACTGGCAGACTCCCGGACGGTGAGGTCTTTCGGTTCCTTGCCAAAGTAACCGAGCGCAGCCGCCCTGATACCGTAATAACCGCGGCCGAAATACACGCGGTTGAGGTAAAACTCCATGATCTGGCGTTTGTCGTACGCCTTTTCAATGCGCATCGCCAGGAATATTTCCGTAATCTTGCGTTCAAACCGGTTGCCTCCCATGGCCTGAATCCGGCGTTCGAGATCATATGCATTTCGGGCGAGCTGCTGAGTGATCGTGGAAGCGCCCTGATTGGCATCACCCTTGGCCATTACAGCCTCCTTGCCGGCACGCGCGATACCCATGGGGTCAAAGCCGCTGTGCGTCCAGAAGTTTTTGTCCTCCTGAGCCACGATGGCATCTATCATGCTCGGAGCGATGTTGTCAAAAGTAACGTAACTGCGGTTTTCGTCGTAAATCCGGCCGAGCTCCTCACCATGGCGGTCGTAGATGATGCCGGGATGGTCAAGGTTATTGATGTCGTTGAGGTTAAACTCTTCTGCAAACTTTTGGTATTTGTCCGTGCAAAGCTCAAACAGCAGATACCCCAAAGCCCCCATCACCAGACAGGAGACAACGCCGATGCACAACAGCGTCAACAGGCAGCCCTTGAATCGCGACCCGGTCTCCCGAAACATCGCCGAGCGCCGGCCATCACTTCGGCGTCTGCGATTCTCGGCCGCTCTGCGGCGCTTGTGATAATCGTCGAGGTTGTCCATCTCCTGCAACCAAGGGTACCAAAAGTCCCTGCCAAAGGCAAGTGGCAAATGAGGCTTTCGTGCTGCTTATGACGGTTCGGACGGGTTCGTGTCACATCCCGATGGGATTCGGAAGAAAGCGACTGTGCATATCAGCGCCAGTGCGATACCGGCCAGACTCGACACTCCCAGCGGGAACTCGATGCCGCATTCCCTGGCATACAGCAGATACGTCGTGCACATGACGGTCATGAAGCACGCCGGAAGCAAAGAAATCCAGTACCAGCGGGCGCGCCGCCGCAGCAACACCGTGATGCTCCACAGGGTAAAGCAGGACAGCATCTGGTTGGACCAGCCGAAGTAGCGCCAGATCACTCCAAAATCCATACGGGAAATCAGAATAACCGCCACGAACAGCGGGATGGCTATCATGAAACGTTTGAATTTGGGGCCTTGATCAACACGTATGATATCAGCCACCATCAGACGGCAGCAACGCATCGCTGTGTCTCCACTGGTGATGGGAAGCACGACAACGCCGAGCAGGGCAAGCACCGCCCCGACGTGCCCCAGGTAGCTGGTGCAGGCGACTTTCACTGCCGTAGCAGGATCCACCATGCAGATCTGCATGAAGGAAGCGGCATTTCCCCCTGCCTGTTCGAGAGCCTTGACAACACTGCGTCCCCCTTGCTCGACCACGGCGTAGTCCACCAGCACATCGCGCAGAGTCAGTCCGACAGTCGCCCAAATGAGGGCGACGAGACCCTCCATGATCATGGCGCCGTAAAAGACACGCCGCATATCGCCGCGCCTGGTCAGGCAGCGCACCATCAGCGGACTCTGGGTCGCATGGAAGCCCGAGATGGCACCGCATGCAATGGTGACGAAAATCATCGGCCACACCGAAAGGCCGGATGGGTGCACATTGGTGAAGAAATCGACATTCGGCAACACCTCATGTTCCCCGAAAGGAACCGTGACCAGCAGCGCCACGGCCATGAACAGGAACAGAGCACCAAAGTAGGGATAGACCTTACCGATGATGGTGTCGATCGGCAGCACCGTTGCGAGGAAATAATACAGCAGGATAGCCGCGCACCACCAGAGGTCGGAGATTTCGGGGATCATCGCCTGAAGCATGCCGGCAGGCCCCTTGGTGAAAACAACTCCCACCAGCAGGAGCAGCAGAATACACACGATGCGCATGACCCAGCGGGCGGCATTGCCCAGGTAGCGGCCTACGAGCTCAGGCAGGTTTTCCCCGTCATGCTCCAGCGACATCATGGCAGAAAGAAAATCATGCATGGCACCTGCCAAAATGCAGCCCAGCACAATCCAAAGCAACGCCGACGGGCCGAACAGGCAACCGCTCAATGCACCAAACACCGGCCCAAGCCCGGCAATGTTAAGCAACTGGATGAGGAACACCTTCCACGTAGGCAGCGGGCTGTAGTCCACTCCATCGGGATGGACTACACTGGGCATCTGCATCGTATCGCTCAATCCATATACTTTCTCGGCGAACCGGCCATAGACAAAATATCCGGCCACCAAAAGAGCCGCACACAGTATAAATATCAACAAACCACTCATATCGTCATTTGGAAGATGGAGGATACTACACCCGAATACACCACTTAGCAAGTATTATATCAGAATGATGTCGGAGTGATGCCTGAATACCTTGAAAAAGCACCCTCAGCTGAGCACCGGAGCCCCTCATTGCCTCATTGCCTCATTGCCTCATTGCCTCATTGCCTCATTGCCTCATTGCCTCATTGCCTCATTGCCTCA
>CALXRG010000035.1 GCA_944390825.1 uncultured Akkermansia sp.
GCCAAGTGCACTTCATGCGCCTTCAAAGACTCCACAAAACCTCCCACGACTACTACCAGCAAATTTGAAACAGACCCAGATAACTGGTCTGCTCCCGCACTTTGTCTTGACAGGGCTTCCCCATTTCAGTAAAGTAGTTCCGAACTATGAAAAAGAGACTCAGAAAGAAATACCGTGTCGGTGAGTTCCGCGAACTCTGCTTCGAATTTACCTTTGACTACAAGGGTGATGTGGAGTCTCCTGAATGCGGCCGTTTCCTGGAAGCACTGGTAAACGACTGCATCCAGACCAACGGCCTCGATTGCGAAGGCAGCATCACAGAGGACGGTTGTCTGATTATCGTCACAGCCTGTGATCCCACCCAAACCTCAGAGGAGCAGCGGCAAGCCGTGAAAACCTGGCTCGAAAGCCGCCCGGACGTCGAAATCAAAGCCTTCAGCGAGCTTCACGACGCCTGGTATGCCCTCCACTGATAACAACCTGACTTTAACCAAGCGCGCCGTAACCGGCAGCGTGTGACACCCCCTAAGAACAAAGAATGAACGATCAGCAGAACCCGTCAAAGCCCATCCTGGCCAAAGGCCTCAAAGGCGTCATCGCCAACGAAACCGGTCTAAGCGATGTCCGCGGTGAAGAGGGACGCCTCCTCTACTGCGGCTACGAAATTGAAGACCTGGTAGATCTCTGTACCTTCCCGGAGATCATCTACCTGCTTCTCAACAAACGCTTACCCAACCGCGAGGAACTCCATGGGCTGCAACAGCGTCTGCGCAACGACCGTGAACTTCCCCAGCCCATCCTCGACTTTTTCAAAACAGCGACCAAAAAAGCACGCCCGATGAGTGCCCTGCGCACGGCCGTCTCCATGCTCGGCATGTACGACGACCGCACGAAAGACCCCAGCCAAATGAAGGAGATTGGTCTGTCGCTCATCGCCAAGATCCCGGTGATGGCCGCATACTACTACCGCATCTGTGAGGGAAAGGATCTGCCCCCCATCCGCACTGATCTGGATGAAGCAGCGCATTTCCTGTGGCTTCTGAAAGGCAAAGAGCCCGATCCGATGGAGGCGCACATCCTCGACGTCGGCTACATTCTCCATGCAGACCACGGCATGAACGCCTCTACTTTCTCAGCTCGAGTCACAGCCTCCACACTTTCGGACATGTACTCGGCAATTACCTCGGCCATCGGTACCCTCAAGGGACCGCTGCATGGCGGCGCCAACGAAGCCGTCATCGAGATGCTCAAAGAAATCGGCAGCGAAGACAACGTCGAGGCCTACATCAACAACAAGCTGGCCAACAAGGAGAAAATCTTTGGCATGGGGCACCGCGTCTACAAAACCCTCGACCCGCGTGCACCGCAATTGCGCCGCATCGCAATCAGGCTGACCCAGACGATCGGCGAGCCCAAGTGGATCCGCATGAGCGACATGATTGCCAAGATCATGCGCGCCCGCAAAAACCTCAACGCCAACGTGGACTTCTACTCGGCCACGGTGTACTACAGCCTGGGCATTCCCACCCGCATGTTCACAACAGTCTTTGCCATCGCCCGTGCCGCCGGCTGGGTCGCGCAGATTCTTGAGCAGCTGGAGGACAACACCCTGTTCCGCCCGCTGTCGCGCTACACCGGCCCGGAAGAGCCTCTGCTGGTGCCCGTGCTGGATATGCGCTAAATAACACGACCCCCTGCAGCAGCACGCATTCCCCCCGTTGCAGCAGCACATATCGTCATATCCCCGTATTTCCATCCTGCTGTCCCCGAAACAGCAGGATGGCTGTATATGGCGGGGAAGTCTTGTCCAGCCGTCGTATGGCAACTCCCCATCACGCCAGCTCTCTCTGTAGATTCCACCATTCGCTCCCGTCATCATGAAAAAGAAAATCATCATCGCGGCAATATGCGCCCTGGGCGTGTGGACAGTGCTCGATGTCACTTACCGCTTCAGCCAAACGGAAAACCAAGCCCCCGGAACCAAAGAAAACATCAGCGACGAAAGTGCCGCCATGATGGCCGTGGTGGACAAAGCCAAAAAACGCGCAGCAGACATCTCCCAAAAAGCGGCACTGAGCCACCTGTGCCTCAGCGAAGGCGTCGAACTGGGCAACATCCTGCGCCAAACCTACCCCAACATCAAGCCCGGGAACCTCAGTCCCGACATCATCAGGCAAGGGCTCACCGACACCATCAGCAAAACAACCAACCCCGACTATCCCCGCAAGGACTACGCCTACACCTTGGCAGCGACCCGCATCGTTTCCTCCAAGCTCGGAGCGCCTCTGCCCACCCCCCAAAACCTCTCCCCCGACGATCAGAAGCTATTTGAAGAAGTGCAACGCCTCAGCACGGAGATCAGCGAAGACGAGGCCTTCCGCCACTTCTGCTACACCCTGGGTACCCTGGCGGCAGAAGTCATTGCCCGCCAAATACCGCTTTGCTCGGCAGAAGACATCGACACAGCCTCATTTATCACGGGCCTAACCGCCGCCCTTAACGGGGAAAAACCGCCCATTTTTGCAGACAAAGCAGAAAGCATGGCCCACGGCTTTGCCCTGGCCTGGCTCATCGACGCCCGAAACACCGAAGTCAGCAAACGAAACCGGGAAGCCGGCCGGGCCTATCTCGCCGCCAACTCCGCCAAAGAAGGCGTCACCACCACACCAAGCGGCCTTCAATACCGCATTATCAGCCCGGGAACAGGACCGGTCTACAGCAAAGAAGCGTACGGAGAATCCCCCACCTGCACCATCACCTATGAAGGCCGTCGGGTAGATGGCACCATCTTCGACACCACTGGCGACACCCCCGTCACCTTCCCCATCGACAAAGTCGTGCCCGGTTT
Organism: uncultured Akkermansia sp.; assembly: GCA_944390825.1. GTDB lineage: Bacteria > Verrucomicrobiota > Verrucomicrobiia > Verrucomicrobiales > Akkermansiaceae > Akkermansia. The sequence continues at coordinate 2,849 of CALXRG010000035.1, forward strand.
CAGCGAAGCTCTCAAAGCCATGCCCATAGGCGCAGAATGGGAAATCAGCATCCCCGCCGAACTCGGCTACGGCAGCGCAGCCCCCACAGCCATCGGCCCGGACGCCACCCTCATTTTCACCGTCAAACTCCTCTCCATCACCCCGCAACAGCCCCCCGCGACCCCACCCGCTCCCGCCACACACTAACGGGCCGCCCCGCAAAATGCGTATTCGACACAGCCAACCTGCAGTTTCAGCTTGAAGCCAGCTTCCAGGCCCGCTAGAATAGCACCATGAAAATCCATTTTTGTGGCGCGGCAGAAACAACAACCGGTTCCCAGCATCTGCTGGAAGTAAATGGCAAGCGAATCCTGCTGGACTGCGGCATGTATCAGGGCCACCGCCAGGACGAACTGCGCATCAACCGCGACTTCCCCTACTTCGACCCGAAAACGATTGACTGCGTCGTCCTCTCCCACGCACACATCGACCACTCAGGCAACCTCCCCAACCTCGTCAAAAAAGGCTTCAAAGGCCACATCTTCACCACCTACGCCACCCGGGACCTCTGCCAAATCATGCTCGCAGACGCTGCGCGCATCCAGGAAAGCGACGTCAACTTCCTCAACAAAATGCACCGCCGCAAAGGCGGCAGCGGCAGCGTCGCCGACGTCATCTACACCGAACAGGACGCCGAACTCTGCCTCCGGCACTTCATCACCCTCGGCTACGAAGTACCCTTCCCCATCTCAGAAGGCGTCACCCTCACCTTCTACGACGCCGGCCACATCCTCGGAGCCGCCCAAATCGTGCTCGACATCGACGACCGCGAAGACGGTAAGCACAAGCGCCTCCTCTTCTCCGGCGACATAGGCCGCGGCAACAACGAACTGCTGCGGGACCCCGTTCCCGTTCCGGATGTCGACATCATGCTAATGGAAAGCACCTACGGCGGCAGGCACCACGAATCCCCCAGCCGGGATGACGAAACCTTCTGCCGCACCATCCGGGAAGCCATGAAACGCGGGGGCAACGTCTACATCCCCTCCTTTGCCGTAGAACGCACCCAGCAGCTGCTCTACCTCCTCAATCGCGCCTACCGTGAGGGCCGCCTGCCCAACTACCCGGTCTACGTCGACAGCCCCATGGCCGTCAGCGCCACAGAAATCTTCCGCATCCACCCCGAATGCTTCAACAAAGAAGTCTACGACTTCCTTTTCAACGAACGCGACCCCTTCGGCTTCGAACAGCTCCACATGGTCCGCACCGTGACAGAATCCCAACGACTCAACAACATGCGGGAGAAAGCCATCATCATCTCCGCCTCCGGCATGTGCGAAGCCGGCCGCATCCTCCACCACCTCAAAAACGGCATCGGGCGGGACAACAACACCATTCTCTTCGTCGGCTACTGCGCCGCCAACACCCTGGGACGCCGCATCCTCAGCGGAGCACTCGAGGTACGCATCCTCGGCGACATTTATCCCGTGCGCGCACGTATCCGCTCGCTGGATTCCTTCTCCGGCCATGCCGACCACGATGAACTGCTGCACTACTTCCGCCGCACAGGAGGGACGAAAGCAAAAATATACCTCGTCCACGGAGAACCGGAATGCTGCGCCTCCATCAAAACCGCCCTCCAGGACTTCCACCCGGGAGAAATCCACGTAGCCCATCTCGACACGACCATCACCTGCTGAGCCATCCCCCAGATCTGCGCCACCCCGCGGTCCCACCACCACCGTACACCGCCCCCCGCTCCGGGCAGAGGCTCCCCGCACAGCCTGCAGCGCGGTTGTATCGCCCTGCCTCATGGCTCGCATCCGCCGGGCCGCAGCTGACGCAAAAGCCCATTTTACGGCTTGCCACAGCGCAACGCGTGTACTAAAATACCCGCATGATAGAGAACCTGCCGCGCAGCATCGCAGCTGTGTCCGCCGCTGCCGTTCTACTGCTCAGCAGCTGCGAACCGCAAGTCCGCGGCCGGGCCACCCCGGAAGCCGCCGAGCAATTCGCCCAAATTGCCGACGCCATCACCCCGGCAGCCCTCCCCGAATGGGAAACAGACCAGCTGGACTCCATCAACAAACTCATCAGCCACTTCGCGAAAACGGCCGACACCCGCTACGCTCTCCCTCCGGATGAAGGAGCCTACACCATGCTGCATCTGGCCTGCTACTTCAAAAAGCCGGAACTGGCGCGCTGCCTGCTGCTGGACGGAGCAGACCCCAACGCCCGAGCCATGGACAAAGACATGGACGGCAGGCCCGTCCACGGCGACGTTCCCCTCTCCTTTGCCCTGACAGAATACGGCACACAACCCGACACCCAGGCAATCCTCCAACTTCTGGATATCCTCGTGCAAGGCGGAGCCGACCTCACCCAAACCGGGCCCGGAGGCTCCTCCCTCTTCGTTCCGGCTCTGTCACAAAGCAGCGAAGAAGTCTTTCTGAAATTTCTGGATCTCGGAGCCCCCCTGCCTGACTCGTTCAACGCCCTCGGCTACAACGTACCCATTGCCGCCGGACCAGCCATGCGAGGCTGGCTCAACGCCCTGAAACGCGTTATCAGCGAGCGCGAGAAACAAAGCGACACCGACCAGGCACTCCAGCACGTCTTGCGCTACGCTGTTCTCGGCTGCACAGAAAACACCGAAGCCTGCATCCGCTACCTGCTGAGCCGGGGAGCCGATGTGAACCAAATCAGCGAAGACGGCTACACGCCCCTCTACGCTGCATGCCGCCTGTACTACGAACTCCGGCACGGCATGGGAGCACTGACGGACGACGTCGGTACCAAAGTACGCTGTCTGGAGACCGTTATCACCCTGCTGCTCAACAGCGGAGCCGACCCCATGATTCGCAGGCCCGATGACGACACACGCGAATATCCGGGATTCTCCGCAGCAGACTTCCTCGCCAACAGTCCGGACTTCGTCGACAGGCTGAAACAGGCAGGCATCACACTGCCGGAGCCGGACCCCAACTTCACTACAGGCATTCCCCTGCTCTCTGAAATATGCCGCCGGGCCATGAATCCCGACTTCAAACTCCGGGAGCAAGACTACGACGCCGTTGCCTCAGTACTGACACCCACGCAGGAAATGCAAAACTCCGAGCTCTACGAAATGGCCCTGCCCAAAGCCATTGGCCTGCTGGCCGACCTGGACAGCGCCCGCACAGCGACACTGCTCACCAGCATTCCCCTGTGGCACCACAATCACCCCCACTCGGACACCTGCGACTGCGGCCACTACGGACCAACCCTCATAGAAGCCATCAGCGAGCATCCCTCGCTCGTCATGCCTTCAGCATTTCTCATCAGCGAAGCCGAACGCCGTCTGGATGAAGGAGAAAGCGAGTGGGCAGCAGAGCTCATCGAACTTCTCTACCGCTGCCCCGATGCCGAAGAACAGATCTCCACACTCCTGCAGGACCCAAGGCTTCCCATACAAGCCGGCGCCTGGGGAGCAAAACTCCGCGCCATGGGACTGCCTACCCCCCGGGCTGAAAGCGTCAAGCACTGGCTGGCAGCCCACCATCGGGAAGCAAACACACCAATCCTGCAAAAAGCCCTCCGCCTCACCTCACAGGAAGACTTCTGGTATGGACGTATGGAGCAAGCCCAGCTGACCCAATTTCTCCGGGACCTTCAAGACATCGGCGCCTCCCGAGCCCACGACCTCTACCAGAAACTGGCCCAAAATCTCGACAATCCCGAAAAACTTGACGAAATTTCCACCCGAATCAGCGACGCCACCTACGAGCTGGAAATAGCCACCGCACGATTCATCCACCAAAACGCCAGCGCCTTCACCGATCCGGGCCCTGCCGCACCCACCCCCTAACCCCATGCGCCATTCACCCATCGCCATATCGCTCACCCTGCTGGCCGGCACCCCCATACTGTCAGCCACAGGAGACCCCGCCTCCCCCCTGGCGCAAGATGCCGATCAGCAAACCACCCCGGCATCCGGCCCCGCAGCCACTCCGCCAACCGCATCCACCCTGCCACCTGCTTCCGCATCCACCCCGGGAACAGAGCCCGCCATCGCCCCGCAATCCCCCTTCGAAGGGACAGCTGACTTGACCCGAGAACACCTGCTGCTGCCCGCCGCAGACCCCGAACTCATCAACAACAGCCGCAAACTGGCCTTCAACCCCGATCTCCCCGAGCACGAAAAACTCTCGCTCATCATCGAAATCACCACGGCACTGCAACTGGGATCCGATCCTCAGGCCGAAGATGCCGAAGGCAACTCCGCCATGCTCTACCTGAGCACCACACCGAACATCCTCCAAGCACTCCGTGACACAGGCCTGCTCAAAAACCTCCGCGAAGAACAACCCCTGCCCACCAGCACCGACGCCTTCCTGCGCCTCCTGCGCACCAGGTGTCTCCAACTCCAGGCCGGGCTTCCGGAAGCAAGCCTCACCTACCTGCAGCACTACTCGCTCCAGCCCGCAGCCGAAAACGCCCGGCAAATGATCGGCGACATACTCAACGCCCCGCTGGCCACCGGGCACAGTCCCGCGGCCCTGGCAGACTGCCTCAGCTTTCTGCGCGCCCAGGATGAACCCAGCGCCCTGGAACTGATCTCCTCACTCCCCTACTGGGAACACGGCGAGCACTTCCTCGAATCCTCCCCCGGGCAGCTGCTGGAAGTACTCCATGAGCTGTGCTGGCCAGTCCCCTCCGATAAGCTGAAGCAAGCCATTACCAAGCTGGACTCCATGCTGCCGACCTCACCGGAAGACATGATCGACTGCAACGCCGCCCATCCCCTTGCACTCCTCCTCGACATGCTCGTCCAACAAGAAGGCAATGCGGCCTGGGATCTGGTCAGCCCCTACCTCGACAGCTCCGACCCAGAAATGGCGTGTGCCGCACTCGTCCTGGATCTGCACCGCCGCGGCCTTCCCGGCCCGGATGCCGCCACCCTGCGCCCCTACCTTGGCAACCTCGAAGGAAACGACGCCCTGCAACTGAGCGAATTAATCCTCGCCTGCCAAATCGACCAAATCATCGAGAAAGAGCAAACACACCTCCTCGACACCGAGCGCCTGGAACGCGCCGTCACCGCCCTGCATAAAATCGGGGCTCACACCCATGCCGGCATCATCGCGAAGCATCTGGCCCAGGCAGACAAGGTAGAGCGCGCGACCCTACTGCGCCAGCTCTGTCAGGAATACAACTACCTGAACACCGAATCAACCCGCCTGCAAGCCGCGCGCTTCATTCTCGCCCACCCGCACCTCTTCAGGCAAACCACACCATGACCCGCACGTTCGTCATCCGCCTGCTACTCTCCTCCTGGAAAATACACAGCATCTGTTGCATCATCGTCCTTCTGTGCAACATCCCCCTTCTGTGGCCCCCGACCCTTCCTGAATCCCTGGCCTGGGTGTCAGACAGCCTGTACGGCAACCTCATCACCCTCGCCTTCATTACCTCCCTTCTACTGGGCATTTTCACCGTTCTGTACAGTCTTTTTCGCCTGCGCTACACGCGCTCGCTGCTCAATCTGCTGGCGTGGTTTGTACTATGGGGAGCCACAGCGGGCGTCTGGGGCTTCATGGCACTCTCTGCCGACGTAGCCCCCCTGCCGGCTCCGCGCGACAGCTCCCCAATCCAGCAAACAAACGACCTCTATTCCCCCAACGACGAACTGAAAGGCCCCAGCTCACTCGTTCTGAAACTCGACCTGCCCGAGGAAGAAAACACCTCCCAACTGGCATACACCCCGAACATGCTCAAACTCGAAACCGAGCATCGGGACATCTTCGAAAAATACCTTAACTCCGTCCCACGCTGGGCCTACCACAGCACATCCTCCGCCTTCTTCGCGGAACCGGGGCACATGATTTTCAGCCTGCCGGTACGCAGGCAAACACCCAAACTGGTGCATGTCTGTTTTCGCTACATCGAAGACGGCACAGAACTCCCGGAAGGCTTCGTCGTCGTCAAGCCTGGGGAACCCATGCCCGAGCCCCCGTCAGAAGGCGCCCCCATGCCGGATTTAGCCGTCAATCTAGGCAGCAAGCACTTCCTGCTCATGGCCTGCCGCGGCATGCAATCCGTTGAAGAATCACGGCGCGTCACCAACGCCACCCTCCGCACCATAGACGCACGGCTGCAAAAACTGGCAGACAACCCCACACAAGCCACAGTAGACGCAGGGATACAGGGCATACGCTCATTCTCCGGCTCCACCCCCGGACTCCTGCTCTGCGAGCCACCGACGCAGTCCGGCACCTATCAGGCCGAAGTCTACTGCAACCCGCAAGAAGCCGGCGAAATCGTGATGATCATCACACACATGACCACAGGCAAAGTCCTGCGACTCTTCAGCTGCCCGGCCCGCTACTCCGACGATGCCAACCAGCTCTTCAGGCACGACTTCCCTGGCGACATCGAAACAACAGGCTCCAACCTCAAACACCTCAACAAAGACGGCCTCCTCCCCAACAACGCCCCGCTCTTCACCATCATGGAAGGAGAAGCCCACCTCTTCAGTCCCGTTGTAGTGGAAGTCTGGTTCACACCAAAAAACCAACAATCTCCCCGTAAACTCATCCTGCGACGCTGCTACAAGATACAATCATACGCCGCGATGGGCCAAGCCACCCCATTAGGCTCTCCCCGGAAAGCAAACGAGCAGCAACCCTCCAGGTCCACCCCCGAGCCCCAGCCCGCGCAGCCCGCCGGAGCCACCCCCGAGCCCCAGCCCGAGCAACCCACCGGGGCCACACCCGAGCCCCAGCCCGCGCAACCCACCGGGGCCACACCCGAGCCCCAGCCCGTGCAACCCTCCAGGTCCACCCCCGAGCCCCAGCCCGCGCAGCCCGCCGGAGCCACCCCCGAGCCCCAGCCCGCGCAAC
>CALXRG010000036.1 GCA_944390825.1 uncultured Akkermansia sp.
CCAACGCTGCTTAACCTGACTCGCAAGCGTGCTTTGCTCCGATGACAGAAATTTTACAGAAAAAAACTTGCTCCGCCGCAAATTATGCCTCATACCACGCTTTTTTCATGCATTGTTTCAGCTCAATTCCGTCCAGCAGAAGACTCAGGGCCGATGGGGTGATTTGCATCCATTTTTCCTCACTGACGGAAGCCGGTTGAGGCCAGGTAAAGGTGCCTTTTTCCAGCCGTTTGCAAAAGAGGCACAGCCCGGTGCCGTCGAACCAGACCGCCTTGAGCAGGCTGTGCCCTTTGTTGATGAAAAAGTAGAAAGCACCACGGGGCATGGGCTGCTGCATGAGCTAAGCAATGACTCCCTGAAGGCGGAACATGCCGTAGCGCATGTCGATGGGTTCCTTGAGCAGGTAAGCGATGGTGTTTTGAGGCAATGTAAACATAGGCCTCTATTTTCGCACGCCTGCCTACAATGGTTTTGGTTGAGTGCTTACGAAGATGGGAAAACTCCCGGCGGGGGACACGCTCGTTTGGGCGGAGTTTCTGCGTGTGCATGGCACATACCGTTTGACAGGAGGCAGAACTGTATCCTATACTACGGAAGGCAGCATGACATATCGGGCACTCAGGAGGCTCAAACATCCCATCTCTTGCACCGAAGAAGAGTAAGCAGCTTGCGTGGTCAACTCTTCTGTATAGCGATGATTGTATTCTCCTGATAGAAAACCAAACAAACGAGAGCTGCCAATGCCTGTATAATGAGGTACGGAGTTATAAGCCTAACACCCTACGCTCCTAATCTCCACCGAACAAGAAAAGGGAAAAACGTGCCACTAAGCAAACAAGACAAGGTTTCATTCCCGACGTTTTGCTTTACGCTCGTATTGCTGGAGAAGCTCAATAACAGAGCGACATGAGTTGCTCTTCTTCCCCTTCAGTTCCTCCAACTCCATCTTCAATCTCTCGATGGCTCCTTCGATTCTCTTCTGCTCATCCTGCTGATACTCCTGTGCCAACCTCAGACATTTCTCCGCGCAGCGAAGGGGGGTATAGCCAAGGCTATTGACCACCCGCACATCCGCCCCGGCCTCAAGTAAAACCCGCACGGCTTCGGGATGCTCATTGATCACGGCCTCGAGAAGAGGAATGGCCTCCCCAGCGGAATCAGACGTATTCACTTCTGCTCCCGCCTCAATCAACAGCTTGACCACCTCCCCCGTCACGTCCAAGGCCGCCGCATAACACAGCGGCGTAGCACCTGATTCCGTTCGGGTTTCCAATTCGGCACCCGCAGCGATCAGAGCTCTCACCGCATCGATTCTGCCGAACAGCAAAGCCTTGTGCAACGGGGTTTCGCCAAGTTTGTTTCGAGCCTTGATATCGGCACCAGCCTCCAGCAGAATCCGCACCATCTCCCCATCTGCAGCCCAATGCAGCGGAGTTTCACCAACGAAGTCAGTCGCATGCACGACAGCTCCCCATTTGAGCAGCAGCTTCGCCAGTGGGCAATCCCCGACTCGAGCCGCTAATTGCAGCGGGGTTCTGTTACCTTCGAGAGGTAGCGATGGATTGTCCGGAAAAGCTTTTGCATTCGCATCAGCACCGGCCTCCAGCAGCACCGTCGCCAACGGCACGGTCACCGAGGAGGTTTCATCATCCAGCTCCCTGGCAACCCAGTGAAGTGGGGTCTTGCCATCATAATCCCTTGCCTTCACATCAGCACCCCGTTCCAGCAATAGCTTGACCTGCTCGATATTACCCTGCGAAACCGCACCTACCAGCGGAGTCTTTTCCCAGCGGTCTTTCGCATGCACATCAGCGCCCCGTTCCAGCAGCAACTCGGTCAGTTCGGTATTGGCTGAATGAACGGCCCGGTGCAACGGGGTCTCTCTGCCGTGATCTTCCGCATTCACGTCAGCGCCCCGTTCCAGCAGCAATCTCGCCAGTCCAACATTTTCCGAATCAACGGCCCGGTGCAACGGAGTCTGTCCCAAGGAGCCCTTCACATTCACGTCAGCACCCCGTTCCAGCAGCAACTCTGTCATCTCCCTCTCCCCCCGCGCAACAGCCAAGATCAGTGCCGCATTCATAAATCCGGACGGCACTCTGACAGCCTCCGATTTCAGCAGCAGTTCCACCATTGCCAAGTTCCCACTATCCACCGCAACTTCCAGCGGCGTCCTGTCTTCGCCATTCCACGTAGCGAGCGAAGCGCCCTTGGAGAGAAGATCTCGCAGCTCCTCTATATTCTCCTGTCGAACAGCCTCAAACAAAGGCTCCCAGGAAACAGGTGAAGACTGCACTGGCTCTTCTGTAACGAACGAGGCTATAGATTCCTCGGTGCCCGCCCACGCGTTACAAAGACTAAATGTAACGGCCAACAAAAGTTGATGTACCAATCGTTCCTTTTTCATGGAAATTGCGGTGATATGTTCTTAATATTCCGTTATTCTTTCAGTAATTCTGAACACTTAGTTTCTCGAATAATGCCTTTCAGTTGCGCCACAGCACCATTGATCCTAGTAATTAAATATTGTCTTTCTCGCTCATCAAATGCAGCTAAGCGTAATTCCGTCAGCAAACTGACCGAAGCTTTTCGTGTATATTCGTACTCATCGCAACACCCCTCTCCCTCCGTTTTCTCTCGTTGCAGGCTCTTGCAACAACAGCGTGTTGCAGATGCAACAACCTCCACAGAAGTGTATGCGTAAGAGATTGTCGACACATACCCAGCGTACGCCAGTCGCCCTTTTGCTTTTCTGAAAGCATCATACGTAGCGTCGAATGCTCTCTTTTCCATACTCTCCAACACTTTATCCCTCGCAAACTCTTTTGCATCCCTCGCCAATTCCTTTGTATCTATAGAAAGATAAGTCGACAAATCCGATATACTTAGATTTTTATCCTTGTCTGATGCATGCTTCAAGGTTACCTGTTTTACTGTTATTTGCCCTGAGAGCCTATCGTGTTCAGAACATTTTCGCCTCCCCAAGGCATCATTTTCAGTCACAGGCTTATCATACAAGTAAAGCATACACGAACCTTCTTCAAGTAGAGGATCCCGCCCCGTCCATCTCCCATCCGACGGATTGTAGTGGCGGTAGTTGTAATAGACCAGGCCGAGCTCGCTGTCGTTGTATTCACTGCTCCACTGGATGGGCTGCGTGACGTTGCCGTTGGCTGTCACGGAACCGTAGGGCGTGTAGGTGTAGGCCGTGAGGATTGTACCTCCGCTACTAAAGACTTGACTCGGAGCCACCTCACGGCTCCTCGCCCCTGCGGGGCAAACGCTGCGCGTTTGTCCAATCGCCCTTACCGCCTGCTCGCGCAGGCGCCCCTTCGGGGGCCGTCGGGCGCTTTCGCAGATGTTCTTCGTGAGATCCCAGCCGTAGGTGTACCAGGTGCCGTCCTTGCAGATGCCCAGCGGACGCGTGGCCACGGATTGCGTTGGGTCCCAGAGGATGAACCACTGGAAGGCGCCGCTGACGGCGTTGATAGCGGCGATTTGCAGGTAGCCCCGGTAGATGTAGCGCAGGTAGTTCGTGACGCTGCCGTTGACCGTGATCTTGCGCGTGTGGCGGCGGCCCATGTTGACTCGGAGCCGCCCCACGGCTCCTCGCCCTTCGGGCAAACGCGCAGCGTTTGTCCAATCCCCCTCCGGGCCCTCGGGGGCTTTGTCATAGGTGCATTCCACGATCTTTGTGCCGTCATCGCTGGTGAAGGTAACGGGACGGTTCTCTGCGTTGTAGACGACGTTCCAGATGCCGGTGCTTGTCTTGACCTTGGTCTGGTTGCCGTCGGCGTCGAAGGTCGGGACAAAGGCGGTCTCTTCGCCGGTCTGAATCGAGGTGTACTGGTTCAGGTTGTTGGCGTCGTAGACTGTGGCTTCTTCCGCGGCTTCCTGCGCTGTCTTGCGGTTGCCGATGTTGACTCGGGCGCACCCCATTGCGCCCTCGCCCCTGCGGGGCAAACACTCCGTGTTTGTCCAATCCCCCTCCGAGCCCTCGGTCGCTTTGACTCTCCGCCGCCCCACGGCTCCTCGCCCTTCGGGCAAATGCTGCGCATTTGTCCAATCCCCCTTACAGCCGTCGGGGGCTTTCTTCGTGAGATCCCAGCCGTAGGTGTACCACGTGCCGTCCTTGCGGATGCCTCGCCGGGGAGCCTCATGAGCGCACCTCTCCCCTGTCCTCCCTTCAAGGAGGAGGAAAGGATACTTGCGCCCCATGAGTACCCGATATGCCATGCTACTCTCCGCAGTATATGATACTGCTCTGCCCCCTGTCAAACTGTATGTGCCATGCATGCACAGAAACTCCGCCCAAACGCGCGTGTCCACCGCCGAGAGTTATTCTCTCTTCGGCGGTGGACAGGGGATTGGTCCGTTGGCGCAGGATTTCAAGCCGCCCGGCGAGATGGCCCGCAGGATGATGGCCCCCCTGGTCTTACTCTCCCGCCTCGGCATGGCCTCGCTTTCTTTGCGTGTAGCAGTATGAATCTTATACCTTGGGCTGCGTGTCAAAATGCCAGGCTTCGGTTTCTGTGAAGGAAAGAGCCAGATTGCTATAGGGGGATGTGTCCGCCTTTGTCCCATTTCAGGGGGTGGAGCCGACCTCAGGACGGGGAGTTTGCTTCCTCTTGTCCATGGCCTCACGCAGGAGCTTCTCACACTCTGCATTCCCTGCTTTCACCGCCTCATCCAACGGCGTGTACCCACTATCATCTCTGACATCCACCTGTGCGCCACGCTCGACAAGTATGCGGGCTGTATCCGTATGACCAGCCCAGATAGCCAAGTGTAGTGCAGTGTCGCCGCAACAATCTTTGACATGGATATCTGCCCCCCTGTCCAGAAGCAATTCCACCATCTCCGTATGACCGTGTCGCGCTGCAGTGAGCAAAGGCGTGAAACGAATTTCGTAGTCCGCGACGTCGAGCGGAGCTCCACGTTCGATCAGGGCGCGGGCGACATCCAACTGACCTTCTTCCAAGGCTCGCACCAGGGGGGTATCGATGATATTCCCCTGGATGTAGTGCTCCGTAGCACCCGGATCCGCCCCATGCCGCAGGAGCTCCAGAGACACATCACGGAAGCCTTTTTGAATGGAGAGCATCAGGACAGGCGAGGTGATCCCACCCCTGAGCTCAACATTAGCGTTGGGATTGGCACCGCCCCGGATGAGCAACAAGGCCATCTCCGGATTATCGTTCTCCACCGCACTGTAGAGCTGCCATCCCTGCGACGCCAGCCAGGCCGTCGGCTGCAGAATGCGCACGAGCAGGTGGCTGTCGTATGCGCAGGCAAAGGAGAACCCGATGGAGCTCAGGGGTACCCAACAGCTGAAGGAAATAAGCGCGCGGATGCTCCATACACGCAACGGATGCAACCGGAAACGCCATCCCCCGGCTTCCGACAGCAGGCGGCGGCACTCGGCCTGCCGGCAGCTTACGGCCACATCCATGGCCGTGTTGCTTTCGGCATCCCTCCGGTTGACCGGTGCGCCATGCTCCAGCAGCAGGCGAACCATCTCCGACAGACCGTGACGCACCGCCACGTGCAGCGGTGTTTCTCCGAGGCGGTTCTTGGCTGACATATCCGCGCCATGCTCCAGCAACATCCGGGCAATAGCCACGCTGTCCTGCTCGGCATCCCCGGCTTTGGCCGCAGCCCGGTCGCGGATGTCGGGAGCTGTCGCGCGGAGCAGCAAACGGCGGGGACACCGCGCTGCTTCATGCAGTGCGGTATTGAGCTCCCGGTCGCGCTCCTGTACATCCGCCCCCTCATCCAGCAGGCGGCGCACGGCTTCCCGGTTCCCGTTCCGCACGGCATCGTGCAGCGGTAACGCCCGGGGCTCGGGTGTTTGGGGAGGCGGTTCCGCCTTCCCATGGGAAGCGGAGGCTTTGCGGCCGGGTGGCTTGCCTGGTAATGTATTCATTGTTGTGTCTGCTGGATCGAACTTGGAAAGCCGACTTCCTTTCGTCATTCCCGGCTCATTAGTCCTCACAATTTTTTAATGCGTCTTTAATCTGGTTGTATTTCTCCTCTGCAAGGGAAATTCCGTGATGTTTATGCTCAGGCATGTAACACCCTTTTTTTTGTTGTACGTCGCTTCCATTTTGGAAAAACGACCGTCGCCTTGGCGCCATAAATCAACCAGGTTTTGAGAGAGATCATGATCTGTCATTTGCTCTATAGAAACATTCTTATTTTTAAGAAAGGTATTGAATTGATCTATCTGTCTCCTCATTTCGGCCGCTCCGTAGACAATACTGCCTCGGTCGTCTACCAGGACTCGTGCAATTTCTTTTTCTCCCAAAATTTTCCGCATCTCACGCGTCAAATCGAGCCTCCGTCGATTGAACGTATAATGTCTGGCTTTGAGTGCAGTGTTCACATTGATATTGCCAGGACCAACATCCGGTTTCAGCTCGTAGCCAAATATTTTGAATTTTTGTAGAGATGTTTCTATAATCAGGTCAGTCAACTTAATCACGCCGTCTTGCACTGCATCAACGGCACGATGCAAGGGATTGTTTTTTTGTGAATATTCCTCCGCCATTGCTGTAGCGACCGCTATCAATTCGGGCTCTTTGAACCTAAAGGCATCTCCTACTTCTTTGAACCAAGCGCAATTCGACTTGACCCACGCAAGAGCCTCTTCAGAGAGGGGTGTTGTATCTGGCACAAAGCTTTCAAGTCCCAACAGGTCTCCTCTTTTATAAGGATTGTTGTCGGTATAAGAATACGCCCTTTCCCATATAACACCTCTCAGAGGATCTTTACGTATCCACCTACCATCCGCCGGGTTGTAGTGGCGGTAGTTGTAGTAGACCAGGCCGAGCTCGGTGTCGTTGTATTCACTGCTCCACTGGATGGGTTGCGTGACGTTGCCGTTGGCTGTCACGGCGCCGTAGGGCGTGTAGGTGTAGGCCGTCTTGATGTAACCGTCCGAGCCGAAGACCTCGCAGATGTTTTTCGTGAGATCCCAGCCGTAGGTGTACCAGGTGCCGTCCTTGCGGATGCCCAGCGGGCGTGTGGCGACGGGTTGTGTCGGATCCCAGAGGATGAACCACTGGAAGACGCCGCTGACGGCGTTGATGGCGGCGATTTGCAGGTAGCCCCGGTAGATGTAGCGCAGGTAATTGGTGACGCTGCCGTTGACCGTGATCTTGCGCGTGTGGCGGCGGCCCATGTAATCATAGGTGCATTCCACGACGGTTGCGCCGTCTTCGCTCGTGAAGGTCACGGGGCGGTTTTCCGCATTGTAGACGACGTTCCAGATGCCGGTGCTTGTCTTGACCTTGGTCTGGTTGCCGTCCGCGTCAAAGGTCGGGACGAAGGCGGTCTCTTCGCCGGTCTGAATCGCGGTGTACTGGTTCAGGTTGTTGGCGTCGTAGGCAGTGGCTTCTTCCGCGGCTTCCTGCGCTGTCTTGCGGTTGCCGATGTTGTCGTAGCTGTAGCTGTAGGCGTCCGTGCCGAGGGTGGCCGAAACCAATTCGCTGCGGTCGTTGTGCGTGAAGCTATCGTTCTTCACGCTGCCCTGGCGGGCGGTGCTGCGGTTGGTCGGGCGTCCGAGGGTGTCATAGCTGTAGCTGCGCTCGACGACGAGGGTGCTGCCGCGGTGGTACTGCATGCCGGTGAGCAGGTCGCGGTGCTCTTCATAGCTCTGCGTGAGCGTGAGCCCGTTCGGCTGCGTCAGGGTGTGCAGCAGGTTAGAGCCGCTCAGGTAGCTGTAGCTGAACTGACGGTTCACGCCGCCGTGCATGAAGCCGGCGGTGGCGATGCGGCCGTCTGTAGCATAGCCCACGCTGGTGGTGAATTGCGTGGCGCCGGAGCGGGCGTAGGTGAAGCCGGTGCTGCGGCCGTAGCTGTCGCGCAGTTCGGTGACGAGGTGCGTGTGGGCGCCGGAGTTCAGGGAGTCGCTCTGCTGCTCGCTGTATTCGTTGTAGGCGATGGTGCGCGTGCCGGCGGCGTCGGTGACCTGTGTGAGCTGGCCGAGGATGTTGTAGGCGAAGCTCTGAGACGGCGTCTCGTCATCCGAGAAGCTGATGCCGGTGAGCTGGCCGGTGGCGGCGTCATAGCTCAGGGTCTTGACGATGCCGCGGGCGTTGGTCTCGGAAGCCAGGCGGTTGAAGGCGCCCGACGGCCCCGCTTGGGGCGCCTGCGCGAGCAGGCGGTAAGGGCGATTGGACAAACACGGAGTGTTTGCCCCGCAGGGGTGAGGCGCCGTGAGGCGGCGCCGAATCAAGGCGTCGTAGGTCTTGACGACCTGTGAGTTATCCGCGTAGGTCTTGCTGAGTTCAACACCGGCGGCGGAGTTGTAGACCCAGGTCGTGGTGTCGCCGTCCGTGCGCCCGGTCGGGTCGGTGGTGATGTCGCCGCTGTCGGCCCGGAAGGTGGTGAGCTCGGTCAGGTTGTCGGCGTCGTCGTAGCCGAAGAGCGCAGGTTGACTCGGAGCCGCCCCACGGCTCCTCGCCCTTCGGGCAAATGCTGCGCATTTGTCTAATCCCCCTACAAGCCTTCGGGGGCTTTGAATGGCGGTGCCCCATTCGGCGACT
>CALXRG010000037.1 GCA_944390825.1 uncultured Akkermansia sp.
GCAAGACGGCACAGGAAGCCGCGGAAGAAGCCACCGCCTACGACGCCAACAACCTGAACCAGTACACCGCGATTCAGAAAGGTACGGCAGAAGCCTTCGTCCCGACCTTCGACGCGGACGGCAATCAGACCAAGGTCAAGACAAGCACCGGCATCTGGAACGTCGTCTACAACGCGGAGAACCGCCCCGTTACCTTCACCAGCGAAGACGGAGCAACCATCGTGGAATGCACCTATGACTACATGGGCCGCCGCCACACGCGCAAGATCACGGTCAACGGCAGCGTCACGAACCACCTGCGCTACATCTACCGGGGCTACCTGCAAATCGCCGCTATCAACGCCGTCAGCGGCGCCTTCCAGTGGTTCATCCTCTGGGACCCGACGCAATCCGTCGCCACGCGTCCGCTGGGCATCCGCAAGGACGGCACTTGGTACACCTACGGCTGGGATCTCACGAAGAACATCTGCGAGGTCTTTGTCAGTGGTGGCACGATTGGTGCGGCCTACACTTACACGCCCTACGGCGCCGTGACAGCCAACGGCAACGTCACGCAACCCATCCAGTGGAGCAGTGAATACAACGACACCGAGCTCGGCCTGGTCTACTACAACTACCGCCACTACAACCCGGCGGATGGGAGATGGATTGGGCGGGATCCGCTGCGCGAGAACACACGGAGGGCTCTGTACCGCTATGGCAATGCAGTATCTACGACTGACGTGTTAGGGTTGTATGACTCTTATGCAGCCTACGTATCCGCCCCGGATGGCAACTGGACACCTAAGCATCTGCCTTGGTGGCTCGGCCTCACGCCCTATGAACGGTTGAATGACCGACAAGGTGGATTCGGAGGTTTTGCGATGGATCCTTACGAGCCTCTTCCGTACAAACTCACGGAGCCGAAATTACCGAATAAGGAGCCGGTTGTGGGTCTCTTCTATAGTGGAAACAGCAAGGATTTCCTTAGGTGCGGCAAAATCTCGACCAAGATTGGTTGGCCTAATAGTTTTGCCACGGGGTCTGTTGTTTTCGACGCGACAGCGATGAACCCCTCCGAATCCCACGTGGTAGGGGCATTTGTGGACAAAGCGGTATTAGGTGTGGGCTTGTCGGCAACGTACGGATTGCCTAGTGAAACAGCTACTTTCGCGCTGGACATTGGCAAATCGACTGTTACCTTCACGGATTCCGAGATAAAGTTCGGGTATACTCCGTTGAAAGGCGTTAATATGGAGGCAGCGTTTGACAAAACATCTTATCAATTCAATAAGGCGAGTGTTATGGGAGGCTTTCAGATTTCCGAAGATCTGAAAGCGAATTTCGGGGTAAATTATACGGCGAATTCTCCCAACCCACTGACAATATTGGGCGGATTGTCTTATAAGCATAGTGGCAACGGAAGTGACTGGACTATGGATTTTTCGATATCTGCTAATCAGCAGGAAATCGTTGTAGGAGCAGGGTTTTCGTATTCTTGGTGAACAAGATAGACTTCGTTAACATAACATACAAAACACATGAAACTCAATCAACTCATACAGATGGTGGTCGCCTGCCTTTTACTGGGGACCGTATCGCTCGCTGATCAGCCTGCTTCAGATAGTGAGTTCTTCCCGGGCTATGGGGGGGGAACAGAAGTTGCGCTGAAGAATTCATCTCGGAATGAGGTCGCGCAGTATTTTCGTGCGGCCAATGCCGGTGAGCCTAGCGCCCAGAATATTGTAGGCACGTGTTATTTATTGGGTCTGCATGTCAAGCAATCCTGCGAGGAGGCAGTCCGATGGTTCCGCAAAGCCGCGGAGCAGGGGGATGCTCAAGCTCAGTTTAATTTGGGCCTTTGCTACGACCGGGGCAAGGGAGTCGAACCGTCCAGGGAAAAAGCTCTTTCTTGGTACCGCAAAGCGGCCAAGGGAGGAGAGTTGCAGGCGCAGTACAACGTAGGCGTATGTTACGCAAAGGGAATCGGTGCGTCTCGTTCCATGAAAGAAGCTGTTAAATGGTTTCAAATGGCAGCGGAAAATGGATTTGCCGTAGCACAGCTCGCGTTGGGTAGCTGTTATGCGACAGGAGATGGTATTGAGCAGTCCAATGAGAAAGCCCTGTACTGGTATCACAAGGCAGCGGCACAGGAACTACCCGATGCGATGCTGATCCTCGGAAACTGTTATATGGGAAGCTTATTCGGGCTTCAGAGGAACGAAGACGAGGGGTACAAGTGGTATCGTAAAGCGGCGGAAAAGGGCAACGTTGAAGCGCAATACAGTGTGGGATACTGCTACCTTATGGGATGGGGTGTCGAACAATCCAGACGTGAGTCTGCTCGGTGGTATCTGAGGGCCGCAGAGAAGGGAAAGCCCGAGGCTCAATACAACTTGGGTGTCCTACATGCAACAGGCATTGACGGCCCTCCCGACAAGGAAAAAGCGCTGTACTGGCTACAAAAAGCCGATGATCAGGGATTCATTCCTGCCTTCGAGCAAATCTGGAAGTTGAAATACTCCTCCGACCAGAAAAAGTAGTCCAAGGGACACAAAGTTCGCATGTCTTTCCAAGGAGCGGCAGCAGCCGCTCCTTTTTGTTGTGCATAATCGAGCAAGCACGCGTGCGGCGACTTCCTCCGAAGTCCTGGCGCGTAGCATTTTGACACGCGGCCCAAGGTATGAGCATACAGATTCATACCGCGACACGTGAAGAAAGCAACAACCGGGCCATGCTGGCGCCGGAGAGTAAGACCAGGAGCGGCATTGTCCTGCGGGCCATCTCGCTGGGGTCGCTTGAAATCCTGCGCCAACTGGCCAATCCCCTGTCCACCGCCGAGGCAGATCTCTCGGCGGTGGACACGCGCGTACTGGCGGAGTTCCTCTGGGTGCATGGAGCCCCGATCGAGGAAGTCCTCGACACCGTCTACAACACCCCCACGCAGGTCGCCCGCAAAGCCGCCGCCTTCGCCCTGCAGATCAGCCCGGCAGAACTGCGCAGCATCACCGGAGCCCTGGCGGCAGACCGAGCCGCCATCCAGAGTGCCAGCGCAGAACCCCTGCCGGATGCCGACGCCCCTGCAAGCCCAAACGTGCCCACCCCGCGCTCGTAGCCTCATGGGTATTCACCATCGCACGAGCAGGAGGTGGAATACCGCGCCGACATCCTTTCGATGCCACGAAAGCCAACGACGGCGGCTTGACAAGCACGCAGGACGTCGCTTATACTAGCGATAACAGCATGGCGCGCCTGCACACCGAAACCATCCCTACCTCCACCCTCGCGGCCACCGAGCGGGTCGTGGATGGCTTCGTCACCACGCAGACCGACCACAGCGGCATCACAAGTTCCTTCACCCGAGCCTTTACCGCCACGGGCATCACGCAGATTGACACAGATGGGCGCGGCAACATCACCACTACACACACCGACCTTGCCAAGAGAGCCATCGGCACCACAGATGCCGCTGGGAACACTGTCACTGCATCCTATGACGAGGACTTCGATGCGCCCTCCGTCGTCACCAACGCCCAGGGCAAAACCGCCTGCTACAAGTACGACCTGCGAGGCCGCAAAGTCGCCGAATGGGGCACCGCCATTCAAAGCCCCCGAAGGCTTGTAGGGGGATTAGACAAATGCGCAGCATTTGCCCCGAAGGGGCGAGCCGCCGATGGGGCGGCGGCGAGTCAAAGCGACCGAGGGCTCGGAGAGAGCTTGGACAAACGCGCAGCATTTGCCCCGAAGGGGCGAGGGCGCAATGGGGTGCGCCCGAGTCAACCTGCGCTCTTCGGCTACGACGACGCCGACAACCTGACCGCGCTCACCACCTTCCGGGCCGACAGCGGCGACATCACCACCGACCCGACCGGGCGCACGGACGGCGACACCACGACCTGGGTCTACCACTCCGCCGCCGGTGTCGAACTCAGCAAGACCTACGCGGATAACTCTCAGGTCGTCAAGACCTATGACGCCTTTAACCGCCTGGCCACCGAGACCAACGCCCGCGGCATCGTCAAGACCCTGAGCTATGACGCCGCCACCGGCCAGCTCACCGGCATCAGCTTCTCGGATGACGAGACGCCGTCTCAGAGCTTCGCCTACAACATCCTCGGCCAGCTCACACAGGTCACCGACGCCGCCGGCACGCGCACCATCGCCTACAACGAATACAGCGAGCAGCAGAGCGACTCCCTGAACTCCGGCGCCCACACGCACCTCGTCACCGAACTGCGCGACAGCTACGGCCGCAGCACCGGCTTCACCTACGCCCGCTCCGGCGCCACGCAATTCACCACCAGCGTGGGCTATGCTACAGACGGCCGCATCGCCACCGCCGGCTTCATGCACGGCGGCGTGAACCGTCAGTTCAGCTACAGCTACCTGAGCGGCTCTAACCTGCTGCACACCCTGACGCAGCCGAACGGGCTCACGCTCACGCAGAGCTATGAAGAGCACCGCGACCTGCTCACCGGCATGCAGTACCACCGCGGCAGCACCCTCGTCGTCGAGCGCAGCTACAGCGAAGACAAAGCCCCCGACGGCCGTAAGGGGGATTGGACAAATGCGCAGCATTTGCCCGAAGGGCGAGGAGCCGTGGGGCGGCTCCGAGTCACCCTCGGACGCCCGACCAACCGCAGCACCGCCCGTCAGGGCAGCGTGAAGAACGACACCTTCACGCACAACGACCGCAGTGAAAGCGCCCGACGGCCCCGCTTGGGGCGCCTGCGACAGCAGGCGGTAAGGGCGATTGGACAAACGCGCAGCGTTTGCCCCGAAGGGGCGAGGAGCCGTGAGGCGGCTCCGAGTCAACTTGCCGCGGCCACCCTCGGCACGGACGCCTACAGCTACAGCTACGACAACATCGGCAACCGCAAGACAGCGCAGGAAGCCGCGGAAGAAGCCACTGCCTACGACGCCAACAACCTGAACCAGTACACCGCGATTCAGACCGGCGAAGAGACCGCCTTCGTCCCGACCTTTGACGCGGACGGCAACCAGACCAAGGTCAAGACAAGCACCGGCATCTGGAACGTCGTCTACAATGCGGAAAACCGCCCCGTGACCTTCACGAGCGAAGACGGCGCAACCGTCGTGGAATGCACCTATGATTACATGGGCCGCCGCCACACGCGCAAGATCACGGTCAACGGCAGCGTCACCAATTACCTGCGCTACATCTACCGGGGCTACCTGCAAATCGCCGCCATCAACGCCGTCAGCGGCGTCTTCCAGTGGTTCATCCTCTGGGATCCGACACAACCCGTCGCCACACGCCCGCTGGGCATCCGCAAGGACGGCACCTGGTACACCTACGGCTGGGATCTCACGAAAAACATCTGCGAGGTCTTTAGTAGCGGAGGTACAATCCTCACGGCCTACACCTACACGCCCTACGGCACCGTGACAGCCAACGGCAACGTCACCCAGCCTATCCAGTGGAGCAGTGAATACAACGACAGCGAGCTCGGCCTGGTCTATTACAACTACCGCCACTACAATCCGACGGATGGAAGATGGACGGGGCGGGACAGAATCAGGGAAACAATATCATTCGGGAGCGTTTACGATTACGTAAAAAACAATCCTTCAATAATGTTCGATTATCAAGGTTCCTTTGCAATTGTGATTCCGTTAATTCCATCTATTTATTATATAGCAGCGCTAGTTGCTTCCAGCGTCGTTCTGGTTGGTTATCTGGTCTCGGAATATGCCGATAATGTAGACGAGGCTATAGATGATGTATTTGAGGAAAAAGAGGATAATCCTTTCCCAATAGAAAGATGTGAACTCGAATGCATGTCGAGACTAAACGGATGTAATCAAAGAGCTTCGTAAGCACTCAACGAGCTCACCTCCCTGATGGAGGGGCGAGCTCGTCGCTTGAGTTGATATCGGGCTTGTGGAT
>CALXRG010000038.1 GCA_944390825.1 uncultured Akkermansia sp.
GCCGAGTATACAGAAAACGCCGCGCTGCGTCAAGCTTTTTGTGAAGATTTTTTCGACTTTTTTGGCGGATTTTTTGCTAAGCACTGGTAACGCGTGGTTTGCGCGGCGTGATTTTTTCCTGATTTTGTCGGAGGCAGAAGCAGCGGATGAGAGCTGCCCGCATATCCGCACAGGTGCCTGTCTCCACGATACCGTTCAGCCTCCCGCGCTTTCCACGATACTGTGCGCTCTCCCGCGCTCGAGCTCTGCCCAGTGCGCTGGACTCCCGTTTTCTTGCACGCAGCAGCATGGCTTGTCCCACGGCGTTTGTGATGATTTCGTTTTTCTAACAAGAAATTACCCCAAATTGTATCAGTAAGTTGTACAATTCATCTGTGATGAGTCAGTCTTGTCTATATTTTTATTTATTCTAATTCTATTTTGTCTTGACCTGCTCTTCAAAAATGGGTAAAAGAGAGTATACCCCGGGACACACAGAGCAAGCCGAAAAGTCCGGGGCGCAATCCATCAAGCACAACAACCAACGCATCACGACCATGAGTGAAGAACAGAAACGAATGACTACGGCTGCCGGGGCACCGGTGGCAGACAACATGCACGTGCAGACGGCGGGGCCGCGGGGGCCGATGCTGTTGCAGGATGCCTGGTATCTGGAAAAACTGGCGCACTTTCACCGCGAGGTGATTCCCGAGCGCCGCATGCACGCCAAGGGCTCGGGAGCATACGGTGTGTTCCGGGTAACCAATGATATCACACGCTACTCACGGGCTGCTCTTTTCTCGGAGGTGGGCAAGGAGACGCCGGTATTTGTCCGTTTTTCGACGGTGGCGGGCGAACGCGGGGCGGCGGACGCGGAGCGTGATATCCGCGGCTTTGCGGTTAAGTTTTATACGGAGGAGGGTAACTGGGATTTGGTGGGCAATAATACGCCGGTGTTCTTTTTGCGCGATCCGCTGCAGTTCCCGGATCTGAACCACGTGGTGAAACGGGACCCGCGGACGGGGTTGCACAATGCTGCGCACAACTGGGATTTCTGGACGTCGCTGCCGGAGGCTTTCCACCAGGTGACGATTGTGATGAGTGACCGCGGTATCCCGGATGGTTACCGGTACATGCACGGGTTTGGGAGCCACACGTTCTCGCTGATCAATGCAAAGGGGGAGCGCGTGTGGGTCAAGTTCCACCTGAAGAGTTGCCAGGGAATCCGCAACCTGACGGATGAGCAGGCGGCTGCGGTGATAGCGAAGGACCGCGACAGTGCCGGGCGGGATTTGCTCGAGGCGATTGAGCGCGGTGAGTTCCCGCGCTGGCGTTTCTGCATCCAGGTGATGACGGAACAGGAGGCGCAGGAGTTCCCCTTCAACCCCTTTGACCTCACGAAGGTGTGGCCGCACGGGGATTTCCCGTTGATTGAGGTGGGTATTCTGGAGCTGAACCGCAATCCGGAAAACTACTTTGCAGAGGTGGAGCAGGCTGCCTTCAATCCGGCAAATGTGGTGCCGGGGATCGGGTTCTCCCCGGACAAGATGCTGCAGGGGCGGCTCTTTGCCTACGGGGATGCCCAGCGTTACCGACTGGGGGTGAACCATGACCAGATTCCGGTGAACCGCCCGCGCTGCCCGTACCACAGCTACCACCGCGACGGGCAGATGCGCACGGATGGCAACAGGGGCGGCATGCCTGCGTACGCTCCGAACAGTCTGGGTATGTGGCAGGATTCCCCGGAGCTCTCTGAGCCGCCGTTGACGCTGGAGGGTGCTGCCGGCCGCTATGATTTCGCCTGTGATGAGGCTGATTACTACGAGCAGCCGCGCGCACTTTTCCGCCTGATGACGGCGGAGCAGAAGGCTGCGCTTTTCGCGAACACGGCCCGGGCTCTGGCTGGCGTGCCGGAGAACATCGTGCAACGGCATCTTGACCACTGCACGGCCTGCGATCCCGAGTATGGCCAGGGTGTGGCGGACGCTATCCGGGCGCTCGCGACCTGTGTCTCCGGCGGGTGCTGATGCCGGGCCGGTTCCACCCCCGCCCGATCTGCCCGACGGGCGGGGGTGGTCTCTGCTGGTTGGCGGCCGGAGGCTGAGATGCTGGCAGCAGGCGGTGAGCGGCCGCGGGCACCCGTCCACCGGCGGGCTGCCCGATGGGGTTGCTTTGGCAGGCTGCTCACGGCAGCAGTCCGGAGGGGGAGAAAATGCGTTGCCAACGGCATGGCGCTATGCTAGTATCTGAGGCATGCCTACGAGCAGTTTTACGGAGACGATGGCAGCCGCGCTTGGGCTGGATGCGCAGGATGTGATTCCTTACGGCCGTGACCGGGCCAAGGTGAGTCATCTCGTCCTGAAGAAGAAGCCGCAGCACGGCAAGCTGATTCTGGTCAGTGCTCTGACTCCAACGCCCGCGGGCGAGGGGAAGACGACGGTTTCCATCGGGCTGGCTCAGGGGCTCAAAGCCGAGGGTAAGAGTGTGTGCTTGGCGCTGCGTGAGCCTTCCATGGGGCCGGTGTTCGGCCGCAAGGGCGGGGCGTCCGGCGGCGGCCGCTCGAGCATTACCCCGGGGGTGAGTATCAATCTGAACTTTAATGGTGATTTTGCGGCTATTACAGCGGCGAATAATTTGCTGGCAGCGGTGATTGACAACGCGCTTTTCCACGGGACAACCCGGCTGGATCAGAATAAGGTGACGTGGAAGCGCGTGATGGATATGAATGACCGCTGTCTGCGCCAGATTGTGGTGGGGGTGAATCACAACGGGGTGACGCGTGAGGATGGCTTTAATATCACGCCGGCGTCGGAAATCATGGCCTGTTTCTGCCTGGCGGAGGATGTGGAGGATCTGCGCCACCGCATCGACAACATCGTGGTGGGCTTTACGCAGAATGATGAGGCGGTGTATGCCCGGGAGTTCGGGGTGACGGATGCGCTGCTGGCGATTTTGCAGGAGGCGATTGACCCGAATCTGGTCCAGAGTTTGGAGGGGGTGCCGGCGTTCGTGCACGGTGGGCCGTTTGCCAATATCGCCCACGGCTGCAACTCAGTCATCGCTACGAAGATGGCGCTGACCTGCGCGGATTATGCGGTGACGGAGGCTGGTTTTGCGTTTGATCTGGGGGCGGAGAAGTTTTTGGATATCAAGTGCCGCCAGAGTGGTCTGGCGCCGGATGCGATGGTGATTGTGGCTACCATCCGGGCGCTGAAGATGCACGGCGGGCTTGGCAAGGAGCAACTTGATACGCCCTGCCCTGCCGCGGTGAGGGCGGGTCTGCCGAATCTGGCGGCTCATTTGGACAGTGCCCGCCTGTTCAACCGCCCGGTGACGGTGGCGATCAATTTGTTCGAGGGGCTGGACGCGGAGGAAGAAATTGCGGTGGTGCGTGAGTTTTGCGCTGCGCAGGGGGTTGGATGCGCCGTGGCCAATGTGTTCGGCGGCGGTGGCGAAGGTGCCCGGGAGCTGGCCCGCACGGTGCTGGCGAGTATGGAGGGCGCGACGGTACCGCCCTTCCGCTGCCTTTACGAGTTGGATCTGCCGGTGGAGGAGCGGATGCGCACCATTGCCCGCCGTATCTACGGTGCTGCCGATGTGGTGCTCACTCCCAAGGCCAGCCGCCGGTTGGCTCTCATGGAGAAAAACGGGCTCACCGGGTTGCCTGTCTGCATGGCCAAGACGCAGAACTCGCTTTCGGACAACGCCAAGTTGCTTGGCCGACCGACCGGGTTTACCATCACGGTGCGGGATTTTGAGATTGCCAACGGTGCCGGGTTCCTCGTGGCTCTCTGCGGCGACATCATGCGCATGCCGGCTCTGCCGAAGGTGCCGGCTGCCTGCGATATCCGGGTGGATGCCGAGGGCAATATCAGCGGTATGAAGGGCTGACGCGGCGCGAGCTGATGCGCTTTCCCCCCCCGGAGAGCAGCTGTGCGCCCGTCACGGCCGGCTGCGACCGGGGTAGGAGGAAGAGATTCAGGGTGCCGGCGCTTCCGCGTAAGCACTCAACGAGCTCACCTCCCTGATGGGGGGTGAGCTCGTCGCTTGAGTTGATATCGGGCTTGTGGATAAT
>CALXRG010000039.1 GCA_944390825.1 uncultured Akkermansia sp.
TTATCCACAAGCCCGATATCAACTCAAGCGACGAGCTCACCCCCCATCAGGGAGGTGAGCTCGTTGAGTGCTTACCTCAAAACCTCAGCGAATCTGAAACAGACCCAGTTATCTTGAGGGGTTCTGCGGCGTTTTTTTGCCGCAGCTCGTCGGTTGCAATACGGCGCCGCGGTTTCTCAATGCTCACATGAGACCAAGGGCAATTTCGTCGGCCACAAGGCGCCCGGCACGTGTGAGGCGCAGGGAGTGATCTTTCCCCAGAGTGGCAAGTCCTTCGTTGATGAGAGCCCGGACAAAGTCCTGATCTCCGGGGCGAATCAAGCTCGCTGGGAGTCCCTCGTCGGTGCGCAGAGTCATGCCCAGAAGCTCTGTGCGGCGAGTTTCCGGGGTGAGTTTTTCTTCTGTGGCGGGTGGGAGCTTGTTCTGCGCCAGGGTGGAGATGTAAGCAGGGGTGTCTTCGCTGTTGTGGTAGCGAATGCCGTCCACGGTGCCGAAGGCCCCGGGGCCCAGCCCATAATAATCTTCGCCGTGCCAGGTGGCGAGATTGTGCAGCGATTCACAGCCGGGGTGGGCGTAGTTGGAGATTTCGTAGTGGCGCATGCCTGCGGAGGTCAGCATGTCGTCTGCCATTTCAAACATGGCGACGTCTGTTTCCTCATCTCCAGCGTGGGCTCCGTAAGTGCGGAAGAAGGCGGTATCTTCCTCGTAGCTGAGGTTGTAGGTGGATATGTGGTCCGGATGCAGGCTCAGGGCAGTCTCGAGGGTCTGCGCCCACTGGGTAAGACTTTGCCCCGGCAGGGAGAACATGAGGTCGATGTTGACCTGGGGAATTCCTGCTGCTCGCAAGATGCGCAGACTCTCTGCGGCTTGCTCGGGGGTGTGCTCTCTGCCGAGCAGGGTGAGCAGTCCTTGATCAAAACTTTGGATGCCCAGGGAAACACGGGTGATGCCCAGCCGGCGCCATTGCCGGGCTTTGGCCGCGTTAAAGGTTGCCGGGTTGGCTTCAAAAGTCCATTCCCTGACGCCGGAGAAATCTACGGTTTCTTTGAGGCCCCCGACGAGTTTTTCCAGATGGGTGGGGGAGAGCATGCTGGGGGTACCTCCGCCAAAGTATATGGTTTCGGGGCGGTAGCCCGGAGGGAGTCTGAGATGAGCTTCGCGGATGACTCCATCCACAAAGCCACGCAGGTCGGTGTGCCCGGGAGTGTGTTTAAAAAAGGCGCAGTAGGGGCAGACGCGGTGGCAGAAGGGAATGTGAACGTAGAGGTGCATGGAGCCAGGGCTGAGGAGCAAGGTAGGGCCGTCGAAAGTGTTTTGTTGGCGGGCGAGTTCCTTTGGGAACGGGAGAAATTCCGGGGGCTGGGGAACGACGGAGGAAAATGACAGGGAAAGAGGGATGCCAGAAGCTGACCGGAAGGAGTGCGGCAATGAAAAGGGCCGCGGCGTGCGGCCGCGGCCCTTGAAAAGCGGGAGATGGAAGCGTATTAGAGCTCCGCCGCGGCCGGTTCATCCAGGAAGAACTTGGCGTCGGGGTGCTTCTGGAGGTAGGAAGCTGCCACGTCAGCCGTGATCGGACCTTCGATCGCCTTCTTGACGATGCTGGCTTTCTTGGCTCCCCAAGCCATCAGGCGAACCTTCTTGGCACCCATGATCGTGGCGACACCCATGGTGATGGCCGTCTTGGGCACGTTGTCGAAGCCGCCGAAAGCGGGGGCTGCATCGGTCTTGGTCAGGTCGTCGAGAGTGACCTGGCGAGTGATGGTGGTATCATCGGAGCCGGGCTCGTTGAAACCAATGTGACCGGTACGGCCGATGCCGAGGATCTGGAGATCCAAGCCACCGCAAGCCTTGATCTTATCCTCGTAAGCCTGGCAGTGGGCAGGAATGTCCTCGGGAGCGAGGGTGCCGCAGGGCAGGTTAATGTTCTCGGGCTTGATGTCGATGTGGTTGAAGAGGTTGGTGTGCATGAAGTACCAGTAGGACTCCACGTGCTCGTGGGGCAGGCCGGTGTACTCGTCCAGGTTGAAGGTAGTCACGTTCTGGAACGAAAGCCCCTCCTCCTTGTGCAGACGGATCAGTTCGGCGTAGAAGGGAAGCGGGGTAGCACCTGTGGCGAGGCCCAGCACAACACCCTTACCCTCTGCTGCACGGCTGCGGATGAGATCTGCGACTTCGGCGGCGAGCTTTTTGGCCGCTTCCTGCGGCGTCTTGAAAACTTCGTATGTCATAGCAGGGGTATTTTATATCTTCGTGCTTCAATTTCAACCCTAAAATGAGAAGAAACAAAAAAAGCACAGAATTTGTGAAATTGTGCTTGCATTGGGCTGCAAGATGTGGTTAAATTCTCCCGCACTCAGTGCGCCGCTGTAGCTCAGTGGTAGAGCAACGCATTCGTAATGCGTGGGTCGTCAGTTCAAATCTGACCAGCGGCTTCCCACCCCCTCCCGGCATGGGGGACTGGTGCTTGCAGACATTGTGCCTCCTTAGCTCAGTCGGTAGAGCAGCTGACTCTTAATCAGTTTGTCCGCGGTTCGAGCCCGCGAGGGGGTAC
>CALXRG010000040.1 GCA_944390825.1 uncultured Akkermansia sp.
CGGGGCTTCATTATGGCATAAATAAGTCTGCATGAAAAGTTATTTCCTCTTTGTCGCATTTGGTCTTGCAATTCAGCCTTTGTTCATAAACTTCACCACCCCTCTCCCGCCTACCATCGCCGTGGCGGTGGCGTTCCCCGCGGCGGCGCTACTGAATCACTCATGGTGCGCCCGGCGAGGTCGGTGTGCGTGGTCGTGGTGTTGCCGCGGCCGTCCGTGGAGGTCAGCGTGATGCCCGTGGCGGTAAAGGCTCGGGTGAAGGAACTTGTGATGCCGCTGTGGTCGGTCTGCGTGGTGACGAAGCCATCCACGACCCGCTCGGTGGCCGCGAGGGTGGAGGTAGGGATGGTTTCGGTGTGCAGGCGCGCCATGCTGTTATCGCTAGTATAAGCGACGTCCTGCGTGCTTGTCAAGCCGCCGTCGTTGGCTTTCGTGGCATCGAAAGGATGTCGGCGCGGTATTCCACCTCCTGCTCGTGCGATGGTGAATACCCATGAGGCTACGAGCGCGGGGTGGGCACGTTTGGGCTTGCAGGGGCGTCGGCATCCGGCAGGGGTTCTGCGCTGGCACTCTGGATGGCGGCTCGGTCTGCCGCCAGGGCTCCGGTGATGCTGCGCAGTTCTGCCGGGCTGATCTGCAGGGCGAAGGCGGCGGCTTTGCGGGCGACCTGCGTGGGGGTGTTGTAGACGGTGTCGAGGACTTCCTCGATCGGGGCTCCATGCACCCAGAGGAACTCCGCCAGGACGCGCGTGTCCACCGCCGAGAGATCTGCCTCGGCGGTGGACAGGGGATTGGCCAGTTGGCGCAGGATTCAAGGCGCCCGGCGAGAAGTCCCGCTGGACGCTTCCTCTCTTGGTCTTCAACAAGACCCCGCTTTCCTCGCGCGTCGCGGTATGAATCTGTATGCTCATACCTTGGGCCGCGTGTCAAAATGCTACACGCTGGGGCGAGCGGAGGAAGGGGCGGACTTTGGCCGTCGGCTTCCCTCCCACCCCTCCTTGCAGAGGCTCCATTTCCTTCGGCCACTTGATTTCTTTCCGGCAGCAGCCCATTAAGGACTTGCACCCCAGTTGCTTGTCATGCCTGACGTACCCCCAAAAAGCCCGTCTTCTGAAATGATATCGGATGACGGGCTAGCATACTAGTCCAAATGCTTACTTTGAAGTTTACACTAGAGGCCCAACTAGCATCCATCAAAACCAAAAGACCTTTTGACGGGGAGATTCGAACTTGGAATGAATGTTCCCATTACCCAGTGGTGCGGTGTGGCGAGGGTACTCATTTGAGAAGCTCGAAATATGACTCACTTATAATATGACCGCAACCTCGATGTTCATCAGTATGAAAAGTAACAAAATTGCCCAAATAGCACAAGAGTCAGGTCTCGGTCAATGTTGTTGGTGCGTCACGAAGAATCACGAAGTCGCCTGATAATTTATCTGCAATAGGGGTCTAGGAAGTCAGCACCCTCGCTAAACCCATGTTGCCTTAATGTTCCCTTAAAAACTGTTTAGGCGATTCGAAACGAATATGAGCGGGAATGAAGTTTACACGAACACACGTATCCTTTTCTATATCGATGCAGTAATAATCAGGTTGTTGTTTTCCATTCACCCAGATATAGACCAAGTTTCCATCCTGCTGCACTCCATCGACATTTTGGCAAAAAGGAGCCACATCCATCTCGCCAGGCCTACTGCTCTCGATGGTGTACCATGGCTTTCCATCAAGGGACGTTTCATACAACCGATATGTTGATGAAAAACGATGACTGTCCCCCATACAAGCACGCATAAGCAGAAAAAAAACGGCCGCAATGAGTGTAAACGATATAATCTTTTTTGTGCGTTGTCTTTTCATTACTCTGATGCTATAAATTTCCGCAGTAAGATACAGGAGTTCTCCTGGATGGAAGTGGAATGCATGGTATCACAATGACTCCATAATGGCAAGAAAAACGCCCCTCGACTTCGAGATTCTGGAAACAGACAGGTGGATTTTGCGAGAATATTTAATTGTCTCTAGGCACAGCCTATAAAAACAACTATTTTCAATGTGTCATGACTGGCCTGCTGTCTGGCAGCCCGTCACAATGCAGGCTGCCAGACATTCGAGGATTTCAGAATACGTTAAAAAAATTTGCGGGAAGCATCACATTGTCAGGTTGTATATTATACGGAAAGCATTTCTTCATGTTACCTACAGCTGTATCAACTTCGATCTTAAATGGTGTTCTATCTTCACAACAAGGTATTTCTTCTTTCCAAATATAGTACTGAGTCCACGATGCCATAGGACCTGAATCCCAGCTTGGCGTTAAATGCAGGAAAAAAGATGTTGCCGATGTCGTATTTATCACTCGATAGGTGACGTCTATATGCGCTCCAGCGCTAGTATAAACAATTTTTGTAAACACATCTCCTCGAGAACTTGCAACAAATGAAGCCATCCCGTTAGGAAGAGTTGAGAAAAATCTTTTGATATCAGCGGGTGTAAACTTCTTTCTGTAAAATTGAAAACCGAGTTTCCAGCCAGCGCCCCCGCATGGCGCAAAACGAGCCCC
>CALXRG010000041.1 GCA_944390825.1 uncultured Akkermansia sp.
AACGATAATCTGCAATTATGGATGAATTTATGAATGAAACTGAGTTTGTGAATCAGGTATCTGAGCAGCACAGAAAGGGACAGCTGGTTCTTTTTGCAGGAGCAGGAGTTTCCATGTCTACCGGGCTGCCGGGATTGAATGATATTCTGACAAGACTATCAGAGGAATTTAACATTCAACTGAATGGAAATATCGATTTTTCACTCTTTACACAACACTGCGCAAATAAATACGATGATAAGATAATAGTCAAGCATAGCATAAGAAAATACTTAGTGGCAGCCTATGAAAAAATGAAGAAAGACGGCGTAATAACGCCGCAACTTCTTGAAGAAATTAGAAGACTAAGATTTCGATCCATATGGACAACTAATTACGATTCTCTCCTCGAAGATTGCCATAAACAGGAAAATCTTGACATATCATCTATATACCAAGAAAAATATCTTACCACGGTTCGAGAGTCAAAAGGTGGCGTTGTATATAAACTCCACGGAGATTTAGCAGACTGCAATAATATTGTTATTACCAAGAGTGATTTCGAGGAGTATAACAAGCCTCTTATGTTGACATTCTTAAGAAGAGAACTTGTAAGCAATCCTTTTCTTTTTATAGGTTATAGCTTTAGTGACCACGTAATTCTAAACCAACTTGCTGAAAACAGAAAAAGTTTAGAAGAGTTATTTCAGAAACATTATGCCATTCTACTAAGGGACAATGAGAATAGCTTCGAACAAAGTCTTTTCGTTCAGGACTTAAGGAAGAGATATGGCATAGAAACTCTTATAGTAGAAAACGGTGAAGGAGTAACAGCCGTTTTAAGCAAAATCTACAGGAAGAGTATAGCAAATAATATTTTTATATCTGGCTCGATACATGACGCAGCCGATATCTCAAAGATGAATTTTATTAATGAATTATCGAAGATAATTGCTTACAAGCTTCTGGATAAAGATTACAATATACATACAGGAATGGGAAAAGGATTCGGCACAGTGATAGCCGGATATGTACACAAATATATGGCAGAGCACGGTATTACTGCCTGGATGTCGAACAATAGACTTGTTGTAAAATGCGGAGAGGTATTAGAAGAGAATAAGGAGGAATCTGAAAGCGATAGTTTGCGACAATCTATGTGGAGCGATTGTGAATGCATCATTATATTCTTCGAAAAAGATATCGACAAGGATACGCTCCATGATAAAGAGGCCCTTGGGCATTTTCTGTCAAAAAAACAACTATCAGGCACTCATCGAGAGTACCTACTCGCGAAATCGCAGGATATGATGATAATTCCTATTCGGTATGAGAGAACCGAGTGCCAAAATATTTTTGATGATATAAAACAATGTAAATGTTACAAATATTTGGAGCGACACATTGATAATTTAAGCTCCGGAGACCCAAACAGGGTTGAGGCGTCCATCATGGAGCTTCTTAAAGAGTTACCGCAATGGCAGCAGGAGAGGGAGAAGCAGGAGAGAGAGAATATGTAACGGTATCGATGAGAGAAAAATTAATACTCGACAATATTCTATGCCGCTAATGAGTATGTGGTGCTCTTAGTATGTTTCACCTCTGCTTGATTTCACATGCAAACAGTGTGAACAATTCCAATCCCGTCGGCTCACAGAGTGAAAATAACACAAAATTTTACATCGAGTAAAAATGAGCAAACAAGTCTTTGTATGCTTCTCTGGGAAAGATAGGTATACATACGTTCAATCTGTGGTGTATTTCCTCAAAAATTACGGCTTTAAAATATGGTACGACTATGAAGAAACTTTGTTAGGAGATCGCTTGGATTTTAAAACTGAAATTGATGAATCATCGTACTCCATTCTGATTTTCAGCAAAAACTTTCTTAACAGCAACATCGCGCAACGAGAACTTCTCCGCATCAAAGAACGCCTCGATGAAGGTAAAATTCATCTGTTCCCATTATTCTTTCACTATGATTTTCAGCAGCTTCCTTCGCCATATGAGTGGATCACAAACCTCAAATTCAAGGAGGTGAATGACTCTCAATCACTGTTGCATGCAATGAAGCAGATCATCTGCAAATTGCTTGCTGATGAGTTAGAAGAAACATCAGGTAGCCTTTTTTATTGTGATTCATTTTACAATGGGCCCGTCGCCATGGCAGATAAAGTCTTGCGTAAAATGATCGCAACCTACCGAGGCCTAAATCAAGGCCATCATAGTGCCAAAATGACCTTATTGTATGCTCTGTATACCTATCTTCGGGGGCACTACAATCTTTCTATCGAATGGCATGAGCGCCAAACCATGGAAAGACTGTGTGCTCAACACAATCTTGATATTAAACAAGATAACAGAGAAATCAGAATTCTGGAAATCGTGGTGTCACTTATTGCCAACCGAATTCGATTTTAACACTTCGCTAATGATGTCAATGACAGTTCTAGCTAGTCTCACCGATTCATTGCGCCTCCGGTCATCCTCCTCTTTTCTTGCGGCCTCTTGTTCATCTCCACCTATTCTCCCGGCGGAGCTCTGTGCCTCACTGCATTTTGAATTTATCGACGGTTTTAGCTTTTCTATATGCGCACGGAGGTAAGCATAGTTCTCATTTTGTCCCTCTGTACCAGACAATATCTGTGCTATTTCATCGTATATCTTTCCCGATTCGTATCCTTCGTGTCTGATGGGGATGATGTGCACACCTTTTTCCTTAGCAACCTCAAACTCCTCTCTCATACCCCGGGAAATAGGTTCCGGCTGGGCATTCTGATCTTGTCCGTTTGATGAATTCGCGCGTTTACCTTTGCCGTAGATGAAAATAGCAAAATCGCACATGGACAGCATCGCTTCCCGATGACTTTTGAGCTTCTCCGCTCCCAATTGAGAAGCAAAGGGCAACATAATAAAGCGTTTGCGGAACTTATCCGGGTCTCCTTCTATAGCTTTGGAAAACAAAGCTCCGGAAGCAAGATGGCGCCCCACCTCATTTCCCATGCCACAGTATATCTTCAAATTCAGGTTGGAAGCCAATAGTTCTGAAACCAGACTGGCACAGAATGCATCAACCCTGGCAGACTCTTGATCTGAAGGATCACGTAAAGAGCCTGAAATAAAAACGTGTTTTGCTTTTACTTTCTTCCACACACATTCTAAGATCTTGGGTATTCTGGTTGCATCATCCACATACAGAGCCTCGATGTAGTAACGGACAAACAAATCATGTGCCTTGCACATAGAGTACGCTCGCAGAGCATTCTCTGTAAATGGACTTGATGCCCCTGCCTTTTTAGCCGCATTCCATGCCTTATTGGCAGCATCCCAAGCTTTTATGGCTGCACTTCCCGCTTTCTCTGCTGCATTGCAGACCGTTTGCATGGTCACTTCAGCGTGAGACATATCCCTTTCGTTTGTCCTATCACCATTCCCTTGATCTGCCCCGCCGCCTTCTGCGGAAGGATTTTGATTCGCTTGAATTACAGTCTGTCCCGCTTCGTCAGCAGCCTGGCCCGCTTCACATGCAGCTCTCCCTGCTTCACTTGCAGCCCGGCCCGCATCGCGTGCGGCTTGTCCTCCCTTGATAGCTACGCTCGGTTCATATATGATGGCATAGTGTTTTCGCATGGCATTTCCGAGAAGAACACGAATATCTCCAAGCTGCTTTAAAATAAGTTGGTCAGAAAAACTGTAACCCAAAAATAAAAAATTGTATGCAACAAGGTCTCTTTTGAGAAATGTCATCATCAATTCCTTTTCACGATCCAATTCAGATTTGGTGATGACAATACTCTGACTATCGTTTATGTCTCCATGGACTTTATACAGTTTTGTTTTTCCTGCGTCACTAATCCTGATGAGCTGTTCTTCTCGATAATAAATGTCTATATCACTTTTCTTGTTGACGAGTTTTTTCTCAATTACTTCATCATAATTTGTGGTCCATATTGTTTTAAAATTGAGCTTCTTTACAGTTTCAAGCAGTTTCCCGTCCTGAATGCCGATCTTTCGGATGGCACGAGCTATGTTATCTTTCAAACTGTTTGCTCCCCAGATATTAGCATAGAACTGTGCAATTTCAGCCAAATCACCTTCCAGATAGCCGGAAAATAAGGTTAAGGGACTACATGAGGGGTCGAGTGCAGTCTGCCTCAACAATGAGGCCCATGAGGGGAAACCCGCATCAATAGTAAATCCCGCTCCGGCAAATAGTGCGAGGGCTTCCTCTTCCAAGCATTGCGCCAACTCGTCTATAAATTTGATCTCCGCGGGGGTAGGTACAAATCCATGTTTTGGGATTCCTGAGGGGGCTGTCGTAGAATCATCCATAATTGCAGATTATCGTT
>CALXRG010000042.1 GCA_944390825.1 uncultured Akkermansia sp.
GAGATCGGCGTCTTCGGTGTCGAACTCGGTGCCGGGCTCACCGTCCCGCTGGGCAGCGAAGCCGGCTCCATCTTCGTAGACGCGAGCTACGAACTCTACAGCGAGTACAGCAACCTGAACGCCAGCGTGGGCTACCGCCTGAGCTTCTAAGCCAGCGCAGTACCCCCAGCGCCAGACATCTCCCCGCAGAAATCACCCCACCCGGCCCGCCACTTCCCCCGCGCGAAGTGGCGGGCTCTTACCGTCCATCCCTTACGCCCGAGCTGTATAACGCCACCTACCTGGGTAGGTGTGATGGGCAAACCGATAAGAAGGAGGGGGATGAAGTCAGCGGGTAAGCAGGTGGGGGCAGGCGACTGAGAAAGTGGGTAGGCAGGTGAGCGAACGGGTGGGCAGGCCAATAAATAAGCGGTTGGGATAGGCTGGCGGGTTGGTTGGTAGTGAGGGGACGGAGGCTGGCGCCCTGCTGCGGGGACTCTCATTCTTGCGTTGGCTCCGCTGAGACTCGCGAAAAAAAGCGGGTTGCCCGGGAGGGGCAACCCGCGTGAGGGGCTGTGTCGCAGGGGTGCAGCACGGTAAGCCGGGGGCTTACATCATGCCGCCCATGCCACCCATGCCGGCGTCGGCTCCGCCGCCACAGCCGCAGCTGCACTTCTTCTCGGGCAGGTCGGCGATGAGGCATTCGGTGGTGAGCATGAGGCCGGCGATGGACGCGGCGTTCTGCAGGGCGGTGCGGGCGACTTTGGTCGGGTCGACGACGCCGCTGGTGAGCAGGTCTTCGTAGGCGTCGGTGACGACGTTGTAGCCCTGGGTCGGGGATTCCAGGCCCTTGACTTTCTCGACGATGAGGGCGGCTTCGCGGCCGGCGTTCTCAACGAGTTGGCGAAGCGGGGCTTCGACGGCGCGGTAGACGATGGCGGCTCCGGTCTTTTCGTCGCCGGTGAGGTCGAGGCCGCAGATGGCTTTCTGGGCGCGGATGAGGGCGACGCCGCCGCCGGGAACGATGCCTTCTTCCACCGCGGCGCGGGTGGCATGCAGGGCGTCGTCGACGCGGTCTTTCTTCTCCTTCATCTCGGTCTCGGTGGCGGCACCTACTTTGATGACGGCTACGCCGCCGGCGAGTTTGGCGAGACGCTCCTGGAGTTTCTCACGGTCGTAGTCGCTGGTGGTGTCTTCGATCTGCTTGCGGATCTGGGAGACACGGGCGGAGATGTCAGAGGACTTGCCGGCGCCTTCGATGATGACGGTGGTGTCCTTGGTGACGGCGACGCGCTTGGCCATGCCGAGCTGGGAGATCTCGACGTTCTCAAGCTTGAGGCCGAGGTCTTCGGAGATGCACTGGCCGCCGGTGAGGATGGCGATGTCCTGGAGCATGGCTTTGCGGCGGTCGCCGAAGCCGGGGGCCTTGACGGCGCAGACGTTGAGGGTGCCGCGCAGGCGGTTCACCACGAGGGCGGCGAGGGCTTCGCCTTCGATGTCCTCGGCGATGATGAGGAAGGGCTTGCCGCTCTTGGCGACTTTCTCGAGGATGGGCAGGAAGTCCTTGAGGTTGCTGATCTTCTTCTCAAAGATGAGGATGTAGGGGTTCTCCAGCACGGCTTCCATCGTGTCGGCGTTGGTCACGAAGTAGGGGGAGAGGTAGCCCTTGTCGAACTGCATGCCTTCCACGACGTCCAGCGAGGTGTCAATACCTTTGGCTTCTTCCACGGTGATGGTGCCGTCCTTGCCGACTTTGTCCATGGCCTCGGCGATGATGTCGCCGATCTCGGAGTCCCAGTTGGCGGAGACGGTGGCAACCTGAGCGATTTCCTTGGAGGAGTCGACGGGCTTGGAGATGTTCTTCAGCTCAGCGACGACGGCCGCAGCGGCTTTGTTGATGCCGCGCTGCAGGGAGATGGGGTTCGCTCCGGCGGTGACGTTGCGCAGGCCTTCGCGGTAGATGCTTTCGGCAAGCACCGTGGCGGTGGTGGTGCCGTCGCCGGCGATGTCGTTGGTCTTGCTGGAGACCTCACGGACGAGCTGAGCGCCCATGTTCTCATAGGGGTCTTCGAGCTCGACTTCCTTGGCTACGGTGACGCCGTCCTTGGTGATGTTCGGGGAGCCGAATTTCTTGTCAATCACAACGTTGCGGCCGGCCGGCCCCAGGGTGCTCTTGACTGCTTTGGCGATTTTGGTCACGCCGGCCAGGAGGCTCTGGCGGGCGGCCTCTTCAAATGAAAGTTGCTTAGCCATAATAGTAAATAGGAAATGTGGTAATAATAGATGGAATGAATCGAATAAGTGAAATTACTCGATGACTGCGAGAATATCGCTCTCGGAAATGATGGTGTAGGTCGTGCCGTTGAGGGTCACTTCCGTGCCACCGTATTTGGTGATGAGAACCTTGTCGTTCACCGCGACGCTGAAGGGAATGGGCTGGCCATCTTTGTCGCGGCCGCCGGTACCGATGGCGCGCACGATGGCTTCCTGGGGTTTCTCCTTGGCGGTGTCCGGCAGGAAAAGACCGCCGGCGGTTTTGCTCTCAGCTTCGACGCGCTCGACGAGCACGCGCTGTCCAATGGGTTTGATCATGGTGTGTTGATTGTGTTGTTTTGGTTGTTGAAGAGATTTGCGCGGAGGACTCCCCGGGGGTGGGGTGGTGGTGATGGGGAGTCCCCCGCGCGGGGGGGATTTTACCTTGAGAAGGTATGAGACCGGATGCCGACCGGGCGGGTATTACTTGTCGTCGTCCACGACTTCGGCGTCCACAACTTTGCCTTTAGCCTTGCGGGGGCCGTTGTCCTCGCTGCCGGTGGCACCGTCCTGCTGGGCGGCAGCCTGCTGGGCCGCGTTGTTCAGGTCGGCAAGCATCTTCTCCAGCTCCGTGGTCAGCGACTTGCACTTCTCCACGTCCTTGGCATCGACAGCCGCCTTGAGGGCATTTACCTTCTCGGTGATGGGTGCTGTGATCTGGGCCTGGGCTTTGTCCCCAAGTTCCTTGATCTGGCGCTCGACGTTGTGGGCAAGGGAATCGGCCTTGTTGATGGTCTCGATCTCCTCGGCCTTGCGGCGGTCTTCCTCGGCGTGGGCCTCTGCATCTTTCTTGGCGCGTTCGATTTCCTCCTTGGAGAGGCCGGACGAGCCCTGGATGGAGATGTTCTGCTCCTTGCCGGTGTTCTTGTCCTTGGCGGTCACCTTCAGGATGCCGTTGGCATCGATGTCGAAGGTCACCTCAATCTGAGGCACGCCGCGCGGGGCCGGCTGGATGCCGTCGAGCTTGAAGTTGCCCAGCAGCTTGTTGTCGTTGAACATGCGGCGCTCACCCTGGCAGATGCGGATGTCCACCGCAGGCTGATTGTCCGCCGCCGTCGAGAAGACCTGGCTCTTGCGCACCGGGATGGTGGTGTTGCGGTCGATCATCGGGGTGGCGATGCTGCCCATCGTTTCGATGGAGAGGGTCAGCGGGGTGACATCGAGCAGCAGGACGTCGTTGACGTCGCCCATGAGCACACCACCCTGAATGGCAGCACCGACGGCGACCACCTCATCCGGGTTCACACCCTTGTGCGGTTCCTTGCCGGCAAGCCGGTGGGCCATCTCCTGGACAGCGGGCATACGGGTCATGCCGCCGACGAGAACCAGCTCGTTGATGTCGCTGGTGGACAGGCCTGCCGCAGCGATGCAGTTGCGTACCGGGGTCGCGGTGCGCTCGAGAAGAGGCTCGGTGAGCTGCTCAAGCTTGGAGCGGGTCAGGGTCATCTGGATGTGCTTCGGGCCGGTGGCGTCCATCGTGATGAAGGGCAGGGAGATGTCGTAGCTCTGCGTGGAGCTCAGGGCGATCTTCGCCTTCTCGGCTTCTTCCTTGATACGCTGGAGGGCGTCGGTCTGGCGCGAGATGTCCATGCCTTCCTTGGCTTTGAATTCGTCGAGAATCCAGTTGATGATGGCATTGTCCCAGTCATCACCGCCGAGGTGGGTATCGCCATCGCTGGCTTTCACCTCGAAGACGCCGTCGCCGATTTCCAGCACGGAGATATCGAAGGTGCCGCCACCGAGGTCGTAGACGGCGATCTGCTCGTTGCTCTTTTTGTCCAGGCCGTAAGCCAGTGCGGCGGCGGTCGGTTCGTTGATGATTCGGCGCACCTTCAGGCCGGCAATTTCACCGGCGGCTTTGGTGGCGTTACGCTGGGCGTCGTTGAAGTAAGCCGGTACGGTGATGACGGCCTCGGTGATGGTCTCTCCGAGTTTGGCTTCAGCGTCGGCTTTCAGCTTGGCCAGCACCATGGCGCTGATTTCCTGCGGTGAGTACACCTTGGTTTCACCGGCGACTTCCACCTGGATGTGGGCATCGCCATTGGCGGCTTCCACGATGGTGTAGGGGACTTTTTTGTCTTCTTCGGTCAGTTCGGCGTATTTGCGGCCGATCAGGCGCTTCGCTGAGAAGACAGTGTTGCGCGGGTTGGTGACGGCCTGACGCTTAGCTGCCTGGCCGACGATGCGCTCGCCGGTTTTCGTAAAGGCAACGATGGAAGGAGTGGTGCGGGCGCCTTCGCTGTTCTCCAGCACGGTGGCCTGGCCGCCTTCCATCACGGCCATGCAGGAGTTTGTCGTGCCGAGGTCAATTCCAAGAATTTTGCTCATATGGTTTGGTCTTTCTTCGTTTGTTGTTAAGTTTGTGATTGCTGGCTCCCTGTCGCGGGAGTTGATCGTTCACCCTTCTTATTGCAAATGGCATGCCAGAAGCACATGCGAGCTCATGAGTTGCGATGAATGCGAATTTTCAATGGATTATGTAGGTAATGAGCAGAGCTTACAATAATGGGCATGTGGCAAAATGCCGCAGGTCTGACCAAAATGCCGCGCAAGCGTAGCGGCAAAATGACGCAGTTCCGTAATTGAGGCTGGCTGTCGTGCCGGTTTGTGCGAAGGGTGGAGAGGGGCTTGTGTGGTAGGGCAGGGAGGGGGGGTAGGGAGGTGGGTATACGGCGTGCGCCCTGCTGCCGGGTGGCAACAGGGCGCACGGAGAGGGGCTGTACGGGCTGCTTCAGAAGGTATAGCTGTACAGCAGGGGCATCGTGCCGGTGATGATGAGGAGGATGGCGCAGATGGTGATGATGGCGCCTGAGCTGACCGGGATGCTGATGGGGGTGTCGGCTGCCTGGGGTTTTTCCCAGTACATGGCCCGGATGACTTTGAAGTAGTAGTAGAAGCCGGCTGCTGCGCAGATGATCATGATGATGAGCATGGCCCAGCCCATCCAGGCAAAGCTGAGGTTGGCCTGGAGGATGGCGATGAAGGCTTTGAGCTTCACGAGGAAGCCTGCGGTGAGCGGTACGCCGGCCAGGGAGGCGAAGCAGACGGTGATGAGGAAGGCAAGCCGCGGGTTGGTGCGGGCAAGTCCGCGGAAGGCGGAGATTTCTTCGCTGCCGCGCTGCCGGCGTATGAGGGCAATGGCGCAGAAGGCCGGCAGGGTGGCGAGGCCGTAGGCGAGGAGGTACTGGATGACGTCGATGACGTTGCAGGTGGCTCCCTGGAAGAAGGCGAGGATGAAGCCGGCCTGGCCGATGGAGGAGTAGCCCAGGAGGCGCTTGGCGTTGGTTTGCGGGATGGCTCCCAGGTTGCCGATGAGTAGGGTGGCGGCTCCTACGACGGCCATGACGGTGACGAGGTAGGTGATGGGGGCCTGGAGGGCGGCGCTCAGCTCGGCGATGGGGGCGAGCAGGACGATGAGTGCAATGAAGCCGGCGACTTTGGAGGAAACGGCCAGGAAGGCGGAGATGGGGGTGGGTGCTCCTTGGTAGACGTCGGGTATCCAGGTGTGCATGGGGGCGGCTCCAACTTTGAAGAAGGCTCCGAAGAGCAGGAAGCAGAGTGCCATGAGGAAGCCCAGGAAGATGGTGGGATGATGGGCTTCACCGCCGTAGAGGGCTTGGGCGTAGATGACGGGGTCGAGGACGAAGCTGCCGGTCATGCCGAAGTACCAGGCGGCGCCGAAGACGAGCATGCCGGTGCTCAGGGCGCCTAGGATGAGGTATTTGACGCCGGCTTCGATGGAGCCTTGGTTGCGCCGGTAGTAGCCGACGAGGACGTAGGAGCTCAGGGTGACGACTTCGAGGCTGACGAAGAGGGTGATGAGGTCCTGGGCTTTGCTGAGGGCGCAGATGCCTGCGGTGGCGATGAGGGGAAGGATGTTGAACTCGCCGGATCCTTCCTGGGTGAGTCCGCCGTTGACGGATTCACAGGTGATTTTCCGATAGTCGTAGGAGATCAGGAGGCAGACGCCGGTGGCGACGCAGGCCAGGGCGGCAAAGTAGTCCATGAGGTTTTCTCCTGCGGCGCTGGCGTAGGCCGCTACGGCACAGCCGATGGCTCCGGCAATGGCGTAGGCTTGCTTCGGGAATTTGGGAAGGAAGGCGTCGGCCATCAGGAGGATGACCGCAAGGCCGACCAGTCCGAAGGTGGGGGCAAACTCACACCAGTTGTACATGGGTTGAATGGTTTCTGTCATAGTCGTGTGGAGCTCTTGGTTGGGGCTTAGTTGAAGAATACGGTGGGGAGGATGCCGAAGAAGACGATGAAGGCTGCCAGGAAGCCGGCGGCAAGGATGTCTGTGCGGCTGAGGCTGGTGGCGCGTTCGGAGGCGAGCCGGACTTCGCCGGTGAAGATGCGGCGGAAGGCGCGCAGCATGTAGATGGCGCTGATGACGAGTCCCCACAGGGCGAAGATGAGGGTGAGCTGCACCGGGCCCAGGCCGCCAAACCAGGAGGCGATGGTGCCGGTCAGGCCGCTTTCGACGGCGCCGGTGCCGGGTGTCCAGCCGTCAAAGCAGGACAGGAAGATGCTGAACTCTCCGGGGAAGTTGGCGAGCAGGGGAAGGCCGATGGAGGCCAGGCCCGCGAGGCCGAAGAGGAAGCCGAGCTTGGGGAGTTTCTGGCCGAGGCCGCCCATGGAGTCGAGCTCGAGGGTGCGGGTCTGGCTTTCGATCTGGCCCGTGAGCAGGAAGAGCATGGCGATGGTCAGGCCGTGGGCGAGCATGAGCAGTGCAGCGCCTTTGAAGGCGAGTTCGCTCTGGCCTTCGGTGGCGATGAAGACGGCGAAGGCGAGGAAGAGGTAGCCCATGTGCATGACGGAGGAGTTACCGAGCATGTCATCCAGCCGGGTGCGGGAGACGGTGACGTAGCCGACCCACAGGATGTTGCCGAGCAGGAGGACGAGCAGGGCGTTGTTCCAGTCGCCAAAGAAGGCGGGGCAGAGCGGTCCCATGGCCCAGGCGAGGGTGAAGAGGCCGTAGAGGCCGAATTTTTTGAGGACGCCGGCGTGCAGCATGGCAACGGGGGTGGGGGCGCTGGCGTAGGCGGGGGCTGCCCAGGAGTGGAAGGGGAAGAGGGAGACGAGGGTGCCAAAGCCGATGATGAGCAGCAGGCCGGTGATGCTCATGAGGGTGAGCAGGCTGTCGGCGTTCTGCAGGAGGGCGCCGGCTTGAGCCAGCTGCTGCATGGTGTCGCGCAGGTCGGTGAAGCTCCAGACGTTGAGGCTCATGCAGAGCATCAGGAGGCCGGCAAGCAGGACCATGGAGGCGAGGCCGAGGTAGAGGGTGGCGGTCCATGCGATGGTGCGGCGGTCGCCGCGCCCATAGTAGCCGATCATGACGAAGGTGGGGATGAGGGCCAGTTCATGGAAGGCGTAGAAGGAGATGATGCTGTCGGAGAGGAAGGCACCGGTGGCGCCTGCGGAGAGGAGCAGTGCGGAGATGCTCCAGCTGCGCTCGGCGTCTTTGTTCGGTGCTTTCAGGCCAAGGGTGGCTGCGAAGGTGACGAGCACGGTGAGGATGAGCATGATGCTGCTCAGGGGCAGGCCAAGGGTGAGTTGGCAGAAGCCAGTGCCGGTTGGGGGGGCGCCGCAGGTGGTGCAGCAGTCGCAGAAGACGGCTGCGGTGGCGAGTATCAGGGTGATGACGGCGCTGGTGACGGCGGTCAGCTTGCCCGGGGTTTTGAGCAGGCCAATGAGGGCTGCCGCCATCACAGGTACGAGAATGAGCCAGATAAGCATGGTGGTGAAATCGGTTTAGAATGAGAGCATGTAGAACGCAAGGAAGAGGATGATGACGAGGCCCAGGCCGGAGACGAAGGCGTAGCCGCGCAGGGCGCCGTTCTGTATCCAGCTCAGCAGGATGCCGATGCGGGCGGTGAGCCACGCCAGGCCTTGCGCGAGGAGGCCGCGGATGAGCATTTCATCGATGGTTTCTATGATGCGGGCGATGTTTTGCTGGATGCCGGCAATGAGGACTTTGTCATAGAAGACGTCGATGTAGAGGCGATTCCGCAGGGCGGTGGAGAGGGCGTTGCCGGAGAGCGGGTCGGTGTCGCGCTTGCTGAAGGCGTAGATGGCGAAGGCGAGGATGATGCCGATGAGCAGGGCGCCCATGCTGACGTAGAAGGGCAGGCCGATTTCAAACTCATGGGCGTGGAAGCCGCCGAAGGGTACCAGCAGGTCGGCGAGGAAGCCGTAGCCGGAGATGATGGCCATGATGGCGAGGGCAAGCAGCGGGAGTACCATGCTCGGGCCGGCTTCGCTGGCGGTTTGGGCGCCGTGCCCGCGGCCTTTGCCGCAGAAGGTGACGATGCAGAGGCGCAGCATGTAGAAGGTGGTCAGTGCTGCGACGCCTGCGCCGATCCAGAAGAATTCAGGCATGTTGGCGGCCAGTGCTGCGTCGAGGATGGCTTCTTTGGAGAAGAAGCCGGAGAAGCCGGGGACGGCGATGAGGGCGAAGGTGCCCATGAGGAAGCAGAGGGTGGTCAGCGGCATGCGCTTGGCCAGGCCGCCCATGCGCCAGATGTCTTGCTCGTGGTGGCAGCGGACGATGATGGCGCCGGCTCCCAGGAAGAGCAGGGCTTTGAACCAGGCGTGTGTGTAGAGGTGGAACATGGCGGCTTCGCCGGCCAGCAGGCCGACGGCCATGATCATGTAGCCGAGTTGGGAGAGGGTGGAGTAGG
The DNA here is from genome assembly GCA_944390825.1 of uncultured Akkermansia sp. Lineage (GTDB taxonomy): Bacteria > Verrucomicrobiota > Verrucomicrobiia > Verrucomicrobiales > Akkermansiaceae > Akkermansia. The sequence continues at coordinate 8,973 of CALXRG010000042.1, forward strand.
CAAGGATGCGCTTGATGTCGTTTTGCTGGATGGCCATCAGGGCTGCGAGTACGGCGGTGATGGCGCCGATGATGGCGATGGCGTAGCTGGCGACGGGGGTGAAGGCTTCCGAGCCCATGCTGATTTGCAGGCGTACCATCATGTAGACGCCGGCGGCGACCATGGTGGCGGCATGGATGAGGGCGGAGACGGGGGTCGGGCCTTCCATGGCGTCAGGCAGCCAGACGTGCAGCGGGAATTGGGCGGATTTGCCAATGGCGCCGCAGAAGAGGCAGAGGATGATGGCGGTGAGGAGTGCCGGGGCCATGCCGGTGGCCAGGCCGCCCATGTCGCTGAACTTGAGGGTGCCGAAGGCGGCGAGGGTGAGGACGATGCCAATCAGGAAGCCGAAGTCGCCGACGCGGTTGGTGATGAAGGCTTTTTTGGCGGCGTCTGCGGCGCTGTCTTTGTGGAACCAGTGGCCGATGAGCAGGTAGGAGGAGAAGCCTACCATTTCCCAGCCGATGAAGGTCATGGCGAGGTTGTCGGCCATGACGATGCAGGTCATGCTGAACATGAAGATGCTCAGGCCGGCAAAGTAGCGGCTTTTGTTGGAGGGGTCGCCGCTCATGTAGCCGATGGAGAAGATGTGCACCAGCAGGCCGATGCCGGTGACGACGAGCATCATGCGCATGGCCATGGGGTCCATGAGCAGGCCCATGGTGAGGGAGGTGCCGTCGGTCACGGGCATCCAGGTGTAGGTGCCGGGAGTGCCGGTTTCCCACCCGCAGAGGTAGGCTACGGTCATGCCGAAGGTGGCGAGTGCCGAGAGTATCGACAGGGTGGCGGCTGTGCGCGGGCTTTTGCTGAAGCAGAGCCAGTCGATGGCGGCTACGATCAGCGGCAGCAGTAGGAAGAGCCAGGGGAGGTTCGGTATCATATCCTGTATCATGGTGAGCCGGGTGGGTTAGTCTTTCAGGGTGGTGAGGGCTGTGCTCTCTACGGTTTTGCGGGCGCGGAAGAGGGCGACGATCAGGGCAAGGCCGATGGCGACTTCCGCTGCGGCGATGCCGACGACAAACAGGGCGAGGATTTGGGCGTCGTAGACGGGGATGCCGTCGGTGCCTTGGGCCCGCGAGAAGGCGACGAGGGAGACGTTGGCGGCGCTGAGCATCATTTCGAGGCACATGAGTACGACGATGATGTTGCGGCGTACGATGACGCCGGCGACGCCGATGGCGAAGAGGATGCCCGAGAAGATCAGATAATGAGCTAAGGGAATCATGATGGTGGTGGAGGGGGTGTTAGTCTTTGCGGATCTTGCGGGCGAGGGCTACGGCGCCGACGGTGCCGGAGAGCAGGGCAAAGGCGAGGATGACGAACTGGATGTTGTATTGTGAGAACAGGGTGGCGCCGATGAGTTTGGTGTCGTTGTCGGAGGCGACGGGGTCAATTTTCGGCAGGGGGCCGCCGTAGGTTTCCGGGCCGGGAAGGGGTGCGCCCGGGGTTACGGCTGCGGGGCAGGTGCTGCAGGTGCTGGCCGGGGTGGCGCTGTCTGTGGCCGGGGTGGCGGGCTGGCCGATGGCGAGGTCGCCGAAGCTGTTGCAGAGGGCTTTGGCAGGGCACGGGTTGTCGGTGGCTCCGGGCAGGCCGATGGCGATGCTGGCGATGATGCCGGCGAGCATGCCTGCGACGATGGCGCCGGCGATGGCGTTGCAGCGGCCGTTGGTTTTGCGCTCTTCGTCTTTGATGTCAAGCATCATGACGACAAAGAGGAAGAGGACGAGGATGGCTCCGGCGTAGACGATGAGCTGGACGATGCCCAGGAATTGGGCGCCCATGCCGAACAGGATGGCTGCTGTGAGGGCGAAGCAGAGGGCCATCCCCATGGCGGAGCTCACGGGGTTGCGGAAGCTGACGACGGCAAAGGCGCAGAGGATGGCCAGTGCGGCGAGGATGTAGAACAGGAGTTGACAGATCGAGAGTTCCATGACGGTGTTTTATTTGTATTGGTTCCACTTGTTGACGAGGCCTTTGCGGGTGCCGCCCAGTCGGTACAGGGTTTCTTTGTTGCGGATGGCGTCTTTGCGGTCGGTCAGGGTGATGAGGTATTCCTTGGAGAGGAAGATGGCTTGCTCGGGGCAGACTTCCTGGCACATGCCGCAGTAGATGCAGCGCAGCATGTCGATTTCGAACTCGGCGGGGGCTTTTTCCTGTTTCTGGCAGCTGGCGTCTGCGGCGACGGCGCCGGGGGTGATCCTGATGGCGCGGGCGGGGCAGATGAACTCGCAGAGCTGGCAGGAGACGCAGCGCTCGCGGCCGTCTTCTCCGCGGACGAGGGTGGGCGCTCCCCGGTAGTATTCGGGCAGGTGGGCATCCCAGCGCTGCTCGGGGAAGGGCATGCAGACGCCGACGCCTTTGCCGTTGAAGGCTTTTTTGTTGCGGCTCTTGCCGGCCACGGAGAGCGCAAGGTGCTTGAGGGTGATCCAGAGGCCTTTGACCAGTTCGACGACGTAGATTTTGTCCAGCAGGGTGAACTTGGGCCGTTTAATCGGAATGTAGGACATGTTGGAGGGGTAGGTTACTTGGTGAAGTACATGATGGCCGCGGTCAGGAAGATGTTGGCGACGGTGATTTCAAAGAATACGAGCCAGCCGAGGCGCATGACCTGGTCCCAGCGGAAGCGGGGCAGGGTCCAGCGCACCCACACGAAGAAGAAGATGAAGGCGACGAGTTTGATGAGGAAGACGATGAACTGGCAGAGGACGGCCAGCCAGTCGCTTACGGAGGCAAGCCAGGCGTCCGCCCCGAAGCCGATGGACCAGCCGCCGAGGAAGAGGGTGACGACGAGCGCGGAGCCGATGACCATGGCGGCGTATTCGCCCATGAAGAAGGAGGCGAACTTCATCGAGGAGTATTCGGTGTGGTAGCCGCCGACGAGGTCGGTTTCGCACTCGGCCATGTCGAAGGGGGTGCGGTTGGCTTCAGCGAAGACGCAGGTGACGAAGACGATGAAGCTGATGAGCATGGGGACGAGCAGGATCCAGCGCTCCAGGGTGAGGCCTTCGCCCCAGAAGGGGAGGAGGGTCCAGCCGTTATCGGCTTGGAATTGGACGATGTTTTGCATGTTGAGGGTGCCGAACATCATGAGCAGCGGGATGACGGAGAGCCCCATGGCGACTTCGTAGGAGATGAGTTGCGCGGTGGCGCGCAGGCCGCCGAGGAAGGGGTATTTCGAGTTGGAGGACCAGCCGGCGAGGGTCAGGCCGTAGACGGAGAGTCCGGAGATGGCGAAGATCCACAGCGGGCCGATGCCGATGTTGGCCACGCACATGGAGATGTGCCCGTAGATGGTGTCAACCCCAGAGGCGAAGGGGATGACGGCTGCAGAGACCAGGGGCGGGCCCAGGACGAGCATGGGCGCTGCGATGAAGTAGGCGCGGCGCACGTAGCTGGGGGTGAGCTCTTGCTTGAGGAAGAGCTTGCCGCCGTCCAGGCAGGGTTGCATGAGGCCGAAGGTGGGGATTTCGCGGTCGAGCCGCAGCCAGGTGCAGAGCTTGGCGATCCAGGAGGTCTCCGGAATGCCGAAGAAGTGCAGCACGTTTTTGAGCGGTTGCTTTTCTTTGCTGCCAAATCGCTGGAGGAGGAACAGGGGGATGCCGGCCCGGTTGGGGCCGGGGCGATCCTGGATCCAGCCGGCGACTCGGCGTTCAATCCAAACGGAAAGTACCACGAAGGCGAGAATCACGGCGAACATGAGCACCAGCTTGGCCAGTGTGGTGATCAGGTAAAACCAGATCTCGTTGCTCATCAGGTCGTTCCAGAAGTTGCAAATGATGTCGATCATGGGTCTGTGTGTCGGGGGTTACTTCTTGGCTTTTTCGCGTTCGATCAGGGGGATGGTCACGCCGGTGTCGGTGATGACTTTGCCTTCGTTGCCGATGTTGCCCCAGTTGATGCCTTCAAAGGGTGCAAATTCGGCGGCGATTTCTTCGAGGATGATCATGGGGCTCGGGCAGGCGATGACGCGCGGGCAGTCGCAGCCGAGACGCTGCGTGATGTCGCGCAGGATGTCCCAGTCCGGGCGGGAGTCGCCGACGGGCTCGATGGCTTTGTTGAGCCGCTGGATGCGGCCGGCGACGTTGACCATGGTGCCGTATTTCTCGGCAAAGGTGACACCGGGCAGGACGACGTCTGCGGCTTTGGTGGTGGGGGTTTCGCTGTGATCCATCACCAGCAGGTAGTCGAGTTCGGCCAGATCCTGTTCGGGGATGCCGGCTTCGGCGGTGACGTCTTCTCCGAGGACGATCAGGGAGCGGATGCTGCCGTTCTTGACGCCGCGGCGGATGGTGTTGAGGCCGGTGCCGGTCTTGCCGAGGATGAGTTTGGCGCCGGTGGTGTTCGGGTTGCGGTCGGCGGAGATGAGCATGTTGTCCGATTCGCCGGTGCGTGGGACGATGTCAAACTTGGTGACGCCCAGCTGGCGGGCCAGGGCCCGGGCCATGTAGAGTTCTTCGTTGGTCAGGCGGGCTGAGACGATGATGGCGACTTCGGCCGGGGCGCATTTGTGCAGCTGCTCAACGACGAGGTTCAGTGTGGCGTCCCAGGTGGAGGGGCGCAGCGGGGCGCCGGCATCCGTCTTGATCATCGGGGTGGTGAGGCGCTCGGGGGCGTTGATGTATTTGTAGTTGAGGCGGTGGCTGTCCGGCATCCAGCAGCTGTTGACTTCGTCGTTCTGGCGCGGTGTGATGCGGTAGACTTTCTGCTCGCGCGTCCAGATGTTGATGTTGGTTCCGGTGCCGCAGTTGACGTCGATGGTCGGTGTGCTCTTGAGGAACCAGACGCGCATCTGGAAGCGGAAGTCTTTGCTGGTCATGGCTCCGACGGGGCAGATATCGACGACGTTCATCGAGTAGTTGCTGTCCAGTTCTTTGCCCGGATAGCATGAAATGGCGTTGTGCGCTCCGCGTCCGACGACGCCCAGTACTTCCTCGCCGACGATTTCTTTCATGAATCGGACGCAGCGGCGGCAGAGGACGCAGCGTTCCTGGTCGAGGTTGACTCGCGGCCCGATGGGGATGTTTTTGCCTTTTTTGATTTTGGCTTCGGTGAAGCGGTGGGTGCCGCTGCCGTAGTCGGTGGTATATTCCTGCAGTTTGCATTCGCCGGCCTGGTCGCAGATCGGGCAGTCCAGCGGGTGGTTGGTCAGCAGGAATTCCAGGACGCCGCGGCGGGCTTCGGAGGTGAGTTTGCTGGTGGTGCGGATGCCCATGTTCTCCGCGACGGTGTTGGCGCAGGCAATGACGGCGCGCGGCATCCATTGGATGGGCTGGTAGCCGTCTGCTCCGTAGGTCGGCGTGGCGCCGGGGGCCAGGCGGGGCGGCATGCCCTGCTCGACGAGGCACATGCGGCAGGAGCCTGCTACGGAAAGTTTGGGGTGATAGCAGAAGCAGGGTACGTGGGCGCCAACGGAGTTGCAGGCGTCGGCTATGCGCGTTCCTTTGGGGAAGCGGTACCATTTGCCGTTGATCTGGACGTTGACTTTGCCTTCGGCAGCGGCTTCGTCCTTCGGCAGCGTTACGGGTTGTGTGCTCATTCTAGGAAAAGGTTAGTCTTCGTCTAGGGAAGGGTTAGTCTTCGCGGGTCAGGAACTTGCGGGCCTCGGCTGTCTCGGGGTTGTGGGCCTTCTGCGCGTTGATGGGTTTGGTGAGGGCGAGGAATTCCTCGCGGAACTTGGTGGTGAATGCCTGGGTCGGCCACGAGCAGGCTTCGCCAAAGGCACAGACGGTCCGGCCGCAGATGTTGTCTGCGACGGACTTCAGCAGATCAACGTCCTCCGGGGAGGCCTGACCGTTGATGATGCGGGTGGAAAGCTTGAGCATCCAGGGGTTGCCTTCGCGGCAGGGTGAGCACTGACCGCAGGATTCCCAGGCAAAGAAGCGGTTGAGGTTGTTGAGTACCTTGGGCATGCTGCGGGAGTCGTCCATGACGATGACGCCACCGGAGCCGCTCATCGAACCGTGCTGGGCGATGGAGTCGAGATCCATCGGGACGTCAAAGATGGACATCTCGCGGACGGTGCCATCCGGGTTGCGGCCGGTGAGTTTCTCGTCGCACCTCATGACTTTGGCGGAGGCGCCGCCGGGGATGATGGCTTTGAAGGTGCGGCCGCGTTTCGGGCCGCCGCAGATGTCGTAGAGCAGCTCGCCGTAGGTGAGGGAGCCGGAGATGATCTCGTAGTAGCCCGGGCGTTTCACGTCGCCTGACACGCCGATGATGCGCGTACCGGGGGAGCGCTGGGCGCCCTCCGCAGCGTAGGCTTCACCGCCGCGCATCAGGACCTGGCGAACCTGGCAGAGGGATTCGACGTTGTTGACGATGGTGGGGCAGCCGTACAGGCCAATGGCTGCCGGGAAGAACGGCGGCTTGATGCGCGGGTAGGGACGCATGCCTTCGATCGAGTTGATCAGGCCGGTTTCCTCGCCGCAGATGTAGGCGCCGGCTCCGCGGTGCAGGACGATTTTGAGGTCGAAGCCACTGCCCAGGATGTTTTTGCCGAGGAAGTTGTGCTCTTCTGCTTCCTGGAGGGCTTTCTTCATGATGTGGGCGGCTTCCGGGAATTCTTCGCGCATGTAGATGACCGCAAAATGCGCCTGTACGGCGTAGCAGGCGATGATCATGCCCTCGATAAGCTGGTGCGGATCCTGGTGCACGATAAAACGATCTTTGAAGGTGCCGGGTTCGGATTCGTCGCAGTTGCAGACGAGGTAGACGGGTTTGGTGTTGCCCTTGGGGATGAAGGTCCACTTGACTCCTGTGGGGAAGCCTGCGCCACCGCGGCCGCGAAGACCGCTTTTCTTCACCTCACCGATGATGTCGGCGGGCTCCATGGCGATGGCTTTTTTGAGGGTTTCATAGCCGCCGTCTTTGATGAAGCAGGCGATGGAGGGGTTGTAGCCCACTCGGTCGATGTTGCGGAAGATGCGGCGCGTCTCGCGCGGATGCGGTTCTTTGCCGGGAAGGTATTTGATCTCGCTCATGGTACAATCGAAGGGTTATTTGTTCTTGTATTCGGCGATGATCTCGTCGATCTTCTTGCGCGTCACCTGAGAGTAGAGCTTTTCGTTGAGCATCAGGTTCGGTCCAAAGCCGCAGTTGGCCAGGCACTCCACCGGCTCGATGCTCCACATGCCATCCGCACTGACTGCCATGGGCTCTTCATCTGTGATGGTGGCAGGATCCACCCCGATCTTGCTGCAGATGTAGGGGATGAGTTCCTCTCCGCCAGAGAGCGAGCATGCAATGGTGCGGCAGACCCGGAAGTGGTACTTACCCGGGCACATGGTGTGGATGCCGGGATAGAAGGTGACGATGCCTGCGACGTGAATGGGCGTGCTCTTGCACATCTCTGCAATCCAGGGCAGGGATTCCGGGCAGATGTAGCCGAACTTCTCCTGAATCATGTGGATGATCGGCAGAACCGCTGACTGCTCCTTGCCTTCCGGGTACTGATCGACCAGCGCGGCGGCTTCTGCGACAAGCTCAGGCGTCACCTCAAACTTCGGAAAGAACTTCTCGCCGGGCGAGGGCTTGTGAGCCGTGAGGGCTTCTATGGCATTGGGTGTATCGGACATGGTGGAAAGTGGGGTTAGGTTTAGCGGTCGCACTCGCCCTGCACGAAGTCAAAGGAGCCCAGAATGGCACCAATATCGCTGACAAGGTGGCCGGGCAGGAGCTCCGGCAGGATGGAGAGGGTGCAGTAGGAGGGGCTGCGCATCTTGAGTCGGTTCGCAATGCCGCCGCCTTTGGAGTCAAGGAAGAAGCCGAGCTCGCCTTTCGGGTTTTCTGCCGCGAAGAAGACCTGGCCCGCCGGGGCGTTCACGCATTCGGTGCTTACCATGAATTGGCGGATAAGCTCTTCGATGCCCTGGAGGGCGTCCTCTTTGCGGGGCAGGATGCCTTTGTCCTGCTGTACCCAGATCGGGCCCTTGGGCATTTTGGCAATTACCTGGCGAATGATGCGGACGGACTGCAGAATCTCCTCGAGACGCAGCTGGAAGCGGGCGTAGCAGTCGCCTTCCTGTGCAACGGGGACGTCAAAGTCGTAGTTTTCGTAGCCAAGGTAGGGATTGGTCTTGCGCAGGTCACGGGCGACGCCGCTCGCACGCAGGTTCGGGCCGGTCATGCCGTTCTGAAGGGCCATTTCGCGTGTGATGACGCCGACGCCGACGAGACGGTCGATGAAGACTTTGTTGTGCAGCAGGAGTTTGCGGAGTTCTTCCACGGTCTTTTCGGCGCTGTCGCAGAATTCAAGTACCGGTTTTTCAATGCCGGCCGGCAGGTCGCGGGTCATGCCGCCGATGCGGGTGTAGCTTGAGGTGAAGCGGGCGCCGCAGATGAGCTCGTAGAGGTTGTGCACGCGTTCCTTTTCCTCGTAGCAGTAGAGGAACGCGGTCATGGCGCCGGTGTCCATCGCATACACGCCGACACCCAGGAAGTAGGAGGAGATGCGCGAGAGCTCGCTGCACAGGACGCGGATGGCTTTGCCTCGCTCCGGCAGCTCCCAGCCCAGCAGTTTTTCGACGGCGCAGGCGTAGGCGATGTTGTTGCTCATCGGTGCCAGGTAATCGAAGCGGTCGGTGTACGCCACGTACTGGTTGTAGTGGCAGTTCTCCGCCATCTTTTCCATGCCGCGGTGCAGGTAGCCGATCACGGGATCGCACGATACAATCTCCTCACCATCAATCACCAGTTTCAGGCGCAGCACGCCGTGGGTCGCGGGGTGCGAGGGCCCCATATTCAGGGTCACCAGCTCGCCGTGGTCATCCGCATCATTCTTGAGGTATTCCATCGCAGCCGTTGCTGCATCAGGCACTTGTACAAATTTTGTCGTGTTCATATGCTATGGGATCCGCGGCCACCTCAGGCCACATGGGTGCTCCGTCATTAAACTACCATATGACGCATTTTTCAAGCCTAAAGTGTACGCTTCTTCCAGAAAAGCCGGGCTGAGGGCTCATGATGCCCAGGTGTGGAGCTGAAGTTTTTGGAGTTAGCTTAAACGAACTGATGTGACGTTCTTTAGGTTGTTTCTCTCCGGGATGTTTCGAGAAAGCCAGAGGCTTCGCTGAAGTCAGGGAAGGGAGCTGCGACGGGAAACTTGGGATGAGATTCTGTCCACGCGGGTAGAGAGGCGCATATGATGCGGACAGGGGGTCAGTTCCCTGCCCGCGCATTCCTGCAACAGGGGAAAAGAGGGGCTGTCAGAATTCAACCATGACCTGTACCCTTCCTCCGATGCTTTCGCGGGTGCCGGCCGCGCCTTCGATGGCACAATCAAACTGGACGGGCACCGACTTCGGCTGGACGCGCATCCCCAGTTCAAAAACGGCGCTGTCACCTTGCATGCTTGTGGAGGGGATGGCTATGCTGCTGCTCAGGGAGGTGGCGTCCGCTTTGCCCCTGAACTCATGCTCCCAGGCCGCCCCCAGATAGACGGAAGCTGTCGGGAGCACTCTGCCGGTGACGCGTGCCCCGCAGCGCAGGCGTGCGGAGTTCACGGAGTCGAAGCGGAATTTCTCGCCGTTGATAGTCGTGTCGCAGCCGTCCTGGTACAGAAAGAGATACTTGCTGAAGAAGTCGGCCGCCCATTTTTCATTGATTGGCAGCGCATAGCCCAGACCAACGTGACCGCCGCAGTAGGGCATGGCGAGATCATAGGCGGCCGGCCGGTCGAGATTGTCCAGTAGATTGGCACTGTGCCAGGAGGTCGAGGCTTCACCGACCCGACCGCTTGCTTCCACATACAGCCCGCGCATCAGCCCATGCGTGATGCCCACCCGTGCAAACAGGCCGCCGCCAGAATAGTCGGCATCGCCAGACCCGGAAATCGTCGTATTCTCAATCGCGCGGTCTGTGCTCAGATTAGCAAAACCCATTTCGAAAAATGCTCCGACCAGTACATTCGTCCGCGTTGATTCGCGCCGGTGTGCGAGCCCGGTGACAAGCGACATGCCCCGAGTAGTGATGTCGCTCTCCGTCGTCAGATCAGTTGCTCCGCCGTACATCGTGGCAAAAACCGCCCACCCCCTGGTCTCCCGAGCGGCCGTGTCTGCCGTAAACAGGACCGTACCCGCCAGCAGGTCGCCACCTTGGTTGAGGAGAGCCGCTGTGCCAATGCGGGCTTCGGTCAGCGCTCCAGCATTGGGATTGGGCCGGCTGTCATCGATGCGAATGTAAACAGAGGTGTCATCCTGCAGAATTACCCCATCATATAGGGTGGAGTACCCCTGCTGCAAGCTCACCAGGCTGCCGGCATTTGCCTTGGCGATAGCCCCGGAGTTGTCGTGCACCAGTTCAAACGTTTCACCCAGATATGCGCGCCCGCCGGTGATGATTTCCGGCAGTTGGGCCGTGACTGTCGTGCCGTTGAAATCGTTTGTTTGTGCGGCACTGACTGTCAGCATGGGAATGTCGGCCTCCACCGTGCCCGGCGCCGGCAGGACAAAGTGCAGGTTCGCGAAGCCTGCGGCACGCTCAACGGTGCCTTGCCAGTCGTCGACAAAGAGTGTGTTGCCACTGCCCGACGGGGTGACTGCTTCTGAGCCCACGACTCCTCCGAACAGACTGATGGTGGGGGAAAGACGCGCCTGCTGACCGAGGATGATGCTGTTGCCGGTGGCACTGCCGCCCGCCGCAGCGCGACCGCCGCAGATATCGCCATGAACGCTGCCGTTGTTCACCACAATAGTATTGTGAGAGGCCTCCCCAGATCCGATTTCGCCACCCGTCAGACTGCCTTGCACCTGACTTCCTCCGACAATGGCAATGGTGTTGTTGCTGGCCTCGCCACCTCCCGCAGCGCGACCGCCGCAAACGCTGCCTTCAACCTTGCTGTTGCTGACAATAACGACGTTCTGCGAGGCGGAGCCAGAACCGGATTGAATCTCACCGCCTACGATGTCACCCCGTACCTGGGCATTCTGCTCGATGGTGATGGAGTTGCTGCCGACGTCGCCGCCTTGGGCGGAGCGACCGCCGTACACGTTGCCTTCAACCGTGCCGCTGTTGACGAGAAGTGTGTTCTGCGAGGCGGAGCCAGAACCGGATTGAACCTCACCGCCTACGATGTCACCCTGTACCTGGGCGTTCTGTTCGATGGTGATGGAGTTGCTGCCGACGTCGCCGCCTTGGGCGGAGCGACCGCCGTACACGTTGCCTTCAACCGTGCCGCTGTTGACGAGAAGTGTGTTCTGCGAGGCGGAGCCAGAACCGGATTGAACCTCACCGCCTACGATGTCACCCTGTACCTGGGCGTTCTGTTCGATGGTGATGGAGTTGCTGCCGACGTCGCCGCCTTGGGCGGAGCGACCGCCGTACACGTTGCCTTCAACGGTGCTGTTGCTGACGAGAAGTGTGTTCAGCGAGGCGGAGCCAGAGCCGGATTGAACCTCACCGCCTACGATGTCACCCCGTACCTGGGCATTCTGTTCGATGGTGATGGAGTTGCTGCTGACGTCGCCGCCTTGGGCGGAGC
>CALXRG010000043.1 GCA_944390825.1 uncultured Akkermansia sp.
GGTACAGCTTCGAGTACCGGGAGACGGCAGCCTACCACAATGTGAATGCCGGTGTGAGCGTGGCCTTCTGATGGGGGCCGGGGGCGCTCCGCCCTGGAGACGGAGCGCCCTGGCACGACAGATGTCCTTGATAACCGGCTTTTCAGCCCGTTTGCAGTTTAGCCTGCAAGCGGGCTTTGCTGTGCGGTGTTTCGCCTTTTTGCAGGCAACAAAAGCGTTGTTTGGGGCCGGGGAAAAGACAACGCGATGGTTGCCTGCCGGGGGTGGCGGCTGCTTCCGAGCAACTGCATCGTGACTCTTCAGCAGGAGGGGCTGGTGCCATCGATGAAAAAAACTGTTTTCAGGAGCGCTGAGTCCCTTTTGCTTCAAACTTACAGCATCTTTTAACCGATATAACGTAAACGCCTTGCGTAATTATTTATTAAATCCTATTTTTTTTTTTTTTTGACTTTTTGCGTGACAACAGCGTGTGATATGTGTTATAAGGTCGATGCTTCGAGACGCCTCCCATGCAATACCATTTTCCGAAAGCTCTCCCAGCGGACCCGTGTGGCACACGCGCGAAGCGTGTTCCGCAGAGCGGGGAAGTGGCTGTCGTTGCTTCGAAAATCCGGCGGTGATCGCAGCATGCTAACGATACACTAGATTTTATGAAAAAGACGTTGACAATAATGGCTCTGCTGGCAGCACTGGGTGCTGTCCCGCAGGGGGTGGCGCAGACTCAGGACGGGACTGCAGTTGACCCGCAGACGGGGAGTCAAGGCCGTGAGCTTGTCCTGAGTTCCGGGAAGGTTATTGCGCTGCCGGAGGAGACGATGACGTTAACAGCCGGGGAGCAGCAGCATTTGCTTTTTACGCCGGAGGAAGGGAAAAGTATCCAAGAGGGGATTCGTGTTCAAGGGGATGTGAAGTTCCAGAATTTGAGTTCTTCAGATAAGATTTTGGGTGGAGCTGCTATCAGTATTGATCCAGGAACGGTTGCTGCGGAGCACCATATTGCCTTTTTCGGTGATGGCAAGGAGGGCGATGACCGATTGAGTTTTGTCAATAATGTGCATCAGTACAATAAAAGGGGGGATAGAGATAAGACGGCGTGTGGTGGGGCTATTGGTACTTGTTCGGTTGTGGGCGCTTCGACGGACAGGCCTATCGAGTTGACTTTTGCTGATTTGGCTGAGGTGTTGTTCTCGGGTAATCAGCATGGCGGTGAGGGGGATAACACGAACTCTCAGTTAAAAGGCGGAAGTATCGCGGCTCATTACATAAACTTCGTTAATGTCGGCAAGGTGACTATTGAGGGCGGGGATTTGGAGGCGCTTCATGCGAAGCAAAATGCGTATTATAGCGGGGCGTTTGCGGCTGATGGTGTTTTGGTGGAAAATGTTGATGACTTTTCTGTCGTTAACAATGTCACGAAAAGTGCTTACCGTGGATCGACGATTTACTTGAACGGGGGCGTGACGTATACGGATTCCTCTTCTGTTGCGCGGGAGTTCCGAATCACCAATTGCGGGGAGGTCACGTTTTCCGGTAATCAGGTGACTCTTGATCCGGAGTGGCGGCCGGTGATGGCCTACGACCGCCGCGAGGATAAAACGGAGGGCAGTGTGATGTATCTGGAGCGAGTGAATGCTGAGTGGTACGGCAATGGCAGTATCACCATCAGCAATAATTACGTTAGCAATAAGGCGACGCTTAAGCTTCACATCGGCAATATCCCGGGACAGCACGGGGGATATTTTAATAGTTATCTGAATGGAGATTTTAATTTTGTGGATAACAGGGCTGGCATGGAGTCTGCTGCTCTTGAGGTCTTGGTGGTGGAACAGAAGCTGCCGGGGCGCGTGATGCTGTCGGCTGATTTGGGGGACGTGACATTCCGAGGAAATATAGGCGGAGTGAATCAGCCCATCGCGGTCGAGGAGAATTCCAAGCGTGCTGATCCTATGCAGAACGTGGCGACGGCGATATTGTATACGGGTTACTCTTCTCCCGACCGGTTGGAGTCTTCTCTTAAGTCTTTGGGCGATTTCCGGGCGATGGAGGGGCACAGTGTGCATTTTTATGATCCGATGCGCGTGCAATTGGATACTAAGTATAGCGATACGCAGATGGTGCGGTTGCAGTATAATGCGCCGTTGAATGAGAATGATCCCCGCGATCAGCCGCTGATGGAGAATTACCTGTCGTATTGGGGCGAGACGCCTGAGTACAAGGGGGCGATTCATTTCTCGGGTGAGTATTACCGTGAGGTTGATCATGATGGGGAGTCCTATCTGCAGAAGTGGGAGGCGGAGTCGGATGAGAGATTCGCCCGCCGGTTGCTGCTTTCCCGCTGGTCAACGGTGTTGGCGCACTCTTTCCTGTACGGTGGAGAGATGATTGTGGAAAATGGGGCAATCTATGGAGAGACAGAAGATAGCCTGAATGTTAAGTATGAGTACCGGGAGGTTAAGGCCGACCAGAATGGTGCTGAAGTGGTGGGGCAGGAGCTGTCCATCGCGGAGACTCCGGATGGGGATGCTTGGCAGTTTGCTGAGGATACCAAGCTGGATGTCCAGAAGGGGGCGCTGGCGATCCGAACGGATGGTATAGTGATTGCGAAGAATATTTCGTTTTCCGGGCACGATGCCATGCTGCGGATGGATGATACGGCCCGCATCATCGCTGATCGGGTAGATTTGACGAAGGGCGTAAGCGTGGACTTCAACCATGCGCTTGAGCACGGAGTGAAGATTGCGACGCTCAGTGATGCCGGGACGAAGTCGCACCAGCTTGTGCATGCCAAGCTGACGGTGACGGCTAATTCGCTGGATATGGGCACGACGTTTACGCTGGGTGTGCCGGATCACACGACGGCGACGCCGGGAGAGTTCTACAGTGGTGAGGCGTGGAAGGGGGATTTGACGTTCGCGGTGTTGGATGTCAGCCATGTGCTGGATAAGGGGGGTGTGGCGTCAGGGGATAATCTTTCGATCGTGTCGGTGGCTTCGGTATCAGCCGATACGGGAGAGGGAACAAACCTTGTCGCCTATGAGGGTGGCAGCCAGGGCGAGTGGAGTATCCACTGGGGCGAGGGGGATGATGACCAGTATGTGCTCTATGCTGAGTGGAAAAATACTGACCCTGATGAGCCGGATGAGCCGGATGAGCCCGGTACAGATGAGCCGGATGAGCCCGGTACGGGTGATGCGGATGAGCCCGGTACGGGTGATGCTGATGAGCCCGGCGATGGTGGCAGCACTCCGGCGGTGGATCCTGGACGCGTGGGGGTTGCTGTGGAGAATTCCCTGTG
>CALXRG010000044.1 GCA_944390825.1 uncultured Akkermansia sp.
CCAACGCTGCTTAACCTGACTCGCAAGCGTGCTTTGCTCCGATGACAGAAATTTTACAGAAAAAAACTTGCTCCGCCTTTTTCATTTATGAGCTTTTTGAATATAAACAAGCTCATCACCATCTCTCTTCCTCCTGCCACGTTACGCACCGGAGGCCCCGGAAGTAGCGTTTTCTATGCGGCCGAGCCTCGCCATGAGGTAAGAGTTTCCCCCTGAGAAGCCACCCAAATGAGGAAGAGTCCGAAAAGCTCCCTGATGACCGGATTTCTTCGGGCAAGCAAGCGATACAGTTTGAGCGCCGACTGCTTTCTATCATATACTGCACGCAGCAAGTCTGCCACGAACATAGCAAAAAGCGTGTATGACGGTGATCTGATTGATTTGTCTCTTCTCTTAGTGGTGGTCTCCATCATGCAGCAGCAAGGTATGTGAAAGACGCTCATTGTCGTGCCCTATGCCTTTGCCCATACCTTTCTGTGCGAGCTGCTGGACCCGGGACGGGAGGACGGTGCAGCACCCAAGGCAAAACCTTCGGCGGTGCTACCAACTCCCCCGAAAAATCATGGCACCCACAATAACTAAAGAAAACACTTCATTTTTGCCGTATTTTCGCAAAAACTCAAGACATTAACTCCATACGTCTTATGTTTCGCCTTGACTTATTCACATTCCTCACTATAACATCAGAAAACCGTTACTCAGGCATTCCCGCCATTCGTCGCACCATGAGTCAGTATTTCCTGCCTAAGCCTGCATTTGAGAATGTCAATGGTTCCCTCAAAGTGGTGCTGTACCACACCCCACCAAAGCCCCCTCACAAAACCCGGACCAGTCATAACAGATGAGAAGGGCCTGCTGGCCCTCTGGCGAACCCACGTACACACGAAAAATCATCCAACACCTGGATCACGGCTCAGCGCAATACGCACTCCGCCGGCATCTGCCCCCCCTCATCCAAACAGAGCAAATCCGCATGACCATTCCCGAGAAACATGCACCCTGCAGCGCCGTGACAGCCGCAGGCAACATCACTCAAAGCCCCCGAAGACTTGTAGGGGGATTGGACACATGTGCAGCATTTGCCCGAAGGGCGAGGAGCCGTGAGGTGGATGCTGAGAACTAAGCAAGAAGCGTATATGACTGACGTTCAGGTTTGTTTGTCTCTCTCTCTTTAGTGGCAGGCACTCTGTAGTGCAACTGAAAGGCATGTGGAAGTTGCTGATTGTTGTGCTCAGGCAATTACGTTGTTGTGCGTGCTGCTCGCCGCGGAAACGCAATGCATCACCCAAAGCCAAACCAGCGGCAGTTCTACCGGCTTCCCCGAAGAATCAAGGCATTCTCAACAACTAAAGAAAGCACTTCTTTTTTTCATTTTTTTTGCAAAAACTGAAGATATTAACTCCAGACGCCTTATGTTTTGTCTTGACTTATTCTCAAATCTCACTATAACATTAGATAAGCATAAGATAACATCATGACAGAAAGAGAACTTTTTGAACTTATTGAAACCGTTCTTCAGCGTCACTGTGAAGAACAAGTCACTGAGGTGAAATCCGCCCATCTGGGATGCCCCAAGAAATTGTACGATACTATCTCCGCCTTTTCCAATCAAGACAGCGGAGGAGTCCTTCTTTTTGGATTGGATGAGCAGCAAAACTTCGCAAAGGTCGGTGTCTACGACGCACAAGACCTCCAACAAAAGATCATGGAACAATGCGAACAAATGACTCCGGTGGTACGCCCGGTTTTCACGGTCTGTCACGAAGAAGAGATGGTGTTTGTATCAGCGGAGATTCCCCCGATTGATCTGACGGAACGTCCGTGTTTTCATACGGCCAGGGGCCGGCTCAAAGGCTCCTATGTGAGGGTTGGTGATGCCGATAAACCAATGACAGATTATGAAGTATACAGCTACGAAGCCTTCCGCAAAAAATACCGTGACGACATCCGCGCGGCCGAAGAGGGCACCTTCCAATACCTGAATCACGAGCTGCTGAATGAATACCTCCAACGCATGAAGGTAAATCGCCCCAACCTCGAGCGCACCACCACAGAACAACAATACGAATTCAATGGTATCACGCGGAATGGGCACATCACCCTAGCGGCAGTTCTGCTCTTTGGGCTGTACCCGCAGGCCTATTATCCCCGACTCTGCATTGCTGCCACATGCGTGCCCGGCATGGAAAAGGGACAGACTGACCCTATGGGGAACCGTTTTACCGACACCAAGCGAATCGAAGGCACACTACCCGAGATGCTGACCGAAGCACTCAACTTCGTGCGCAACAACATGCGCACGGCCACACGAATCGATCAAAAAACCGGTGAAAGAATCGACATTCCTCAATACCCCATAGTGGCCGTTCGAGAAGCCATACTCAACGCACTCATCCACCGAGACTACAGCATCCACACGGAAGGCATGCCCATCCAACTGGATATGTACACAGATCGGATGGAAATCATCAATCCCGGAGGTTTGTATGGGAGACTCACGGTCGATCAACTGGGGAAAACCCAGCCGGACACACGCAATCCCGTCCTCGTAACAGCCATGGAAACGCTGGGCAAAGCAGAAAACCGCTACTCAGGCATTCCCACCATTCGTAGCACTATGAGTCAGTACTCCCTGCCTGAGCCTGTATTTGAAAATGCAAATGGATCTTTCAAAGTGGTGCTGTACCACACACCCGACACCGTTCCTGACCAACGTACACCCACGGAGCCCAAGGTAAACATAGCAGATGAGAAGGGACTGCTGGTCTTCTGCCAAACCCCACGTACACGCGAAGAGATCATTCAGTACTTGGGTCTCGACTCAGCACAATACGCACTCCGGCGGTATCTGGCTCCCCTGATCCAAACAGGGCAAATCCGCATGACCATTCCCGAGACCCCCCGTAGTCGGCGCCAACAATACGTCACACAAGAAAGAGCTGTAAGCATCCCCTAAAGCAGCGTGCCACTGCACCCACCGTTGCATCGCCTCCTTCATGCGGGTATTCCCCGACCGTTCAAGGCACGCTGGCACTGGTACAGCACCCGACGGCCGTAAGGGTGCTTGGTAAGCACTCAACCAAAACCATTGTAGTCAGGCATGCAAAAATAGAGACCTATGTTGACATTGGCCCATAGCACCATCGCCTACCTGCTCAAAGAACCCATCGACATGCGCTACGGCATGTTCCGCCTTCAGGGAGTCATTGCTCAGCTCATGCAGCAACCCATGCCCCGGGGTGCTTTCTACTTTTTCATTAACAAAGGGCACAGCCTGCTCAAGGCCGTCTGGTTTGACGGCACCGGGCTGTGCCTCTTTTGCAAAAGGCTGGAAAAAGGCACTTTCACCTGGCCTCAACCGGCCTCCATCAGTGAGGAAAAATGGATGCAAATCACCCCATCCGCTCTGAGTCTTCTGCTGGATGGAATTGAGCTGAAACAATGCATGAAAAAAGCGTGGTATGAGGCATAATTTGCTTGAAAAATCAAGGGTTTTGGTGTATAATCGCGCGCGTGAGCGCAGTGATTTTCAGACAGGCGGAATTGCCCTTTTCCGAGGAGGATAAGGTGCAGATGCTGCGTGATGACAACCGGCACATGAAAAACCGGATTCTTGCACTGGAAGAAGAAAACCAGTACCTGCGCCGCATGCTGTTTGGCTCCAGCAGCGAGAAGACAGAAAAAGGCGACTGGATTGTCACGGTGGAGGAAAAGCCGCTGCCTGAAGAGCCGAAAGAGGAGCCCAAGGCAGCAACAGAGACAGGGAAGAAAGCGGAAGGGGAAACGGAACGCAAGCCGCGCCTCAAGGT
>CALXRG010000045.1 GCA_944390825.1 uncultured Akkermansia sp.
CCACGGGCGCTCACCCTTCCGCTACCGCTCCAGGGCAATGGCTAGTCGCCTTTACTGCCTGCTGGCGCAGCCCCCCCCCCCGACGTCCTGCTAAATTCGCTTGCCTGATGATTCTTCACACGCATTCTTGTGACGCTTTTTGCCTGTCACAAATCGGGGGGGGAGCATTATCGTTTCTCCCCAGGAAAGCACTTGCTGCCTAAATCTACTGCTTGGTGTCGGCTCTCTCCAGGCCTTATCATTCCCCCGAATACGGCATAATGTAGTGCCGTATGCAATATATAAATAACATCAATAACATGACAGACAAAATGACGATACCCTACTCCACCAAATGCAGCGTGGCGCATCACAGTAAGCCCACCTTCACGGCGACGCAGAGTCTTGCCCGCAGTGGTAGCTCCATCACACTGAGCTACAACAAGGACAACCCTTCCTGCTCTTCGGATGTGCACCCCCAGATTGACCGCCAATGTTATCACGATGGCGTCTCAACGGTTACGGCTTCCGGTTCCGTCGACGACAGTGTATCTATCACGGCACCGGGTATCAACTACACCAGCCCCAGTGGAGCCACACACTCATTCAGTGCTACCGGCAGCAGCGTACCCGCCGGGTATTACCCTGTCAGCGTGTCCCACTCCAACATCAACTACCATCCTGCCGGTAACGTCTCCGTGTTGACCGGCTCGATTGGCCCCATTTCAGAAACCACCATTACCCCGGACAAAAACGAAGAAGTCGTCTGCGACCCCTGCTCCGGGGAATGTCAGGGCACAGCGGGCACCAGCGGCGGCTCGATGCCGCAGAGCACCCGCTCCGTGGACAACATCGTTGTGGCTCCCTTCACAAGCTCTTCCGGCGGCAGCGGCGTCGTGCGCACAGCCAACTCCCGCCACATGCGCTTTGCCTTCACCTTCGGCACTTTCCGCGGCATGGGCAATCTGTCCTCCGGCCAGCCTGAAATCGTGGCGTTCGACTACAGCGCTTCCCTGCTGACCCCCGCCGCCATCACCTTCAAGCACCCGCTCGCCTCCGTGCTCATTCCTCAGGGGGACACCGCCGCCGCCAACACCATCCTGCGCATCTTTGACGGTGCCTCCTACACCAACTACATGGTTTCCGGTGACGGTTCATGCGCCTTCGCCGTGGGTGCCACCGGCAAGACGTCTGAGCAGGCGCACTTCGTCACGGCCATCAGCAAGGCCTCTTCCGTGAACTGCAACCTCAGTGACGAGAATGCCGCTTATCTGCGTATCTCCTCGGCGGACGACTCTGCCTTGTTCTACGACTTGGCGACCAACGAGTTTGCTGCGATGATCACCTCGGATGGTGCCACCATCCTTGCCGATGAGAAGCTCTCCATCCTGCGCGATGCGGAAGGCGTCATCCGCCAGATCTGGAACTACTGGGACGGTCTGGCCGACATCGTACCGGCAGCCTCCGGCAACGGCTACACCATCTCCCTTTACCTGCCCAGTCAGGTGACCGCTCCGGCGGCGGAAGGCTCGCTCTTCACCTTCACGGGCGATCCCTTCAAGACCTTCACCGTTTCGGGTAACGCCCAGGCCCAGTCGATCACCATCGCAGAGCGTGACCTGAGCCTGCCCGAGACCATGCCGGACTACATCACCACTTGGACGCATACCGAAGCCGGCTGGAACCTCTTGCGAGGAGAAGGGGATGACCTTATCTCCGAAACCCGCCAACGCTTCACCGACGTGGAGTCGCCTGCCTCGTACCGCATTGTGACCACACTTTCCCGTGGCGGCGTTGTCGCCTCCCGCACCTCGGAAGTATTCGAATCCTCCGTGCGCGGCGAGCTTTGCCTCTCGCGTACGGATGCTTACGATACGGACATCGCGCAGACCACGACCTTTGAGTATGACGAGGCCGGTCGCGAAGTGAAGCGTACTCTGCCGGACGGCGGTGTCTATGAAACCGTCTACGACCGTCAAGGACGCGTTACTGTCAGGACATCCCCGTGGGCCGGCGGGCAGAAGCAGCTGATCTCGGTGACTTACCGGGACGATGAATCGTCCTACAGTTCAGATCCTGCCACAATTGTAGAAAGCGTCGTTAATCCCTCCGGCACCGTCGTGGCGACACGGACAGATACTTACTCCTACACGGAGGCCAATCACATCAAGCGGGTGGAGATCAGCAGCACGGCCAGCGGCTCGTCTGTCACGCAGACCAGTGTGGAGGAAACATGGCTTTCCACCGCCCCAAACCCCTATGCCCGTGCCCGCACCAAGATGACACAGGACATCAACGGCGTACAGACGCACTACGAGTACGCCGCCGCCACCCAGTACAATGCTCTCTACAGCGTGACGAGCGAAACGCGTGTGGCAGGCGCCACCGTTCCCGGCCAGAGCCGTCGCACGGTCGAGTACATCTCCGCGGAAGGCAACACCCTGCGCCATGAGGAGTACATCCTGCTTCCGGATGGCGAGACCTGGGCACAGCTCTCCAGCGTCACCAACACGTATGATGTGAAGAACCGCCTCGTAGGCACCCTGCGAAGCAACGGTCGCAGCACCACACGCACCCTGACCTGTACGGGCGATGTTCTCACCGAAACAGATGAGAACGGCCTGACCATCAGCTATGGTTATGACACCGCCCGGCAGCTCGTGGAAATCATCCGCTCCGAAGTCTGCGACGGGGAAACCGTCATCTCGCCCGAGACCATCACCACCTACACCCGCGACGCAGCCGGTCGTATCCTGAGCGAGCGCACGGATACCGGCGCCATGGTCACCGTCAGGACAACGCAGTATGACCTGCTCGGGCGCATCACCTCCCGGACGGATGAGCTTGGTCGCACCGCCACCACCACCTACAGCGCCGACGGTCTCACCACCACTGTTACCACCCCCGCCGGAGCGACGCTGATCACGACCCGCCACGCAGATGGCCAACCCTTGAGTCTCAGCGGTACCGGGCAGCGCGCGCTTAACTATAGTTATGACATGTACTCAGGCAATGTAAGGCAAATCGTTCTTTTGCCGGGCGGCGATACCCTCGCCCGTATCGTGAAAAACGGCTTCGGACAAAACGTCGTGAACGTCAAGGCAAGCACCAGCGGACTCATTTTCACTCGCTCTGAATACAACGCCAAAGGGCAGCTCATCAAGCAGTATCAGGACACCGGCACCACCGCAACCGCCATGGCCGCCACCGTCTACGAATACGACAGCATGGGCAACATCAGCAAAGAAACCCTCGTGCTGGATGAAGACGCCCCTGCCGACGCCACCGGGAATCGCATCCGCACCAGTGCTCTCAGCTGCGAGCAGCAGGAAGACGGCACCATCTGGCAAGTCGTCACGCAAACGCGCAACAACGCGGAAGGCACCATGAAGAGCAGCACGCAGAAAACCCTGCTGAGCGAATCCGCCACCCTCGAGAGTAAGACGCTAACAACCGA
>CALXRG010000046.1 GCA_944390825.1 uncultured Akkermansia sp.
CTCCTCGCTCGTGTGTGTGCTACTGTGTGTGGGGACGGTTAGGCCCCGACTCCGGTGTTTCACGACGCGCTTCCGGCGAGGGGGTGCGACGAATCTCAGACTTGAACATGACTGTGGTCTTCAAGTTTCAACTCGCGCACCCCGCGAGGGGGTGCGACCCTGAAGTTCTGCAAGCTCAAGGTTGTCCTCAAAGTTTCAACTCGCGCACCCCGCGAGGGGGTGCGACTGAAAGGGCGAAGGTGCGACAAGAGAAGGCTAAGGTTTCAACTCGCGCACCCCGCGAGGGGGTGCGACATGGCCTTGGCATATTGGATGCGAGACTACATACGTTTCAACTCGCGCACCCCGCGAGGGGGTGCGACGTTCTTTCCACGCTTCGTAGTACTGTTTTGCACAGTTTCAACTCGCGCACCCCGCGAGGGGGTGCGACTGCGCTATCGTACATGCATTTACGCTTAATGGCAAGCACATATCCGTTCGCCAACCTCCGCGCATAAGATGCATCTTCAGGTAAAATCCTGCTATCAAATCTGTCAACTTACTCACGACCAAGGAAATAGGAGGAACGCGAACATCTCGCCGTTCTTCATACAACTTGGGGTTCGCGCGAAGGAACCATGAAAGTATGCCTTGCGGCTTTTAGAGAATGAGCGGAGCCTCTACATCTATGGAGGTTTCTCTTCCCATATGAATGACTTTGTCTCTTGCTTTGGAACCCAGAGGATATATCCGTAACGAGTCTTCTTCGGGATTTATCAGGGCTGCTAGTTCTGCTTTAAAGGCAACGTATATTTCTGAGCTCATCGAGCATTCAAAAACGGATTGCTGAACGCGTATTCCGTGGTTTTCGCATGCGCGCGCCACGCGACGCAGGCGCCGTTGTCCCGCGGGCGTTATTGTTGAAACATCGTAACTAATAAGGTAGAGCATATTGATGCGAGTATGTTAGCGCCAGAACATGGGTGGATAGGCATCCAGCGCGTTGCGGATATGCTGAGCCAGCAGTCGGGCTTGCACGTGGGGGATCAGGCCAATGCTGATTCGTTCGTTGAGAAAGGGGTGCATGATGGGTTTCTGTTTGCGCTCCTGCCAGTGACGGATCACGAGCTTTCGGGCAGTGTCGGACAGGGTAACTCCCCCTTGTTCATCGGTCAGAAAATCATCGGGTGATAGTTGGCGACGATTCACAAGGGTCAGTACCAGCCGGTCCGCCAGGGGGGCTCTCAATTCTTCCATGAGATCGAGTGCCAACCCCGGTCTCCCCGGGCGATCCTGATGAAAGAATCCCACCGCTGCATCCAAACCAACAGCTTCAAGTGCGGATCGGCAATCGTTGCTCAACAGAGCGTAGGCGAAGGACATCAGCGCGTTGATGGGGTCTTTGGGAGGTCGGCGATTGCGCGAGGTGAAGGAGAATTCCTGATTTTGGATACAGTGGGGGAAAGCACAGAAATACCTTTCTGCGGCCCTGCCTTCGATCCCAAGCAGCTTCTCTCGGGTGTCTGCCTGTTGGGCCTGCGTTACGAGGGTTTCCATCTCCCGACAGGTGTGGGCAAGTTCTCCGGCCTGAGATGGATGCAAGCTGCCGTTATCGCGACGGCTCCGCAACAATACACCACGAGCGTTCAGGATCTTGGCTGTGATGAGTAGTTTTGATACTTCCAGCGCCATAGGTGCGTTGTCGGCCAGTCGGTATTGAGCTCTGCGGAGGAGGACGTTTCCTTTGCTCATGCCGCATACCCGGTAAAGGAGGCGTCCATTGGGGTTACATTGCGAGATGGCTATTCCGCGCTGCGCGCATTCCGCCAATAATTCGGGTGTTGCACTGATACTCCAGCCAAAGGTTTGTATGGATTCCAGGTTGTGCAGGGGGATGCGAAGCAGGCGCTCGCTGCGCAGCCAAACGGAAACGCATTCTCCGTCCTTGGTGAGTCGTGTGCTGTCTCGGGTGACGTAGAGAGTGTTGAGCAGTGGCTTCATTCTTCGGAGGAGATGGCGAGGCTTGCGGCTATCTGTTGCTTGTTGTATTCTGCAACGCTGTGCTTTCTGGTGGTGGGAAGGCAGATGTCGACGAGAGAGCATGCGGCGCAGTGCTCCTGTTTGTTGGCGGGGGGGAGGGCCTCAGAATCGAGGAGCGAGCGGGTTGCTTCTATTGTTTGGATGGTGAGGTTTCTGATGGTTTCGTCCATTGCAACTTTCATGCGCCTTCGGATGCCACGGTAGTACAGATACCCTGCCGGGATGCGGCATTGGTTCATTTCTTCCAAACACAGCACTTGGGCACACAACTGAATGCAGTCTGCTGTGTGCTCTTTCTCTTTGCCTTTTCTTCCATGTTTGTATTCAATGGGAATAATGCGTGTTTCCGTGGGTGTTTGCACATACTCCACAGCGTCCGAGAATCCGGTGATACCCCATCGGTGGCTTACTAATGGCAATCCCCTTGCCGTGTGCACACCGTCCTTGGCGGATGATGGTCCGGTGTGCACACGCTCGTGTTCAATACGTCCCATAGCGGTCAACACGTTTTCTTCCCATTCCTGGTCAGTATGAATGAGAGCGCAACGCCTGGGGCACATCGCATAGTGCCTCAGTGCCGAGAGGGAAACGTATTGGTCTTCTGTCAGGAGAAAAGCCATCTGGCAGAGTCTGCGCTCTAGCAGTCGATTTCTTCCGCCTGTACTCCTGCCGGCATGGGGTCAAGTTCGACAATATAATCGTCGTAGCTGCGGGGTACTTCCACCCCTTCTTTTCGTTTAATGTGCAGACTCTCAAATAGCTTGTGGGCCGGCGCATTTCCCAGTTTGCTGTCATGATGGAATAGAATGAGCTTGCGTACGGCCATGGAGCCCGCAGGACGTGCGGCGGATGCATCAAAGGTGAAGAGGTTTTGGAGAGCTTCGATAAGGACTTGGAGATCTTCTTCACTGAATTCGGTTTGTTGTTCTGCTAGGAAGGGGTTGATGGTTCCTTTTGCCACGTAAAGGCCGTAAGGAACAGTGAATTTTCGCCCCATGGTGCGCTCTTTTTCTGCGTCCTCGGGTTTTGTGACGGCACAACGTGTTATGGAGTAATCACAGGTAACCACCGGATCCACTGAGCGAGAAAAAGAGATTTGGACAGGTCCTCGTACCTGGCCGCAGCTGTACTTATTCTTTTTTTCCTTTTTCTCAGACGAACTGTCCGTTTCGGAGTCCTTTCCTCCCGTTGACATGACCGCTCCGAATGTTCGAACATCAAAGTACGTTTTGCACATCCATTTTTTAGCACTTTCGACTGGATCTTTACCCTTTTCTTTCTCGCTGGCTGTCTTTTCTTCCTTTCTAACTTCGACGTGAGCACCTTTGTGCAATTTGTTCAAGATCGCTTTCTCTTTCACGTAGATCTTGTAATTAGACAATTCCCCACGTGTCATCTCAACATAGTTCCTGATCTTACGCTTCAGGCAAACGTCAGTTACAATTCCCTGCCCTGTTTCAGGATCTATGCGCGGCATATTGCCCATGTCTGGATCTCCATTTGGATTCGCGTCCTTAGCGTCGTATATGAGGAGAAAATCTATTTTGTTCATATCTATTATATTTTTATTGTTTAGTCTTGTTGGTTTTCGGTTATTTCATCTTTTTTGCTGAAGAAAGCTGTCCATTGGTGGTGATAGCCCAACACAAAATACCCCTGCTGCTGCATATTTAATACCCTCGGGAACTCTCTCACACTCCAAAGGATCTCATCAATAAGCGCAGCTCGCGATGTTCGGAAGCCTTGATTTTCAATTTTTGCCAAATGAACTTTGTTCATTTTCATCAGGTGAGGAAATACGCTGCCGGGAGTTGAAGAAGCGCTGGCGTAATACGCATCACACACAGAGCTATTCAGTTTGCCCAAAGCATCATTTTGCGTTTTGTGTACGGCTGCAAAAAGACGCCCCAGCAGGTAGCCAATGTTTTTATTTGTTTTATCTAACATGATTGTAATGGGGTGAACGGGATTTTTTCGGCTAAGCCAAGCCTTGATGAAAGAGACCCTTACACCAGTGATCGCAGACTTTCCTTCCCTGATGCGGCGCAAAATTGCCGTGGCGATAGAATCCGGATAAGGGCGTTTCAATAAAATGGAGAGGAGAAGTTGTCGTGCGAGCGCAGCAGTTGCTGCTTTATTTCGCTCTTCTCTTTTTCTGGGTATTGCCTCTCGTAAAATCATTCCGGGAGAGAGGTAATTTGATTTTACGGACTCAGAATTCCCCATTTGGAGACGTGTTGCCTGACTGTGTGCAACAATATTTTCCACTAACTCGCCAAACGAAGATTCCAGAAAGAAACGAACGGATATACGTGCGCTTTTCCCTGTAAGTCCAAGGCAATAGAAGTGAGTATCTGTCGCGCTGTTAATCAAACTTTGGGGGATTTTCCCCATGCTGATAGATGCAAGGTTCTCTTTAATGCGAGAGATCAATGATGAATCCGTAGCAGGAACTTTGTATGAGTCTCCCACAAAGGTTCCTGCGAAGGACAACTCAAATTCACTTCTTTGCGTTTCAGGTGCGTCAGACCAAAACACAACAATGGTATCATCGATCCGTTGGCAATTCCCTTCATGGCTCAAGAGATAGTTTAACGCATTACAATAACCGGATGCGGCTTTCCGAGAGACCGGAGCATTTAAACTTTGCGATAGTCCGTAAGATTCAAATGCGCTTTGATTAAAGGAAACAAGTAGTGCTCCTTGAGCATTGAAACCTTTTATTTTGGGCTCGTGAATTTTTGCAGCTTCTGTTCTCTCCCCTGTGACAAGACACATTGGAAGATACGCTGTCGACGAGTCCTTGGTTCGCTTGGATCTGTTTTCACCGCTCCAGAGCTCCTTTCCACCTTGGCTCCACCACTTTTGTAATTCAGGTCTTTCAAACAGATATACAAACGTTCTGTTCTCCGATGATAGGATGGCAAACGAACCGTATGGTTTGGAGGCGCCCGACAGGAGACTCATAACAGACTGTTGATCCGCAGGACTCAAGGCGCTTACTTTACCTGGCTGAACTCCCTCTAAAAACCGGCACACAGCAGAAAAATAAGCATCATTTACATCTTTTTCGATTTTTAAGTAGGTATCGAGAGTAGCATGAAAATTGTCAAGGGCTAAATCTTGCGCTTTCTGATCGCTGCCAGGAGCGCACACTCCTAACAAATAATCTAATCGATCACAGAGATAGGAAGGTCTGCCAGATGTAGGAGGTTTTTCTGATCCCGGGGAAAGCACTTTGCGAGGCACTAAAGAGAACTTCTGGTCGTCCTCTTTCGCATCCTTTTTCTTTGGTTTTAACTCACGGTAGTCTTCAATGCCTAAAAGCTTCCCATCCATAGAAAGCTTGATGATGAAACTCAGGTTTCTCTCACAACTATCTTCAGTTGGTACGGGAACACCCTCCTGTACCATACGATTATATAGCTTATATAGTTCTTCCAGTATCATCGCTTATGCAAAAGTTTGAGAATGGGGTGGTACATGTAAAACACCATCTCTTAAATCAGCCATATAAAAGGTAGGCACGACGGACTGTTTTTTGCCTGTATGAGCACATATAATTTTCCCTTTCGGGTCGTCAACATAAACCAAATCATGAAGCATCATGCCAAGATGCCGGTTTCTCTGATCTTCGGGCAATGTGCTTACCGGCATAAAATGCTGACCATCGACTAGTTCAAACATCGCATAGAATTCGCGTGTGCCTAAACAGGGTTGGTGAAAGCATTGCCCCTTAGAAGCTCTTCGCTTAAATACCTCCAAATGTTTAGCCACCGAATTGACTTCTTTTTCTTGTTCTATTATCTCTACATGAGCATCAATAACATATGAAACATCTTTTAAAATCAAAGACTGTCTCTGAACCCGAAGAGGTTCTTTATCGATGTCATCTATGAAAAAACATTCCTTAGACAAGAAATAGGTACCATCCTTTGCACGTCTGGGTGCAGGAATTTTCTCTCTCAATTCATTTCTCATGATTTGAATAAAGCGGATGGGTTTGAGCACGTGAATGCGGTCGATAACCCAGCGGAACTGGGGTTTCCAGTAGATGGCGGAGAGGATTCCCCGTGCTGCGGATGGGGTCATGACTTCGTAGCTGACGCGCTCGGCTTTGAGCTCGGGGCGTGTGAAGCAGGCGTAGTCGCCCCATACGTGGAGTGATATACCGTAGGACATGGTGTTCTGTGGTTTTATTGCAGTGCTAACATATTGCGAGTAGGGGGGCTGAATCGCTCAGGCGCCCCAGGCCTGTTTGGTCATGATACAGGGAAGTGGTTGATAACATGTGGATTCCTGCTTTGTGGTGCAGGCATTCAAGATGGGGACTGAGGTCTTTTCTCTCCTGTTCATACACGGAAAGCGAGAGGGGCTGCATGCGCCGGAGCTGTTCCCGGGTGGGCAGGAGTCCCATGCGGTCGCGCTTGATCAGTTCTTCCCTTAGCTGTTCTCCTTCTGTGCCGTATGGTACCAGCACCGTGTGCTGACCGGGTGGGATCAGGTGTGTTCTGTCGTCCATTTCGGGGAAATCCCAGCTGTAGAGGGATGCCGGTTGTTTGCCCACCAGTGCCATGATGTCCGCTTTGTCCACCCCTTCCCTTCCTCTTCGTTCAAAGTAGCTGTGGAAGTACTCACGCACGCAGTCGTCGGTAAACAGGCTCTCGTTTTCGCTGTTTTTGAGGCGCCGCAGGTCGGCCAGGGAATAAGCGGCATCTCGGAGGTTAACAAAGGTGGGGGGGATGGCATATTCTTTCTCTGCCGCTTCGTAGGCAAAGACCAGTCCCGCGGGGAGCTCACCATGGCGGTTGCAGCGGCCTGCGGATTGGGCGAGGGAGTCCAGGCCGCAGCGGTCGCGGTACACGAGGGGGAAGGAGACGTCTACCCCGGCTTCAATGACCCGGGTGGCGATGAGGACGGTGGGTTCTCCTGCTTTCAGACGGGCGGAGACGGCATCCAGTACTTGCTGGCGATGGGCGGGACACATGCGGGCGGAGAGATGGTAGAGCCCGGGGACGCCTGCTTCCTGGAAGCTGTTGAACATTTGCTGGGCCTGCCGGGTCAGGTTGACGATGAAGAGGGCGGACGCTACGCCGGTTTCGCGGTAATGGGCCAGCAGGGAATCCACTGTTTGCGCGCCTAAAAAACGGAGTTGCACGCGTTTCATTTTGACGGCAAGCTCGGCTTCGAATGCCTCGCCGATCAGACTTTGCACTTCCCCTTCCCGCCAGCCGCTGCGGAAGATGTTGAACTGGTCATCTGTTTCCAGGGTGGGTTGGGTGGCGGTGCATAACACGAGGGTGCAGCCGAAGTGGCGCTCAAGGCTGCGCATGAGTGCGAGGCAGGGTTCGAGGTATTCGGTGGGCAGGGATTGGGCTTCGTCAAAGATGATGACGGAGTTGGCAATATTGTGCAGCTTGCGGCAGCGTTTGTTTTTGGCGGAGAAGAAGGATTCAAAGAATTGTACGTTGGTGGTGACGATCAGGGGGGCATCCCAGTTTTCGGACAGAAATCTGTTGGCTTCGCTGTCGTTTTCCTCCGCGAGGTTGCTGTGGTGCTCGAGCACGCTATCTTCTCCCAGAACCTCGCGGAAGACGCGTGCGGTCTGGTCGATGATGCTGGTGTAGGGGATGACGTAGATGATGCGTTGTTTGCGGTGGAGACTGGCGTGTTTCAGAGCGAAACTGAGGGATGAGAGTGTTTTGCCGCCTCCTGTGGGGACATTGAGTTTGAAGACGCCGGGGGCTTTGTTCGCTGCGGCCAGGCAGGCTTGACGGATTTGCTGGCGCAGGGCGTTGATGGCTCCGGAGCATTCCGCTTCCCGAGCGCTCATGGCTGTCTCCAGTCGCTCGTCCAGCTCAGGGATGCTGCTCATGCGAATGCTTGCCCTTTCTTCGGCCCGCTGGGGTTCACAGAAGGCTTCAGTTGCGAGCCAATCGGCATCGACGAGGGAGGAATGCATCATGCGCAGGCTTAGCTGCAGGACAAACAGGAGTTCCTGTGGTGAGTCCATGTGAAGCCGGGGCTTCGGGTACGTGACGTCGGCGCGATGCACCATTGCTGCGTCGTTCTCTAAGGCTTCTGCAATGATGGGCTGCTGGAATCGTTCGCCGCCGGGTTCTCCTCTGCCCGTCAGAAAATGGCTGCCTACTCCCAAGCCGCTGTGGTGTCCAAGCAGGGCGTACGCCATCAATATCCCCAGAAACGGGTGGTGTACGTGCCGGAGGGCCCAAAGGGCGGCCGCACTTTTATGGTCGACACTCACTGCAGCCTTCCCCGCCCATGAGCGGTGCATATACTCCTGGAAAGCATTGGATGCTTTTCCCATGTCGTGAATCTCCCCCATCAGGCGGAAAACTTTGGTGTAGGGTTCGAGAAAAGTACCGCCAAATTGCGAGCCGATTTTTTCCGCCAGGGTTGCCACCTTTTCGGCGTGCCCGTTCTCTCCGTACAGCGGTTCCCACATCTCGGGAGGGGCCTGGTCCAGGGTATGAGCATAGATGGTATTCATAATCCATAGTGTGTTGTATCTCGTGCAATAGACAGGCAGCGACGGCCGGGGAAAAGCGCCTTTTTGAGCTGGGGTTCTGCCTCTCTCCGCACGAGATTGTTTTCTTCTACCATATTTGATGGTCATCAGCAAGAAGAAAAGTGCGTGTTGCCTCATCATTCAGCACTCCGAGAATAACAAGCAGACAAAAGACTCCGTTCCGGTTGCATCAAAAGGTCAGTACGCCGAAATATGCTAAAGAACTTAACAGGAATGACTCGTAACGAAATCATCCAAAAGGCGCGGGAAAAATATGTCAGGTTAAAAGGAAAAGCAGAGAGGAGTCACTTCCTGAGCTTCTTCTGTGAGCAGACCGGCATCAAACGCAAATACGCGCAGAAACTGCTGTCGGGCAAACGGGATGGGAGTGGCAAGGGACGCCACGAACAACAGGGACGCCCGAGCAAATACACGCCGGAGGATGCAGAGATTATCCGGACGATCTGGCTGAGGAGCGGCCAGCCCTGTCCCGGAGACTGAAAGGCACGTTGAACATGTGGCATAAATCCTATAGCAAACATGTGCGGATTTTGAGTCAGCAGGAGGAGGAAAGATTGAGTCAGATCAGCGCGTCACAGCTGGCTCGCATACTGAAGCGCTTCCGCGTGGAGATGCCGCGCACAAAGAGCTGGCTACGAGGAAGAAGCGTCGAATCAGCGAGACAGCAAATAGACATCCGGGCAGAGAACTGGAAGGTCAATGAGCCGGGATGGATGGAAATGGATTGCTCGGCGCTGTGCGGAGAAATCTCTGGGAGCTTAGAGCTGCGTCGGAAGCGCGTGGCGTGTTGAACGGAACGCACTGGACCGGTATCGCGAGGCGGCGCTATGTTGTAAGCCTCTTTTGCGTTGCTTTCCCATTTGGCTTGCGACATGATGGGCGACATGAGGTCTTCGAACGCTCATGCTTGAAGACGTTTCAACAGGGTGTTTTCAACGTCTTGACCATTTGGTTCAACCGGATACTTGATGTCTGTCGTTGGCTCAGACAAACTGTTCGAAAACCAACCGCCGGAATCCACCATCCCTGGCATATGCTCATGCGCTACAAGCTCCACGCTTGTAGCTGAGTCGGGAACAGACATTCCCCGCACCTGTTGACGCAGCAAAAATCAGCATCTATCTGTAGCAGTGCCTGTTGAGCATAACAAAACTGCAGAAGGTCGCCCAGGTCACCCCGACCGCCGAAGAGTTTTGCTGCGACACGCTGCACCCGGGAAGACGGCTGGCGGTCCCGGAGGTTCAAATACGTCATTCGTGCAGAGTCTGACTCATCTTGCACATACACGTGATTGATCAGGAAATCACGTACCCTATCGCGGCCCACAAGTGCGTAATCGCGGGAAAGGGGGACCGACGGGAGCGCACAGTGACGGCTCCAGTAGGGATGATGTAGTGACGTAAGGAGCTTGGTGAGTCCTGAAGCGCTTTCTGCACTCAGCAGAGGTTCAAACTTCCGCCAGTGGGACACGGACAGGGCCAGTGCTGCCACTCGGCGGTGTGGATGGTTCAGGGGGCGAATCGGGGCATAGTTCCAGGGTATGCTGCTTGGGCCGTCCAGGGAGAAACGACCTCTCAGTGGCCACCATGCATCCCATACCAGACGGTGGTACTGGCGATCCTCGGATGATGCTTTCTCCGGCAGCACTGGTACAAGGAAACCGGCGGTACCGAATAAGACAGCCTCAGGGGTTTTCCCCAATTCGCAAAGGGGAGCACGACGGGCGAGCATAAGCATCGGGATCTTATTGACCCTGTATCCCAGTGTCTCGGCCCACGCCTCGTACCAGGCCTGCCGCTCGCCGAGGATCCCGCTCTTACGCCGAAACAGCTGGCGCTTCTTCTGCATGCGGTAAAGTGCAGCGCCCTGCAAAAGCGTCTGCACATGTTCCCGAGACAATGCCGCAAGCGGTTCCCGGCACAAGTCGAGTGATGCTGCAGCTAATGGCGCGGGGCACCCCAGAGCCCGGCGGCAAACCTCTGGAGCAATGCTCAGCACCGGTATCTCCTCATGCCGGGAATTACGTGTAAACCAGCCCTTGGGCACCTCGTTCAACACCACATGCAGTACCACCCCGTTGTAATCAGGATTGCTGCCATGGCCATGATTTTCCCAATCCTGGGCCCGGGGATCCAGCTCGATGTCACCGCGTATCCTCCTGCCATCCAATTCAATCTCCGCACGCAAGAAATCGGGGCCAGAGCTGCGATTCCATGTCCCGAAATCCAAAATGCGCACATGGCCATGACGCTGTGTTTCGCCGCCGCTGCCCAGCAACCCCGCCTGCCAGCAGCTCTGCAACTCCATTTCCCGCAGAAGGGGCAGAGTATCCTCAGTCCCTGCATCGCCCTCGGCTGCAACACACAGGGCTGCGCGGCCCACCTGCTCCAGCAAAGCAGCGTACGCCTCAGCCCATCGGCGGTGGGAGCGATCACTCATGGTGTGAGACGCCTCGCTGGGCGAATGCCTACTTGTCGGCCTCCTCCTCCATGTGGCGCATGAGGTCTTCCTCAAGCGTTTCGCAGACGTAGCCAAAGGTCACATCGTTGCGGTGATTCATAGCCCTGAGCGTGTTGTGAGCCTCCAGGACGTGGCGGGTGCGTGCTACCTCGGTCATCGGTACGGACTCCATTCCCACGGCATTATTCTCGTCTTCCGCGAGCACCCGGCGCCGCGCCTCCTGATCCGACTGCCAAAACGCATCGCTGGCGTCAATTTCCAGCAGCATATCGAGTCCCAAACTCTCCATCGCCGAGCGGGTGCGCTCTGTGGCTGAGGCCACTTGGAGAGAACCTCCCGCCCCCACGCAGCGACGGGCCAGGCCGGCCAACGTTCCCATGAACGTCGAATCAACTCCCGAGCATAGCTCCAAATCAACCACAATGGTGTTACCGCCCTCGTTCAAATACTTGTCAGCGACGGATTTCAATGCGGGGCTGTTGACAAAACTGCCGCGGCTCGTACAGCGAATCCACAAGCAGTCCGGAAAAACGTGGTGGGTCAGGCAAGTCTCAGTCATATCTCTGGAATGGTGTCATTCTAACCCTTCCTCCCCCTGCATGCAAGGAAAAAGCGTACCGGGCCGAGGAATCTGGAGCTCCTTTACGGGAAAAGACGACTCTCTGATCGAGATTTTCGCTGCATCACCCTCCACATTGTGTTATGATTCATTCCCTGCTCCCATGCAAATACAAAACACAAATACAGAACAGCCGGCATAATGCTTTGTATTCAAACTGAGGTTAATGATCGGGCTAAGACATGACAAACGATTCAACCATCATTACTCTCTTTGTTCTGGGTTCTAAAACCGCTAAATAACGCAACATAGCGGTGCTTACTATGGCCTCTGGGAAAGTACCATCCACGGGATTGACATGGCTGCTTTTGCAGTCAACCGGAGTCAGTCGCTCCTGCACCAGGTTCAATCATCACTTGAGTGTGCCCCCCCTCGGCAAGTCGTCCGTTTCGTCACGACGGTACTGGGCAACTACTGCACTTGAACCCAGGCAAAGATAATGTAAGCCAAAGAGGCTTTCGGGAAACAAGCTTTCGGATTATAAACTCTAAGAACACTCCATGAAAGAGTTGAGGCTTGGCAGGGCTGCAAATGGTTGGTTCCTTGCAACGGGCAAAGCCGCCTCTCTCCGCGAGCGTTGTCTGTCGTGGAAACCGGCAGAAGCTCTTTTTTTACGAAAAACTCATTTTGGACTTGATTACCATCTCGTCATCTGCTAAAATGTGTGCGCACCAATGGTGAGTATAGCTCAGTGGTAGAGCCCCGGATTGTGGTTCCGGCTGTCGTGGGTTCGATCCCCACTACTCACCCTGCGAAAGGGGCTGGTTCCTAGCGGGACCAGCCCCTTTCGGGCTCTTCTGCTAACTGTGTGGGGTCAAGCGCAAAGTGTGTGGAAACCGCTATTTTCGCTTCCTGGCGCTCCGCCGCTGCACTCTACGAGCACACG
>CALXRG010000047.1 GCA_944390825.1 uncultured Akkermansia sp.
AATTATCCACAAGCCCGATATCAACTCAAGCGACGAGCTCACCCCCCATCAGGGAGGTGAGCTCGTTGAGTGCTTACTTACCCACCGCACAGGGCGACGCACGGAGCAGCACCCCAACGCCGCGCAGAGAACCTGCGGACCTGCCCTCAACGCCCCCAGGCAGAACGCCCCCCCTGCCCAGCTCACTCAGCACACCGCTGCGCCTCACGCTGCCGGCGCACATACACCTCCATCTCCTCCGGCTGCAACGTCCGGTCCGACTCCGCCACCCGGCGCTGCTGCTCACGCGTAAACGGCTCCGCCACAAACTGCGGGTGCACCTGTAAATCCGCCACAAACACCTCAAACGGCCTGCGAGGACTCCCCCACGCCCGCTCCGCCAACGCCGCCGCCCGAGGGAACGCCATATAAAGCAAATGATCAAATCCGCGGATATACTCCGTCCACAAATTCCCCTGCAAACCGACCACATGATCAAAAGCAGGCACCTCAAAATCGAACACATCCCGCAACCGGATCACCTGACGGCCCATCGCCAACGGCTCAGACTCAGACTCACTCTGGCGGAAATCAAAATAGCAATGAGACGTCGGCGTCAAAATCACCGGCTGCTCATAACGCTCCAAACTCCCGAGCTGATCAGCATGCCACACCATCACCGTCTGCCCCCTCACCCCATTCATCGCCGTCTCATCCCAAGCGATCACCTCCCGACCGCGCGAACGCAAATAATCAACAAGCCTCTGCATCCACACCCGCTGCTTCTCACGGGAAAACACCTGCACCTCATCCCCGCCCACATGCACCGGAGTCCCCTCCGGGAAAACCTGCAGCACCTCATCAAACACCGCACAAGCAAAAGCCAACGTCTTCGGATTATCAATATCCAACGCATCCCCGCCAACAGCACAACTCTTATCAAAATTAAACCCCTCATACGCCAGCAACTCCGGGTACGCCAACATCGCCGCATAAGAATGCCCCGGGAAATCCACCTCCGGCACAATCACAAT
Source organism: uncultured Akkermansia sp. (assembly GCA_944390825.1). Taxonomy (GTDB): domain Bacteria; phylum Verrucomicrobiota; class Verrucomicrobiia; order Verrucomicrobiales; family Akkermansiaceae; genus Akkermansia. The sequence goes on from CALXRG010000047.1 coordinate 1,014, forward strand.
ATGCCGCTCACGCCCATACGCCACCAACTCACGCAAATCCTGCTGCGTAAAAAACCCACCATACAAAACCCCATCACCGCGCCCCACCACCATACGACGCCAATCCCACTCCGGCACCGTAACATTCTGCCGCCAAGCCCCCACCGAAGTCAACCTCGGGAAAGCCTTCACCTCCATGCGCCACCCCGGACCATCCGTCAAATGCAAATGCAAACGGTTCAACTTCAGCGCAGCCATCCGATCCATCAACGCCTTCACCTCCGCCACCGTAAACCAGTGGCGGGACACATCCAAATGCAAACCACGCCACGGCAAACGCGGGAAATCCTCCACCTCCAGCACCTCCGGCAAATCATCGCCATACTCACGCAGCAACTGCAACCGCGTCTGCTCCGCATAAAAACGACCCGCCTCATTCCGCGCCTGCACCGACCACACCGGCTCCCCATCACCCGACCGCCGCAAACGCAACACATAAGCCCCCTCCACATCCCGGGGCACCACATCCGTCACACACTCACTCACCCGCTGAGGAGCAGGAATCACCCCCTCCGCCAACCAACCGGCAGCCAACACACCCAGCAAATACACACACACCGACCCACGGACAAAAGAACGCATCAACATAACTACAAAGCTCCATTTTTTACAGTAAAACATCCTCACCCCAACATCGTCACACAAAACCACCCACAAGTCAACCCCAACTCGCGACATCACACACCCCACCACCACAACAACACCCCACCCCCCCGAGCGAAGCCAAAGAAAACCAACACCCCCGACAAAAAGCCACCAGCCCCAAAACACCATCACACACCCAAACCAACACCCCGTCCCCCAAAAACCATCACCCCACAAAACCCATCAACTACCAACCTCAGCACCGCCAACCACCCCACACTCACCCTCCACAGCATCCCCCCTCAGCACCCGCAACAACCTGCGGACCGGCAACCCAATCACATTATCCACATCCCCCACCACACGCTCCACAATCAACTCACTCCTCTCCTGCATCGCATACGCACCAGCCTTATCCAGCACATACACCTCAGCCAAATACCGCTCAATCGCCACCTCATCCATCCGGCGGAACGTCACAAAACTACGCTCACAAAAATCCCGGCGCTCACCACCCGGCAGCACCACCGCCACCGCCGTACACACACAATGCGTCCGCCCCTGCAGCAACCGGAGCATCCGGCGCGCATCCTCCAAATCCACCGGCTTACCCAGCGGCTGACCATCCAAAAACACCAGCGTATCCGCCCCCACCACCGTATCCTCCGGAAACTCCCGAGCCACCGCCAGCGCCTTAGCCCCAGCATTATAAGCGCACAACGCCTCCGGCCCCAGCGACGCATCACAAATCTCCTGCGCCTCACGCACCACCACACGGAACACCACCCCCTCACGCGCCAGCAAATCCCGGCGCCGGGGCGACTGAGAAGCCAAAATCAACATACAACCTCCGCCATCCGCAACCACCGCCGCCTCAGTGCTTCATCGGCGACATCGAATCCAGCACACGGTGCCGCACCGAATCCGACAACTCATGAATCGACTGAATCGTCGTCCCGATCAACTGCATCGCACGCTCCCGGCACACATCACGATCCTCCCGGCTCTCAAACTCCAACCCCACCATCGCGCGGCCGACCGACTCACCCGAATACTGGTAATTGAAATAACACAAATTCGCATACTCACCCACCATCGACATAAACTCCGTAAACGCCCCCGGACGCTCCGGGAACTCAATCACGAAAAACGTCGGATGAGACAGCGACACCCGGTCATAAGAAATCATCCGGAAACGCACATCATCATCCTCACTCACATCCTCCGCCCTCAACCCCTGCACCGCCAAACGGCGATCAATCTCCGCGAACTGCTCATCCGTCCCCAGCACCCCGAACACCGGGTGCTGAATATCACCGCGCATACGGCCGAACTGCACATCCGTCAGCAGCACCCCCTCCGGGATACTACTCAAATACTTCAAAATCTGACCCCGCTTCGTCCGCATCGGGATGCGCAAATAACGCATCTTACGATTCACATCACGCACCCCCGAACGGGCAGCCACCACACCCAACTGCGAAAAATCCATATTAGCCCCCGAAAGCACCACCAGGCACCTCTCACCGGGCCTAATCCTACCCCGCTCCCAATCCTGGAGCAACGCCGCCAACCCCATCGCACCGGAAGGCTCCGGCACCACACGCAACGAATTCCACAGCGAACGGATCGCCTGGCACACCTCATCATTCGTCACCGTCACAAACTCATCCAGCAACTCCCGGCACAACGGGAACGTATGCTCCCCAGCCACACGCACCGCCGTACCATCACAAAACACATCCACATACGGCAACGAACGGCGCTCACCCGACTCCACCGCCAACCTCATCGACGCCTGATTCACCCCCTCCACACCGACACAACAGCAAGAAGGCCAAAACTTCTTAAACCAGCACGCACACCCCGACGCCAACCCACCGCCACCGATCTGCAAATACACCCGATCGAACGGCCCCTGCCCACTCATCACCACCTCATCCGCCAGCGTCCCCTGCCCCCCCATCGTCGCCAAATCATCATACGGGTGCACAAAACACAACCCCTGCGACTCCGCGAACTCATGAGCAGCAGCCGACGCCGCATCATACGAATCCCCCGTCAGCACAATCTCCACATGCTCCCCGCCGTGCATCCGCACCGCATCCTGCTTCACCCCCGGCGTCGAACGCGGCATAAAAATATGCGCCCGGCACCCCAACCTGGACGCCGCCAGCGCCACACCCTGCGCGTGATTACCGGCACTCGCCGCCACCACCCCACCAGCGCGCTGCTCCGGGCTCAACTTCGCCATACAATTATACGCCCCGCGCCACTTATACGCCTTAATCGGGCCCAAATCCTCACGCTTCGCGAACACCACCGCATCCACCCCCGGCAAACGCACCTCCTGCAGCGGAGTCCTATCCCCCACCGCATACACACGCTGCCTCGCCTGCAAAATCTCCTCAAACAACTGATCGCACAAATCGCTCATACAATACCTACGAATACGCCCCTCATTCTACACCGCCCCGCCCCCCATGGCAAGCACAGATTACAGCCAACCGCGCCTTCAAACTCCGGCAAAAACAGCCCAACCATTTCTGAGCTCATCCATTTCCCAAAAGTTAACCCCTGACCGCATAAAACAGTCAGGGGTATGTGTGAAGTCACACTGTACGAGACGGCGCGCTCTTCTACGCTTGCCAACCAAGGCTGCCGCTCAGTGCTGGTTTTGAAGTGGCTTCATTCTATCGTTCCACCCGACACTTGGCAAGAAAAAAACACCCTCATAACACAAAAAAAATGCACATCGCATTTTTCCCTTGTTGGATCTGGCGGCATATGGCAAAATGTAGACTCAAACCAACTCCATCAAACAAATATGACAAACGACCCTGATTTTGAAGTAGCAGACACCACTGCAAAATGGAATAAACACCCCTTCTTTGCCCCCGGCACCGTTGTCCTCGGCATCGACATCGGCATAGAGGGCATCGGCATCGCCATACGCGTCGGCCACGAAATCATCTATGCCAAGACCCTCATGGTCGACCTGCCGAAAGCCAGGCCCCTGGCAGATCGTCGGCAAAACCGAGGCTGGCGTCACACACGCAAAAACCGCAAACTGCGCCTGCGCCGCCTGCGCCTACTCTTCGAAAAGCATGGCCTCCCATGGCTTCCCGCAGAAATCTACGGCCACAGCGACCCCTACAAACTGAGAGCCCGAGCCATCACTCCGGGCAAACAACTCGCCTCCAGGGAAGCCCTCAGCCTCTGTATCCGCTCCATCGTCTCCCACCGTGGCTTTGACTACTACGCCATGTGCACAGAAAGAGGAAACTACCCATGGGGAGAAAGCACCGACATAAAAGTCGCCCTCAAATGGCTGAACTCACAATACGTCAACGAAGAAATTCGCGATCAACTCATCAACATGGCATTCGCATTTTCTACCTGCGGCACCAAAGAAATCACCCAGCAACACCTCGATGAATGGGAACGCAAAGTCACAGAACGGTGCAATGACCCGAACAAACCCGACATCAACGCCCTGCTGCTCGAATACGCAGCCAACAAAGCCAACTACCGCCGTGCCCGGGGTTGGAATTTCCCACGTTCGTTGATGGAAACCCACCTGCGACAAATCCTCGAGAAGCACCGCCACCTCATCGACGATTACGACAGCTTCATCGAGACTCTGTTCCACCACTGTACCACCAAAGCCGACAAAAAAATCGCCATCTTCCACTACAACCGCAAAACACCCGCGCAAGCCCGCGCGAACTTCGAGCGCAAAGTCAAGCAATGTCCCTACCTGGCAGATCCCGACATTGCCACCAGCCTCGGCCATACTGACGAAACAGGCCTTCCCCTGGCCCCGCACAAATGCGGCACCCGCAGCGAGCTGGCCATTCGCCGCTGGCACATGCTTGACTTTCTCTCCGTGCGCCGCTTCGAACTTGAACTCGGCAAACTCAAAAAAACCGAAACCGCCAAGTTTAGCCCCGGCCTAAACCGGCTGCCGGAAACCGTCATCCAAGCCCTGGACGAAGCCATGCAGGATCCCGCCATCCGCACCTGGAGCGACATCAAAAAAGTCATGACCGACGCCTTGAAAACCCTTGCGCTCAAGATCAAAAAATCCAGCACCTGGAACACGCAACAACTCGACCAGCTCAAAGACATCTGCAAACCTTCCGGCAAAGAAGCCAACAAACGCGCCAACATGTCCGTCCGCGCAGCAGAACTTCTCATCCGCATGATCACCGCGCGGAGCTATGCCCCGGAATCCCTCGAAGCATGCAAGCAAGAATGGGGCCTCTACGAAAAACGCGCCCGCATAGAAAACAGCCAGCCTGGCATCTACCCGCAAGTACGCGAGCTTCTCGGCACCCTGCGCCTCCGCCACCGCGACCAGCACAGCACCCCCTTCAGCACCCAAGGGCTGCTGCAACGCCTCTTTGACACCGAACTCAAAGACAAACTCGGCGGCAAAACCAAACCGGACTACTGCATCATCGAATGCGTCAAAGATCCCGCCCGCAACGCCGATCATGCCTCCGAAATCCAGAAAAAAATCAAGGATAATCGCGAAAGGAAAGAGAAATTCATCCAATCGTACGGGCGTGAAAACCCATCACACGCCGACATCCTGCGCATGCAACTCTTCGAAGAACAGGGAGGCAAGCCCAAAGGAGCAGCACCTGCCATCTGTCCCTTCACCGGGCAAAACCTCGGCACAGATCCCTTCTCCCCCGAGCTCAACCTCGCCCACCTCTTCCCCGATGCGCTCGGCGGCCTCTACATCCGGGAAAACCTCGTTCTCACAACGCGTCAGATCAACACCGACATGGGCAAACTCACCCCCTACGAAGCAGCTTCCGCCGGCCTGCCCGGCTGGAGCTCCTGGGATGAAATCAAAAAACGAATCCAAACATTCCACTGGGGCAAAAATAAGCACAAACTCTTCACCTTCCAAAAAAGCGCCGAGCACAGATTCCCGGAATTCAACAACATCACACGCACTGCACAGCTCGCCCGAGAACTGCGCCGCCTGGCCGCCGTCTGGATGGGCATCAGCAGTGATGTCGACGCCATCCGGGAACGCATTGGCAACCCCAGCGGCAGCTACACTGCGGCCGCCCGCCGCGGCATGCTCCCCAAGGATTATGAGAAAGACCGCACCAACAACCTCCACCACCGCATCGACGCCGCCGTTCTCACCTGCATTCCCCCCGCCAGCGGCCTCAACGACGTCCGTTACGGCGGCATCTTCCAATCAATCCAGGAAGAACGCAACCGCCGTCTTGTCACCATCCCCGGCCTCCCCCTGCCGGACTTTGACGCCCTGATTCGCGACACCTCTTACTGCCCCATCATCGCAAGCCGAAGCAACAGCAACACCCAATCCCTCGGAGACTCCACCTTCTGGGCCGTCAACCGCGAGGGCAAACTCACCCAGCGCGCCCCCCTGAATGCCAGCAAGTTCAACGATGCCGCTCAAGTCGAAGAAGCTCTGCTCACCACCGGCATCCCCGCCAAGCTGCTCCCTGACCGCAACACCATCACCCAGTGGCTCCTCGAGTCCGCAGAAGCAGCCGAACAAGAAACATCCCCGGCTAAAGACATCATCCTCCGACTGAAAAACGGGCGCCCTGTCAAGAGCATCCACAAACCCTCCGGCAAAGGAGAAATCACCAACTCCCCCCTGGGTTGGAGCGGCCTCATCACCCCCAAGCCATGCGCAGAGCCCTCCACCCCCACGACAGCCATCCCGGGCAAAGACAACAAAAAGGCGCCGCGATACACCCCTGCCCAACTCGCGGAAAAGAACGTCTTCAGCCAACTGCGCAGCCTGAACGCCTCCAACGACCGACTGGAACTCTGGCTCGGATGGAACGGCAAAGCCTGGCAGTACTACACGCGCGTCATCCCCGTCAAAAGCGCCCTCGCGGGTCTCAAACGCATGGGCCTGCCCTGGCGCGGCCGGGCCAACGCCCCGGAGTACCTCATCCGGCTACTCGACGCGGCCCAATGCAAAGACCTCAAGCAATTCATCTGCGGCACCCTGCCGCCCCACGCCATCAAAGTCGGCACCATCCGCAAGGGCGATATCTTTGTGGGAACATTCAAACTCAACGACAAAGCTCAAAACAAACAAAAATCCCCCCTCGCCTCCATCGAAGAGAATCCTACCCTAACAGGATGGGGAAAAGTGTCGGCTCTCATGTCAACTGGTCGAATAAAAATCAGCAGTCTCACACACAAAAACTACAAACCAGAAGCCCCCCAAAAAGTCTCCCGCATAGCCGTGATGCTGGGACTTCCCGAAAAAGCTGCCGATCTGGCAACGCTTCAACAGCTCGTACCCCCTCATGATTCATCACCTGATTCTCAGTCATCAGGAAGGGCCTGAGCTGCACCTGCGCGACGGCATCCTGCAAAGCGGTGACAATCGCATCGCTTTGCAGGTGCTTGGCTCCCTCCAATGCTTCAGCCGCCAGGCGCGCTGGTCCCAGCACAGTCTCTGCCAACTGGCCCAGCAGTGCCCGGTCATCCTCGCCAGCTGGGATGCAAAAGCCCGCAAATGGAGCACCACCTCCCTGCTGCCGCGCTGCCGCTACGTCAACCCCGTCTGCACGCACCGCGTCTGCAGCATGCCGGCCAAGCGCAGCAACCTCTACGTGGCAGCCCTGCTCTACACCAAAGTGCAGAACCAGCACGCCCTCCTGCGCTCCCTCACGCCGGAGATTGCCCCCCTCCCCAAATTCGCGGCGAACTCCTACACCCGCATTCTCCAGCTGGAAGCCCGCTGGGCCCGCACCTTCTGGGCCAGTTACTTCAAAGCAGCCTCGCAGGATCTCTTCGCCAGAGAAAAACGCCGCGCCAAGGCACCCATCAACGTCGCCCTCAACTACGGCTACGCCTTCCTCTACCACGCCATCGAGTGGCAGTGCATCGCCTGCGGGCTCGAGCCCGGCATCGGGTTCATCCACCACCTGCGGCGCAACCGCCCCAGCCTCGTCTGCGATCTCATCGAACCCTTTCGCTGCTGTGTCGAAATCACCCTCATGCGCTACGTCGATGAAATGCACGACACCAGGCTCATGGCCGGCCGCTTTGCCGAAATGATGGAAAGCACCTGGAGCTATGGCGGTAAGCGCTTCCGCCTGCGCAGCATCATCCGCCTCGTCGTCGAATCCTTTGCCCGCTCCGTTGCCCACGGCCTCCCCGCCACCTTCCACCCCTTTCTGCTCCATGCTCGTGATGCTTGCCTATGACGTCCCGGAAACCAAGCACCAGACCCTCCTCCGCAAAGAATTCGAAGCGCTGGGCGGGGTGCGGGTGCAATTCAGCCTCTACCTCTTCGAAGGGGAAGACCATGAAATCGACCGCGTCATCCGTCACATGCAACGCATCGCTGCCCTCATCCCCACCGGTGATATCCGCCTCATCCCCATGGAACGCTCCGTCTGGGAGCAACAAGTCGTAGCCCTGGGCGAAGGTGTGGTACCTCCCGCGCGACCCTTCCCACCCTTCATCCTCTTCTGGTAGCAGCAAAAATCTGTCCAAAAGAGCGGTTTACGAAAACAGTCAGGCACCCAATAAGCTTAGAATAAGCTTATTGGGTGCCATCGTATACCATAATGCCCCGTTGAGGGCAAGTTCAAAACATAGAGCTTGTCTTGATAGTGCATACTCGAACTATACCATAATGCCCCGTTGAGGGCAAGTTCAAAACAACGCACCAGCCCCTATAAGTGCATTTTTAAGTATACCATAATGCCCCGTTGAGGGCAAGTTCAAAACGCAGAGACCCATCCGGCAGGCGGTACAGCATGTATACCATAATGCCCCGTTGAGGGCAAGTTCAAAACAAACTCATGAATAACGAGTGAGCGCAAATCAATATACCATAATGCCCCGTTGAGGGCAAGTTCAAAACAGGTGCCGGGGCTGCGGCAGGCCCTAGCACGTATACCATAATGCCCCGTTGAGGGCAAGTTCAAAACTTGAAATCCTATCTGGACAAATACGTGCCCAGTATACCATAATGCCCCGTTGAGGGCAAGTTCAAAACGTGATAATGCCTGACATACAACCGGTTATTGATATACCATAATGCCCCGTTGAGGGCAAGTTCAAAACGAATTTCACCGGAGCCAGACAGTACGCATGCTTATACCATAATGCCCCGTTGAGGGCAAGTTCAAAACGGGCGAATAATGTTAGCGACGGTCAGGTACGGTATACCATAATGCCCCGTTGAGGGCAAGTTCAAAACGCTGGTGTCCACCGGGTGTGTGCTACCGTCAATATACCATAATGCCCCGTTGAGGGCAAGTTCAAAACGCCTGCTCCGCCATGAGCCCGCCCTCACCGGATATACCATAATGCCCCGTTGAGGGCAAGTTCAAAACAAATCCGCCGAATTGATCCCCAGGCCGTCATCTATACCATAATGCCCCGTTGAGGGCAAGTTCAAAACCGGTCAGGCGCTGGAGAGACTCTGTCACCATGTATACCATAATGCCCCGTTGAGGGCAAGTTCAAAACGCCGGCAACGGCACCGTCAAAGCCGGCACCACTATACCATAATGCCCCGTTGAGGGCAAGTTCAAAACTTGATTCTGGACACAATGCCTTTAGCTTTCTTATACCATAATGCCCCGTTGAGGGCAAGTTCAAAACGCATCGGCAATAAGCGATGGGTCCAGCGTTTTTATACCATAATGCCCCGTTGAGGGCAAGTTCAAAACTCGCCGCGTCCCGCGCCATCAACGCCATGGACATATACCATAATGCCCCGTTGATGGCAAGTTCAAAACGCTCGGCCGCTTCAGATGTTTTCCCATCAGGTATACCATAATGCCCCGTTGAGGGCAAGTTCAAAACAATCCGCCGGCAGCTCCAAATACACCTTCCATTATACCATAATGCCCCGTTGAGGGCAAGTTCAAAACACCTGAGAACGGCGCAAAGGCACCTGCCCCCTATACCATAATGCCCCGTTGAGGGCAAGTTCAAAACTTACGCGCGCGCGCGCGCGGTCGAAGACGGAGTATACCATAATGCCCCGTTGAGGGCAAGTTCAAAACAACTCGCCTCCGTTGAAGCAGGTTCGTGTTTGTATACCATAATGCCCCGTTGAGGGCAAGTTCAAAACCTGCCTGAGGGACCGAAACGGTTAACAAATCCTATACCATAATGCCCCGTTGAGGGCAAGTTCAAAACGAGGCCGGAGCAGCTGAATTCCCATTTGCCGCTATACCATAATGCCCCGTTGAGGGCAAGTTCAAAACGAGGTGATGACGGTGTCTGTGCCCGTTTTGACTATACCATAATGCCCCGTTGAGGGCAAGTTCAAAACAGAGAGACCGGCGTTCCTTGTTAGCGATCGCTTATACCATAATGCCCCGTTGAGGGCAAGTTCAAAACTTTGCAGACAACACCCTTAACTTAGATGGAGTATACCATAATGCCCCGTTGAGGGCAAGTTCAAAACTTTTCCACCACCAGCGTCGTACCCTTCTGAGCTATACCATAATGCCCCGTTGAGGGCAAGTTCAAAACCCAACAAAAAACGCGTAATGTACCCCGTCTGTATACCATAATGCCCCGTTGAGGGCAAGTTCAAAACTGGACCGCGCAGCTTTCACCGCAGCGTAATTTATACCATAATGCCCCGTTGAGGGCAAGTTCAAAACAATGTGCCGGTTGGCGTGAAACTGGAGATGTATATACCATAATGCCCCGTTGAGGGCAAGTTCAAAACGAATCAGAAGGTTGTTCGCCACGTTCATCTTGTATACCATAATGCCCCGTTGAGGGCAAGTTCAAAACAGATAAAGGGCTCGGCCGCTGCCGGGTTCGATATACCATAATGCCCCGTTGAGGGCAAGTTCAAAACACGTCTCCGTCTCCGTACGTGAATTGTAAAATCAAATGCGACACGCCGGAAGGAGCATCAAACGGAAAAGCGAGAGAAAAGCATATCCATTCCA